>DATILY010000079.1:0-74719 GCA_035475895.1 Casimicrobiaceae bacterium | reverse complement strand
GAGCGTCAATCGCTCGCGGCCGTGCGGGCACTTCGCGGGCGTACTGTTGCTGGCGCGCAACAGCACGTTTTATGAAAGGAGCCGCCGTTCAGCTGCCGTTGGAAGACGGCGTCGGAGAGGCCGGTTGCGCGGCCGGCGCAGGCCCGCCGGGGGCGGGCGGCGGCGGCGCGTTGCCCGGCGGCGGGGGCGCGTTGCCCGGCGACGGCGCCGAGGAGCTCGAAGGCGCCGGTGTGGGCGGCGCCGGCGGCACGATGATCACCGGCTTGCTCGGCCCAGGCAGCACCGGGGCTGCCCCTGCGGGTTGGCCTGCTTCCGGCGTCTGGGTAGGCTGTCCGGGTGCCGCGGCGGGCGTTCTCGGCCCGACGGGCCGCGGCAGGTCGTAATAGCCCGGGCTGAGGTACCTCTGCACCTGGTCGACGTACGACGGCGGCGAAGCCGGCCACGTGGACGTTGCCGGGAATACGCGATCGAGGCCCTGCATGCGCCGGCGCAGGTCGTTGAGGATCGCCTCGTTGTCCTGCTCCGTCTCGACCACGCGCGGCGTCACGAACAGCACGAGCTCGGTGCGGTTGTTGGTGAGGCCCTGCGTGCCGAACAGGCCGCCGATGATGGGAATGCGCGACACCAGCGGAAGACCGGTGGAGGAGTTGCCCTTGGTGTCGCTGATCAGCCCGCCCATCACCATGGTTCGGCCGGACGGCACGCTCACGAGGGTTTGCACCGAGCGCGTCGCGATGGGTGGCGCGTCGCATGGATTGGCCTGCGCGCCGGGGTTGCTCACCTCGGCCTGCACGTCGAGGGTAACCAGGCCGCCTGCGTTGATGTGCGGCTGGACCTGCAGGAGCACGCCCGTGTCGATGTACTGCGCCGTGGTGGTGAACGTATTGTTGGTGCCGCCGACCGCCGTTTGCGAGCAGATCGGGATGCGGTCGCCCGACTTGATCGTGGCCTTCTGGTTGTCGAGCGCGGCGACGTGCGGGTTCGAGATGACGCGCGTGTTGCCGTACTTGTCGAGCAGGTTGAGCGCCGCCTGGATTCCGCCGGGGTACGCCGCATTGTTGATCAGGTAGCTGAAGCCCTGCAGCACGGTGAGCCCGACGTTGGCGGTGGTCGGCGGCAGGATCGGATTGAACGGCGGGGAGTTGTTGAAGTTGCCGCCGCTGCCACGGCCCCCGGGCGCCGCGTTGCGGAAAATCCAGTCCACGCCGAACGTCAGGCTGTCCGTCAGGGTGACTTCGGCGATCGTGACGTCGATCTCCACCTGCCGCGCCGGAACGTCGAGCTTCTTCAGGGCCGCCTCGATGATCGAGTACTCCGAGGGCGTGGCCACGATCAGGATCGTGTTCTGGTCCTTGTCCGCGACGACCTGGATGTTGCGCACGATGGCGGCGCCGTCACCGCTGATCGCGCGTGCCGCGTTCGCGACGGCACCCGCTGCAGCACCCGCTGCCGCGCCCGCCGCGGCCGCCGGTGTCGTCGGCTGCGCGTTGAGGGCGCCGGGGGTCGTCGCCTGCGACATGAAGCTCGGCGGCGTGACGATCTGCCCTGGCGGCGTTCCGGGCGCGGTGGTGGGCGCGCTGGTGCCGACCGCTGGCGTGGAGCGGCCGGTGAACGCCTGCTGGAGCAGCGGCCCCACGCGCTCGGCGCGCTGGTTCTGCAGGTTGTAGACGTAGAAGCGCACGCCTTCGCCGCTGCCACTGTCGAGGCGCTCGATCCACTTGCGCGCTTCGTCGAGGTATTGCGGATTGGGCGTGATGACCAGGATCGCGTTCATCCGCTCGATGGGGATGACGCGCAGGATCCCCGCGAGCGGGCTCTGCGCGCGGTCGCCCACGATGCGGTCGAACTCCTGCATGATCGTCTTCACGTCCGCGTTCTGCAGCGTGAAGATGCCCGCCGACATGCCGCTCATCCAGTCGATGTCGAACATGTCGATGGTGTCGAGCAGGTGGCGCAGCTCCACCTCCGTGCCCGCGAGGATGACGAGGTTGCGGTTCTCGTCGATGCGCACGGCGGATGCGTCGCGCGCGAACGGCTCGAGGATGCGCTGCATCTCGCGCGCGCCCACGTAGCGCAGCGGCACGATCTGCACGGAGTAGCCCTGCGGCAGCGCGCGCTGCACGCTGCCGAGCTGCGGCGTGACGTTGCCGCGCACGGCGGCCGCCTGCGGCACGATCTTCCAGATGTTCGCTTCCTTGACCATCGTCGCGCCGTTCATGCGCAGCATGGTCTCGAGCGTGGCGGGCAGGAGCTCGCGCGGAATCGCGCTGGTCGTGCGCAGCGTCACCTGGCCGCCGACGGCGGGATCGATGGTGTACGCCTCGTTGAGGATGTCGCCCAGGATGTTGCGCACGACCTCGCGCACGTCGGCGCCCTCGAAGTTGAGGTTCACCGCGCTGCCGACCGCCTGCACCGACGGAGTCGCCCCCACGATGCCGCCCGGCTGCTGGCCTTTGATCACGACGCCGCTGCCGCGGAAGATGCGCGCGCGCTCGGCACTGGCATCGCCCGGCTTGACCAGCGCGTCGCTCACCGCCGTGTCGCGCGGCGCGCCGGGGCGCAGCAGCGGGTCGGGAGAAGGCTGCGTCGCACAGGCGGCGAGCATCAGCGGAACCGCGTAAACGAGGGTTCCGCGCACAAGGGAAGCGTTGGGCATCGTGTTTTTCCGGCGCCGGCGCGGCGCGCGGCGATCGTGGATCGATCGTTGGGAAGAGGACATGGGCATCGGTTACTGGCCGCGCGGCTGCATGTAACGCTGGTAGACGGCGTTCCAGCCCGGATCGGGCTTGGCCGCTTGCGGCGCGGCGGCAGCAGGCGCAGTTGGCGTGGCGGCCGGCGCAGCGGCGGCGGGCGCATCGCGCTGCTGGGCGGCGGCCTCGGCGGCGCGCGCGGCGCGGCGCCGCTGCGCAAGCACGTCGGCGACGTCCTGGACCACCGGTGGCGGTGGAACGTTCTGCGCGACCGGCGCGTTGCCGGGCTGCTGTTGCTGCGGACCGCCCGGCATGCCGGGCTGGCCTTGCACGGGTGGCTGCACCGGCTGGATGGTGGTCTTGGGACCCGGCGCGACGCGCATCGTGACCTCTTCGGAGTCGCCGTTCATGCTGAGGCGCACGCGGTCGGCCTTCACGTCCTCGACCAGCATGCCGTTGACCGTTTCACCCTTCTGGACGCGGCGCACCTTGCCGCCGTTGACCTCGCGCAGGAGCGCCGTCGCCTTGCCGTCGACCATCGTCGTGCCCGTCAGCGCGAACGTGCCGCGCTGCATGGCGGCGACTTGCGCAGCCGGCGGCGGCGCCGGCGGAGCCGGACGGCGGGTCGGATTGAACAGCGTGCGATCGACGGTTTCGCGCCGCACGTCGGCGCCGGCTTCGAGCTTGAACTCGGGCATGAGCGCGATCGTGACGGGCTGCGGTTTGACCGGCGCGTCCGCCTGCGGCACGTGCTTGAGCTCACGGCCCCAGTCCGTTTCCCAGCCGAGCAGCAGGGCGACCGTGGCGAACGGCGCGATCCAGATCAGCCATGCGCGGATGCGTGCGTCGAGTGCTTGCATCGCCGTCTCCATCAGGATTTCGCGGCAGGGGCCGCGGGGGCCTTCGCCGGCTCGGGATAGGCCCATGCGCTCACGTCGAGCTGCAGGTTGAGCTCGGGCTCCTGGCCGGGTCCGGGCTTGAACCCGCGAAACGCGTTGAGCGGCCGCACGGCGATGTTCTCGATGACCAGGTACGGCTCCTGCGTCTCGAGGGCCGTGAGGATCTTCTGCAGCGCGGGTGTCGTCGCGAAGAACTGCACGTTGACGCCGATCTGGCGGAAGCGCCCGTCGTCGCGCGTGGTGGTGTTCTGGCTGGTCGTGATGCGGCCGCCGTTGTTCTCGATGGCTGCCTTGACCGATTCCTGCAATTCGGCCCCGGCGAGGTTCACGGCCGTGTTGCGCAGGTAGAAGCGGCGCCCGTCCTTCGCTTTCATGGCCTCGAGCGCCGCCCGCAGCTCGGGCGCCTGCGCAGCGACGCGGCGATAGCGCGTGAGCTTGTCGGACAGGTCCGCGATCGCCGCATCGTAATGCCGGTGCAGCAGGAGCACGGGCGCGACGATCGCCCCGAGCAACAGACCGAGCAGGATCAGCAGCACGCCCAGCGCGAGCGCGCGCTGGCGCAGCGGCGACATCTGCAGCGCGAAGGCGGGGGTCATGGGCGTGCCTCGGGCGGCCGTGCGCTCGGCGCGTTGGCCGACGGAGGCGTCGAGCCGGCAGCCGGCGCAGGCGCGGGCCGTGGCGGTGCGACCGGGCCGCTCGCGTTGGCCGGCGCCCGCGACGATGCCGCGCTTGCCGGGCCGGCAGGCGCAGAAGGCGCCGGCGCAGCGGACGGGGCGGCCGGCGGGGGCGATGACGTCGTTGGCGCAGCGGGCGCGCCATGCGGCGCGTTGCCGGGTTGCGGCGCGTTGCCGGGTTGCGGCGCGTTGCCGGGTTGCGGCGCGTTGCCAGGTTGCGGCGCGTTGCCAGGTTGCGTCGCGTTGCCGGGTTGCGTCGCGTTGCCGGGTACCGCCACGTTGTCCGGTTGGGCGGGTGGACCGCCGTGCGTGGCATTGCCCGGCTGCGCCGGACCACCAGGCAGCGGCACGGCGACGGGCGCTGGGCCACCCGGCTGCGCCGCAGAAGCGATCACCAGAGGGGTGCCGGCCGGGGCGGGCAGCGGCTTCAGCTGCGCGCCCACGTCGAAGATCTCGCCCGGACCAGGCTGGATCTTGGTGGTGGGCGAGCGCGGCGCCGCCTGCGTGAACAAATGCGAGTCCTCGAGCACGGTCACGAGCCGTCCGGCATTGGCCGACTCGCCGCGCAGCGAAAGCTCGCGCGTGACTTCCTTGCCGCGCGCGGTGCGAAGCTCGAGCTGGGTGAGCCACGTGTCGTCGGGCATGATCCGCGTGACGTCGTCGATCACCTGCACGGTGGGCGGATAGCCGAATTTGCGCTCGAGCGCAAAGTTGTAGTCGCCGACCTGCCGGTCGAGATCCGCGCGCAGCGTCTCGCTGACGGCCGCCTGCGCGCGTGCGCGGTCGACGAGCCCGCCGAGGGCAATCGCGTACTCGCGCTTCTGCCACACCGGAAGCACCGTGGCCGTCAATGCGACTACCACCAGCACGACGAGAGGCAGCCAGAACTGCCAGCGGCGCCACGGACCGCGCAACGGCCGGCGCTCGGGCGGCAGCAGGTTCAGGGATGACGCGGTCGGGTGCGTGGGCGCGTCGGCGCTGATTGCGACGACGCTGCTGCCCCAGCTCTCGATGCGCGCGATCAGCGGATCGACCTGCGAGCGGCGCACGGTGGCAAGGTCGACGCGTACGACGTTGCGCGCAGGATCGCGATCGACCGGCGTGGCGTCGAAGTACAGCTCCTCGGCCTTGAAGGGCGTATGCCGGTCGAGGTCGTAGCCGATCACCTGGCGCAGGTTCTCCTCGACGGCGAGCGGAAGGACGATCTGCTTGCGCAAGACGGCGCGCGGCGGCAACGCCAGCGTGACGGCTCCTGCGCCGTTTCCGGCCGCGCGTGCAACGCCGGCGAGCGCTGCGCGGCCCGCGGCGGCGACCTCGTCGGGATTGCCTTCGAGGGCGATCGCGGCATGCTCTGCCATGGCGAGCTGTCCGTCGCGGACGACCGGCCGCCATACCGTGGCCCGCGCGCCGTCGAAGGCGACGACGGGACGCATCCGGCGGCGCTGCCAGGCCGCGCGTGGTGCGGCCGGGACGAGCGCTGCGAGCTGGCCGAGCCACCAGCGCCAGAAGCCCGCAACGCCGAGCGTGCGTGCAAGATCGCGCGCATAGGCGCCGGGGAACGACAGGGTGGAATCTCGATCAGCGGCCATGAGGCGACGGCGATGCGCCAAGTCCGCCGGAAGATCCCAGGAGGGACGCTCCGGCGCTACTGCGCGTTGTGGGTGCCGCGTTGGCGGCGGACAGATCGGTGGAGTCCGCCGGCACCACGGGCGGTGCGCGCGTCGGCTCCAGCCATGCGAGCGCGATCATCGGGCGCGCAGGGTCGCCGGATGGGCGCAGGACGGCTTCGCGGGCGAAGGTTACACCATCGGCAAGCCATGCATCGGCATGGATCCGCCAGACCGGGATCGTCCCGCTCAAGTACGCCTGCGCCGGCGGAAAGGGCGGCACGGGCAACTTGGACGCCATCGCGACCGAGCGCTGGAGGAGATAGGCGTCGACGCTCTCGGCCGTGGCGTTGGGCAGCGCGAGCAGCACCTCGCGCGACGCGGTCATCGGATTGATGCCGGGCTGGCGCGAGTACACCGTCGCGATGGGCAACAGGCGGGCATAGAGGTCGCTCGTCACGCCAAGCACGCGCCCCACTTCGGCGACCGTCTCGAACGGTCCGTTGGACGGCCCGTACTTGAGGCCTGCGGCGCGATAGTCGGCTTCCTCCGCACCGTTCGGCCGCTTGAAGTCGTCCGGATCGCGCCAGTCGGCAATCGCATCGGCGATATGCGCAGCCTTGTCGTCATCGACGCCCTGCGCGATCAGCATGCTCTTCAGCAGCGCGTCGGGCGCCACGTTGAGGTCGATGCGCGCGGCCTCGTCCACGGCCGACACGCTGATCCTGACGTCGCCGTCCTCCCACGAATGCGCAGCGCCGTCGAGCGTCCAGGCATCGGGCACGCGCGGCCGCGACAGCTCGAACGCCATCCGCTCGACGGCGCCATCGGCGGCGGCGCGCACGCGGGCAAGCGACAGCGCGTTGCGCGTGGCAAGCGCCTCGCTGCGCATGCTGAAGGCGAATCCGCTGGCGATGACCGTCAGCAGGATGGTGAGCCACAGCGCGAGCACGAGCGCGATGCCGCGTTGCGCGTGCATGGAACGACAGGTGGGCGCGCGTCGCATCAAACGCCTGCGCAGATCTGCCGCGTGGGATCGAAGGCGCGGCATCCGGCCTCGGGCGCTTCGCGTGGCGCGACGATGAGCACGGGCCACGGCGCACCCTGCTTGGGCGTCACCTCGACGCGCACGAGCAACGGCAGCCGTTGAGCGTTGTCCCAACGGTCGCGCCACGTGGGTTCCGCGGCATTCACGGCTCCCGCGTCGCGCCCGAAATAGCCGAACTTGATCTCGGCAATGCCCTGCGCGAGGATCGAGCGTTCCGCATCCGCGGTGAACTCGGGCGCGCGCGCGGCGTTGACGTCCGGCACGATGCGCTCGAGGACCAGCGGCGAGCGCGGATCGTCGCGGGCCACGCTCAGCCGGAAATACCAAACGCCACCCGTGGCGACGCGGGAAGGCAATGGCGCGGCATACCGCAGGTCGTCCTGCTCGCCGGCGAAGATGAGCGGAAACCCCGCGACCTTGCGCAGCCGCAACGGATGCTGGCTCTCGAGCTGCGCGCGCATGAATTCCTGCGCGAGGCGCATGCCGGAAGTCGCGTCGACCTTCGCTTCACCCTTGTCCGTGGCGGTGCCGGCGAAGCCCAGCGCCCCATAGAGCAGCCCGGCCATCACCGCCAGCAGGACGAGCGCGATCACGAGCTCGAGGAGCGTGAAGCCCCGCACCTGCTTTGCGGGCGCGCGTCGCCGCATGCGTGACGACCAAGAGCATTGGAGCGGGATCACTGCACGATCCTCGCGCCAAGCTTCAGCGTGGACAACGCGAACGTGCGCTCCTTGCCGTCGCCGCCGGCATAGCGGACGTCCACGCTGACGCGATACAGCCGCGTGGGCATCGTCTCCGACAGGCGCTCGAGATCCGGATTGGCGTCGGGAACCACGTAGGGCGCCACGACGGTCTGCCACGCGATGCGGCCGTCGTCGTCGCTGCCGGCATCGCTCGCTTCGCGCAGCGGCGTGGCGTTGGCGGCCAGCGCCAGGCGGCTTTGCGCGACGAGCAGCGCACGGCTCCATTCTTCGGACGTCGACGCCGTGCGCAGCGCGCCGCCGAACAGCTCGAACAGCGCCGTCGCGACGAGCGCGAGGATGACGAACGCGACGAGCACCTCGAGCAGCGAGAAGCCGGCCGCTTGCTTCATCGGCGGCCGTCCGCAGCGCTTTCGCGGCAACGACGTGGAGGCTTGCGGGGCGCTCATCGGTTTCAATCCAGGATCGCGACGCGGCCGGTGAGCCAATCGACGTCCACCTCGAACTTGCGCTCGCCCGCCGCGAGCGTGACGCGACCGCCGTTGCTGCCGCCATCGGGGAAGAAGCGGATGGCGCCCACGTTCGCGTCGACGAGGTCGTTCTGCGCGGTGAACAGCTTGATGCTGATGCCGTCCGGCAAGTGATGCTCGGCGCCCTGCTGGTCGACCTTGAAGCGGCGGCCTGCGACGTCGATCACGAGGAACGTCTCGTGGCGCTGCGCGACCGCCTCGCTGCGCGCTTGCCGCAGGCCCGCTGCGACCTGCCGCGCGGAGCTCCGCAGCGCCGATGTCGATACGCCCGGCCCGAACATGGGCAGGGCGATCCCCGCGATGAGCGCCATCAGCGCCATCACGACGAGGATCTCGAGGAACGTCATGCCATGCTGGCGCACGAGCGAACGCATCACGGACGGGCGCACCAGCCGCTCATTCGCGGTTGGTGATGTCCTTGTTCACGCCTTCGCCGCCTTCCTTGCCGTCGGCGCCGAGCGAGACGATGTCGTAGGGGCCCGCCTGGCCGGGCGCCGCGTACTTGTACTCGTTGCCCCACGGATCCTTGGGCACCTGGTTCTTCTTCCAGTAAGGGCCGTTCCAGTTCGTCATGCCGGCGGGTGGCGCGATCAGCGCCTGCAGGCCTTCCTGCGTGGAGGGATAGCGCCCGACCTCGAGCTTGAACAGGTCGAGCGACTGCGAGATCTGGCCGATCTCGATGCGCGCGGCGTCGGCCTTGGCCTTTTCGCTGCGGCCGAGGAAGTTGCTGCCGACGATGCCCATGACCACGCCGATCAGCACGAGCACCACGAGGATCTCGATCAGGGTCATCCCTGCGGACCGGCTACGACGATTGATTGACATGAGCGATGCCTTTGGTTGGAGGTTCACTCGTCGCCGGGAGGCGACGGGCCGGCCGAAGCGCGCAAACGCCGCCACGGCCGTTGCCGGCTGCACGACACGTTGCTCACATGAGGCGATGAGTCCATTTGGTTGCAGTAGGCCCGGGGGCTGTGTCGCCGCCTTCGGGCAGGCGCCCCACGAAGGGCGCTCGGGTTCAATGGCCGCGGCCGTGGGCCGCGGAAGGGGTACCGTTAGACACGATTCACTGCACGAGTTCGGTCATGCCCATGACGCCCGCGAGGATCGACAGCACGATGCCCGCCACCATGGCGGCAAGACCGAGGATCAGCAGGGGCTCGAGGATCGACAGGAAGCGCTTCACCGCGACCTGCACCTCGCGGTCGTAGACGTCGGCGACGCGCGTGAGCATCTCCTCGAGCCGCCCGCTCTCCTCGCCCACCAGGATCATCTGCGTGGCGAGGCGCGGGTAGATGCCCGTCTCGGCGAGCGGGCGGCCGAACCCCTTGCCTTCGCGCAGCTTGGCGATCACGCCATCGAGCGCCCCTGCGAGCACGACGTTGGTCATGGTGTCCTTGACGATCGCAAGCCCGGTGAGCAGCGTCACGCCGTTGCCGAGCAGCGTGGCGAGCGTGCGCGAGAAGCGCGCGATCTCGACCTTGGATACGACGTCGCCCAACAGCGGCGCGCGCAGAAGCCGTGCATCGCGGATACGGCGCACGCGCGGGTCGCGCCCCCGGCGGCGGAACCAGCCGGCCGCGACGAACACCACGCCCGCGATGCCCCACCAGTAGTCGCGCAGCCCCGTGCCGAGGAAGATCACGACGGACGTCGACAACGGCAGCGCCTTGCCCGCCTGCGCGAACGTCTGCTCGAAACGCGGCACGACGAAGATCAGCAGCACGATGATCGACGCGACGGCAACGCAGATGAGGATCGTCGGGTAGATGAGCGCGGCACGCACGGTTTCCCGGAGCTCCTTGTTGCGCTCCATCGTGTCGGCGAGCCGCTGCAGCACCAGGCCGAGCGCGCCGCCGGCCTCGCCCGCGCGCACGATGTTCACGTAGAACCGCGAGAACACCTCGCGCCGCGCGTCGAGGGCTTGCGACAGCGCCTTGCCGCCGCGCACGTCGTCGCGCACGGCCTGCATCAATGCGGCAACCGCCGGCGTGGGCGCAAGCTCGATCAGGATCTGCAGCGCGCGGTCGAGCGGCAGGCCGGCACGCAACAGCGTGGCGAGCTCGCGCGTGAGCGCGAGCACGTGATCGCGCGTGACGCGGCGCGGCGTGAACCAGCCGCTGCGCGCCGCCTTGCCGCCTGCAGCCGGTGCCGCGCCCGCGCCGGTGGCGGGCGCGATGCGCACGGGCATCATGCCCTGGTCGCGCAGGCGATCGACGATCTCGGCTTCGTTGGCGGCGTCGAGCTCGCCGTTGGACACTTCGCCGGCGGCGCTCACGGCGCGGTACGCGTACAGGGGCATGAATCGCGGCCGTCAGCTCTCGCGCGTCACGCGCAGGACTTCCTCGAACGTCGTGACGCCTTTCAGCGCCTTGCGCAGGCCGTCCTCGTACATCGTGACCATGCCTTCGCGCACGGCTTCGGCGCGCAGGTCCGTGGCGGTGGCGTGCTTCATGATGAGGCTGCGCAGCCCGTCGGTCATGGGCAGCACTTCCATGATCGAGATGCGCCCGATGTAGCCGGTGTGCGCGCAGTTGCTGCAGCCCTTGGCGTGCCACAGCATGATGTCGCGCTCGCTCGAGAAGCGGCGCAGCTGCATCTGGTCGACCAGCTCCGGCAGCGCGACGTAGGATTCCTTGCATTGCGGGCACAGCGTGCGCACGAGGCGCTGCGCCTGGATGCCCACGATGGTCGAGGTGAGCAGGTAATCCTCCACGCCCATGTCGAGGAGCCGGTTGACCGACGAAGGCGCGTCGTTCGTGTGCAGCGTCGAGAGCACCAGGTGGCCGGTGAGCGCCGATTGCACGGCGATCTGCGCGGTCTCCAGATCGCGGATCTCGCCGATCATGATCACGTCCGGATCCTGCCGCACGATCGAGCGCAGCGCGTTGGCGAACGTGAGGTCGATCTGCGGCTTCACCTGGATCTGGTTGATGCCGGGCATCTGGTATTCGACCGGGTCCTCGACGGTGAGGATCTTCACGTCGGGTTGATTCAACCGGTCGAGCGCGGTGTAGAGCGTGGTCGTCTTCCCCGAGCCCGTAGGCCCGGTGACGAGCAGGATGCCGTGCGGCTGCAGCAGCACGTCGAGGAAGATCTTGAGCGTGTCGTCCTCGAAGCCGAGCCGCGCGAAATCGAGCGCGACGCCGCCCTTGTCGAGGATCCGCATGACCACCGATTCGCCGTGCATGGTCGGCACGGTGGACACCCGCAGGTCGATCTCCTTGCCCTGGACGCGCAGCCGGATGCGGCCGTCCTGCGGCAGCCGGCGCTCGGCGATGTCGAGGTTCGCCATGATCTTGATGCGCGAGATCACCGCGGCGGACAGGCGCTTGGGCGGCGATTCCACCTCGTGCAGCACACCGTCGATGCGATAGCGCACGATCAGCCGGTTCTCGAACGGCTCGATGTGGATGTCCGACGCGCGCGTTTCGAGCGCATTGGTGATGAGCAGCGACACGAGCCGGATCACCGGCGCTTCGGCGGCGAGGTCCTTCAGCTGCTGCACGTCCGCGTCGAACGACATGTCGTCGCCGCGCGTCTCGACGTCGCCGATGATCTGGCTCTGCGCCGACTTGCCGGTGCCGTACAGGCGTTCGAGCGCGGCCTCGAGCTCGGTGGGAATGGCGACGATCGGACGCACCGTGCGTCCCGTGACCATCTCGAATGCGCCGATGGTGTACGTGTCCGTCGGGTCGGCCATCGCCAGCGTGAGCTCCGATTCGTCCTCGCGCACGGGCAGCGCGCGCGATTCGCGCAGGAAGCGCGCGGACACGCGCTCTTCGAGGATCGGGAATTCGGGATAGCCGGCCGCGTCGAGCAGGGGCAGCTCGAGCTGCGCCGCCAGCGCTTCGGCGACATCCCGTTGCGCCACCAGGCCCAGCGTGACGAGCAACGCGCCGATTTTTTCGCCGCTCTCCTGCTGCAGGCGCAGGGCGCGCTCGAGGGCCGCTGGATCCAGCTTGCCGCGCTCGATCAGGAGCTCGCCGATGCGCTTGCGCGCGGTCGGGGCGTGAACGATGGGCTCAGCGGTGGCCGTGAAGGTATCCAAGGGGCGAAGTTTACCACGCCGGTCTGTGCCGGTATCAAAAAAACCTTTGGTCTTAAGGGCTTGCGTTTGCCAGCGCCGGCCCTGCGTGCTTCGCCGCGCTGCCCGGACGGGTTGCAGTCCAGCGCCGCGAGCCGACGCGTATGCAACGCCGGCGCGAGACAGACCGCCGTCGCCGCGGATGGTTTCACCCGTTTGTCATATCGGGTCGCGCGGTGTCGTCGCCGCACGACGCGAACGCGCTATGCGACCGCGCGAAACGCCCGCTCGGCTGCCGCGAGCGTCGCGTCCACGGCGGCGTCGTCGTGCGCAGCCGAGACGAAGCCCGCCTCGAATGCGGACGGCGCGAGGTAGACGCCGGCATCGAGCATGGCGTGGAAGAAGCGGTTGAAGCGCGCCTTGTCGCACGCCATCACCGTCTCGTACGAAGCGGGAATGCGCGGTGCGAAGTAGATCCCGAACATCCCGCCAATCGACTGGGCAGTGAATTCGACGCCCGCCCCGCGAGCGCGCTCGACCAGGCCGTCGACCATGCGACGCGTCTGCGCTTCGAGCGCCTCGTAGAAGCCGTGCACGTCGGTCAGCGCGAGCGTAGCCAGGCCCGCCGCCACGGCGACCGGATTGCCGGACAACGTGCCCGCCTGGTACACGGGCCCCAACGGAGCGATCTGCTCCATCAGCGCGCGGCGGCCTCCGAACGCGCCGACCGGCATGCCGCCGCCGATCACCTTGCCGAGCGTGGTGAGGTCGGGCGTGATGCCGAACAACGCCTGCGCGCCGCCCGTGTGCACGCGAAAGCCGGTCATCACCTCGTCGAAGATCAGCACGCTGCCGTGACGGTCGCACAGCGCGCGCAGCGCTTCCAGGAAGCCGGGTCGCGGCGCGATGAGGTTCATGTTGCCGGCGACGGGCTCGACGATGACGCAGGCGATCGCGCTGCCCTGCGCACTGAACACCGCGTCGACCGCGTCGAGGTCGTTGTAGGGAACGACGATCGTCTCGTTCGCGATCGCGGGCGGCACGCCGGCCGACGATGGCTGGCCGAACGTCAGCGCGCCCGACCCGGCCTTGACGAGCAGGCTGTCGCCGTGACCGTGATAGCAGCCTTCGAACTTGAGGATCTTCGAGCGGCCCGTCGCGCCGCGGGCGAGGCGCAGCGCCGACATGGTCGCCTCGGTGCCCGACGAGACGAGCCGCACGAGCTCCATCGACGGCACGCGCCGCACGAGCGTTTCAGCCAGCTCGATCTCCGCTTCGGTCGGTGCGCCGAACGACAGGCCGTGCAGCGCCGCCGCCTGCACGGCCGCGACGACATCCGGATGCGCGTGGCCGACGATCGCGGGCCCCCACGAGCCTACATAGTCGATGTAGCGCCGATCGTCCGCATCCCAGAGGTAAGGTCCCTGGCCGCGCACGAAGAAGCGCGGCGTGCCGCCGACCGAGCGAAACGCACGCACCGGGGAATTGACGCCGGCGGGAATGGTCCGCTGCGCGCGGGCGAACAGCTCGTCGTTGCGGCTCATCGGCTCACCTTGGAGGTCGGGTCGTTCATGCCGGCCGCGTCGCCCGGCGGTGGACGCGGTCGATCGCGTCGGCGGCTTCGCGCACGGCCTGCGGATCGTCGTGCGCGAACACGTCGCCGATGACCGCCACCGCGTCCGCGCCCGCCGCGAACAGCACGTCCGCGTTCGCCGCCGTGATGCCGCCGATGGCCACGACCGGCACGCCGAAGGCCTGCGCACGCGCAAGCAGCGCAGGATCGGCGCGGCGTGCGTGCGGCTTGGTGGGCGACGCGAACATGCTCCCGAACGCGACGTAGTCGGCACCTGCCGCAACGGCTGCACGCGCGCGCTCGAGGTCGTCGTAGCACGACACGCCGATCAGGCGCTCGGGACCGAGCGCGTCGCGTGCCGCGGCCACGCTGCCGTCGCCGGCGCCGATGTGCACGCCATCGGCGCCGACCTCGCGCGCGAGCGCCGCATCGTCGTTCACGATGTAGAGGCCGCCGCGCGCGGCGAGCACGCGGGCGAGCGCGCGCGCCTGCGCGGCGCGCAACGCGGCGTCCGGATCCTTGCTGCGGTATTGCACCGCGGCCGCGCCGCCGTCGAGCGCAGCGGCGACCGCTGCAACGAGCGCTGCGGTGTCCCGGGTGTCCGGCGTGAGCGCGTAGAGGCCGCGCAGCCGGCGAGCGCGCACGCGGCGCAGGCCGACGGCGTCAATGAGTGCCGCGCACATCGGCGCCGCTGTCCTCGATCGGCTGCGTCTCGCTCGCCGCGTCGCTCGCATCGTCGCGGGCCCAGAACAGGCGGTCGGGCAGCCATTGACCCATGCCGGGCCGATAGGCCTTCTGCAGCGTCTGCCAGGTGTATTCCTGGGCTTCGCGCACCGCTTCGCCGAGATCCTGGCCGCTCGCGAGCAGCGCTGCGAGCGCCGATGCCAGCGTGCAGCCGGAGCCGTGAAAGCTGCCCGCAAGCCGCGGCCAGGTGTCCGCGCGCACGATGCCATCCTTGCCGTACAGCGTATTGACCACCTTGGGCGTCGGCTCGTGCGTGCCCGTGATCAGCACGTATTCGCATCCCTGCGCGATCAGGCGCGCGGCACAATGGGCGAGCGCGGGCGCGTCGGTGTCTTCGCCGTCGTCCTCGACGTCGGCCAGGCGGCGCGCCTCGGTGCTGTTGGGCGTGAGGATCGTCGTTTGCGGAAGCAGCAGCTCGCGCAGCGCGCGCGTCATCTCGGCGCTCGCGAGCTCGTCGCCGCGGCCGGACGCAAGGACCGGATCGAGGATCAGCGGCACGTCGGGATAGTCGGACACGATCTCCGCGATCACCGCGATGTTCTCGACGCTGCCGAGCACGCCGAGCTTGAATGCATCGACGGGCATGTCCTCCAGCAGCTGACGCGCCTGGTCGGACACCCAATCGGAATCGATCGCCATGACGCTCTCGACGCCGAGCGTGTCCTGCACCGTGAGCGCGGTCACCACCGACAGCGGATGGCAGCCCATGCTGGCCAACGTGAGGAGATCGGCCTGCAGGCCCGCGCCGCCCGAAGGATCGGAGCCGGCAAACGTGAGGACGATGGGCGGTGTTGCGGCGCGCTCGATTGGCATGGGATCCGCGGCCTTCGCGCGGCGTGCGTCGTGGAAACGGAGGTGCGGCAAGCGATTGCTACAATTCGATTCTAGTCCACTCGCCGCCACCGTCCTTTGCGCGCCCGATGAAAAAGTACATGTGCCTGATCTGCGGGTGGATCTACGACGAGGAGGCCGGCGCGCCGGAGGAAGGCATCGCGGCGGGCACGCGCTGGGAAGACGTGCCGCCGAACTGGACGTGCCCCGAATGCGGCGCACGCAAGGACGATTTCGAGATGGTCGAATTCTAGGGAGCATCCATGCGGATCCTGCACACCATGCTGCGCGTCGGCGATCTGGCGCGCTCGGTCGAGTTCTACACGGGCGTGCTCGGCATGCACGTGCTGCGCACGACCGACCGGCCCGAGCAGAAATACCGGCTCGCGTTCGTGGGCTACGCCGACGAATCGCAGCAGGCCGTGCTGGAGCTGACCTACAACTACGGCGTCGATCACTACGAGCTCGGCACGGCATTCGGCCACATCGCGATCGCGGTGCCGGATTGCGCGGCTGCTTGCGCCGCGGTGAAGGCAAAGGGCGGTACGGTGACGCGCGAAGCCGGGCCCGTGAAGGGCGGCACGACGGTGATCGCGTTCGTGCAGGATCCCGACGGCTACAAGATCGAGCTCATCGAGTCGAAGGACGCTGCGCGCGCGTAGGCGGTGGCGTCAGCTGCCCGCCTCGGCGAGCAGCGCACGCAGGTCGTGCGCGAACACTTCCGGCGAGGCCGCATTGCCTTCGTACACCCGCAGGCGCCCCTGCGGGTCGAAGAGATACGTCCCCGCGGAATGGTCCATGGTGTAGCGGTCCGGCGCGCTGCCCGGCACCTTCTGGTAGATCACCTTGAATTCGCGCGCGGTGCGCTCGGTGGCGGCCGCATCGCCGCGCAAGCCGACGAAGCGCGGATCGAACGCGGGCACGTACTTGGCAAGGAGCTCGGGCGTGTCGCGCTCCGGGTCGACCGTCACGAACAGGACCTGCACGCGGTCGGCATCCGGGCCGAGCAGCTTCATCGCACCGGCCAGCGCGGCGAGCGTCGTCGGGCACACGTCGGGACATTGCGTGTAGCCGAAGAACAGCGCGACGGCCTTGCCGCGATAGTCGGCCATGGAGCGCGTCCTGCCCGCCGCGTCGGTGAGCGTGAAGTCGTGGCCGAAGCTCGAGCCCGACACATCCGAGCCTTGGAAGGAGGGGCCGCGCGGGCCGCACGCCACCACCAGCAGCGCGAGCGCCGCCGCCAACGCGAGGCAGGCGCGCCGGCTCACCGCCAGTAGTGGTCGATCAGCAGCGCGGAGAAGAGCGCGGCCAGGTACACGATCGAGAAGCGGAAGGTGCGCCGCGCGAGCGCGTCGCTGTAGGCGTGATACAGGCGCAGCGCGTAGGCGACGAACAGCGCGCCCAGCACGACGGCGGCGACGAGGTAGAGCGCACCGCTCATGCGGATCGCGTAGGGCATGAGCGTGGCGGCCAGCAGCACGAGCGTGTAGAGCACGATCATGAGCTGCGTGTAGCGCCGGCCATGCGTCACCGGCAGCATGGGCAGCGCTGCGCGAGCGTAGTCGTCACGCCGATAGAGCGCAAGCGACCAGAAGTGCGGCGGCGTCCAGATGAAGATGATGAGGAACAGCAGCAACGCCTCGGGCGGGACGTCGCCCGTGACCGCGGCCCAGCCGAGCACGGGCGGCATGGCACCCGACGCGCCGCCGATGACGATGTTCTGTGGCGTCGCCGGCTTGAGCAGGACGGTGTAAACGACCGCGTAGCCGACGAACGTGGCGAGCGTGAGCCACATCGTGAGCGGATTGACGAAGCGGAAGAGCACCCACAGCCCGAGTGCGCCGAGCGCAACGGCGAACGCGAGCGTCTGGCGCGAGGTCAGCTGCCCGCGCGGCAACGGGCGGATGCGCGTGCGCTGCATGACGGCGTCGATCCTCTGTTCGACGAGGCAGTTGATCGCAGCTGCGGCACCGGCCACGAAGGCGATGCCGAGCGTGCCGAACAGCACGGCGCCCGCGGGCGGCGCACCGGGCACGGCCAGGAACATCCCGATCACCGCCGTGAACACGATGAGCGACACCACGCGCGGCTTGGTCAGCGCGAGGAATTGCCGCAAGTGCAGCGCGGGAAGCGCGAGCGTGGTCATCGGGAGCCGGAAGGCGGCCTTGCAGGCAATGGAAAGGAGCCCGGCATTTTACACCTCATGCGTGATCGCCTAGCCGATGCTCGAGGCGCGCAACAGTCGTGCAAGGTCGCGCGCCATGGCCTTGATGTCCGGGTTGGACGGCCAGGAGAGCACGAGGTTTCCTAGCGGATCGACCAGCGCGAGCGCGCGGCCTGCATCAGGGAGGCGCGCAGCGACTCCCGGCGTCGTCCGTACCACCAGCACGTCCGGATGCTCGGCGAGCACCACCGGCGGCGGCGCAACGTCATCGGTGACGAGCCAGATGCGCACGACGCGGTCCATGTCGGCATTCTGGATCGCCCGTGCCTGCCGGCCGGCATACAGGCTCGTGGTGCATGCCGCGTTGCACTGTCCGCCCGCGGCCATGAGCACTGCCCATTTGCCGCGCACATCGTCGAGGGTGAACGCGCTGCCGTCGGCCCGGCGCGCCGTGATCGGCGGTGCCGGCGCGGCGTGCAACGTGCCATAGTTGACGGCCGCGGCACGAGGCCATCCATAGTAGATCGCGTACGAGGCCACGACCGGCGCGATGCCGATCGCCACGAGCAGGATGAGCTGGCGGCGCACGCGCGCGCGCTGTGTCACGTTCGACGCCATCGCCGCCACGCGAAGAACAGCCACAGTCCCGCGGCCATCGAGGCAAACACGTACCACTGCACCATGTAGCCGAGATGCATCTGCGTGCCGAGGTCGGGGGCGGGCCAGTCGCGCGCAAGCCCCGCGCCCGCGTCACCGCCGCTCGCCTGCAGGTACACGGGCAGGACGGGCCGGCCGCTCCGCTCGGCATAGCGCTCGGGATCGAGGTGCGGCCACAGGGCGCCCTGCGGCTGCGGATTGCCGAGCACGAAGCCGCGCGCCGGCACTTCGATGCGCCCTTCGACCGTCACCTCGGCGGGCGGCACAGGCGCGTCGGGCAGCACAGCGCGGTCCCGGCCTGCCGGCACGAAGCCGCGATCGACGAGCAGCCAACGGCCATCGGGCAGCCCGAGCGGCGTGACGACGTCGTAGCCAACCCGCCCCTGGTGGACACGATTGTCGACGAGGAACTGTCCTGCGGCATCGTAGCGGCCATGCGCCACGACGCGCCGATAACGCCAGGCGCT
This sequence comes from Casimicrobiaceae bacterium, assembly GCA_035475895.1. Lineage (GTDB taxonomy): Bacteria > Pseudomonadota > Gammaproteobacteria > Burkholderiales > Casimicrobiaceae > VBCG01. The sequence continues at coordinate 56,107 of DATILY010000079.1, read as the reverse complement.
CCAGTCGATGGCGCGCGCTGGCAGCGGCACGGGGGCGAGGCGATCGGCGGCGGCGAGCGCATCGGCAAGCGCCTGCTTCTCGTGCATGCGGCCGCGCTGCCAATTGCCGGCGGTGACGCACAGCGCCACGGTGACGAGCGCGGCGAGCGTCGGCACGACGAATGAGCGGCGGACGGGTGCTAGACTGGCCCGCACATGAAGATCGTCATCGTGATTGCGCTCGTGGCCGTCGTCACGGCGCTGTTCACTGCGCTGGTGTTCCTCTACCGCGATCGCGGCAAGGGCGAGCGCGTCGTCGCGGCGCTCGCCGTTCGCGTGGTGCTCTCGGCGGCGCTCATCGGGTTCCTGGTGCTTGCGTATCACCTGGGGTGGATCACGCCTACTGGGGCACGGTAGCGAGCGGTCGGCCTATCGAGCGCCGAGCGTCGCATGCTCGCCGCGAGGCGGGGTGCCCCGCTCGGGCTTCTGGTGTTCATGCGCCTCTCGCGGGAGCACCCCACCTCGCGGCACCGGCTGGCGCCGTATCATCGCCACCGCTGCAAGCACGGCGATCGCTGCAAGGCGCCTTTCGCTCCCCGTCGGCCGCCCGCGCCCCGCTGAAATCCGCGTGATCGCTCAGAGCCAATACACCAGCACGAAGAGCAAGAGCCACACCACGTCGACGAAGTGCCAGTACCAGGCGGCAGCTTCGAACGCGAAGTGGTGCTCGGCGTCGAAGTGGCCGCGGAACGAGCGGAACAGCATGACCGTGAGCATGATCGCGCCGAGCGTCACGTGCAGGCCGTGGAAGCCGGTCAGCATGAAGAACGTCGACCCGTACACGCCAGTGGACAGCTTGAGGTTGAGCTCGCTGTAGGCGTGCGTGTACTCGTACGCCTGGAGCGTCAGGAACGTGAAGCCGAGCAGGATCGTGATGGCGAGCCACAGCTTGAGCTGTGCACGATGGCCGGCCTTGAGCGCGTGGTGGGCGATGGTGAGCGTGCCGCCGGAGCTGACCAGGATGATGGTGTTGATCAGCGGAATGCCCATCGCCGCCATGGGCGTGAAGACCGTGTTCCAGTACGGGCCCACGGTGGGCCAGGTGCCCACGTAGCCCGGCCACACGTAGCGGCCGGTGATGTCGCTGCCAAGCCCGGGCACGACGATCGAGCGGATGTAGAAGAGCGCGCCGAAGAACGCCGCGAAGAACATCACCTCGCTGAAGATGAACCAGCTCATGCTCCAGCGGAACGACGTGTCGACCTTCTTGTTGTACAGCCGCCCTTCCGATTCACGGATGACCGCGCCGAACCAGCCGAACAGCATGCGCAGCAGCACCAGGAACCCGGCGAGCACGATCCATGGACCCGCCGCGTACTGGTTGAACCACAGCGCGGCGCCGAGCGCCATGAGGAACAGCGCGAGCGACCCGTTGATCGGCCACGCGGACGGCTGCGGGACGTAGTAGTACGGCTTGGCGGCTTGCGGCGTGGCTGCTTCCATCGGCGACTCCTGTTGGGCGCTGCGCGGCAAGGCGCGGCGGCGCCTATCCCTTGCGGTTGCCCTCGACCTCGAAGAACGTGTAGGACAGCGTGATCGTGCGCAGCTCGCGCGGCGCGGCCGGATCGATGACGAACACGACCGGCATGCGGCGTGATTCGCCCGGCGCCAGCGTCTGCTGCGCGAAGCAGAAGCAGTCGAGCTTGCGGAAATATTGCGCCGCGTACTGCGGCCCGTAGCTCGGGATCGCCTGGCCCGTCACAGGATGGTCGGTCGTGTTGACCACCTCGAAGACGGCCTGCGTCACGGCGCCCGGGTTGACGCTCATCACCGGCTCGAGCGGCCGGAACCGCCACGGCATGTTGTGCACGTTCGAGTCGAACTCGATGCGCACCTGCCGGGTGGCGTCGACCTGCGTGTTCACGATGGCGTCGGCGCGCGCGATGTTGCGCAGGCCGGTCACCTGGCAGATCTTCTCGTAGAACGGCACCAGCAGGAAGCCGAAGCCGAACATGCCCACCGCCACCACGACCAGCCGCCGCAACAGCGCGCGGTTGCGCTGGCGGTGCTCGTCCCGGCGGCGGTCACGGTCGGGATTCATTTGCGCAGGCTGCGCCCGATGGCGACCAGCAGATACAGCAGCACCGCCGAGCCGATGACGGCGATCGAGACGGTCGGCGTACCGATCATCTGTGCGGCGATGACGCCGATGAAGAAGACGATCGCGATGGACGCGAGGATGAGCGCCGTCGTCTTGTTCGCGGCCGCGCGCTTGGCGGCCGCGCGGACGTCGGGTTCAGCAGCAGGTTTCATGGCGAAGTGTCCGGGGCAACAGGTTCATCCGTTGCCCCGTGATTCCAGTTGTTGCCTCGTGATTCCTGTTTTGCCTTGCCTCGTGCTGCCCCGGTCTAGCGCACCACGGGAGGCTGCTCGAACGTGTGATACGGCGCCGGGGACGGCACCGTCCACTCGAGCGTGGTGCCGCCTTCCCAGGGCTTGGCCGGCGCCTTGGCGCCGCCGCGAATCGTCTTGATCACCGCATACAGCAGCAGCAGTTGCGACAACCCGAAGCCGAAGGCACCGATCGACGCCACCATGTTCCAGTCGGCGAACTGCTGCGAGTAGTCCGGAATGCGCCGCGGCATGCCCGCGAGCCCGAGGAAGTGCATCGGGAAGAACGTCACGTTGAAGAAGATGAACGACAGCCAGAAGTGCCACTTGGCGATCGTCTCGTCGTACATGTGCCCGGTCCACTTGGGAATCCAGTAGTAGACGCCGCCGAAGAACGCGAACAGCGTGCCGGCCACCATCACATAGTGGAAGTGCGCCACCACGTAGTAGGTGTCCTGGAACTGCACGTCGATCGGCTGGATCGCGAGCACCAGGCCGGTGAAGCCGCCGAGCGTGAACAGGAACAGGAAGCCGATCGCGAAGAGCATCGGCGCCTCGAGGCTGATCGAGCCCTTCCACATGGTGGCGACCCAGTTGAACACCTTCACCCCGGTCGGCACGGCGATCAGCATCGTCGCGTACATGTAGAACAGGATGCTCACCGCCGGAAGGCCGGTGGTGAACATGTGGTGCGCCCACACGAGGAACGAGAGGATCGCGATCGCCGACAGCGCATAGACCATCGATGCATAGCCGAACAGCGGCTTGCGCGAGAACGTGGGGATGATCTCGGAGATGATGCCGAACGACGGCAGGATGATGATGTACACCTCCGGGTGCCCGAAGAACCAGAAGATGTGCTGGAAGAGCACTGGATCGCCGCCGCCGGCCGCGTTGAAGAACGACGTGCCGAAATGGCGGTCGGTGAGGAGCATGGTGACCGCGCCCGCGAGCACGGGCATGACGGCGATCAGCAGGTAGGCGGTGATGAGCCACGCCCAGCAGAACAGCGGCATCTTCATCAGCGTCATCCCCGGCGCGCGCAGGTTGAGGATGGTGGTGATGATGTTGATGGACCCCATGATCGACGACGCACCCATGATGTGGATGGCGAAGATGGTCAGGTCCATCCCCATGCCGTTCTGGATCGACAGCGGGGCGTAGAGGGTCCAGCCCGAGCCGGCCGCGCCGCCCGGCATGAACAGCGAGGTGACGAGCAGCGCCGCCGCGAACGGCAGCAGCCAGAAGCTCCAGTTGTTCATGCGCGCGAACGCCATGTCGGGCGCGCCGATCTGCAACGGGATCATCCAGTTGGCGAACCCGACCGCGCCGGGCATGAGCGCGCCGAAGATCATGATGAGGCCGTGCAGCGTCGTCATCGAGTTGAAGAACTCGGGATCGACGATCTGCAGGCCCGGCTTGAAGAGCTCCGCCCGGATGGTGAGCGCCATGATGCCGCCCACGATGAACATGGTGAACGAGAACCACAGGTACAGCGTGCCGATGTCCTTGTGGTTGGTCGTGGTCACCCAGCGCATGAGCCCCGTCGGGTGATGCGCGTGGTCGTCGTGCGCGTGGTCGCCGCCTACGACGTGGTCGTGTGGAACGGTGCTCATGACAATCTCCTAGATGGCAGCGCGCATCACTTGCGCGCCGCCTTCACTTCGCTCGGCTGCACGATGTTCTCGGCCGCCTTGTTGCCCCAGCTGTTGCGCGTATAGGTGATCGCCGACGCGATGTCGGCATCGGACAGCGTGTCCTTCCACGGCGGCATCTTGCCGTTGTTCTGGCCGTTCAGGACCACGTCGATCTGGTGGGCCCTGGGTCCGAGCACGACCTTGTCGCCCACCAGCGCGGGCGCGCCGAGCGCCGCGTTGCCCGTGCCGCCAGCCTGATGGCAGGCGGCGCAGTTCGCATCGAAGACGGTGTGGCCGCGCGCCACCAGCTCCTCCACCGTCCACACCTTGTTCGGATCGTCCTGCGCCGCCGCCATCTTCTTCTTCTGCTCGTCGCGCCACGTGGCGTAGTCCTCCTTCGACTTCACCTCGACGACGATCGGCATGAAGGCGTGCTCCTTGCCGCACAGCTCGGCGCACTGCCCGCGGTACACGCCGGGCTTGTCCGCGCGGAACCAGGTATCCCGCACGAAGCCCGGGATCGCATCCTGCTTCACCCCGAAGGCGGGAACCCACCAGGCGTGGATGACATCGGCCGCGGTGACGAGCACGCGCACCTTGGCGTTCACCGGCACGACCAGCGGATTGTCGACTTCGAGCAGGTAGTGCTCGCTCTTCTCCTCGCGATTCTCGATCTGCGCAAGCGGCGTCGCAAGATTGGAGTAGAACGAGATCCCGTCCTCGAGATAGTCGTAGTTCCACTTCCACTGGTAGCCCGTGACCTTCACCGTCATGTCCGGCGCCGAGGTGTCGTGCATGGACAGGATGGTGCGCGTGGCCGGGTACGCCATGAACAGCAGGATCAGGAACGGGATGACGGTCCAGACCACCTCGACGGCCGTGTTCTCGTGGAACTGCGCAGCCTGGTGCCCGACGGACTTGCGATGCTTGAACAGCGAATAGAACATCGTTCCGAACACGCCGATGAAGATCACGACGCAGATCCAGAAGATGAAGTCGTGCAGCTCGGTGATGGTGCGCGCCGATTCGGTGACCGGCGGCTGGAAGTACCACTCCCAGTAGCCGGCGGCGCGCGCCGGCGCCGCAGCCAGCGCGCCGACGAGCGCACCGAGGGTGGTGGATGGCCGCGCGAGCGAGCCGATTACCGAGCGGATGCGAACCATGCTGTCCTCGATCACGTCCTGCGTATTCTTGTCGTCCTGCCAGCGCGGCCGCTCAGTGGCCACTCAGTTGCCAACCAGCCTGCGCAGCTGCCGCGCCACCTCGCCGCGCCGGTCTTCCGGCAGCGCCGCACCGAACTCGCACGCCTGTCCTTCGCTCGCCAGCACCATGCGCGCCGGCCCGCCATCGCGCCCGACCATCGTCTGAACCTGCAGCCACCGGCGATTCCACTCGCGCCGGTCCACCTGGCCGCCACGCATGCGCTCGACGATCACGCGCTCGCCCTGCACGATCAGCCGCTCCCATTCGCGCGCACGCCGCTCGAGGCACACGAACGCCGCTGCGAGGACCGTGATCTCGATGAGCGAGTACGGCAGCACCAGCCACGCCCCCGCTGCCACGAAGCCAAGCCCCAATGCAAGGCTCACGCCGGCCAGCAGGCCGAACGCAATCCGCCGCCCGCGCGTGCCGAGTGAATCATTGCAGCGCGCGACAACGCACAACTCGGGCTCGACGTGAAGCGGTGGCATTGAAACGGCCGGCATCGAAGCACCCGAAGCAATGCCGGATCAGCGGACTCCCGGAACGACGCGCCCGACCGGCGACGCTTCTCGCAAACCGCGAAATGTTAGCACGGAAGCGCAAGCCGCCGCTCCGAGCGGGATAACCCTGCGCCCGTCATGCACTCCGGGGCGCGATCACGCGCGGCGCAGCGGCGCTGCATGGCGCGCCGATCGACGTGAGGACGTGCGGCGCAAAGCGCGTGGACTCGACGTCCGCGAAATCGCCGAGCAGCGGTGCATGCAGGCGAGCGGCGAGCGCGTCTACGCTCGCCTGCGCTGAAGGCATCGCCGGGTCGATGCGCGTCGCGACCCACCCGGCCAACGCGAGCCCGCGTGCGCGAATGGCCTCGGCGCTCAGCAACGCGTGATTGAGGCAGCCGAGACGCACGCCCACCACCAGCACGACCGGCAGGGCGCACGCGACGGCAATGTCGAGCACGGTGTGCGCATCGTCGAGCGGCACCAGCGCGCCGCCGGCGCCTTCGACCACGACGGCGTCCGCGTGCTGCGCCAGCGTCGCGTAGGCAGCGGCGATGGTGTCGAGGCGGATGCAGCGTCCCTCCCGTGCGGCGGCGACGTGGGGTGCGATCGCCGCGTCGAACGAGTACGGATTGACGAGGCTCGCTGCCGCCGACACGTTGCCCGCCGCTTCGAGCGCCACCACGTCCGCATTGCGGCCCGATCGCTCGACGCCGGCCGACACGGGCTTCATGCCGACGGCACGCAGGCGCCGCGCAACGAGGGCGCGCAGCAGGGCCGCTGCGACGACCGTCTTGCCGACGCCGGTGTCGGTGCCCGTGATGAAGATGCCGAAGGCCATGGCCTCAACCGCGCGGGGGGCGGCGGACCTGCACGATCGCGTGGCCTTCGGGCGTGCGCCGCGGCTCGCCCTTCCAGGCGTGGCCGTAGACCACCTCGAAGGTCGCCGGGATGCGGCCGTCGACGCGCAGCCGCTCGAGCGCCTCGAGCAGTCGCCGCCAGCGGGCAACCCCCGTCAGGCCGCGCGGGCGTCCGCGCGTCGCGTTGGTTGCGCCGATGGTCTTCAGCTCGCGCAACACGGCGTCGGGCGCGCCGTAAGTGACCGTGATGTGCTCCATGTCCATCACCGGATCGGCGAACCCCGCGTGCACCAGCGCATCGCCCACGTCGTGCATGTCGACGAAGCGGTTCGTATGCGTATGACCATCCACGCGGGCGAAGGCGCTGCGCAGCTCCTTCAGCGTGTCGGGACCGAAGGTGGTGAACGTGAACAGCCCGCCGACGCGCATTACGCGGCGCACCTCGGAGAACGCGCGCGGCAGGTCGTTGATCCACTGCAGCGTCAGGTTGCTCCAGACGAGGTCGAAGCTCACGCCGGCGAACGGAAGCGCCACGAGGTCGCCGCACACGAAGTGAGGATCGCGACCGGCGTGCCCGCGCACGGGATGGAGCAGCCGCTGCAGCAGCGAGCGTCCGCTGCGGATGCGCTCGCGCGCCGCGGCCACCATGGGACGCGCGGCATCGAGCGCGACGATGCCCGCGCGTGGGTAGCGCGCCGCGAGCTCGCCGACGGCCTCGCCGGTGCCGCAGCCGGCGTCGAGGATGCGCTCCGGGACCTGGCGCACGAGATCGAGGCGCTGCGCCATGCGTGCGCCCACTTCGCGCTGGAGGACTGCGCCGGCATCGTAGGTCGACGCCGCACGCGCGAACGCGCGGCGGACGACGATCGGGTCCACGTCGCGGGGATCGGGCGCGGGAAACCGCGGCTCACCGGCCATCGGTGAAGCCTTGCACGGCGTCGGCGAACGCGGTCGCGTGCGAGAGGAATGGAACATGGGCCGCGCCTTCGATGAGGCGCAGATCGGCATGCGGCAGCGCATCCGCGAGCCATGCTCCGGCCGCGGCCGGCGCGAGCGCGTCGCCGGTGCCCGCAACGACGCGCGTGGGACAGCGAACCTGCGCGACGCCGGTGCGCAGGTCGGTGTCGATGAGCATGCGCATCGTGCAATCGAGGCTCTGCGGGTCGGGCTCGCCGCGCTCGAACAGGCGCGCTCGCAGCTGCGCCAGCGTTGCGCGTCCCGCGTCGCTGCCCTGCACCTGCAGCGTGAGGAAGCGTTGCAGCGTCAGGCGATAGGCCACCCGCAGCTCGTCGCCGAAGCGGCGCAGGGTATCCGCATCCATGGCGCACGGCCAGCCCTCGCGCGTTGCGAACGAGGGCGTCGTGCAGACGAGAACCAGGCGCGACACGGCATCCGGGTGGCGGCGCGCCCATTCGAGCGCGACCTGCCCGCCGAACGACCAGCCCAGCACTGTCGCGCCGGGCGCCATCGCAGCGACGTTTGCGTGCACGGCATCGACCATGTCGCCGAGCGTTGCGGCCCGCACGTCGCGTGAATGCCCGTGACCGGGCAGGTCGACCACGTGCACGCGATGCGAGCGCGCGAGCCACGGCAGCAACGGCGCGAACAGGCCGCCGTGCAGGGCGAAGCCGTGCAAGAGCACCAGCGGCGCGCCCTCACCCATGCTCTCGACATGAAGCGCTGCGGCGCGCGGCGGCGCTGCCATTGCAGACACCGCCATCATGCCGGCGCGGCCTGTCGCAAGGCGCCAAGCAGGCGCTCGACGTCGGCGGCCGTGTGCGCGGCGGACAGCGATACGCGCAGCCGTGCCGTGCCCACCGGCACCGTGGGCGGGCGGATCGCCGGCACGAAGATGCTCGCGCCGCGCAACCTGTCGGACAGCGCGACGGCGCGTGCGTCGTCGCCGACGATCAGCGGCTGGATCGGCGAATCCGAGGCGGCCAGGCGCCACGGCAGGCTCGCCGCACCGGCGCGGAACTGCGCGATGCGCTCTGCAAGGCGCACACGGCGCTCGGGCTCGTCGCGCATGATCTGCAACGCGGCACTGACGGCGCACGCCAGGAGCGGCGGCGCTGCGGTGGTGTAGATGTACGCGCGCGCCGATTGCACCAGCGTTTCGACCACCGCCGGATGCGCGGCGACGAAGGCACCGGCCACGCCGGCGGCCTTGCCGAGCGTGCCCATGTAGACGAGGCGCGGCGAGCGCAGGCCTTCGTGTGCGAGGCTGCCGCGCCCTTCGCCGCGCACCCCGAAGCCATGCGCGTCGTCGACGAGCAGCAGGGCGTCGTGCGCATCGGCAAGCGCCAGCAGCGCGCGCAGCGGCGCGACGTCGCCGTCCATGCTGAACACGGCGTCGGTGGCGATCAGCTTGCGCCGATGGCGGCTGCCCGCCAGGCGCGCGCCGAGTGCGTCGGCGTCGCCGTGCGCATAGCGGATCAGCTCGGCACGCGACAGCAGCGCCCCGTCGTTGAGGCAGGCGTGGTTGAGCCGGTCGGCGAAGATGGCGTCGCCGCGTCCGCACAAGGCGGTCAGCACGGCCTGGTTGGCGAGGTAGCCACTGGAGAACGACAATGCGCGCGCACCGTCGCACGGATCGACGAACGCGGCGAGCGCCTCCTCGAGCTCGGCATGCGCACTGGCATGGCCGCCCGCCAGATGCGACGCCCCCGCACCGACGCCGTAGCGCGCGATGGCCGTGCGCACGGCATCGAGCAGCCGCGCATCGTTGGCGAGCCCGAGGTAGTCGTTGCTCGCGAAGGCCAGCACGGGCTCGCCGTCCACCACGACATGCGTACCCTGCGCACCGTGCAGCGTGCGGCGAAGCCGCCAGCGCGACCCTGCGCGGCGCGCGTGCAGCTCGCGCGTCAGCGCGTCGATCGCGCTCGCATGAGCTACGGTGTCAGGCCGGACGGATGCCAAGCCGCTCGAACAGCGCGTGATCGGCCGCGACGTCGGGATTGCCGGTGGTGAGCAGCTTGTCGCCATGAAAGATCGAGTTGGCACCGGCGAGGAAGCACAGCGCCTGCACGGCGTCGCCGAGCTCGCGCCGCCCCGCCGACAGCCGCACCATCGCCTTGGGCATCGTGATGCGCGCCACCGCGATGGTGCGCACGAACTCCAGCGGATCGAGCGCGGCCGTGCCGCCGAAGCGCTCGTGCAGCGGCGTGCCCTCGACTTGCACGAGATGATTGATGGGCACCGATTCGGGATACGGATCCAGGTTGGCGAGTTGCGCGACCAGGCCGGCACGCTGGCGGCGCGTCTCGCCCATGCCGACGATCCCGCCGCAGCACACGGCGATGCCGGCGTCGCGAACGCGCGCGAGCGTGTCGAGGCGATCGCGATACACGCGCGTCGTCACGATGTCGCCGTAGAACTCCGGCGCCGTGTCGAGGTTGTGGTTGTAGTAGTCGAGCCCGGCGTCGCGCAGCGCCTCCGCCTGGCCGTCGCGCAGCATCCCGAGCGTGCAGCACGTGGTAAGCCCGAGCGCCTTCACCTCGCGCACCATCTCCAGCACCGGCGCGAGATCGCGGTCCTTCGGGCCGCGCCATGCCGCGCCCATGCAGAAGCGCGTTGCGCCGGCGTCCTTCGCGGCTTGCGCGGCCCGCACGACGTCCTCCACCGCGACGAGCGGCTGTGCCGGCACGTCCGCGTGATACCGGGCGGCCTGCGGACAGTAGCCGCAGTCCTCGGGGCAGCCGCCGGTCTTGATCGACATCAGCGTGGAGAGCTGCACCGCGTTGGGCGCATGGTTCGCGCGATGCACCTGCTGCGCATGGAACATGAGGTCGCCGAACGGCAGGTCGAACAGCGCTGCGACGGCTTCGACGCTCCAGCGCGGCGCGGCGGTTGTCGCAGCGTCGCGCCCGGCGGCGATCGCTTCGGATTCCATCATCGTGGCGGTGACCTCGAATGGCGTTCGGTCGAAAGGTGCAGCGACACCCGCGTACCGCGCGTGCAGGCTGGCGGCGCAGTCTTGCGGAGGGGGAGCCACTTGTCAAATCCGTCGAGCCAAAAATTTGACAGCACGTCATGGCAGGTCGCGTTGCCGGGGCTCGGCCTGCGCGCGCTGCGCGCCTGCCTGCCACAGGCGTGCGCGCTGTGCCGGGCCGGCTGCGGCAATACGCTGCTGTGCGCCGCATGCAGCGCAGCCCTGCCCATGCTCGGCCCGGCCTGCGTGCGTTGCGCGCTGCCTGGCGTCGAAGCACTCTGCGCTGGCTGCGCCCGGCGCGCCCCGCCCTGGTTGCGCGCCTGCGCCCCGTGGCGTTACGCCTATCCCGTCGACCGTTTGCTGCAGGCACTGAAGTACGGCGGCCGCCTGGCGCTCGCCGAGCCTTTGGCCGACGGGTTGGCGGCGGTGGTTGCGCAACGCACCGACGCCCTGCCCGACGCCATCGTGCCGTTGCCGCTGGCGCCCTCGCGCCAGCGCGCGCGCGGATTCGACCAGGCGCGGCTGATCGCGCTGCGCGTGGGACGCCAGCTGCGCATCCCGGTGCTAGGCGCGTTGTCACGCGTGCGCGACAGCGGCCCGCAGGCCGCGCTGCCGCTCGCCGCCCGCGCGGCGAACGTGCGCGATGCGTTCGCCGCGAACGCCACCCTCGCGGGTGCGCGCATCGCGATCCTCGACGACGTGATGACGACCGGGGCAACGCTCGCTGCGGCCACGCATGCGGCGCAGCGTGCGCGCGCCGCGGCCGTCGAGGTCTGGGTCGTGGCGCGCACGCTGCCGCCCTAAAGCTCGCGCTGCTACACTCGCCGCCCGCCACCGAGTGCCGCGCCGTGTTCGCCGTCGTCCTGGTTCATCCCGAGATCCCGCCCAACACCGGCAATGTGATCAGGCTCACCGCCAATGCCGGCGTCGAGCTGCATCTCGTCGAGCCCCTCGGCTTCCGCCTTGATGATCGCGACCTGCGCCGCGCCGGGCTCGACTATCACGAATACGCCACGCTGCGCGTCCATCCGAGCTTCGCCGCATGCCGCGCAGCGCTCGGGCTGCAGCGTGGGTGGCATGCGTTCACCAGCAGCGGCACGCGCAGTGCGTACGACGCGCGCTTCACGCCAGGCGACGTGCTCGTCTTCGGCTGCGAGACGCGCGGGCTGCCGGACGCCGTCGTGGCGCAGTTCCCGCCGGAGGCGCAGCTGCGCATCCCGATGCGCGCCGGACTGCGCAGCCTGAACCTGTCCAACGCGGTGGCGGTCGCCGTGTACGAAGCCTGGCGCCAGAACGGCTTTGCCGGCGCGGGATAGCGCGTCGCGCGGGGTGTGCGCTACTCGGCTTCGGAGCGCGGCTCGCGGCGCAACAGGTCGCGCACGGCGACGGCAGGCATCACCGCCTCGTACAGCACGCGATGCACCGCCTCGACGATCGGCATCGCGAGCGCGTGATGATGGGCGAGCGCACGTGCCGCGCGCGCGGCCCCCACGCCTTCCGCGACGTGACCGAGGCGGGCAAGGATGTCATCGAGCTGCTCGCCGCGCGCGAGCGCCAGGCCGACCTGGCGGTTGCGCGACAGGTCGCCGGTGCAGGTCAGCACCAGGTCGCCGAGCCCGGCGAGGCCCATGACCGTGTCGCGCCGGCCGCCCAGGGCTGCCGACAGACGGCCTGTCTCGGCCAGCCCGCGGGTGATCAGCGCGGCACGCGCGTTGTCGCCGAAGCCGAGGCCGTCGCTCGCACCGGCTGCGATCGCGAGCACGTTCTTGATGGCGCCGCCCGTCTCCACGCCGGCAAGATCGCCGCTGGGATACACGCGCAGCGTGTCACCGCGCAGCAGCGCGGCGGCTTCGTCGGCCAGCGCATCGTCCGTTGCCGCCATGGCAAGCGCGGTCGGCAGGCCCTGCGCCACCTCGAGCGCGAAGCTCGGACCCGAGAGCGCGCCCACCGCAGCCGGCCAGCGCGGCGCAATGGAAGCGTGAATGAGCCCGAAGAACGGCGGCGCCGGCGCGGCCACGAATCCTTTGGTCACCCATACGAGCGGTGCCTTCGCGCCTGCGACGAGGCACGCATCGACGAGCGTTGCCAGATTGCGCGCCGGCACTGCGGCGATGAGGAGCTGCGCGTCGAGGGCTGCGGCGAGGTCGGCCGTCACCTCGACGGCCGGTGGCAGCTCGTGCCCGGGCAGATAGCGCGCATTGCGGCGCGTGCCTCGCAGCATGGCTGCGTGCGCTGCATCGCGCGCATACAGCACGACCGCCGGACGGGCCAGCGCACGCGTTGCGAGATGCACCGCGAGCGCCGTGCCGAAGGCGCCGGCGCCCAGCACGCACACCCGCGTCATGGCGCTAGAACCCGAAGACTTGCGACAGCCGGATGTACCCGCTCGCGCCGTCGCGATGGCGCACGCGCACCCATCCGGGCGTGGCCGACGCGCTGGGGGAAGCGGCCGTCTCGGTCACGTCGAGGATGACGTCCTTCTCGGCGCGAAAGACGACCGGTGCGCTTTCGTCGGCGCTCGCGCGCACGTCGGCGACTGCGGGACGCACGACGACGACACGCTTGTCCGACAGCGACTTGGCCGGCATCCAGCCGATCGTGCCCGTGGCGTCCCGGACCTTGGTCCAGCCCTCGACCCCGACCAGAACTTCCACCGGCACGTCGCGGCCGTACACGAACAGCGGCCGCGCGCGCGCCGAGGGCGCGTCGTAGAGGACGGTGGCAGGCTCGGACGTCGAGCGGAATTCCGCGGCGTGCACCGTCCACGACGCGAGCAGCGCGACGCCGACGGGTGCCGCGCGCCGCAGCGTCCTTACGAGCCGGGCGAGCGTGCGCCGCATGCGCGAGCCGCTAGTTGGTGACGGCCGGTGCGCCCTGCGTCGCGCCTGCGACCTGCTGCTGATACAGCGCCTCGAAATTGATCGGCGCAAGATGCACGGGCGGGAAGCCCGCGCGCATCGTCGCATCGGCGATGGTCTCGCGGGCATACGGAAACAGCACCGAGGGGCAATGGATGGCGAGCACGGGCTGGATCTGCTCGGGCGGCACGCCGCGGATGCCGAAGACGCCCGCTTGCGCGGCCTCGACGAGGAACACCGTCTGGTCGCCCGCGCGCGCGGTGACCGTGAGCGTGAGCACGCATTCGTACACGTCGGCGTCGATCTGCTCGCCGCGGCTGCGCAGGCCCACTTCGATCTGCGGCGCTTCGGTGATCTGGAACGACTTGGGCGCCCCCGGGTTCTCGAGCGACAGATCCTTGACGTAGATCTTCTCGATCGAGAACTGCACGGTGGTGTAGCCGCCGGGCGCGGCCGCGGGTTGGTCGGCCATTGAATTTGGCTCCAGCGAAAACATCGATTCTACCGCAGCGCGCCACTGCGATCGTACGACGGGCCTGCGATCAGGCGGGCGCGGATGCAAGCAACGGATCGAGGCCGCCGGCGCGGTCGAGCGCGACGAGGTCGTCGTAGCCGCCGACGTGATGGTCCCCGATGTAGATCTGCGGAACGGTGCGCCGGCCGGTGCGCGCCATCATCTCGGCGCGCCGCGCAGGCTCCTGGTCGATGCGGATCTTGGCGATCTCGGTGACGCCCTTCGTGCGCAGATACCGCTCGGCGTGGATGCAGTAGGGGCAATAGCCGGTCGCATACATCGTGATCGGCGGCATCTCACGTCGCTTTCTGAACGGGCAGGCCGGCGTCCTTCCACGCCTGGAAACCGCCGCGCAGCACGTAGATGCGCTCGAAGCCGCCCTTGCCGAGGACGCCCACCGCACCGCGTGCGCGCGCGCCGCGATCGCAATACACGATCACGGGGCGCTTGGCGGACTTGGCGAGCTCGTTCATGCGGGTGCGAAGCTCGGACAGCGGAATCTGGATCGCGTTCGGCAGGCGGCCGGCCGCCGCCTCCTTGGCCTCGCGCACGTCGAGCAGCACCGCGTTCTCGTTGTTCATGAGCCGCGTCGCGTCGAGCGTGCCGACCTCGCGCACCGGCGAGAGCAGGCGCTGCACGTACGGCCACAGCAGCATGAGCCCGGACACGACCATGACGAGCACGATCGGCCAGTTCTTTTCGAGGAAGGGCATGGCAGGGCCGCATGGCGTCCATGCGGCAAGGCAAAGGTAAAATCATAACCCAGCCGCTCGCGCCGACCGTTCCGGCGCGTGGGGCTCGACTCCGAAAGCAACGCGCATGGACGTCGTCACGCCCTCCCCCGCCACCGCGACGAGCCCGCAGGCTGCACGACCTGTCGTGCGCCCGGTCGTGCTGTTGATCCTCGACGGCTTCGGCTGCCGCGAGGACGCGCCTGACAACGCGATCACGCGCGCCGATGCGCCGCACTGGCGCGACCTGATCGCGCATTCCCCGCACACCACGATCGACGCGTCCGAGCTGCGCGTCGGGCTGCCCGAAGGCCAGATGGGCAACTCGGAGGTGGGCCATCTCAACATCGGTGCCGGGCGCGTCGTCTACCAGGACTTCACCCGGATCGACGTGGCGATCCGCGACGGCGAGTTCGCGCGCAATCCGGTGCTGACGGGCGCGGTCGACACGGCGCGCCGGAACCGGGGCACGGTGCATGTCCTGGGACTGGTGTCGCCGGGCGGCGTGCACAGCCACGAGCGGCAGATCGCCGCCATGGTCGAGCTGGCCGGGGCGAGCGTACCGGTGCGGGTGCATGCGTTCCTCGACGGCCGCGACACGCCGCCGCGCAGCGCGAGCGCTTCGCTCGCCTTCATGGACGCGACCTGCGCACGCCTGCGCGACGCCCGCATCGCATCGCTGTGCGGCCGCTATTACGCGATGGATCGCGACCAGCGCTGGGAACGCACGGCCGCAGCGTATGCGCTGCTGGTCGACGGTGAAGCGCCATTTCGCGCCTCGAGCGCCGAAGCGGGGCTCGCCGCCGCCTATGCGCGCGGCGAATCCGATGAGTTCGTCAAGCCCACGGCCATCACCGGCGCGGCAGGCACCGCGACGCGCATGAGCGACGGCGACGTCGTCGTGTTCATGAACTTCCGTGCCGATCGCGCGCGGCAGATGACCCGCGCGCTGACCGATCCGCGATTCGACGGCTTTGCGCGTGCGCGCGTGCCCGTGCTCGGCGCGTTCGTGTGCCTCACGCGCTACGGCGACGACTTCGCGCACCTGCCCGTCGCGTTCGCGCCGCAGACCATCCGCAACAGCTTCGGCGAATACCTCGCGCACCTCGGCCTGCGTCAGCTGCGCATCGCGGAAACCGAGAAGTACGCCCATGTGACGTATTTCTTCAACGGCGGGATCGAGAAGGTGTATCCCGGGGAGGACCGCATCCTGGTGCCGTCGCCCAAGGTTGCCACGTACGACCTCAAGCCCGAGATGAGCGCCTTCGAGGTGGCCGACCGCCTGGTCGAGGCCATCGCGAGCGGGCGCTACGACGCCATCGTCTGCAACTTCGCCAACGGCGACATGGTGGGCCACACCGGCAACTTCGAGGCGGCGAAGCATGCGATCGAGGCGCTCGACCGCTGCATCGGCCGGGTGGTGGAGGCAGCGCGCGCGGCGGGCGGTGAAGTCATCATCACCGCCGACCACGGCAACGCCGAGATGATGCACGACGCAACGACCGGGCAGGCGCACACCGCGCACACGCTCAACCTGGTGCCGTTCGTGTACGTCGGCCGGCCGGCCACGCTCGCCCCGCGCGGCGCCTTGCAGGACGTCGCGCCCACCATGCTGGCCCTCATGGGCTTGCCACAGCCGCCCGACATGACAGGGCATTCGCTGGTCCACTTGGCCGCCGGCCACCAGGCTTGACCGGTTGGACCCGGTGGCCGCGCTGCTGGCCAGCGCTGCGCGCGCCGCTCGTCGTTACGCCCCATGTCGGCACGGAACTCGCTTGCGCGGCGGCAGCCCAATGGCAGCGGGGCGCTGCGGCCGCACGGCCTGCCGCGCCGCTCCGCCGGGCGACGGATGGCGCGGGCGGTCGCGCCCCGGCAGCGCATCCGCCACACGATGGCAGGCGTATACTCAAAACCAAACGATCGCAGGCGCGGGATGAGCCGCGCCTGGGCCCGTAGCAACCGAGGAGTCGAGGCAGCACATGCGTGAACGGATGAAAAAAGCGGGCTGGATCGGGCTGGGCGCCGTGCTCGGCGTGCTGCTGAGCCTCAATCTCTCGGTGTTCGCGCAGCGCGAGAGCAAGCTGCCGATTCCCTACGAGGACCTCCAGCTCCTCTCGGCGGTCTTCGGCAAGATCAAGAGCGACTACGTCGAGCCCGTCTCCGACGACAAGCTCATCAAGGAAGCCATCAACGGCATGGTGCGGGGCCTCGACCCGCATTCCGATTTCCTCGACGCTGAAGCGTACAAGGAACTGCAGGTCGACACGCAGGGACGCTTCGGCGGCCTCGGCATCGAAGTCGGCATCGACGACGGCGTCGTGCGCGTGATCTCGCCGATCGAGGATACGCCCGCGTTCAAGGCCGGCATCAAGTCGGGCGACCTGATCGTCAAGATCGACGACCTCGCCACGCGCGGCATCCCGCTGTCCAAGGCGGTCGAGAAGATGCGCGGCAAGCCGGGCACGCCGGTCGTCCTCACGGTGGTGCGCAAGGAAGTCGACACGCCGCTGACCTTCACGCTGCTGCGGCAGGAAATCAACGTCAAGAGCATCAAGGCCAAGCTGGTCGAGCCCGGCTACGGCTACCTGCGCGTGCGCAAGTTCCAGGAAGACACCGGCGCCGATCTCGCCAAGGGGATTCGCGAGCTCTACCGCAACGGCGACCTGAAGGGCCTCGTGCTCGACCTGCGCAGCGATCCGGGCGGACTGCTGAACCAGGCGGTCGCGGTCTCGGCGGCATTCCTGCCGAAGGATGCGCTGGTCGTGTACACGGATGGCCGCTCGCCCGATGCGCGCATGCGCCTGACGGCCAGCCGCGAGAACTACATCCGTCGGGGCGAAGACTATTTCCGCGAGCTGCCGGCAGCCATCAAGACGGTCCCGATGGTCGTGCTGGTCGACGCAGGCACGGCCTCGGCGTCCGAGATCGTCGCCGGCGCGCTGCAGGACCACCATCGCGCGATCGTCATGGGTGCGCAGACGTTCGGCAAGGGCTCGGTCCAGACCATCCTGCCGCTCGGCAACAATACCGGGCTCAAGCTCACGACGGCGCGCTACTACACGCCGGCCGGCCGCTCGATCCAGGCGAAGGGCATCGAGCCCGACCTGGCGGTCGACGACGGCCGCGACTCGCCCAACCGCATCCGCGAAGCGAACCTCGAGCGCCACCTCGTCGTGCCGATCGGCGGTGCCAAGGGCGACGCCGCCCTCGACGCCAAGGTTCCGGTCACGCCGGGCACCACCGCGCCCCCGGATGCGAAGGTCGATCCGAAGAGCGGGGCAGCCGCCAAGCCCGCCTCACCCGCCGGCCCGCAGGTCGAAGCGCCGCTGCCGCGCGTGGACTTCGGCTCGGAAGAGGACTTCCAGCTCCAGCAGGCGATGAACCACCTGAAGGGCGCGCCGGTCGTGGCCAAGGCCAAGACGGTGAGCGCGCAGGCCAAGCCGCAATAAGCCAGGTCCTACGGCTGCGCGCAGACACCCGGCTCGTGCCGGGTGTTTGTTTTTGGGAAGCAGCCGGCCGCGTCGCATGCGGCGGCCGCCCCCCGTACCCTGCGGCATAATCGATCGCACACATGGACGATGCAGCGCTCCTTCGGTACAGCCGACACATCCTGCTCGATGAGCTCGGTCCGGATGCGCAGGCGCGCTTCGCCGCTGCCCACGCGGTCATCGTCGGCGTCGGCGGACTGGGCGCGCCTGCCGCGCACTTCCTCGCTGCGGCCGGGGTAGGCCGGCTCACGCTCTGCGATCCGGATCACGTCGACCTCACCAACCTGCAGCGGCAGATTCTCTACGCCGGGCCCGACGTGGGGGCGCGCAAGGTCGATGCCGCGCGCGCGCGCCTTGCAGCCGTGAATCCCGATGTCCAGCTCGACGCGGTGCCTGCGCGCGCAGGCGCCGAGCTTCTCGCGCAACTGGCCGCCGATGCACAAGTGGTGCTGGATTGCAGCGACAACTTCGCCACCCGCCATGCGGTCAACCGTGCATGCGTGGCGGCCCGCACACCGCTCGTCTCGGGTGCGGCCATCCGCTTCGACGGGCAGCTCGCCGTCTTCGACGCGCGCGATCCGGCAAGCCCGTGCTACCACTGCCTGTTCGGCGAAGGCGACGACATGGACGAGACGCGCTGCGCAACCATGGGCGTGTTCGCGCCGCTCGTCGGGATCGTCGGCTCGACGCAGGCAGCCGAGGCGCTCAAGCTCATTGCCGGCGTGGGCACCTCGCTCGCCGGCCGCCTGCTCCTGCTCGACGCGCTCTCCATGCAGTGGCGCGAGATGAGCGTGCCGCGGGACCCGCAATGCCCCGTGTGCGGACAGCGATGACGCACTTGCGCGCGCGCCGCCGCGCACTTGCGCGCCTGGCCGCAGGGTGTGCCGCGCTGGCATGGCGCGATGGGCTCGCGCAGGCGCGCTCGCCGGCGGTGTCCAAGAGCGACTGGACCGCCATCAAGCGCGTGATCACCGAGCAGCTCGCCGCACTGCGCAACGGGGACGCCACGCGCGCCTTCGGCTACGCGGCGGAGGGCATCCGCAGCCAGCTCGGAGACGCCGGCGCCTTCATGGACATGGTGCGCAACGGCTACGGCGACCTGCTGGCCGCGCGCTATACCGAATTCCTCGAAGGCGCCGTCGTAGACGACGTGGTGATCCAGCCGTTGCGGCTGGTCGGCGCGGACAACACCGTGCGCGTCGCGCTCTACACCATGCAGAAGGACGGGCGGCGCTGGCGCATCGCCGGCTGCGTGATCGCCCCCTCCACCGTCAAGGCCGCGTAGCGCCCCCGGCGAGGCGCTCGCAGGCGGCCACCTCGCCGTAGCGGGCCTGCGCGCGGATCCAGCCGTCGCTCGCGGCCAGCTCCCGCGCCCGCTGTGCCGCGTCGGCCGACTCGATGCCGTCGGCGCGCACCCGGCGTGCATCGTCACAGCGCGCGCGCAGGCGATTGGTCGCGCTGCGCGACGCTTCGGCCCGCTCGCGGCCTTGCGGATCGGATGCGTTGCGATACATGAGCGTCACGCCGATCAGGCGCCCGGTCCACGACGCCGCGTGCCTGGCGAGCGCATCGCCCAGGCGCGCGCACGCGGCGCGCAGCTGTTCGTTCGCGGCCTCGCGCGGGTTGGCGCACACGCCCTGCACCGCCGTGGGCCACGTCACGGGAAGCTCGCTCGCGTACTGCAGCGCGGCGTACGCGCGTGCAGCAGGATCGTAGTCGAGTCGCGCCTCGCGGAAGTACTCCCACAGGGCAAGCGCGCCGTCGCTCCAGTACTCGTCGAAGCGCGGTTTCCCTGCCGCTTCGTCGATGTCGGCGATCATCTTGTCGCGCTCGCCGCGCCGGCGCGCGCGATCCGCCAGGAGGATGGACGGCACGCCGTTGTCCTCGTCGCGCCGGGCCCAATCGGCGAGCCGGTCGACGGCGTCGCATTCAGCCAATACCGGTATGGTGGGCTGCAGGCACGCCATCGCGAGCGACGCCTGGTACAGCTTTTCCTGCGGGGCCGCGACGCGGGCGGCGGCGAAATGGCTGACTTGCGAGACGATGTCGGTCTTGTCGAGCGCGGCACGCACCCAATTGGCGCGCGGGTCGGAGGGCGTGAGCAGGCGTAACCGGACGTCTTCGTCCATGCGGTCGAAATCCGCGGCCCACCGGGATGGCGCCGCCGCACCCGGATCGCGCGCTTCCGTGCCCTGCGCATCCACACCACTCACGAGCAAGGCGCCTGCCGCGACGACTGCAAGGGCGGCGCCACGAAGCATTGCAACGCGCTGCATGACGACTTCTCCGATCGAGTCGTCAGTGTACTCCGCGTGCCGGCGTGGAGCGCCGGGTCAGCCGAACAGGAACTTGCGCTGCAGGTCCCAGCCGTCCTGCGGTGGCCGGCGAAAGCCGCTCTTGGCGAACAGCTGCCAGCGTCCGACGACGTACGCGATGAGCACGCCGGCATCGGCTTGCGCATCGCCGTGCCACGCATTGGCCGCCTGCGCGATGCGCAGCGACTGGCGCATGGCCGCCTCGAGCTTGTCGATGAACTGGTTGATGCGCGCCTGCAACCGCTCGTCCTCGTTGACGAGCGCGTCCCCGATGAGCACGCGCACCATGCCGGGATTGCGCTCGGCGAACTTGAGCAGCATCACGACCGTCTGCTCCGCCTGCGCGACGCCGTCGGCGTTGTCGGTGCCGATCTTGTTGACCAGCGAGAACACGGTGGTCTCGATGAACTCGATCAGTCCTTCGAACATCTGCGCCTTGCTCGCGAAGTGCCGATACAGCGCGGCTTCCGAGACGTCGAGCTTGGCGGCGAGCGCGGCGGTGGTGACCTTGTCGCCGCGCGGGCTCTCGAGCATGGCCGCGAGGGTCTGCAGGATCTGCAGCTTCCGCTCGCCGGGTTTCATCGCCATGTGAGGACGCCCGCGCGCAGCCCGGTTTACGCCGCGGCGCGCGGCGGCGAATCGTCGGCGCGGATCATCGTGCCCACGCCCTCGTTGGTGAGCACCTCGAGCAGCAGCGCGTGATCGACGCGGCCGTCGATGATGTGCGAGGTCTTGACGCCGTTCTTCACGGCATCGAGCGCGGAGCCGATCTTGGGCAGCATGCCGCCATGGATCGTGCCATCGGCGAACAACCCCTCGATCTCGGTGGCGGTGAGCCCGGTGAGCAGCTTGCCGTTCTGGTCGAGCACGCCGGTGGTGTTGGTCATCAGCACGAGCTTCTCCGCGCGCAGCGTTTCGGCCAGCTTGCCCGCCACCAGATCGGCGTTGATGTTGTACGGCTCGCCCTGCGCCCCGACGCCGATCGGCGCGATCACCGGGATGAAGTCGCGCGAGTCGAGCAGGCTGATGAGCTCGGGGTCGATGCGCTCGATCTCGCCGACCAGCCCGATGTCGACCATCTCCGCATCATTGGTCTCGCTGCGCAGGAGCATCTTGCGCGCATGGATGAACGCGCCGTCCTGCCCGGTGAGCCCGACCGCCTTGCCACCCTGCTGGTTGATCAGGCCGACGATCTCCTGGTTGAGCTCGCCCAGCACCATCTCGACGACGTTCATGACGCGCTCGTCGGTCACCCGCATGCCCTGGCGGAACTCGCTCTGGATGCCCATCTTGCCGAGCAGGTCGCCGATCTGCGGGCCGCCGCCGTGGACGATTACCGGATTCATGCCGACGAGCTTCAGCATCACCACGTCGCGCGCGAAGCCCGCCTTGAGATTGTCGGCCGTCATTGCGTTGCCACCGTACTTGATGACGATCGTGCGATCGTGGAAGCGGCGGATGTACGGCAGCGCCTCGGCGAGAATCTGCGCCTTGACGGCAGCGTTGAGGGCGTCGATCGGCATGGCGGCCCGGCGCTTCACGGCGCCGAGCGGGCGATTGTACCCGATGCACAAAGCGGCGCGTGCCGCGGGGGGACGGACGAGTGAGCGCTAACGGGGCGACTCTTCGCGGCGCAGCGCGGGGGCCGGTAATTTGGTATCGTTTGTGACCATGTCGAGCCCGCTGCAGGACCCGGTGCCGCTGTCGGACGTCCGTCGCGCGCTCGTCACGAAGCTGCGCCATCACGGCGACGTGCTGCTCGCGGCGCCGGTGTTCGGCACGCTCAAGCGCGCGGCGCCGCATGTGGAGATCGACGCGCTCGTCTACCGCGAGACGCTGCCGATGCTCGCCGGCCACCCGGCCATCGCCAACCTCCATGCGATCGACCGCGACTGGAAGCGCCGGGGCCTCCGCGTGCAAGCGAGCGCCGAATGGGCGCTGCTGCGCGCGCTGCGCAGCCGCCGCTTCGACCTTTTCATCCATCTCACCGAGCATCCGCGCGGCCTCATGCTCGCGCGCCTGCTGCGTCCGCGCTACGCGGTGACGCGCGAGCGCCCGGCCGGCATGGGTGCGCGCAGCTGGCGGCGGCACTTCACGCACTTCTATCGCCTGCCGCGCGCGACGCCGCGGCACGCGGTCGAGCAGAATCTCGACGCACTGCGGCGCATCGGCGTCTATCCCTCGGAGGACGACAAGCGGGTCGTCCTCGTGCCGGGCGCGGCGGCGGAGGCGCGCATCGACGCGCTGCTCGCGCGGCATCGTCTCGTGCCGCGCACGTTCATCCAGCTGCACCCGGGCTCCCGCTGGCTGTTCAAGTGCTGGCCGGCCGCGAGCACCGCGGCACTGATGGACCGAATGCTCGCCGACGGCCACGCGATCGTCGTGACCGGCGCGCCGGATGCGCGCGAGCGCACGCTCGTCGACGCCATCCTGGCGCAGGTGACACAGCGCATCGAAGGACGCGTCGTCGACCTCACCGGCCAGCTGGAGCTCGCCGAGCTGGCTGCGCTCACCGCATGCGCGCGCGGCTTCGTCGGCGTCGATTCGGCGCCGATGCACATCGCAGCCGCCATGGGCACACCGACCGTCGCCCTGTTCGGTCCCTCGGGCGAGCACGAATGGGGGCCGTGGCGCGTCACCCAGCGCGTGGTCGTGTCCACGGCGCACCCGTGCAGGCCCTGCGGCATCGACGGCTGCGGCGGCGGCAAGGTGTCGGAGTGCCTCACGACGTTGCCGGTTGCGCGCGTGCATGCGGCCGTGCGCGAGCTGTGCGGCGTCGTCGAGCACGCGTAGGCGCTGCCGGACACCCGCATGCGCATCGCGATCATCCGGCAGCGCTACACGCCGTACGGAGGCGCCGAGCGCTTCGTCGAAGGCGCGCTCGAGGCGCTGCTCGAGCGCAACGTGGCGATCACGCTCTACACGCGCGAATGGCCGCAGACGAAGCTGCAGCTCCTCGAGCCGCACATCGTCGACCCGTTCTACGTCGGCGGACTGTGGCGCGACTGGGGCTTTGCCCGCGCCGTGTGCCGTGCAGTCGGTCACGCGCACCTGGACCTCGTGCAGTCGCACGAACGGCTCACCTGCTGCGACATCTTCCGCGCCGGCGACGGCGTGCACGCCGTGTGGCTCGAGGAGCGCCTCAAGGCCGCGGGCGCCGCCAAGCGGCTGTCAGTCGCGCTCTCGCCGCACCATCGTTACATCCTGGCGATGGAGAAGCGGATGTTCCGCAGCCCGTGGCTTTCCGCGGTGATCTGCAACTCCACGATGGTGCGCGACGAGGTGCGCGACCGCTTCGCCGTGCCCGAGAGCAAGCTGCACGTCGTGTACAACGCGGTGGACTGCGACGACTTCTCGCCGGCGCTCAAGCGCGAGCGCGCCGCGCAGCGGGTGCGACTGCGCATTCCCGAAGACGCCGTGGTCTACCTGCTGGTGGGCTCCGGCTTCGAGCGCAAGGGCGTCGCCACGGCGATCGAAGCGCTGGCCGAAGTGCCCGCGCCCGCGCACCTCGTGGTCGTCGGGCGCGACAAGGATCCGGCGCACTACGCGCAGCTCGCACGGCGGCACGGGGTGGAGAACCGCGTCGTGCTCGCCGGTCCGCAGCTCGATCCGCGTCCGTACTACGGCGCAGCCGACGCCTTCGTCCTGCCGTCGCTCTACGATCCGTTCCCGAACGCGGCACTCGAGGCGATGGCCTGCGCGCTCCCCGTCGTGACGAGCACCAAATCGGGTTCCGCGGAGCTGGTGCGCGCGCACGACGCTGGCCTGGTGTGCCCGTCGCGCGACGTCGCCGGGCTCGCGTCGCACATGCGGCTGCTGCTCGATCCTGCACAGCGCGAGCGCTTCGGCAGCCGTGCACGCGAAGCCGTCCTGCCGCTCACGCCTGCGGCGATGACGCTCAAGCTCGTCCTGCTCTACCGCGAGCTCCTGGCGGGCATCGTCGCGCGGCGCCAGGCGCGCCGTGCGAGCGCGCACGCGTCGGCGCAGCGCCGGGTTGCCGCGGCCGCCGAGCCGGCGAGCGAACCGCCGGCTGCCGAGCCATCGGCCGGTGCAGCGCCCGAAGGCCCGGAGCGGCCGCCGGACGGAACCTCGGATCCGGCGCGCTAGCCCCCTGCGCTATACTGCGCCCGCCGATCCCGCGCAGCGTTCGACTGCGCGCCCGCGCATGACGTGTGGTTGCGCGGGCCCGTCTCGATGACCGGAGTTCACCTCTACCTGCGCCTGCTCCAGTACGTCCGCCCCTATTGGTGGGCATTCGGGCTGGCTGTGCTCGGCATGGCCGTCGTCGCCGGCGGCGACCTCGTGATGGCGATGCTCGTCATCCCGATCGTCAACAACTTCCAGAACCCGGATCCCGCGCGCACGCAGTGGCTGCCCATCGCCGTGTTCGCGGTGTTCCTGCTGCGCGGGCTGGGCTCGTTCGTGTCCGAGTACGGAATGGCGTACACCGGACACCGGGTCGTGTTCGACCTGCGCTGCGCGCTCGTCGACAAGCTGCTGCGCCTTCCCACCGCCTACTACGACGTCACGCCGTCGGGCGTCGTGCAGTCGCGCCTCACCTTCGACGCGCACCAGCTCGCCTCGGCGGCGTCGGGCACCATCACGACGGCCATCCGCAGCTCGCTCACCATCGCGGTCAGCATCGGCTGGCTCCTGTGGATCAACTGGCGCCTGACGATCCTGACGTTCTTCGTGCTGCCTGTCGTTGCCATCGTCACCCGTTACTTCAGCCGCCGGCTGCGCCGCATCGCGCGCGACGTGCAAACGCGCACGGGCTCCATGACGCACGTGCTCGAGGAGATGATCGGCGGTCACCGCATCGTGCGGATCTTCGGCGGCGAGCGCTACGAGCGCGGCCGCGCCGTGCGCGCCGCCAATTCGCTGCGCACGTCCATGACCAAGCAGTCGTCGGCGAGCGCTGCGAGCTCGCCGATCACGCAGATCCTCGCAGCGCTGGCGGTCGGCATGATCATCTGGGTGGCGCTGGGGCAAAGCGAGTCCGGCCGGCTCGACCTCGGCACCTTCGCCTCCTATGTCGTCATGCTGTTCGCGCTGCTCGACCGGCTGAAATCGCTGTCCGGCATCAATGCGGCGATCCAGCGCGGCCTGGCCGCTGCCGAGAGCCTCTTCGCGCTGCTCGACCGCGAGCCGGAGCCCGACTACGGCACGGTGACGCTCGAGCGCGCGCGCGGCGACCTGCGCTTCGACCATCTTTTCCTGCGCTACGCAGGCGCCGAGCGCGACGCGCTCGCCGACGTGACGCTGCACATCCGCCCCGGAGAAACGGTTGCGCTGGTGGGCAGCTCGGGCAGCGGCAAGACTTCGCTCGTCAGCGTCATCCCGCGTTTCTACGAGCCGACGGCGGGCCGCCTGTTCGTCGACGGCCACGACGTCACGACGCTCACCCTGTCGAGCCTGCGGGGGCAGATCGCGCTCGTCGCGCAGGACGTGCTGCTGTTCGACGACACGATCGCCGCGAACATCGCGTACGGCGCCATGGCCGGGACGCCGCGCGAGGCGGTCGAGCGCGCGGCTGCGGCGGCGCACGCGCTGGAGTTCATCCGCGCCCTGCCGCAGGGCTTCGATACCCCGGTGGGAGAGAACGGCGTGCGGCTGTCGGGCGGCCAGCGCCAGCGCATCGCCATCGCGCGGGCGATCCTCAAGGACGCGCCGATCCTGATCCTCGACGAGGCGACGTCCGCGCTCGATTCCGAGTCCGAGCGCGCCGTGCAGGCGGCGCTGGACACGCTCATGCAGGGCCGCACCACGATCGTCATCGCGCATCGCCTGTCCACCATCGAGCATGCCGATCGCATCGTCGTCCTCGACCATGGGCGCGTGTGCGAGCAGGGCACGCACCACGAGCTCATGGCACGCGGCGGCATCTATGCGCGCCTGCACCAGATCCAGTTCGCATCGGTGGCGGCGGCGGCATGACGGCCGCGACGCGATCATCGTGCGGTGGATGCGGCGGCGCCCTGCGCGCCGGCATCGCAGCACAGTCAGACCGTGAGCAGCGATGGCCGGTTCGCTAGCGATCGCGCACACCGAGGCTTCGCTGGGGTGGGGAGGGCAGGAGATCCGCACGCTGACCGAAGCGGCAGGCTTCATCGCGCGCGGCCATCGCGTCGTGATCTATGCCGCCCCCGGCGCGCGCATCCTCGCCGAAGCGCCGCGCTACGGCGTGCCGGCGGTCGCGCTGCCGATCGGCGAGAAGCAGCCGCGCGGCGTGGGCGCGCTGGTCGGCGCGTTCCGCGCCAACCCGGTCGACATCGTGAACGGCCACAGCTCCACCGACACGTGGCTCGCCGCGCTGGCGTGCCGGTGGCTGCGCGTGCGCAACCGGCCGCGCCCGGTGCTCATCCGCACGCGGCACGTGTCGATCCCCGTGCCGCACAACCGCGCGACGCGCTGGCTGTATCAGCGCGCAACCACGCGCATCGTGACCACGGGGGAGATGCTGCGCGCCCAGCTCGTGCGCGACAACGGCATCGACCCGGCGAAGATCGATTCGGTCCCCACCGGCATCGACCCGACCCACTTCTCGCCGCACGACAAAGCGGCTGCGCGCCGTGCGCTGAACCTGCCCGAGGCGACGCCGCTGGTGGGCATCGTCGCGACGCTGCGCAGCTGGAAAGGCCACCGCTATCTCGTCGATGCGCTGCCCAAGCTGCGACGCGCCGACGTGCGGCTCGTGATCGTCGGCGATGGTCCGCAGCGGCCCGCGCTGGAAGCGCAAGTCGATGCGCTGGGGTTGCGTGCGCGCGTGATGTTCGCCGGACAGCAGCACGACGTGGTGCCCTGGCTTGCCGCGTTCGACGTGTTCGCGCTCCCGTCGACGGCGAACGAGGGCGTGCCGCAGGCGCTCCTCCAGGCGATGTTCGCCGGCGTGCCGAGCGTCACGACGGATGCCGGGGCGATCCCCGAGATCGCGCGGGACGGCGAGACGGCGCTCGTGGTCGCGCGCGAGGATTCGACCGCGCTCGCGGCAGGGCTGGATCGGCTGCTCCTCGTGCCGTCGGTCGCCGCCGCGCTGGCGGAGCGCGCGCGCACATTCGTGGTGCCGCGCTTCGGCCTCGACACGATGCTCGATCGCATGGAAGCCGTGTTTGCCCGCGCGCTCGCCGACCGCGGCCGCGACCAGAAGGCGCGTGTGAGCGCATGAGCCGCCCGGGGTGCAGTCGCGACGACCGCTCGATGTGCGTGCAGCGGGCCCTCCCTTGAGCGCAAGCGTGCTGGAACGGCCGCGCTCGCGCTTTCCGGGACGCACGGGCGTCGTGGTGCGCGCGCTTGCCCAGCGCGGCACGCGGCGCCGTGCGCCGCTCTCGCCTGCGCGGATCCTGATCGCGCATCACCTGCTGCTCG
The DNA here is from genome assembly GCA_035475895.1 of Casimicrobiaceae bacterium. Lineage (GTDB taxonomy): Bacteria > Pseudomonadota > Gammaproteobacteria > Burkholderiales > Casimicrobiaceae > VBCG01. The sequence goes on along the minus strand of DATILY010000079.1, from coordinate 28,335 downwards.
GCGACACGCTGATGCTCACGCCGCTCATCAAGAAGCTGCGCGAGCGTCATCCCGAGGCGGACATCGCCATGACGGTGCCGCGCGCGTATGGTCCGCTCTACCAGGGCCGTCCGTACGGCGTGCGCGTCCTCCCCTGGGACCCACGCCAGCCTGCCGCGCACCTGTACGACGAAGCGCCATTCGACCTGGCGTTCGTGCCGGGCGACAACCGCTACGCCTGGCTGGCCGCCGCGATGCGTTCGCGCTGGATCGTCGCCTTCGCGGGCGACCGTCCGGGGACCAAGAACTGGCCGGTCGACGTGCTGCTGCCCTATCCACGGACCCCCGGCGCGTGGGGCGACCTGGTCGCAACGCTCGTGGAAGGGCCGCCGCCGCGGCCGTACGCGCCGCAGGAATGGCCCGCGCCGGCATGCGCGCCGTTCGAGCGCCCGGCCGGCCGCTATGCCGTGCTGCACGTCGGCGCCAGCTCGCCGCTCAAGCAATGGAGCGCACAACGCTGGCAGGAGGTGGCGCGCGACCTGGCGGCAAGCGGCCTTGCGCCCGTCTGGTCGGCAGGGCCCGGGGAGCGCGCGATCGTGGAGGCGTGCGACCCGCAGGAGCGCCATGCGTCGTATGCGGGACGGCTCGACCTTGCGCAGCTCTGGCATCTCGTCGCGGGCGCCGCGCTGCTGGTCGCGCCGGACACGGGCATCGCGCATCTGGGTCGCGTGGTCGGCACGCCGACCGTCGCGCTCTTCGGGCCCGGCTCCGCGCTGATCTGCGGCGCCGGTCGCTTCTGGCGCGACATGCCCTACCGCGCCGTCACCGTCGATCCGTTCCCCTGCCGTGACCAGACCGTGCTCTTCAAGCGCGACATCGACTGGGTGCGACGCTGCGGACGCTCCACCGCGCAATGTGCGGCGCCACGGTGCATGGACGCCATCGGCAACGATGCCGTGCGCGCCGCGATCGCCGACCTCATGGACGAGCGGGCATGATGTTCGACGACGTGGCCGGCGCGGCACTGAGCCGGTTCCACGACCGGTGCGTCGCGCAGTCGGGCTGGACGCTCGCCGCCCCTCTCCATGCCGATGGCGCATGGCAGTGGATCGAGGCCAATCACCGCTGCAACAACCTGCTGTGGGATGAAGAGGACCAGGCACGCCGGCGCGACGTGCCCGACGCTGCCATCGCCGCGAACAAGCGCGCAATCGACGGCTACAACCAGCGGCGCAACGATGCGATCGAGCGCATCGACGAGGTGCTGCTCGCGCGCTTGGCCGCGGTGCAGCCGCGTGCGGATGCGTGGCACAACTCGGAGACGGCCGGCGCCATGATCGATCGCCTGTCGATCCTCGCGCTCAAGATCTTCCACATGGGCGCGCAAACCATGCGCACCGACGCAACGCCGGAGCACGTCGCGACATGCCGCGAGAAGCTCGCGCGGCTCGACCTGCAGCGCAACGACCTCGCTGGCTGCCTCGATGCGCTGCTCACGCGTGCAGCGTGCGGCGAGGCGTTCTGGAAGGTCTACCGGCAGTTCAAGATGTACAACGATCCCACGCTCAACCCGTATCTGTACGGCAAGCGTTGAGCGGCGCGGCGCGCAGCGGCGGCCACGCTGCCGACGCGGGCGGAGCAAGCAGCGGCGCGAGCGCATCGAAAACGGCGGCGTCGTCGAGCTCGATCACCTGTCGCGGTGCTTCGACGTACGCCGCGCGTGCCCCGCGGGGCGCCCAGCGTGCGGCCGGCGCGGAATCGGCCGGATCGGCGAAGAGTCCCAGCACCCCACCGGGACTCGCGGCGGCGAAATGCATCAGGCCCGAATCGGGCAGCACCGAGGTGCGTGCGTGGTAGATGAGGCCGATCGCCTCGTGCACGCCACCGCGGAACGGATGAAGGTGCGCTGCGCGCTGCGCGAGCACGGGCGCTGCCAGCGCGTCGTCGCCGGGGTAGCGGCGCGCATCGGCCGGTCCGGGCGTCCACATGAACACGGTGTCCAGGCCATGCTCGCGCTTCCACCGCCCGGACCAGCGCAGCACCTGCTCGGCACTCGGCTGCTTCTTCGGCCGACGCGCACCGAGGCCCAGCACCACGTAGCGGTCACGATCGATCCCTGCCGCACGCAGCCACTCGCGCGCGGTGGCATCGGCGCCCGCCGGGAGCGTGTATTCGGGAAAGGCAGCAGCGACGGGCGGCGTCACGCCGAGCGGCGCCAGCAACCCCATCATGCGATCGGTCTCGTGGCCCTGCAGCGGAACGGGGACGGGGTCGGTGACGCCGCGCCGGGGCCGCGATGACGCCACGTACGCGACGATGCGCCGCGCGCCGCAGAGCGACGCGCGCACGATGCCGCGCGGTGACTCGTCGCCGCCCATGACGAGCGCAACGTCGAAGCGCTGCCGGCGCAGCGCGAGCGTGACGCCGACCTGGTGAAACGCCAGCATGGGACGCAGGCGTCCGGCGTCGCGCACCCGCGGATACGTCCACAGGCGGGTCAGCGCGGGATGCCCGCGCGCCACCCACGCGTTGTAGTCGTTGGCCAGCAGGTGGATCTCGGCATCGGGCCGCGCAGTCGCGAGGTGACGCAGGACCGGCGTGGTCAGCAGGAGGTCGCCGAGCTTGTCGCGTTTGACGATCAGGACGCGCACGGCGGCCTCGGCCTGTAGAATTGCGCCGCCCAGCGCGGACGACACGATGATCGACCATTGTAACCGCTGGCTCCTCGCCTTCTGCGCCGCGTACCTCGCGCTGCTTCCCACCAACGTCGCCACGTTCGTTCATTCGGTGGCGTTCGTCGGCACCATCGTGTTCGCACTGTGCGCGACGTTCGCTGCGCGCGGACGGGATGGTTGCGTCCCGCCACCCGGCTGGCTGGTCGGCGTTCCGCTCGCCGTGTGGTGCGCCTGGTCGCTCGCCTCGCTCGCATGGTCCGTGCATCCCGCCTATTCGCAGTCGCAGCTCGAGCGCGAGGTGGGTGACAGCCTGCTCGTCATGTTCGCGTTCTATGTGGCGGCACGCGATGCGCAGAGCTTTCGCACGCTCGCGGGCGCCGCACTGGCCGGCTTCGCGGTGCTCGCGTTGCTCGCCATCGGCATGCAGCTGGTCGAAGGCGACTGGGATGCCGGACGCTGGCACCACGGCGTGGGGCCATGGTCCACGTGGACCGTGCTGGTCGCACCGTTGCTCTTCGCGCTGCTCGCGCCTCCCCCCGCGGGGTTCGGCAACGGCACGCGCTCGGTGGTGATCGGCGTCGTGCTGGTGGCGCTCCTGGTGGTCACCGATCGCATGACGGACAACCGCATCGTATGGGTGGCCCTGGCGGGCGCGTTCGGCGCAGCGTCGCTGGTGGCCGCCATGCGCTGGCCGCATACGGTCGTGCGCGCGCCGCTGCGCTGGATCGCACCGCTGTGCGCGATCCTCGTGGTGCTCGCCCTCGGCTTCACCGACGCGGCACGCGAACGGGCCACGCTGGCCTATTCGCCGCAGACCAGCGTGGCCGCATCGCTCGAGCGCGACCCGCGCCTCGTCCTGTGGGACCGCATCGTCGAAAAGATCAAGGCCCGCCCGTGGACCGGCTACGGCTTCGGGCGGCGCATCCTCGCCACGGAGCTCGCGACCGAGCTCAAGAATCCGCTGCTCGTGCACGCGCACAACGTGTTCGCGAGCCAGTGGCTGCAGTCGGGCGTGGTGGGCGCGCTGGCCTTTGCCGCGCTGCTGTGCGCGCTGGGCATCCGCTATGCGCGGTTCCTGGGCTCACGCGACGACACGCTGGCGTTCGTGGGTGTGGTCGGAATCTCGCTGCTCGCCGGATTCGTCATCAAGAACCTGACGGACGACTTCATGTTCCGCAGCAACGCCAAGGAGTTCTTCGCGCTCGCGGCGATGCTGCTGGGCTACGGCGCGCGGCGCGAGGAAACGCTGCGCACGGCCGCCGTTGCGCTCGCGCGGGAAACCGCCTAGCGCGCCGTGCCGGGCACGCGCCGCGGTCCGCGCAGCGGCAGCGGTGCGGTCTCCTCGCGGCCGCTGGCGTCCACGGGAATGGGTTCCACCGGTGCACCGGCCGGCGGCGAATATTCGGGGATCCAGCTCTTCAGGCGGGCACGCACCTCGGCGTCACGGGCCGCACGGTCGCGCTCGCACCACGCGACCATCTGGCCGACGGCGTCGCGGTTCGCATCGCGCGCCTTGGCGATGCGCAGCTTCGGATGCGGGGTCGGCTTGGTCGATTCCTCCGACGTGAGCAGCTCCTCGTAGAGCTTCTCGCCGGGACGCAAGCCCGTGAACACGACGGGGATGTGATCCGGATCGGCTCCATAGAGGCGGATGAGGTCGCGCGCGAGATCGACGATGCGCACCGGCTCGCCCATGTCGAGCACGAGGATCTCCCCGCCCTTGCCCTGCAGTCCCGCCTGCAGCAAGAGCTGCGTCGCCTCCGACGACGACATGAAGAAGCGCGTGATGTCCGGATGGGTCACCGTGACGGGACCGCCGCGCGCGATCTGCTCGGTGAAGCGCGGAATGACGCTGCCCGCGCTGCCGAACACGTTGCCGAAGCGCACGAGCACGAATTGCGTGGCGCCGTCCTGCAGCGACTGGCACACGATCTCCGCCATGCGCTTGGAGGCCCCCATCACGGACGTCGGATTGACCGCCTTGTCGGTGGAGACGAGCACGAGCTTCTCGACCTTGGCTGCGACTGCCGCACGCGCCATGACGAACGTGCCGTACGCGTTGTTGCGCACGGCTTGCCAGGCGTTGGTCTCCTCCATCAGCGGCACGTGCTTGTACGCGGCGGCGTGGAACACCACGTTGGGCTGCTCGCGCGCGAGGACGTCCTCGACGAGCGTCGCGTGCTTGACGTCGCCCACCACCGGCACGAGGGGCAGCTGCGGAAACGCGTCGGCGAGCGCGGTCTGGATCTCGTACACCGCGGCCTCGGAGATGTCGAACAGCACGAGCTTGGCGGGACGGAAGCGCGCGATCTGGCGGCACAGCTCCGCGCCGATCGATCCGCCCGCGCCGGTCACCATGACGACCCGGTTGCCGAGCCACTCCGCGAGGCCGGCGTTGTCCAGCACGACCGGGTCGCGCCCGACGAGGTCGTCGAGCTCCACGCTGCGCAGCGTGGTGAGCGCGGAGCGGCCCGAGATCAGCTCGTCGTACGACGGAACCGTGAGCGCTTCGACGCGCGCCGACGCGCACAGCTCGGCGACGCGCCGGCGCACCGCGTGATTGGCCGACGGCAGCGCGATGATGACCTTGCGCACGCCGTAACGGCGCACCCACGCCTCGAGCTCGCCGATGGGACCGAGCACCGATACGTTGCGCAGCACGCGGCGCTGCTTGGCGGGATCGTCGTCGAGCAGGCCCACGACGCGCCACTGGCGGCTTCGCGCAAGGTCCTCGGTCAGCCGCGCGCCCGCTTCGCCGGCGCCGGCGATCAGCACGGGCTCGCCGAGCGCGGCGAGCGGACTGTACAGCCGATGCTCCTTCCACGTGCGGTACGCGAAGCGCGATCCCGCCATCAGGAAGATCAGCACGATCGGATACGTGACGAGCACGCTGCGCGGCACGATGGCCTGCAGCTGCAGCATCACGAGCCCGACCGGGATGAGCACGGCGCCGAGCACGGCGGCGAGCACGATGCGCTGCAGGTCGGAGATGCTCGCGAAGCGCCACAGCCCGCGATACAGGCCGAGTGCGAGGAAGATCGCGGCCTGCACGGGCACGATCCACGCGAGCGTGAGCAGCAGATCGAAGCCGAACGGCTCGCGCAGGTCGAGATTGATGCGCAGCCAGTACATGCCGACCCACGCGAGCGCAGCAGCGCAGACGTCGTGGGCGAAGGCGAGCCAGGCGCGCCAGTTCGAGCGGTTGGTCATCGTGTCGCGGACGGCTTACGACGCCAATGATAATCAATCGCCGCGAAGAGGATCGCGAATGCGACGCACCAGGCAGCGAGCGCAGCGCCGCCGAACCCCGGTGCCACGGCGCGGCATACGAGCGCGGTGGCGGTGCAACCGAGCGCGGCGGCGACATAGACGCCCAGCGTGCCCGCATGCCCTGCTCCCAGGCGGTGCAACCGCTGATAGTAGTGATCGCGATGGGCTTCCCATATCCGCTCGCCGCGCACGAGCCGCCGCGCCAGCGTCGCGGTCGCGTCCGCGATGAAGGGAAGGAACGCGAGGATCGGCAACCACGCCGGCCAGGCGTCGCGCACGACGCCCGCGAGACCGAACGCGGCCGCGAGATAGCCTGCCGGCACGGCACCCACGTCGCCGAGGAACAAGCGGGCAGGCGGACGATTGACCATGAGGAACGGCATGGCGGCGAAGGCGAGCGCGAGGCACAGCGCGCGCAGCGCATCGTCCGCGCTCGCAACTCCGAGTGCAGCGAAGCCGATCAGCGTCATGGCACCCGCCAGCCCATCGCTGCCGTCCATGAAGTTGTAGAGATTGGCCGACCAGGCGAGCGCCAGGGCTGCGACGCCCACCGCGATCACGTAGCTGCCTGCCGGCTCGATGCCGGGCAGCATGCCGCCCGGCACGCGCAGCATCCAGGCCGCGGTCCACAGCGCTGCGGCGCCGTGCACGGCGAGTCGCGCGACGACGGGGGCGCCGCGGGCATCGTCCCAAAGGGACACGGCGACGAGAGCAAGCCATGCCGGCACCCACGCCGCCGCACCACCCGGCACCGCGGGCGCGAACCATGCGGCCGCGGGAAGGAAGCCGGCCCAGAGCGCCAGCCCGCCGACCCGCGGCACGGGCCGCGCGTGCAACGAGCGCGCGTTCGGCGTGGCGACAGGCAGCGTGCGCGCGTGGCGCAGGAGCACGGCGAGAACGCCGGTGCTCAGTGCAACCGCCGCGGCGCACATCAGGGCGAGGAGCATGTCGGCTAGTCCGCGGTGCGGGGTGGTGGAACGGCTGCGCAGGATGCGTCCACGCCATCATGGCAGGAAGGAAAGTCCGTGCGCGGCGGGCCGGGCACGTCCGTAAACAGCACGAAATCCCGCGTTGCCGCCAAAAATGGTGCCGAGGCCGTCCCCACAGAACATTTTTCGTTGCCGATCATCGTCTTATCCGTCACGCTTGCGGTGCCTTCTAGGGCGTGCGGGCCCTTGCGCAGGTGGCTGGCACGCCCTCAGTGACGCAGTTCGCTGTTGCTACGAAACAACAACAACACTCCTCATTCTCCCCGGCCGGGGGTTCGCCTTGCCAATGCTTTCTGCGCTTTGGCACAATGGGTCGCAACTTCTCGACAGAACTGAGAAGGTTCCGATGGCAGGCGCAAATGGCTGTTTCCTTGCCAATTTTATCCGTTAGAGGAGAGACTCGATGAACAAGAAGCTCGTCGCTGTCGCGGTCGCGGGCCTGCTTGCAGCCCCACTGGCTGCACAAGCGCAGAACGCGAACGTGACGCTGTACGGCCGGCTCAATATTGACCTGGAGCTGGTGGGCGGCCGGCAATCGCCCGCGCTTGGCGGTGGCAACCCGCACGTCTGGCGTCTGAGCTCGAACTCGTCGCGGTTGGGCGTGCGCGGCACGGAAGCGCTGGGTGGTGGCCTCAACGCGATTTTCCAGATCGAGCAGAACGTCTCGGGCGACACGGGCAACAGCTCGTCGTCCGGCTTCGCGAGCCGCGAAACGTTCGTCGGCCTGCAAGGCAACTGGGGTACGTTCAAGATGGGCAAGTTCCTGATGCCCCTCGACGACATGCACCCGATCTTCGGTAACGTGCCGACGTTCACGACGTCGATCCTGTCCACCGCCGACCTGTGGGCGCAGGGCACGCTGTCGAAGGGCGCGGGCGGTTTCGACGCGCGTCTCGGCAACTCGCTGCGTTACGACTCCCCGGTGTGGGGCGGCTTCAACTTCAGCACGCAGATCTCGCTGCGCGACTCGTCCGGCTTCGCCGACATCGCGCCGCCCGCAGGCGACAACGGCGAGCACACCGCCGAGCTGCGTCACGCGTACGTCTGGGGTCTGGCCGGCTTCTACAACAACGGCCCGCTGCAGGTTGGCACCGCGTACGAGCGCAACACGAAGGTTCGCGGCCCGAACCTGTCCGACTCCGACTGGACCCTCACGGGCGCGTACAACTTCGGCGTGATCCGTCCGGCGCTGGTGTACGAAAAGCTGAGCTACGACACGCCGACGGGCGACCTGAAGCGCGACTTCTGGGGCATCAGCGCGACTGCGCCGATCGGCCCGGGCGTGCTGTACGCGTTCTACGGCGATTCCGGCAACGGCAAGGGCTCGGCGGCAACCGGCGAGCGCGTGGGTGGCCTGACGAAGGGCTCCGACACGGGCTCGCAGCAGTGGGAAGTGAGCTACAGCTACCCGCTGTCGAAGCGCACCACGGTCTACGCGGGCTACGTCAAGCTCAACAACGATCGCAACGCTGCGTACACGTTCAACATCAACTCGTACACGTTCAACACCTCGTGCACGGGCGTCGGCAACGCAGCCGACCTCGCGTGCGGTGGCGGGAACGGCAAGCCGGACGGCTGGGTCTTCGGTTTGATCCACCTGTTCTAAGCGATACGCCACCCGGCTCGCCGGGTTGCTGCGAAACGGGCGCTTTCGGGCGCCCGTTTTTATTGCATACGGACGAGATCTATAGAGTGTTCGGCCGCCTTGGGGGCGGCCCGGGGGCGGCCCTCACGGAAACTGCTGGAAGAACCGGGTGTTTCCTGCCAGCGGGTTTCGCGACGATTCGGCGAGCCTCGTGCTCGCTGCGAGCGGTACAATTTCGCGATGCTCGACTCCCTCATCATGGGCTTCGACCGCGCCCTTCGCACGCTCTCGGGCGCCGCGATGAGCGCGCGGCCGCTGCCGGGCGGCAACCTGCCGGAGCCCGAGCTCTCGCTCGATGAGCGCCGTCACGCGGCCGGGCTCATGCGCGTGAACCACACGGGCGAAGTCTGTGCGCAGGCGTTGTATGCCGCGCAGGCGCTGGTGGCGCGCGATCCAGCCGTGCGCGCGCGGTTCGCCGCATCGGCGCGCGAGGAGGAAGACCACCTCGCCTGGACGCAGTCGCGCCTCGACGAGCTGGCGAGCCGTCCGTCGCTCCTCAATCCGGCGTGGTACGCGGGCTCATTCGCCATCGGGGTGCTGGCGGGCCTTGCCGGCGATCGGACCAACCTCGGCTTCGTCGTCGAGACCGAGCGCCAGGTCGAGGAGCACCTGACCGGTCACATGGATCAGCTGCCGGCGCGCGACACGAAAAGCCGCGCGATCGTCGATCGCATGCGCGAAGACGAGGCTCGCCACGGCGCGCTGGCGTCCGAGGCGGGCGGCCAGACGCTGCCCTTCCCGGTGCGCGGCGCGATGCGCGCAGCCGCAGACGTGATGCGCGCGATCGCCTATCGCGTCTAGTTGCCCGTCCGCGCGGCAGCCGCCGGCTCCAACGAAGCCTTCCAGTCACGCAGCGCGGACACGCGCGCGCTGCGCACCGCTTGCGCGATGCGCGAGTCGGCCCGCACCGGCGGCTCTGCATCGTTCTGCGCCCGCGCCGCATGGCGCATGACGACGGCGGTCGCCACCGCGCCGGCATCGACGCCGCGCACGACTTCGAGCGCTGCCCGCAAGCGCTCGCCCTGGGGGTAGGCGTCCGTGCGGCCGGGACGCGAGCACGCATCGGCGCGGCATGCCGCGATCAGGTCCTCGAAGCGCTCCGGACGGCGCAACGCATCGGCCGCCATGATCACGTCGAGCAGCTTCGCCGGCGTGAGCTCCAGTGCGCGATGGACGATGCCGTGCCAGCGCGCGGCCAGGCGCGCCGCATCGCGGCAGTCCACCGGGACGCGCAGGCGCTCCGACAGCGCATCGGCGAGGCGCACGCTGCGCTGCTCGTGGGCGATGTGGCGCGGCAGCACGCTCGCTGCCGTGATGGCCTTGCCGAGGTCGTGCGCGAGCACGGCGTAGCGGGCGGCGAGCGTGAGGCCGTGCGTCGCAGCCCAGTCGAGCGCGCGCGCAACGTGCACGCCGGTATCGATCTCGGGGTGATGCGCGGGCGGCTGCGGCACGCCGAACAGCGCATCCACTTCGGGCAGCAGCACCGTGAGCGCGCCGCACTCGCGCAGCACCGACAGCATGCGCGAAGGCAGCGGCTCCATGAGACCGCGCGCGAGCTCCTGCCACACGCGCTCGGGCGCGAGCGTGGCCAGCTCGCCCGAATCGACGAGCGTGCGCATCATGCGTTGCGTCTCGGGCGCAACCACGAAGCCGAAGCGCGCCGCGAACCGTGCCACGCGCAGCACGCGCAGCGGATCCTCGGCGAACGCGTCGGACACGTGGCGCAGCACGCCGGCGCGCAGGTCGTCGGCGCCGTGGTACGGATCGATCAACGCGCCATCGGCTGTGCGCGCCATCGCGTTGATGGTCAGGTCGCGCCGGCGCAGGTCGTCCTCGAGCGTCACTTCGGGCGACGCGAAGAACTCGAAGCCGCGATAGCCGCGACCGTGCTTGCGCTCGGTACGCGCGAGCGCGTATTCCTCCCGCGTGTCCGGGTGCAGGAAGACGGGGAAATCCTTGCCGACCGGCCGATAGCCCGACGCGAGCAGGAGCTCCGGCGTCGCTCCCACGACGACCCAGTCGTGATCGGCGACCGGCCGGCCGAGGAGCTCGTCGCGCACCGATCCGCCCACGCGATACACCGCGAAGGGCTGCGGGCGGGGCCGGGCCATCGTGTCTGCCGCGCGCGCGCCTAGCGCCCGCTGTGCTCGCGGAACTCGTCGTACGGCGACTTGATGGCGTCGGGCGCGAGGTACGTCGGCGCCACCGCTTCGAGTGCCGTGGGCGCAAATCCGAAGATCGAGGGAAACGGGCCTTCGCACACGTTGTCGCGGGTCATGGACGCGAGGTTGTCGCGGCTCATCAGCGTGCCGGGCAGCAGCTCGAGCGCAAGCGCCTGCAGCTTCGCCGCAGCCGGCGGGAGGCCGATCACGGGCCGCCGATGGCCGCTGACCTCGCCCGCGTAGCTGACGAGCTCGCGCAGCGAGTACGCCTTGGGGCCGCAGAGCGAATAGCGCTGGCCGATGGTCGCATCGTCGTTCAGCACGTGCTCGACGCATGCGGCGAGATCGCGCACGTAGATCGGCTGGAACCGGGCATCGGCGCCGCCGATGGCCAGCAGGGGCAGCGAGCGGGCGAGGCGCGCGAACAGGTTGAGGAACCGATCCTCGCGGCCGAACACGATCGACGGACGCAGGATGGTCCATTCGAGGCCGGAGTGGGCGACGACGTCCTCGCCTTCCCCCTTGGAGCGCATGTACCGGCTGGCCCCGCCCCTGGCGTCGGCGCCAACCGCGCTCATGTGGACGATTCGCTGCACGCCCGCGGCTTTGCAGACGTCGACGAGCAGCCGCGGCAAATCGACGTGGACGCGCGCGAACGTGCTGGTACCGCGTTCGTGGAGGATGCCGACGAGGTTGATGACGGCGACCGCCGGCACGCAGAGGCGCATCAGCGTGTCGCGATCCATGCAATCGCCTTCGACCACGTCGACCGTCGGCAGCAGGATCAGATGACGGGCGCTTGCGCGCCGCCGCGTGAGCACCGTGACGGGCTGCCCCGCCGCGACGAGCCGTGCGACGACGTGCCGCCCGATGAAGCCGCTGCCGCCGAGCACCAGCACCGGCGGCGGCACGGCGATGCCGGTCCTCATGGCGTCTGCGCGGCGAGCGCTGCGGCGTCGGCGCCGCGCGGCGCGACGATGCCCAACCGGTCGGTGAGCGACACGTAAGGCTGGTTCAGCGCGCGCGCGTACATGACGGTGTTGGCGAGCACTTTCTTGACGTAGTCGCGCGTTTCGTTGAACGGGATCGTTTCGACCCAGATCGCGCCTTCGAGCGGCGCGGCGGCGGGACGCCAGGATTGCGCACGCCCGGGCCCCGCATTATAGGCGGCCGCGGTCAGGGCGGGCCGCTGGTCGAAGCGGTCGTGCCAATAGCGGAAGTAATACGCGCCGAACTGCGTGTTGAGCTCGACGCTCGCGATGTGCGCCGGCTTGAAGTCGGTGCGCGCGAGCTTGACCGCGACCCAGCGCGCCGTGCTCGGCATCAGCTGCATCAGGCCCACCGCGCCGGCGGACGACACGATGTCGGGCACGAACCGCGATTCCTGGCGGGCGATGCCGTAGAGGAGCGCTTCGTCGACGCCCTGGTCGCGCGCGGCAGCGGCAAATTCGGCCTGGAACGGCGCAAGGTAGCGAAGGCCGTAGTCGTGGCGCGCGGTGGTGCGCTCCGCAGCGTTGATCGCGCGGTCGTACAGGCCGGCGCGGCGGGCATATTCGGCGGCCAGCAGCAGTCCTTCGTCGGTCTGGCCGCGCGTCGCATACGACCATTCGCGCAGCGCCTCCGGCCGCATGTCGAGCTCCAGCAGCTTGGCCACGCGGCGCACGTCGTAGCGCGCGGCGAAGGTGCCGAGCGCGATGGCATCGGCTGCGAGGGGCTCGCTGCGAAGCCGCAGCTGCTCGGCGCCCCGGCCCAATGCATCGCCGGCCAGCAGTCCGTAGAACCCGAGCTCCGGCGCCAGCGCGGCGTACAGCGCACGCGCTTCGTCGGCACGGCCCTCCGCTGCGAGCGCGCGCGCCTTCCAGTAGCGCCACGCCGGCTCGCGCTGCTCGGCGGGCGGCAACGCCGCAATGGCCGCGGCAGCGTCGCCCCAGGCGCGGGCGCGCAGCGCGGCACGGATGCGCCAGGTGATCTCGTCGGTGGACCCGCCCGGCGCACCGGCCCGCTGGTACCAATCGAATGCGGCCGGATCGAGCTGGCGCGCCGCGTGGTACGCGATGCGCCGGTCGCCATACGCGCGCTCGTCGGGCGTCAGCCGGTCGCGCATCTTGAGCCACGCAGTGCGCGCAGCCGCCGCATCCTTGCGCGCCACGCGCTCGAGCGCGTAGAGCGCGAGGTCGTGGCCCGACGGCGTACGCCACGCGAACGATGCCTTGGCGAGCGCCCGCGCAGGATCGCGGTCGACCTGCGCGAACTCGTGCGCCGTGATCCGCTCGTTGCCCGGCTGGTCGCTGCCGAGCGCCTGCGCGAGCCGCACGTTGCCCGCCTCGCTCGCAAGCCGCATGCGCGCGCGCCGGTCGGCGTTGGTGAGGCGATCGCGCGCGAAGAGCGACGCGAACACCGGGTCGCATGCATCCGGCGTGGTCTGACCGGTGAACCACGCGGAGCGCACGGGCTCCAGCGCGGCATCGCCCAACTTGCGGTCCTTGCGCTGGAGCGCGAGGCAGGCGAGCTCGAGGTCGTCGCCCGCGACGTTGTCGATCTCGCGGTCGAACAGGTCGAACGCGCCGCGGCGCGCGAGGGCCTTCAGCCACTCGACGCGCAGGCGGTCGGCCAGCGGCGAGCCGGCATTGCGCGCGAGGAAGCCCTGCACCGTGTCCGCGTCGACGTCGTCGAGCGCCAGTCGCAGCTGCCAGTAGGCGACGTAGGGCTCCAGGATATGACCTTTGAGGACGGGCGCGAGCGCATCGAGACGGCGCCGGTCGCCACGGTCGAAGGCATCCTTGGCACGCAGCAGGTCTGCGTCGGACTGGCCGAGCGCCGGCAGCGCCACGCAGGCGAGCGCAACGGCCGTCAGCACGTGCTGCGCAAGCCGTTTGACGATGGAGCGAGTCCGCGACGATGGCATGAAGCGGATTGTCCGCGATGAGCCCGTGATCGCACAACGCGAAATGACGCGCGGTAACGGCCGGTCGACAGGCGCCAGGTCCGTCATGACGCCTGCATGGACCGTTCCCACGCCCGTCGAGTTGCATGGCCGATGCTAGAATCGCCGCGGTCTAGCCATGCGGGGAGCGCCGATGGCGCAACGCAAGCCGGCGCCGCTGGTCGGTGTCGTGATGGGCAGCGACAGCGACTGGGACGTGATGCAGCACGCCGTCGAGCAGCTGGTCGCCCTTGGCATACGACACGAAGCGCGCGTCGTTTCCGCGCATCGCACGCCCGACGACATGTTCGAGTACGCCGCTGCGGCACAGGCACGCGGGCTGCGCGCCATCATCGCAGGCGCAGGCGGCGCGGCCCACCTGCCCGGCATGCTGGCGGCCAAGACGTCAGTTCCCGTCCTGGGCGTCCCGGTGCCCTCGCGTTACCTGCGCGGCGAGGATTCGCTGCTGTCGATCGTGCAGATGCCGAGGGGCATCCCGGTCGCGACCTTCGCGATCGGCGAAGCGGGTGCCGCCAACGCGGCGCTCTTCGCGGCAGCCATGCTCGCCGCAACCGATGCGCCGCTCGCGCGCCGGCTCGCCGCGCTGCGCCAGCGGCAGACCGACGCCGCGCGCGCGATGCGGGTGCCGCCCGCCGCGCGCTAGTGCACGACATGCAGCACGCGCGCCCGACTGCGCGCCACGAGGTGCTTCCTCCCGGGTCGTGGCTCGGGCTGCTCGGCGGCGGGCAGCTCGGACGCATGTTCTGCATGGCCGCGCAAAGCCTCGGCTATCGCGTGGCGGTGCTCGATCCGGGCAGCGACAGTCCCGCCGGCAGCGTCGCGGACCAGCACGTGCGGGCCGACTACCTCGACGCCCACGGCCTGCGTGAGCTCGCTGCACGATGCCGCGCAGCCACCACCGAATTCGAGAACGTGCCGGCTGCGGCGCTGGAGTTCCTCGCGCAAGCGGCGCGGGTCGCGCCGGGCGCTGCCAGCGTGGCGATCGCGCAGGATCGCATCCGGGAAAAGTCATTTCTCGCGGCGCACGGGTTCGACGTCGTGCCGTTCGCGCCCTTGCTCCAGGAAACGGACGCGCGCAGCGTCGACCAAGCCTTGTTGCCAGGCATCATCAAGACGGCCCGCTTCGGCTACGACGGCAAGGGCCAGCTGCAGGTGGCGAGCGTCGACGCGGTGGTCGAGGCCTTCACGCAGATGCAGGCACCCAGCGTGCTCGAGCGGCGCGTCGACCTGGCGTGTGAAGTGTCGGTCATCGTCGCCCGCGACGTCGCCGGTGCGCTCGGCGCCTGGCCGGTGGCGGAGAATCGCCATCGGCACGGCATCCTGGATGTTTCGATCGTGCCCGCGCGCATCGACGCGGCGCTCGCGCAGCGCGCGTACGACACGGCGATCCGGGTCGCCGCGGCGCTGGACTACGAGGGCGTCCTGTGCGTGGAGTTCTTCGTGACGCAGGCAGGCGAGCTGCTCGTCAACGAGATCGCCCCGCGGCCGCACAACAGCGGGCACTACACCATCGACGCGTGCGTCACTTCGCAATTCGAGCAGCAGGCGCGCATTCTCGCCGGGCTGCCGCTCGGCGCCACCACGCAGCACACGCCGGCCGTCATGGTGAACCTGCTGGGCGACATCTGGTACGACGCGCATGGCGCGCTGCGCGAGCCCGCGTGGCACGACGTGCTCGCGCACGCGTCGGCGAAGCTTCACGTGTACGGCAAGAAGGAGCCGCGGCGCGGCCGCAAGATGGGCCATGTCACCTGTCTGGGCAACACGCCCGCCGAGGCGCTCGCCACGGCGCGCGCGATCAAGACCGTGCTGCGCATTCCCGACGACGGGGCATGAACGAAAGACGCCCATGACGGCACCGCTGGCCGGGGTGCGGGTCCTCGACCTCTCGCGCCTGCTGCCCGGGCCGATGTGCTCGCTCTACCTCGCCGACCTTGGCGCCGATGTCGTCAAGGTCGAGGACACCCGTACGGGCGATTACGCGCGCGCGCTCGACGCGGCGCCCGGATCGACGAGCTCCATGTTTCGCGCGGTCAACCGCGGCAAGCGCTCGGTCGCGCTCGACCTGAAGGATGCGCGCGGCCACGCGGCCTTCATGGCGCTCGTGCGCACGGCGGACGTCGTGCTCGAAGGGTTTCGTCCCGGTGTCGTCGCAGCGCTGGGCGTCGACTATCCGGCGCTGGCCGCCGCGCGCCCCTCGCTCGTGTACTGCTCGCTCAGCGGCTACGGGCAGGACGGCCCGCGCGCCGGCATGGCCGGCCATGACATCAACTACCTCGGCTACGCGGGGGTGCTGGATGCAACCGGAGCGCGTGGCGGCCCGCCGGCGTTGTCGAGCGTGCAGATTGCGGATCTGCTCGGCGGCGCCGCGAGCGCGGCCATGGCGATCCTCGCGGCGCTGGTCGGAACGTCGCGCGGCGGCAGCGGACGCCACATCGACGTCGCGATGGCCGATGCGACGCTTGCGCACGCCGTGTTCGGCGTGCACGCGCTCGAGCGCGATGGCGCGCCCGCGCCGCGCGGGGAGGACCTGTTGACGGGCGGTGTGCCGTGCTACGGCGTATACGCCACCGCCGACCAGCGTTTCCTCGCGGTGGGCGCGCTCGAGGCGAAGTTCTGGTCTGCGCTATGTACGGCGATCGGACGCGTCGATCTCATCGCCCGGCAATTCGCGCGGGGCGCCGCGGGAGACGACGCACGCACAAGCCTGCAGGCGACCTTTGCAACGGCAACCCTGGCGCAGTGGACCGACCGGCTCGCGCATCTCGATTGCTGCGTCACGCCGGTGCTGAACCTGGCCGAAGCGCTCACCGATGCGCAATTCCGTGCGCGCGGCATGGTGCACCGGCGTGCCGATGGCACCACGGAGCTCGCCTCGCCGTTTCGGGTCTCGGGACATGCGTTCGTGCCGGGCCGCCCGGCGCCGGCGCAGGGCGAGCACACGCGCACGCTGCTGCGCGAAGCCGGCTACGGGGATGCCGCGCTGGATGCGCTGGCGCAGGCGGGCGTCATCCGCATGCCGGCCTGATCAGCCGCGCGTGCCCTTGGCGCGTGGCGGCGCATCGCGCGTGGCACCTTGCGGCAACGCCGACACGCGCGCGTATTCGGCGTCCTCGCAGCGGCCCGCGACATAATCGAGCGCCATGTCGGTGGCATCCACGCCCCAGAACATCTGATCGCCGATGGCCAGCGTGGGCACCCCGAAAACGCCCCGCGCGATCGCTTCGTCGGTATTGCGGCGCAGCTCGGCCTTGACGTCGGCGGCCTGGATGCGCGCATCGGCATCGGGCAGCGCGAGGTCGTGGGTGAGCTCCGCCCATTCGATCGGCAGGTCCGGCAGGCGTCCATCGCGCCACACGAAGCGGAAGATGCGGTGCACCGCTTCGGGCCGGCAATCGCACGCGATCGCCAGGCGCAGCAGCGCGAGCGGATTGAAGGGATGCTCGTGCGGAAATTTCAGCGGCACGCCGAGCCTTCGCGCCTGCCACACCACGAAGCGGTAGGTGAACGCGCGCTTCGCGGGAATCTCGGCGGGCCCTTTGTGCCCGTGCGCGCCCAGCAGACCGGCAAACAGCACGGGGCGATAACGGATGTCGAGCGCGTCGGCGAGCGCGGGCAGGCGCTCCGATTGCAGGTAAGCGAACGGCGAGATGAAATCGAAGTACCAGTCAGCGCGGCGCATCGTCGCTCCATCCGCGCTCGCGGTTGCGCGCACGCAATGCCGCGAGGCGTTGCGGCAGCCGCGCCACGACATCGCGACGCTGTGCATTCGTCATGTCCGACCAGGCGGCCACTTCGTCGAGCGTGCGGCCACAACCGACGCACACACCGGTGCCGGCGGGATCGAGCACGCACACGCTCACGCACGGCGATCGCACGGGCGCGTCGTCCTGCGCGCGATCGGAGGGCGAGTCAGGCGACATCGCCGGGCGGTTCCCTGGCGTCGAGCGCGCGCGCGACCCGCGATGCAGGCGCGCGGCCCAGATGCCGCGAAATGAAACGCCCGGCGCGCCGCAGCAGCGTCAGGTCGACACCCGTTTCGATGCCCAGGCCCTGCAGGAGGTAGACGACGTCCTCGCTCGCGACATTGCCCGTGGCACCCTTCGCATAGGGGCAACCGCCAAGGCCCGCCACCGAGCAGTCGAACGTCGACACGCCGAGCTCGAGCGCCGCATACACATTGGTCAGCGCCTGTCCATACGTGTCGTGGAAGTGGCCGGCCAGCGCGCGCACCGGCACGCGCTCGGCGACGCGACGGAACAACGCCTGCGTGCGGCCCGCGGTGCCGGTGCCGATCGTGTCACCGAGCGAGACCTCGTATGCGCCCAGGTCGACGAGCGCGCCCGCCACCTCGGCGACCCGCGCGGGATCGACGGCGCCTTCGTACGGGCAATCGAGCACCACGGAGACGTAGCCGCGCACGCGCACGCCATGCGCGCGCGCCGCGTCGAACACGGGCTTCGCACGCTGGAGGCTCTCGGCGATGGAGCAATTGATGTTCTTGCGCGAGAACGCCTCGGTCGCCGCGACGAAGACCGCCACTTCGTCGGCGCCTGCCGCGAGCGCGGCCTCGAAGCCCTTGAGGTTCGGGGTGAGCACCGGATAGCGCACGCCGGGCTTGCGGCGGATGCGCGCCATCACCGCCGCGGCGTCCGCCATCCGGGGCACCCACTTCGGCGACACGAATGCCGTCGCCTCGATGGCGGCGAAGCCGGCATCGGTGAGCGCGTCGATGAGCGCGACCTTGACGTCGGTGGGAACGTCGGCCTTCTCGTTCTGCAGTCCGTCGCGCGGTCCGACCTCGACCAGACGAACGTGCGCGGGCAATGTGGGGAACGTCATGTCCAGGATTCAGTAGCCGCGCGCGCGATCCACGCGACCCGGCGGCTCGCGTCCCGCCTCGAGCGCGCGAATACCGCTTGCCACGTGCGCCGCCGAGGCGTCCACCTGGGTGACGGCTGCGACATGCGGCGTCATGCGCACGCCGCGATGATGCCAGAACGGATGCGATGGGGGCAGCGGCTCGGTGCGGAACACATCGAGCGTGGCGCTCGCGAGGTGACCGCGGTCCAGGGCATCGAGCAGGTCGGCGTCGACGACGAGCTCGCCGCGCGCGAGGTTCACCAGGTGCGCCCCGCGGGGCAGCCATGCGAGACGGGTGGCGTCGAGCAGGTCCCGGGTGGCCGGGGTCGACGGCAGCAGGCAGATGCACACGGCGCACTGGCCGAGGAATTGGCGCAGGCCCTGGGGGCCTGCATAGGTCCGCACGCCGTCGCACGCATGCGCCGTGCGCGCGTAGGCGTGCAACGGGAAGCCGAACGGCCGCAGCGCTTCGAGCACCGCGCGTCCGAGCACGCCGACACCGAGCACACCGACGCCGAAGGTCGCCTTGTCGCGGCGCGCGCGCGGCTGCCACACCGTTGCCGCTTGCGCCGCTGCATAGGCGTCGAGGTCGCGATACGCGTACAGCACCGCGGCAACGGCGATCTCGGCCATCTGGATCGCCATGCCCGCGTCGGTGAGCCGGTAGATGGGCACGTCCGGCGGCAAGGCCGGTACGTCGAGCAGCGCGTCGACACCCGCGCCCAGGTTGAAGATGGCCTTGCGGATGCGCGTGCGCTCGAACGTGTGCGGCTGCGGCCGCCAGGCCACGAGGTAATCGACGGTTCCGGCCGGCTCGTCGACGACCTGCGCATCCGGCAAGGCAGCGCGCAACGCGGCGCGCCACCGCTGCGCGTCCTCGCCATGCACATCCACCGCAACCGACGGCGTCACGCGGGAGCGTCGGCGAGGTCGACGAGATCGATGCCCTCGGCGACGCGCTCGCCCACCGCGCAATGGATCGCCTCGACGATGCCCGCGGCGGGGGCTGCGATGGTGTGCTCCATTTTCATCGCTTCGAGAATCACCAGCGGCGCGCCTTGCGCCACGGTGTCGCCGGGCTTGACCAGGACCGCCACGATGGTGCCCGACATCGGCGCCATCAGGTGACCCGCGTGCGCCGGCGCCTCGCCCGCGTGCGCCAGGCGGTCGACGCGCGTGAGCGCCGTGCGGACGCCGTTGCCGAATACGTGCAGCACCGCACCCGCATGCACCACGGCATAGTCGTCGGACGGCCCATCCGTCATGTCCAGATGCACGCGCTCGCCATGCACGGCGAGGCGCGCGCCGGCCGTGCGTGGCCCGTCGCGCAGGACGGCGCTGCCATCCTGCTGCGGCTCGACGGCGATGGTGCGCACGGACGCGCCGTCGGCGAAGTCCAGCATGACCGCCCGCTGCGCGCTGCCGTTCCACCAGGCATCGGTGGCAGCCCACGGCGACCACGGATCCGCGGACTGCGCCGCTTCTGCCCTCCGCGCCTTGCGCAAGGCGACGTAATCGGCGAATGCCGCGGCCATGAAAGCGGCATCGGGCGCATGGGCGGCGACCCCGAGCAGCGCGTCGCGGTGCCGCTCGATGAGGCCCGTGTCGAGCCGCCCCGCCGCGAAGTCGGGATGCGCCACGATGCGCTCGAGCAGGTCGAGGTTGGTGGCAACGCCGGCCACTTCGCACGCACGCAACGCGTGCAGCATCTGCGCACGCGCGCGCTCGCGGTCTTCGCCCCATACGATCAGCTTGGCGAGCATGGGATCGTAGTACGGGCTCACCTCGTCGCCGGTGCGAAACCCGGTGTCGACGCGCACGCGGTCGCTCGCCACGGGCATGCGCCAGTGCACGATCCGTCCGATCGAAGGAAGGAAGCCGCGGCCCGGGTCCTCGGCATACAGGCGCGCCTCGATCGCGTGGCCATCGGCGCGCACGCCGTCCTGGCTGCGCGGCAGCGGCTCGCCGGCGGCAACGCGCAGCTGCCATTCGACCAGGTCGAGGCCTGTCACCATCTCGGTGACCGGATGCTCGACCTGCAGGCGCGTGTTCATCTCCATGAAGTAGAACGTGCCGTCGCGCGCGAAGGAGGCGGGTACGATGAACTCCACGGTGCCGGCGCCGACGTAGCCGATCGCGCGTGCGGCGGCGAGCGCCGCGTCGCCCATGGCCTGTCGCGTCGCGGCGCCCATGCCCGGCGCGGTCGCTTCCTCCAGCACCTTCTGGTGGCGCCGCTGGACCGAGCAGTCGCGCTCGAACAGATGCAGCGCATGGCCATGCGTGTCCGCGAACACCTGGATCTCGATGTGCCGCGGCGCCACGAGGTATTTCTCGACCAGCACGCGATCGTCGCCGAAGCTCGCGCGCGCCTCGCGTTGCGCCGACGCCAGCGCAGCGGGGAAATCCGCCGCGCGCTCGGCAATCTTCATGCCCTTGCCTCCGCCGCCGGCGGTGGCCTTGATCAACACGGGATAACCGATGTGCGCCGCTTCGCGCGCGAGGCGCGCGGGATCCTGGTCGTCCTCGTGATAACCGGGGACCAGCGGCACGCCCGCCTGCGCCATGATGCGCTTGGCCGCCGATTTGGAGCCCATGGCCGCGATGGCCGATGGCGGCGGACCGACGAACACGACGTCCGTGGCGGCACACGCGGCGGCGAACGCTTCGTTCTCGGACAGGAAGCCGTAGCCCGGGTGGAGCGCCTGCGCCCCGCAGCGGCGCGCAACGTCGAGGATGACGTCGCCGCGCAGGTAGCTGTCGCGCGGTGCGGGGGGGCCGATACGGTACGCTTCGTCGCACGCCTGCACGTGCAGCGCGTGCGCATCGGCGTCGCTGTACACGGCGACGGTGCGCAATCCCATTCGCCGCGCCGTGCGCGCGATGCGGCAGGCGATCTCGCCGCGATTCGCGATCAGCAGCGTGTCGAACATCGCCTCACGTCCCGTCGTTGCGCAGCGGCCGATGCAGCGAATCACGCACCAGGCCGCTCAACCGGCGCAGGCCGCGCCACAACTTGGGCACGAGCCACGCCGCCAGCGCGATCATCAGCAGCACCAGGGCGAGACCGAGCAGCGGATGCGTGAATGCGAGCCAGAGCAGCACGCCGACCAGGAAGTCTTCGCCGAAGGACGCAGTCCAGTTCGAGAAAGGCTCCGGCGACGTGTTGATCGCCGCGCGCCCGCCCGCCTTGGCCAGGTGGCTGCCCGCGGCCAGGCCGCCGCCGAGGATCGCCGCACCGATCATCCATGCAGCGCCGAGGTCGCCGAATACACCGGCCGCGAGCGCGGCGCCCGCCGGAATGCGGATGACCGTATGCACGGCGTCCCACAGCGTGTCGACCCCGGGGATCTTGTCGGCGAAGAATTCCACGAAGCACATGAAGCCCGAAGCGGCGAGGACGAACGGATGCGACAGGACCGCCAAGCCGGAAGGCAGCTGTACCCAGCCGAAGAATCCCAGCATGCCCGTGACGAACAGCACTGCATAAAGCCGGATGCCGCTCGCCCAGCCGAGTGCGGTGGCCAGCGCGATCAGCTGCCAGGTGTCCAGTGTCGACAGGCCGCTCATGGCGATCGCGGCGGGTCGTCATCGTCGACCGCGGGGGCGGCACGCACCCACGCCGCGGGCCGCTTGCCGAGGAACGCGGCGATGCCCTCGCGTCCTTCGGCCGACGCACGCAGCGTCGCGATGTGCTGCGCGGTCGCCTCGATGACCTTGGCGTCGATGGGACGATGCGCAATGCGCCGCACGAGGCTTTTGGCTTCGGCTTGCGCGCGCGGGCCGGCCAGCAGCAGCGCGCCGAGCACTTCGTCGATGCGCGTATCGAGCTGCTCGAGCGGCACCATGTCGTGCAGCAGGCCGATGCGGTAAGCCTCCGCCGCGGTGAAGCGCTCCGCCGTGACGAAATAGCGGCGCGCCTGTCGCGCACCGATCGCTTCGACGACGTACGGTCCGATCGTCGCCGGCACGAGGCCGAGCTTGGCCTCGGACAGCGCGAACACGGCATCCTGCGCGCCGATCGCGATGTCGCAGCAGGCGACGAGACCCACACCGCCGCCGAACACGTTGCCGTGGACGCGCGCAATGGTGGGCTTGGACAGGCCGGCCAGCCTGGCGAGTAGCCGCGCGAGGGCGCGCGCGTCGGCCAGGTTTTCCTGCTTGCCATACGACGCGGTGCGCCGCATCCAGTTGAGATCGGCGCCGGCACAGAAGCTGCGTCCTGCGCCGAGCAGCACGACGGCGCGCACCTCGGGTGCGCGATCGAGCGCGGTCAGCGCGTCCGTGAGCTCGGCGATGAGCCTCTCGTCGAAGGCGTTGTGCACGTCCGGGCGGTCGAGCGCCACCCGCGCGATCGCGTTGCGGATCTCGATGGCGAGGGTGGTGCAGGCATCGCGGCGCACCTGCTCGTGCCCGACGCGTGTCGCGCCTTTGCTGCGAGCGCGGGTCGTGGCGCGCGCGGGCGCGCGCGGTGCCTGCGTGGTGCGCCGGCTGGCCATGGCGTTACATCCGGAAGACGCCGAAGCGGCTCGGCGGGATGGGGCGGTTGAGCGACGCGGACAATGCAAGACCGAGCACGCGACGCGTGTCGGCGGGATCGATCACCCCGTCGTCCCACAGGCGTGCACTGGCGAAGTACGGATGCCCCTCGCGCTCGTACTGCGCACGAATGGGCGCCTTGAACGCTTCTTCCTCGGCGGCCTGCCATGTGCCGCCCTTGGCCTCGATGGCATCGCGCCGGATGGTGGAGAGCACCGTCGCGGCCTGCTCTCCGCCCATCACCGAGATGCGTGCGTTGGGCCACATCCAGAGGAAGCGCGGATTGAACGCGCGGCCGCACATGCCGTAATTGCCGGCGCCGTAGCTGCCGCCGATGATCACCGTGAATTTGGGAACGGCGGCGCACGACACGGCGGTGACCATCTTGGCGCCATCCTTGGCGATGCCGCCGGCCTCGTACTTCTTGCCCACCATGAAGCCGGTGATGTTCTGCAGGAAGACCAGCGGGATGCTCCGTTGGGCGCAGAGCTCGATGAAATGAGCGCCCTTTTGCGCCGATTCGGAGAACAGCACGCCGTTGTTGGCCACGATGCCGACCGGATAGCCATGCAGGCGGGCGAAGCCCGTCACGAGCGTAGTGCCGTAGCGCGCCTTGAACTCGTCGAGCTCCGAGCCGTCGACGATGCGCGCGATCACCTCCCGCACGTCGTACGGCTTGCGGATGTCCGCATTGATCACGCCGTAGAGCTCGTCCACCGGATGCAGCGGCCCGACCGGCTCGCGCAGGTCGAGCGCAGGTCGCTTGGTGCGATTGAGATTGCCGACGATGCTGCGCGCGATCGCGAGCGCATGATGGTCGTCGACCGCGAAGTGATCGGCCACGCCCGACACGCGCGTGTGGACATCCGCGCCGCCCAGCTCCTCGGCGCTGACGATCTCGCCCGTTGCAGCCTTCACCAGCGGCGGGCCGCCCAGGAAGATCGTGCCCTGCTCCTTCACGATGATCGATTCGTCGGCCATCGCCGGGACGTAGGCGCCGCCGGCCGTGCACGATCCCATGACCACCGCGATCTGCGCGATGCCTTCGGCGGACAGCGTCGCCTGGTTGTAGAAGATGCGCCCGAAATGGTCGCGGTCGGGGAAGACGTCGATCTGGTTGGGCAGGTTCGCGCCGCCCGAATCGACGAGATAGACGCAAGGCAGGTGATTGTCGCGCGCGATCTCCTGCGCACGCAGGTGCTTCTTGACCGTGATCGGATAGTACGTGCCGCCCTTCACGGTCGCGTCGTTGCATACCACGACGCATTCGCGTCCGGCGATGCGCCCGATGCCCGTGATGAGCCCCGCGGCGGCAATGGTGTCGTCGTACATGCCATACGCGGCAAGCGCGGAGAGCTCCAGGAACGGGCTTCCAGGATCGAGCAGCGCGCGCACGCGCTCGCGCGGCAGCAGCTTGCCCCGTGCGACGTGGCGTGCGCGCGCGGTCTCGCCGCCACCCTGCTCCACTTCAGTGATCCGTGCGCGCAGATCGTCGACGAGCGCGCTCATCGCGGCGCGGTTGTGCGCGAACGCGTCGTCGCGCACGTTGAGCTTGCTGTCGATGACCGGCATGGCGATCGATGTTACCGCCGCTCGAGCGCCGCGAGGCGCACGGCGAGCAGCACGAACAGGCCACCAACCGCGCCGCCGAGGATGCGCGCCGGTCCGCCACCCGCGCGGAAGCGGCGTGCAGCGCGGCTGGCAAGCCACGCGATCGGCACGTTGACGAACAGGCTGTTCACGTTGAACAGGCAACCGAGCAGCACGAACGCCAGCGCCTGATGCGGGGCGTCGCCGGCGATGAACTGCGGCAGGAACGCGAGGAAGAACAGCGCGACCTTGGGATTGAACACATTGATGATGAACGCTTCGCGCAGGATCGCAACGCTCGCCGCCGGGGCCGGCAGGCGGGACGCTGCAGCGTCCGGCCCAGGCGTGCGCAACGCGCCGAGCAGCATGCGCAGGCCCACATAGAGCAGGTATGCCGCGCCACACCACTTGACCAGGGTGAATGCGGTCGCCGATGCGGCCAGCAGCGCCGACAGGCCGAGTGCCGCGGCCAGGGTGTGCACCACGCATCCGGCGGTGATGCCCAAGGCTGCCGCAACCCCGTCGCGCATGCCGCCCGCGGCCGCGCGCGCGCTGATGTACGCGAGGTCGGGACCAGGCGTCAGGTTGAGCAGCAGCCCTGCCCCGACGAACAGCCACAGGTCGTGCACACCGCTCATCGGCAAGCGCGCGTTGTCATGCCGCCGCCGGGCGCGGGTGCCCGGGCATGAGCTCGTACGGGTGCTTCCAGCGCGGCAACGCGCCAATGCGCGCCAGCCAGTCGCGGATGCCCGGATACGTGCGCCAGTCGACGCCGATCTCGTCGTCGAAGAACAGGTAGCCGCACAGCGAGAAGTCGGCGTAGGTCATGCGCTCGCCCACGATGTAGCGGCGCTCGCGCAGGTGCGCATCGAGCACGCCCCAGGCGCCTTCGGCACGCTTGCGGAATTCGGCCATCACGTCGGCGTTGGGCGAATCGACGAAGGCGCGCATGAACCGGTACGTTGCCGTGTAGCTCGTCAGCTTGTGGTTGTCGAACAGCAGCCAGCGCAGCAGGTCGCGGCGCTCGGCGGCGTCGCGCGGGCCGAACTGCGTGAAGCGCTCCGCCAGGTAATCGAGGATCACGCCGGACTGGCTGAGCAGGAGCGCACCATGCTGCAGGACCGGGACCTCACCCATCGGATTGATCGCGCGATACGCCGGCGTGCGCGTCTCGCCGTTGAAATAGTCCACCTGCCGCGGCGCCCAGTCGGCGCCGGCGGCTTCGAGCATCAGCGCCGCCTTGTACGCGTTCCCCGACTGCGCGAAGCAATGGAGCGTGTATTCGGCCATGGTTCAGGCTCCGGTTTCAGAAGCCGCCGGTGGCGAGCCAGCGGTCGATCTGATCGAAGCGGTCGAGGCCCCAGAACGGCTCGCCGTCGACGAACACGAACGGCGAGCCGAAGACGCCGCGCGCGATCGCGGCCTCGACGTCCTGGCGGAACGCATCCTTGATGGCCGCATCGTCCATTGCGGCGCGCGCAGCATCGCGCGGCTCGCCGGCCTCGGCCGCGACGTCGGCGGCGATGTCGGCGTTCGAGACATCGCGGTCATCGACGAAATAGGCACGGTACAGCGCCTTGGCGACGGGCGCTGCCGCGGCAGGGCGATCGCGCTTGAGCCAGGTCACCAGCCGTCCGGGCGCCTGCGAGGGAATCGGAAAGCGGCTCGGCATGCGAAACCCGCCGATGCCGTGGAAGCGCGCCGTGCGTGCGAAATCGCGCTTCGAATAGTCGCCCTTGAGCGGAACCGCGGTGAGCGGCTGGCTGCCTGTCTGCTTGAACGCAACGCCGAGGAGCATCGGGTGCCAGTCGACGGTGCGGCCGTGGCGCTCGGCGAGTGCTTCGATGCGCTGCGCGGCGAGAAAGCCGTACGGCGACGAAAAGTCGAAATAGAAGTCGAGCGGCGCGCTCATGGGGTTCCCCGGGAAGATCGGATGCGTACCAGATTGTCGCCGGTCGCGGTGACGAACACCACGCCTTCGTCGTTCACCGCGCGGCCTTCGACACCCACGATATGACCGGCAAGCGAGGGCTTCGGCTCGCTGCGGACCACGGTCCATTCCAGCGTGAGGGTCGTGCCGGCCGGCACCGCCTTGACGAAGCGGAAGGCGAAGTTCAGCCCGAGCGCGTCGAATTGCGCGCAGAAGAAGGTGGCGTTGAGGCCCATCATCAGCGCGGCGGTCTGCGGCCCGCTCGCGATCAGCGTACCGAACGACGTCCGCGACGCAGCCGCTTCGTCGTGATGCAGCGGATTGGCGTCGCCGCACATGGCCGCGAAGGCGCGGATCGAAGGCGCGTCGAAGGTTACCTGGCGCGCGAAGCGCTCGCCGATCGGCACCGGCGGCGCCGGGATCATTGGACCAGGCTGCGGCCGATGACCAGCCGCTGGATGTCGCTCGTGCCCTCGTAGATCTGGCACACGCGCACATCACGATAGATGCGCTCGACCGGGAAGTCGGCGACGTAGCCGTAGCCGCCATGCACCTGCAAGGCGGCGGAACAAACCCGCTCGGCCATCTCGGACGCGAACAGCTTGGCCATCGACGCTTCCTTCAGACATGGCTCACCCGCGTCGCGCAGCGATGCGGCATGCCAGACGAGCTGGCGTGCGGCTTCGACTTCCGTCGCCATGTCCGCGAGCCGGAACGCGACTGCCTGATGCTCCACGATCGGCTTGCCGAACGACTGGCGCTCCTGTGCGTACGCAAGCGCCGCGTGCATCGCGGCACGCGCCATGCCGACCGACTGTGCCGCGATCCCGATGCGGCCGGCCTCGAGATTGGCGAGCGCGATGCGGTAGCCCTCGCCTTCGGCACCCAGGCGATTGGCGAGCGGGATCTCGCAGTCCTCGAAGGCGATCTGTGCGGTATCGGAGGCACGCTGGCCGAGCTTGTCCTCGATGCGCGCGACGCGATAGCCGGGCGTGGCCGTCTCGACGACGAAGGCGCTGATGCCCCGCTTGCCCGCAGTGCGATCGGTGACGGCGAACACGATCGCGACGTCGGCGTTCTTGCCGGTGGTGATGAACTGCTTCACACCATTGAGGACGTACCGCTCACCGCGCCGTTCGGCACGCGTTGTGATGGCCGCGGCGTCCGACCCGGCGGCGGGCTCGGTGAGGCAGAAGCATCCGAGCAGGCGGCCTTGCGCAAGCGCTGCCAGCCAGCGCGTCTTCTGCTCGGTGGTGCCGAATGCATGGAGCGGTCCGCACACCACCGAGTTCTGCACGCTCACGATGGTCGACGTTGCGCCATCGCCCGCCGCGATCTCCTCGAGCGCGACTGCAAGCGACACGTAGTCGAGCCCCGCGCCGCCCGCTTCCTCCGGAATCACCACGCCGAGCGCGCCCAGCGCACCGAGCTCCTGCAACGCTTCACGCGGGAACGCATGCTCACGGTCCCACCGCGCCGCATTGGGCGCGAGCCGCTCGCGCGCGAACTCGCGCAGCGTGTCGCGGATCAGCGCCTGCTCGGGCGTCAGGCGCACAGGGGTCCGTCAGTCGCGCCGGGCGGCCTCAAGCCACTCACTGCGCAAGCACGGGCGCTCTTCATCCGAGCTCGAGCGCCATGGCGGTCGCTTCGCCGCCGCCGATGCACAGCGCCGCGACGCCGCGGCGCAGGCCGCGCTTGCGCAGCGCGCCGATGAGCGTGACGAGGATGCGCGCGCCGGACGCGCCGATCGGG
>DATILY010000078.1:0-73292 GCA_035475895.1 Casimicrobiaceae bacterium | reverse complement strand
GCGGGGGGCGCCCCACCCTCCGACGTCCCCGCGTCAGGACGCCTCGGCGCGCGCGTCGGCTGACGCATTCGCTTCGGTTGCCGGCACTGCGCCGCCAGCAAGCGCGCGTTCCTCCTCCGAGACGCCGAGGGTGCGCCAGTCGACCGTCTTCGGCACGATGCCCTCGAAGCTGCGCAGCTTCGCATGCGGGATGTGCGGCTCCGCGAGTCCGAGCGGCGGTGCGCCGTCCTGGAATGCGCGGACGGCATCGAGCATCAGGCGGCGGAATTGCACGATGGCGAGGTCGCTGGCCCCGAGTCGCTCACGCGAGCGGTCCGCGATCGGGCCCATCGTCTCCCACATCGCCATGTCCTGGTTGGGAATGCCCGGGATGCCGGTGTGATCGCCGAGCTTCATCTTCTGCCGGTCCTGCAGGTAGTTGTTGTCCCGCGTGCGGATGCGACGGTAGTGCGAATCGAGGTCGAGCCCCACGCGGGCATGGCAGAACGCGCGGAACGCTTCCTTGTCGATGCCCGGCCCCCAGTCGCTCCAGGCGATGAAATAGAACATCGTGTGCGCATCGTCCATCGGCACGTTGATGTTCACGAGGCTGTATACGTCGTTGGGCGGTATCAGCACCGTGATCGGCGCGAGGAACGTCGTGATGCGCGTGTAGTCCCTGGTCGCCGCATCCTTGATCGGACGGCGGATCGCGGCATAGCGAAAACCGTAGCTCGTTGGCTGCACTTGCAGGCGCGGCGCCTTGTCGGTGGACGGACGCGGCCATACGCCGCCCTGCGACATCGCACGGTCGACGCGCGCCGGCGGCATGTCGGTGGAATGCAGGCTGGAGCTGTGCGCCGAATCGATCGCGCCTTCGAGGATCTGCGCCCAGTTGCACGGGACGTGCACCTTCACGATCGCGACGCTCGTGGCTTCGGTGGGAGCGAACGCCGGCGCCTCGAAGGCGGGCATGTGGGCAGCCTCGCCCATGTAGATCCAGACCAGGCCGCCCGCCTCGTGCGTCGGATAGGCCGTGTGCTTCACTTTCTGCATGAGTCCGCTCTGCGCCGGCTCCGACGGCATCTCGACGACATTGCCCTGCACGTCCATCTTCCAGCCGTGATACAGGCAGCGCAGCCCGCATTCCTCGTTGCGCCCGAGCACCAGCGAGGCGCGCCGGTGCGGACAGTATTCGCCGAGCACGCCGACCCGGCCTTCGGTGTCGCGGAAGGCGACGAGGTCCTCGCCGAGCATGCGCACGCGTACAGGCGTGCCGTCGGCGTCGGGCACTTCCTCGCTCATGAGCGCAGGCAGCCAGTAGCGCCGCATCATGCGGCCCATGGGCGCCTCGCCTTCGACGCGGCACAGCAGGTGGTTCTCCTCAGGCGTCAGCATGCTGTTCGCAACTCCCCGGCATTGGTTGGATTCAATCGCGCAATCCGATCTGATGGCGCAGCTCGATCTCCGCTCCGCGGCGCGCCGATTCACGGATGGCGAGGCACACCTCCAGCGTAGCCATCGCCCATTCGCCCGTATGGATCGGCGCACGACCGAGCAGGACGGCATCGCACAGCTCGTCCACCACTTCGGCCCGGGGCACCGCAGGCGGCGCAAGCGGGTCGAGCCACGTACGCTCGTCGCCGTAGATCATGACACCGTTGGGCAGCGGCCTCAAATCGGCATGGTCGCAGCATGCGAGCACCATGCCGAAGTGATGATGCCCCGCCGTCGATGCGGCCGGCACGCCCGCCGGACCGTATGTACGCGAGGTCTTGAGCGCGAGCTCGGCGCCCTGATCGGTTTGCCGCAATGCCGCGCGAGCGCGGCCGTACGCGGCCGCATCCTTGCGCTCACCGGTCTCGCCGATCCACCCCATCAGCTCGTCGGAATCGAAATGTGCATAGCCGCTGTAGGTCAGCGACGCGAACGCGCCGTCGGCGAAATGCAGCAATGCCGAATACGCGCCCTCGACCGGTCGCGCCGGGTCCCAGGCAGCCGTGTGCGCGCGTACGCTCGATGCGCGGCCGCCAGCCAGCAGCCGCACCACGTCGACCTGGTGCGCGCCCTGGTTCAGCACGACGCCGCCGCCACGCGCGTGGTCGAGCTCCTCGGGCCTGCGCGGGCGGTAGATGAAATCGGTGCAATTGAGCGCATGGATCATGCGGACGCGGCCGACGCCGCCCTGCTCGATGTGCGCCCGCGCAC
This sequence comes from Casimicrobiaceae bacterium, assembly GCA_035475895.1. Taxonomy (GTDB): domain Bacteria; phylum Pseudomonadota; class Gammaproteobacteria; order Burkholderiales; family Casimicrobiaceae; genus VBCG01. The sequence goes on along the minus strand of DATILY010000078.1, from coordinate 71,105 downwards.
GCACGTACGGCGCATCGAAGCTGTGGCTATGGCCGACGATGAGCCGCACGCCGGCGGCGCGGGCCGCCTCGATCATCGCGGCGCACGTTTCGAGCGTCAGCGCCATCGGCTTCTCCACCAGGACGTGCTTGCCGGCGCGTGCGGCGACGACCGCCTGCTCGGCGTGATGCTCGTGCGGCGAGGCGATGTAGACGGCGTCGACTCCGGGATCCTCGCACAACGCCTGCACGCTCGCAGGCGCGCGTCCAAGCTCGGCGGCGAAGCGCGCGCGCGCAGCGTCGCGTGGATCGGTCCCGGCCACGACCTGCACCCGCGGATGCGCGAGCAGCGTGGGCAGCATCAGCATGAAAGCGCGACCCAGACCGACGATGCCGAGGCGCACGCGGGGCGGTGTCATGACATTGCCGGTCACGGCTCGAGCACGAGCTCGGCGGAGCGGGCACGCGAGACGCACACCATGATGGCGTACGCACGCTCTTCGTCGGTGAGGACGAGGTCGCGATGATCGGCTGCGCCCGACACCAGTTGCATCCGGCAGGTGCCACACGTGCCGCTCTCGCACGAGCTCGGCACGCGGTAGCCATGCGCGCGCAGCGCCTGCAGGATCGTCGCGTCGGCGGCCACCTGCACAGGTGGGCCTTGGACGCCGACCCGCACGACGAAGGGCTGGTCGTCGACTTCGCGCGGCGGCTTGCGCACGGCGAAGTCCTCGAAATGCACTGCCGACGCCGGCCAGTGGCCCGTCATGTCCCGCACGGCCTCCAGCAACGGGGCCGGACCGCAGCAGTACAGGTGCATCGCACCCGGCTTTTCGAGCAGCGGCCACAGGTCGAACGCCTGCGCCGAATCCCCGAAGTCGTGGTGGATCACCACGTTGTCCTGCCACGGCGGCCCGCCGAGCTCGGCGCCGAACGCCGTCATGGCAGGCGCGCGCGTCAGATAGTAGAGTCGAAAGGCATCCACGCCGCGGTGGGCCAGGAGGCGGATCATCGACCGGATCGGCGTGATGCCAATGCCACCGGCGATGAACAGGTAGCGGCGCGCACCTTCCCGGAGCTCGAAGTCGTTGCGCGGCAGCGAGACATGCACGGCGTCGCCGGCGTGCAACGCGTCGACCATGCTGATGGAACCGCCGCGGCCCGTCGCCTCACGCTTGACGGCAATGGCGTAGCGCTCGCGCTCGTGCGGAGCGTTGCATAGCGAATACCGACGCGTCATGCCGTTGGGCGCCTGGATCAGCACATGCGCGCCTGGCGTGAAAGGTGGCAACGGCGCGCCGGCGGGCTCGACGAGCTCGAAGCCGCGGATACCTTCGGCGAGATCGCTGGCCCGCTGCACGCGCAGTTGCAGTACGAGATCCGGGTTCAGCGCATCGGTCATGGGATTGGTGCGCGCGTGCAAGAGCGCACGGCATGTTGCGCGCGGGTCAGATCTTGAACGCTTCCATCGCCTCGGGCGCGAAGAGGTCCTCGGGTGCGAGCAGGCGCTTCGACAGGCCGCTTTCGTGGTGATAGCGGAGGAACTTCTCGAGGGTTGCGCGGTTCTCGGTGAAACCGTAAGGCCAGTAATTCTCGCCCATCAGCGCACGCGTCTCCTCGACGTGCGAGGTGAGCCACGGCAGCATGGCCTTGAGCGCGGCCGTCACGTACAGGTCGTCGTAGGTGCGGCGCTGCGCTTCGACGAAGGCCTTGTAGAGCGCCTGGGCGATCCACCGGTTCTGCTCGTAGAGCTCACGCCGGATCACCACCGTGTGCATGATCGGGAAGATGCCGGTATCCCGGAAGTACTGCTGCTCGACCGCGCGGTAATCGGGGAACAGGCGCCGCACCTGCTCAGGGCGCGTCGTGAACGTCGACGGCATGCGCGCGGTATGCAGCGCGTCGATCTCGCCTTCAGCGAGCATGCGGGCGAGCGTTTGCGTGGGCCCGATGGGCTGTACGCGAATGTTGGGCGGCAAGTCGAGCTTCTGCTTTTCGGCGCGGCCGGGCTCTTCCTCTCCACCGGTGCAGTAGGTCACGCTGTCGACGGGCACGCCGTAATGCTCGGACAGGATGCCGCGGATCCACACCGGCGCAGTCATCTGGAACTCCGGCGTGCCGACGCGCTTGCCGATGAGATCGCGCGGCGCGCGAATGCCGGCATCGGCATTGACGAAGATGCACGAGTGACGGAAGTAACGTGACGGGAAGACCGGGATCGCGATGAACGGCTGGGGATCGCGGAACAGCGATACCGTGTACGACGACAACGACATTTCCGCCACGTCGAACTCGCGATGGCGGATCATGCGGAAGAACGTCTCCTCCACCGGCAGGTCGAGGTAGTTGAGGTCGATGCCGTCCGGCTGCACGGTCCCGTCCATCAACGCCCGGGTGCGGTCGTAGTTCCAGCACGCGAGCGAAAGCCTCAGTCGTGACATGCCTGCCTCTCCACCCTGCCGGGCGCGCGCGCGAGCGGGTCTGCCGGTGAACGAACCCGCCTGGCGTCCATGGCAGCGATCATAACGCCTCGCCACAGCCATGCCCGGCGCCAGGCGACACGCACAAGCGTGCCGTGCGGGTAGACTTCGCGGCGCGGGCGGCGCGCGCAAGCGATCGACGATGAGCTCTTCCACTCTGGGCATGACCCTTGCCGTCGCCGCGCTGATGATGTTCTCGTCCAACATCATCCTGACCAAGCTCGCCATGGCGCGGCTGTCGCTCGACGTCGGCTTCGTGGTCGCGGTGGCGGTGAACGTCATCTTCGGCGCGCTCGCATTTGCCGGTGGATTGCTCGTGCGTCCCGACCGCGTGCATTGGGACGGCCCGGGATTCTGGATGTTCCTCGGCGCCGGGGTGCTGACGACCTACCTCGGGCGTTTCTTCTTTTTCGAGGCCGTTGCGCGCCTCGGCCCTGCAAAGGCGAGCACCTTCCAGATCTCGAGCCCGCTGTTCACGGTGCTGATCGCGTGGTTGCTGCTCGGCGAGCGCATCGGCGCGCCCATCTTCGCCGCCATGGTGGTGGTCGTGCTCGGCCTCTATCTCGTCAGCGTTGCTCCCCGTGACGGCGGCGGGAAGCGGTCGCCGGCCGTGTCCGCGCGGCGCAAGGTACAGCGCGTCCTCGCCTCGGGTGTGGGGCTCGGCGTCGGCAGCTCGCTCGCCTATGCGGTGGGCAATGTGGTGCGCGGGGCGGCGATCCATCGATGGGACGAGCCGATCCTCGGCGCGCTGCTCGGCGCGATCAGCGGGATCGTCCTGCATTTCATGTTCAGCCCGGCGCGCAATCACCTCCACGCGATGGTGCGGGCGGCCGACCGCAGTGGCCTGGCGGTCTACGCCGTCTGCGGCATGCTGACCATCACCGGCCAGATGCTCACGCTCGCGGCGATGTCGCACATCGCCGTGTCGATCGTGGCGCTCGTGACGCTGTGCTCGCCGCTCATCGTGTTTCCCGCGAGCTACCTGTTGTTTCGGGGAGACGCCCGCATCACGCCACGGGTCGTCGTAGGCACGGTGCTGGCGCTCGGCGGAATCGCGGTGATCGTCCTGCGCTAGCGGCACCGCGCGCCACGCGCGCCGTCACCGCGGCGCAATCGCCGAGACGACGGCCCGCAGCCCGAGCAGATAGCTGTCCACGCCGAAGCCCGCGATCTGGCCCCTGGCGATGTCCGCGATCACCGAGTCGTGCCGAAACGCCTCGCGCGCATGCACGTTGGACATGTGCACCTCGACGATCGGACACGCGAGGATCGCCAGGGCGTCGCGGATGCCGTAGCTGTAGTGCGTCCACGCGCCCGCATTGATCACCACCCCGTCGCACGCGTCCGCATGCGCCTGGTGGATGCGCTCCACCATCGCCGCTTCGCTGTTGGTCTGGAATGTCTCCAGCGCGACCCCGAGCTCGGTAGCCAGCGCGCCAAGACGCGCGTCGATCTCGGCGAGCGTCGCCGTGCCGTACTGGCGTGGATCGCGCTTGCCGAACATGTTGAGGTTGATGCCGTGCAACGTGAGAATCTGCTTCATCGCATCTCCATGCGGCGTTCGCGCATTGCGTGGTCGACGCTGCCGGCCGGGCCGCGGGCAATGATATCCTGCCTCGCGAGGCACCGCGAACGCCGTGCATGCGCCCATCCCGGCAGGACTCGCCCATGATCTCCGGCAAGACGACCCTCATCGCGCATCTCGGCTATCCCACCGAGACGTTCAAGGCGCCGATGATCTACAACCCCTGGTTCGAGCACGCCGGCATCGATGCCGTCGTGGTGCCCATGGGCATCAAAGCCGAGCACTACGCCGCGTTCGTGCGTGAGCTGTTCACGCTCAGCAACCTGCGGGGCGCACTCGTCACCATGCCGCACAAGATGAGCACGGTCGCTTTGCTCGACGAGGCCACACCGACCGTGCGCGTGGCAGGATCGTGCAACGCCATCCTGCGCCGTGCCGACGGCGCCCTCGTCGGCGACATGTTCGACGGTGAAGGGTTCGTGCGCGGGATGCGGCGCAAGGGGCGCACGGTGGAGGGTGCGCGCGCGCTGGTGGTTGGCAGTGGCGGGGTCGGAAGCGCCATCGCGGCGTCGCTTGCCGCCGCCGGGGTGGGCGAGCTCGGGCTCTATGACGCGAACGGCGATACCGCAGCGGCACTGGCCGGCCGGCTGGCTGTGCACTATCCCGACCTGCGCGTGACCACGGGATCGAACGATGCTTCCGGCTACGACGTCGTCGTGAACGCCACGCCGCTCGGCATGAACGCCGGCGACCCGTTGCCGCTGGACGTCAGCCGCATTGCGCCAAACGCGTTCGTCGGCGAAGTGGTGATGAAGCAGGAGACCACGCCGTTCCTGCGAGCCGCGGTCGAGCGCGGATGCGCGGTTCAGGTGGGCATCGACATGCTGTTCGAACAGATTCCCGCCTATCTCGAATTCTTCGGCTTTCCGACCACGACGGCCGAGGAGCTGCGCCGCATTGCGCAGGTGCGTTATTAGCAGCGGCGCACCGCGTCACCTGCGCGTATCGGCGACCCGCAGGTCGTGAAGCCGGCGCGCGTTGCCGTCGTGGGGGCCGGGCTGATCGGCCGGCGGCACATCGACGAGATCGCGCGCAGCGCGTCCGCAGCGCTGGCCGCCATCGTCGACCCGTCGCCAGCCGCCCGCGCGCTCGCCACCGCCCAGGCGGTCCCGCATTACCCCGCGCTCGATGCCCTGCTCGCTGCCGACATGCCGGACGGCGTCGTCATCGCGACCCCGAATGCGTTGCACGTGCCGCAAGCGCTGGCATGCATTGCGGCCGGTGTGCCGGCACTCGTCGAAAAGCCGCTGGCGCACACCATTGCCGAGGCCGAAACGCTGTGCGACGCCGTGGAGCGCAGCGGCGTGCGGCTGCTCGTCGGCCACCATCGTCGCCACAGCGGGATCCTGCACAAGGCCGTCGAGATCATCGGCTCGGGCGTCCTCGGGCGGCTGGTGGGCGCGATGGGCAGCGCGATGTTCTACAAACCCGACGCTGCAGGCTACTACGATGGACCGAACGCATGGCGCCGCCGGCCCGGCGGTGGCCCGATCCTCATCAACCTGATCCACGAGATCGACAACCTGCGCGCGATGGTTGGCGAGATCGTCGCCGTGCAGGCGTTCGCGTCCAACGCCACGCGTGGTTTCGAGGTGGAGGACACGGTCGCCATCAACCTGCGCTTCCACAACGGTGCGCTCGGCACTTTTCTGCTGTCCGACACGGCTGCTTCACCCCGCAGCTGGGAGCAGACCGCCCGCGAGAACGCGGCGTACGCAAGCGTCGACGACGAGGACGCCTATGCGATCGTGGGCACCCGCGGCTCGCTCGGCGTGCCTACCATGCGGCTGCGGACCTACGGCGACGACGCTGCGCGCTCCTGGTACACCCCGTTCGCGACCCGGGTCGAGGCCGTCGAGCGCTACGACCCGCTGGCGCGGCAGATCGAGCACTTCGTCGCCGTCATTCGAGGCGAGGCGCAGCCGTTGGTGAGCTGCCGCGACGGCCTCCAGAACCTTCGGGTTACCGCAGCGATCGCACAGGCCGCGCATACCGGGCAGGTCGTCGCCATCGGCTGATCTTCCGGCGAGACCGTCCGCTCAGAACTGCAGTGCCGGTGGAATGGGCGGCAGGTCCGAGAAATACTGCGGACCCGTCTTCTGCGCGTATTGCACGAACTGCGGATCGATGAAGGGCGTTGGATCGAGGCCTGCGGGCAGACGCTTGTCGGCGACGAGGGTGGGAATCGTCTTGGTCTTGAGGCCGACCAGCGTCTGCTTCGACATGCGCTCGTCGAAGATGGCGTGGCGTACGGCGACTTTCATGACGTCGAGGTCCACCCCGGGAATCCACCGGGTGTCGATCTCGGCGGTCTCATCGAGATGCTGGCGCACCCACTGATGCGCCTCGGCGTACGCGAGCAGGAAGCGGCGCAGCGTCTCGGCCTTTGCGGTCACGTTGTCCTTGGTCGTGAGCAGCGTGCCCGGGTCGTAGCAGCCCTCGCAACCACCCGAGATGACGCGCACCGCATTGGGCACCTTGAGCGCGGCGGCGGAGGCCATCGGCTCCCAGATCGAGATTGCCTGCACGTCCCCCTGGCGCAGCGCGGACACCACGTTGCTCGGCGTGATGTTGACCAGCGTCACGTCGGTGGCCTTGAGGCCGTTCTGCGCAAGCACGCCGAGCACGTAGCTTTCCGCCGACGTGCCGCGCGGCAGGCCGATCTTCTTGCCCGCGAGCGCCTTGACGTCGCCTTCCTTCAGGCCGGCGGACGTGAGGCCGACGATCGACGCGTACGCCTGGTAGCTGGTCTTCAGCGGATCGCCCTGGTTATGGCCGATCAGCACGAGTGGCTGGCCGTGCGCGATGCCGGAGAGAAACGGCACCGAGGCCATGACGTTGACGTCGTTGGCTCCGTTGAGCAGCCCGTTGATCATCTCCACGCCGGTGGGATAGAGCTCCACCTTCGCATCCAGTCCGTGCCTGGCGAAGATGCCCTTCTCGACGCCCACGAACACCGCTGCATGATCCGACGCTGGACTGGCGCCGATGCGGATCGGCAGGTTCTGCGCACCGGCAGGAAGCACCCAGGCAAGCGCCGTGGCGACGAGCAACGCGACGAACGACTTCGATGTCATGCGACCTCCTCGAACGAACGAACCGGTTTGGTGATGCGACACCGTCGCGCCACGAACTGAACACTCGACACCCGCGAACGACGGCTCATTGCACCACGCCTTGCAATCCATAGTGCGTGACGGCGTTCTGCCGCATGACGCGATCCCGGCCGGCCGCGGGAAGCCCCACATCGGCGAGCACCGAGCTCACCGTCTCGAACCACAGGTCGTAGCGGCACGCCAGCGTGACGATGGGCCAGTTCGATGCGAACATCACCCGGTGGTCGCCGAAGATGTCCAGCAGGTCGACGATCCACGGCTCGATCGTCTCGCGCGTCCATTCGACGCCCGCGCGCTCCGTCAATCCGGAGCATTTCACGAGCAGGCCGGGACACTGCGCGAGCCGGCGCATGCGCGAGCGCCAGGGACCGCGCTCGCCGGCCATCACGCACGGGCGTCCCGCATGGTTTAGCACGCTGGGCAGCCTGCCGAACGGACCGAGAAGCTCGCACAGCGCGTCGAGGTCGGCCTCCTGCACGAGCAGGTCCACGGGACAGCCGATCCGCTCCAGATGCGCAAACGCCCGTCGGGTGTGCGCTTCGCGCAACCACTCGCCGCCGAACGTGTCGTGCGGCATGGGCCGGATGCCCACGAAACGCGGGTTGGCACGGTAGCGCTCGAGGGTGGCCTCGAAGTCGTCGTGCGTCGGGTCCGCCCACGCGACCACGCCTAGCACCCGCGCGTCGCGCGCTGCCATGGCGAGCAGGCGCTCGCTCTCGGCGGCCGAATCGACTGCCTGGATGAGCACGGTGCCTTCGACGTTGCACCGTCGCTGGAGCGCGCTCAACTCCTCCAGCGTGAAGTCACGCGCCAGCGCGGGAATCTTGTCGCGCATGCGAAACGCCTCGCCATCCCCGGTGCTCCAGACGTGGCAGTGCGCATCGATGGCGGACACGCAGCCTCCGTTATGCCATGCCGACCTGCGGCAGGCGGGCGATCGCGTCATCCGGACGGCTCGCGATCATGTCGGTGAGCCGCCTGCGCAGGCTGCGATACGCGTCGTTGTCGAACTGATTGACCATCTCGCCGGGATCCGTCGCCAGGTCGTACAGCTCGCCGGCGCCGCTGTTGAGCTCCAGCGTGAGCTTCGCGTCGCGGGTGCGCACCGTGCGCAGGTCGAGGTCGACGCCGCAGCGTGACGAGCGCAGGTCCCACTCCGACAACGCGAAGTCGCGGCCCGGCCCGTTGCCCTGCACGAGCGGGCGCAGGCTCACGCTGTGGGCAGGCCCGGGAAGCGTCGTGCCCGCGTAGTCGCAGAAGGTTTCGGCGAGATCGAGCGTCGAAACGGGATCGACGACCACCGCGTCCTGGCGCACGCCGGGCCCTTCGACGAGCAGGGCGACGCGCAGCAGGCCCTCGTACGCCATCGGGCCCTTCAGCAGCAGGCCGTGGTCACCGAGCCAGTCGCCGTGATCGGTGGAATAGACGATGAGCGTCCGCTCGGCGAGGTCGAGGTCGCGCACGGCCTGGCGCAGGCGGCCGACCTGGTGATCGATCAGCCCGATCATCCCGTAGTAGTTCGCGATGAGCCGCCGCATCTGGGCTTCGGACTGGCGCGGCGTGCGCGACGATTTCTCGCGAAAGGCCCGCAGCGCTTCATTGGCCATGTTCGGGCGGCCTTCAAGGCTGGCGCGGTGCCACCACGGCCGCCGGTCGAGATCGAGCTGCGGATGCGGGGGCAGGTCGACGTCGTCGGGGTCGTGCAGCCAGCACCACGGCTCCGGCGCGTCGAACGGATGATGCGGGTCGGGAAACGATGCCCACAGGCAGAACGACCGGTCCTTGTGCGCGCGCAGGAATTCGATGCTCCGATCACCGATCCAGCTCGAGTTGTGGAACGCGACGGGCAGACCGGAGTTGAACGTCTCGTGCGCATCGGTGAGCGGCGGGATCTGCTTCCGGTACAGCGCGGTCAGCGCTGCGCCGCGGCCGTCCTGGTGATACCACCGCTCGTAATGCTGGCCGCGCGGCGGCTCCATGGGCGGATGGTTGTTGTGACCCTCCAGCATGAGCTCGACGTGCTGGAAGCCCATGTAGGGCCCGTACCAGTCGGCGCCGTATTGCGCGCTGCTCGCGCGGCATTCGGGCGTGCCGGTCGGCTCGAAGGTGTGCGAGGTGGCGAAATGCGCCTTCCCGATCAACGCGGTGTCGTAGCCGCGAGCAGACAGCGTCGCGGCGAAGCCGCGCGTTGCGAATGCCGGGTCGAGGTCGATGCCGTTGTCCGACACGCCATGCGTGCGCGGCAGCAGGCCGGTGAGGATCGACGCACGCGAGGGCTGGCAGACGAGGTTCGGCGTGATGCAGTTGGCGAAGCGCGTCCCGCTGTGCGCCATGGCGTCCAGGTGGGGCGTCTTCACGCGCCGGCCTTCGTACCCGAAGCAATCGGCGCGCTGCTGGTCGGACGTGATGAACAGGATGTTCAACGGCAACTCTTGACTCAAGATGATGGCTCGCAGACAGGGCGGTGCAGGAGCGGATGGCGCGTCATTCGGGCTCGACGCCGGCGGCCTTCACGACGGCGGGCCAGCGTTTGAGCTCGGCGCGAATCATTTGCTGGAATTCGTCGGGCGTGGCACTGCTCACCGCCTCGAGCCCCTGCCCCTTGATCTTGTCGACCACCTCGGGCCGCCGCATGACCTCCAGCATGGCTTGATGCAATCGCTTGACCACCGCGGGCGGTGTGCCGGCCGGCGCGGAAAGCCCCTGCCACTGCACCGTGGCGAAGCCCGGGATGCCCGATTCGGCAACGGTGGGGACGTCCGGCAGCAGCGCCGAGCGCTTGTCACCGGTGACCGCGATCGCCTTGAGCTTGCCGGCGCGCAATTGCGGCAAGGCCGGCGCAAGACCCACGATGCCGAGCGGCACCTGCCCACCGACGACGTCGATGATCGCCTGACCGCCACCCTTGTACGGCACGTGGGTCATCTGGATGCCCGCTTCGCGCTTGATCGTTTCGCCGGCGAGGTGCTGCGGGCTACCTGTCGCCGGCGACGCGTACGACAGCTCGCCCGGGTGCGCCTTCGCGTATGCGATGAGCTCACGCAGGTTGTTGAACGGCGCGGCTGGATTGGCGACGATCACGTGCGAGCCGCGCGCCACCAGCGTGATCGGCACGAAGCTGCGGTCCGGGTCGTAGTCGATGTGCTTCATCGTGAACGGCATGATCGTGTTCACGTCGAGGAAGCTCAGCAGCGTGTAGCCGTCGGCCGGCGCGCGTGCCACGACCTCGGTGCCTACGAGGCCCGACGCGCCCGGGCGATTCTCCACGACCACCGACTGGCCGAGCACTTCGCCGAGCGGCTGGGCGATGATCCGCGTGATGACGTCCGTGACGCCGCCTGGCGCCTGCGACACGATGATCTTGATCGGCCGCGTCGGCCACGCATCGGCGGCTGCCGCGGTCGCTGCGGCCACGCACATGAGGACGGTTGCGATGCACGCGAGCGCGCGAGCGGGGCGAGAGGGCACTTGGGTCTCCTGCAAATGACGTTGTTAATGCGAGGCGTAGCGCTCGAGGACGCGCCGGTCGACGCTGATGCCGAGTCCGGGGCCGGCGGGAATGTCGACCCAGCCGTCGCGCTGCTCGATGGGGTTCTCCACCAGCTGGCGGCGGAAAGGATGGGACGACTGGTCGTACTCGAAGATGGGCTGCTGGGCGAACAGGGAATGATGCGCAACCGGCAGCGTGGCCAGCAGATGCAGCGAGGCCGCCTGCCCGATCGCCGAGCCCCACACGTGCGGGTTCACCGCGATGCCGTGCGCGTGCGCCAGCGCGCCGATGTGCCGGCATGCGGTGAATCCACCCGCCGCGGCGATGTCCGGCTGCGCGATGTCGACGGCCCGGGCGTCGATCAGGTCGCGAAAGCCGAACAGCGTGAACTCGTTTTCGCCGCCCGCGATGGGGCACCCGACCGCGCGGCGCACCTCGCGGTAGCCTTCGATGTCTTCCTGCACGACCGGCTCCTCGTACCAGCGCAGCCGCCAGTCCTGCAGGGCGCGGCCGAGCGCGATGGCATCGGCGACGCCATACGCGTGATTCGTGTCGATCATGAATGCGACGCTGTCGTCGCGCACCGCGGCGCGAATCGCGCGCATGACGGCCAGATCGTCGTCGAGGCCGAAGCCCAGCTTGATCTTCATGATGCGAAAGCCGTTGTCGTAATGACGGGCGGCTTCTTCGGCCAGCCGTCGGGCTTCACCGCGACCTTCGATACGGTAGAAGCCCGTGGCGTACGGCTGCACCTGCGTACGGAAAGCGCCGCCGAGCAGCGCGTGAATCGGCCGCTCGAGCGACTTGCCGAGGATGTCCCACAGCGCGGTGTCCACTGCGCTCAACGCACCGATGACCGCGCCTTTGAGCCCGTAGTCGCGCGACTGGTTGTACAACCGGTGCCACAGCACCTCCGGCTTGCACGGATCGGCGCCGATCAGCAGCGGAGTGAATGCGTGCGTCACGACGGCGGCCGCGATCCCCGGCGGCTGCAGCCCCTGGCACAGCGCCTCGCCGAATCCGGACAAGCCTTCATCGGTCACCACCTCGACGATCGTCGCGCCGCGCTCGTGCACCCAGCCTTGCGAGAACGCGAACGGCTGCTCGATGGGGCAGCGCAGCGCCCATACGTTGACTTCGGTGATCTTCAACCCGCCCTCCTCCTCACGCCGGAGTTTGACGCCGTCCGTCGATAGCGTCCAATACCGATTGCGACCCACTTCGAGTCGCGCAACGTATCAGGCCCCTGGTCCGTGCTCGCCGATCAGCGTGGCCGCCTTGTGTCCGATCATGATGGCCGGTGCATTGGTGTTGCTCGAAGGCAGGCTCGGCATGATGGAAGCGTCGGCCACGCGCAGCGCCTCGATGCCGTGCACGCGCAGGCGCGCGTCGACCACCGCCGCGCCTGGCGGTCCCATGCGGCACGTGCCGACGGGGTGATAGGACGTCGTGCCGGTCGCGCGCGCATGGTCGAGCAGCGCCTCGTCGGAGTCTGCCGTCGGCCCGGGCCGGATCTCGCTGTCGACGTAGCGGGAGAGCGCCGGCTGCGCGGCGAGCCGGCGCGCCAGCCGCAGGCCGCGCAGCGTCGTGGCGGCGTCGCGCGGATCGCCGAGATAATTCGGCTCGATCACCGGATGTCGATGAGGATCTGGATTGTCGATGTGGACGCTGCCGCGGGCATGGGGCCGCAGCTGGAAGACGGCGATGGAAAAACCCGGGAACGGATCGAGCACATAGCGCGCGGGATCGCGCGCATCGGGGCTCGTGACGAGGTGCAGCTGCAGCTTGACGTCCGGCTGGGGATCCTCGACAGCGCTGCGCACGAGCGCATGCGCCGTGCAGGTCGCGGTGGAAAGGAACCCGTCACGGCGCAGCGCGAACCGCAGTCCCTGTGCCAGCTTGACGCGCAGGCTGCGCTGCAGGTCGTTGACGGTCTGCGCACCCCGCGCGCGCAGGTTCACGCGCACGTGCAGGTGATCGGCGAGGCCCTCCCCGACCGCGGGCACGTGGTGCGCCACGGCAATGCCGAGGCGGCGCAGGCGCGCCGCGTCGCCGATGCCGGACAGCTCGAGGAGCTGCGGAGAGCGGATCGCCCCGGCGCACAGGACGACTTCGCGCCGCGCGGTGAAGTCGATGCGGCGACCATCCTGCATGCAGGTCACGCCGGTTGCGCGCCGTCCCTCCAGCGTGATGCGGGTGACGAGTGCGTCGCAGACGAGCGCGAAGTTCGCGAGCGAACGGGCCGGTTCGAGGAACGCCTCGTTGGTCGACACCCGCAGCCCGCGCTGCGTATTGAGCTGCAGCAGGCCCGCCCCTTCGTAGCCGCCGTCGTTGTAGTCGTCGAGCATGGGCCAGCCCATCGACTGGCAGGCGCGGAGGAAGCCTTCCGTGAGCGGGTCGAGCGGTGAATAGGTCGCGATCGGCACGGGACCTTCGCGCCCGCGCGTGCGTGAATGCGCCGCACCGTAGCGCTCGATGGCCTGGAAACCGGGCAGGAGATCCGCGTACGCCCAGCCGCCGAGGCCGTCGGCCGCCCAGCGGTCGTATTCGGCCGGATCGCCGCGCGCCCAGATCATGCCGTTGACGCGGCTCGAGCCGCCGGGCCCCGTGCCGCGCGGCCAGAAGATGCGCCGGCCATGGAGGTTGCGTTGCGGCGCGGTGAAGTAGCGTTCGAGCCCCCGCGAACCGAGCAACAGGTGCGCGACGCCGATCGGGATGCGGAACCAGTGCCAGTTGTCCGGCTTGCCGGCCTCGAGCAGCAGGACCGATCCGTTGCGCTGGCGCGCAAGCGTAGTCGCCGCCGCCGCGCCCGCGGATCCTGCGCCGACCACGATGGTGTCCCACGACGTCGCAAGCGTCATGGCGACCGTTCCTGGTACCCGGACGTCACCGTTGCGCGCAAGCGGACAGCGTGCGCTAGCCGCGGCGCTTCATGCGCTGCGCGGCAGTGGTCTTCGCGATGGCGACGAATACGCGCAGGACATCGGATGGGTCGGTGGTGCGCCACGCGAGCGCAATGTCCGCACGTGCGCCGCGATCGGTCACATCGAGATAGACGACGTCCGGCACGTGCACCTGGCGCACGGATTCCGGCACGATCGTGATGCCGATGCCGGCGCTGACCAGGCCGATCACCGTCTGCATCGGCGTCGCCGTCTGCACCACGCGCGGCACGAAGCCCGAGCGCTCGCACAGCGCATGCACCATGTTGAAGAACATCATGCCCGGCTGTGGCGGAAATAGGATGAAGTCCTCGCTCGCCAGCTCGCGTACGGCGACCTTGCGCTGCGCAGCCAGGCGATGCGACGCGCGCAGGGCCACGACGAATTTCTCGGAATAGATCGTCTGCACCGTGAGTCGCGCATCGCCGACCGGCGGCCGCACCATCGCCACGTCGAGCCGGCCCTCGCCAAGCGCCCTCACCTGCTCCGCGGTGCCGAGCTGGATGAGCTCCAGCTCGACGTCGGGGACACGCGTGCGAAAGGTCGACAGGATCCACGGCAGGATGGAATACGCGGCCGATCCGATGAAGCCGATCGCGAGCTTGCCGAGCATGCCCTGCTGCGCGCGCCGCGCATCGGCGACGGCGTGCTCGGCGGCCTCGAGGAGACGCTCGGCGCGCGCCAGGAACACCGTGCCTGCGCTCGTCAGCTCCACCCGCCGGCCCGATCGCAACAGAAGCTGCACGCCAAGCTCGTTTTCGAGCGCGCGGATCTGCTGGCTGAGCGGCGGCTGTGAGATACCGAGGTTCTCGGCCGCCCGGCGAAAATGCCGCTCGCGCGCGACGGCGACGAAGTAGCGCAGATGGCGCAGTTCCATGGCGTGGTTTGGGGTCGACCTGCCGAGCCCGCAGGCTAGCATCCCGCCTCACGCCGGTCGCGCTCGATCCGGACCAGGCAGCGGACAGCGCGCGTCGACGAGTCCGCCATCGCGCAGGTCCCGCCACAGCGCCGATGGCATCTTCTCCCCCAGCGCGGCCGTGTTCCGGATCACCTGGCCGGCTGTCACGCATCCGACCACCAACGTGCGCACCATGGGATGCGCCAGCGCGAAGCGGATCGCCAGCGCGGGCAACGATACGTCGTGACGCGCACACAGTGTCTCGAATGCGCGCACGCGCCGGCGCACCGCCTGCTGGGCCGGGCGATAGCCGAACATGGCATCAGGCTGGTTGCCGGTGGCCAGGATGCCGGACGCGAAGACGCCCGCCAGGAGGATCGGTACGCGTGACGCGCGCGCATCGGCCCACACGCCGTCCAGCGCCGCCTGGTTCAGCAGGTTGTACTGTCCCGCCATGAGGAAGCAGTCGAAGTCGCCCGCATGCGCGAAGCGCGTGAGCATCGCCGACGAGTTGTTGCCCACGCCGATCGCCTTGATGACCCCTTCGTCGCGCAGGCGGTCGAGCGCCCGGTATGCGCCGTCCATGCACGCGCTGAACATGCGCTCCACCTTCTCGCCCGGGTGATTGGCCGGGTCGATGTTGTGGACGTGCACGATGTCGAGGTGCGTGAGACCCAGCCGCTGCAGGCTGTCGTCGATCGAGCGCAGGGTCGCGTCGTACGAATAGTCGAAGCGCGTGTCGAACGGCGCCGGGTCGACGAACATCGACGCGCCGGGGTCGCGCGTGAAGCGGCGTGAGGGGCACGGCACCAGCAGCCGGCCGATCTTCGACGCGACGACGAAGCGGTCGCGCGCCACGCCGTTGAGCGCAAGACCGAGCCGCCGCTCGGCGAGGCCGCGCCCGTACAGCGGCGCGGTGTCGTACATGCGCCAGCTCGACGCGAGCGCTGCGGCTACGGTGCCCGCCGCCGACTCCTCCGAAAGCGCCGTCGGGTAATTGCCGAGGCCTGTCGTGCCGAGCGACAGCGGGGACAATGTCACAGAGGCGCCGCCGCGGCCGCGCAACGTCGTGCGCGCGCGCGACTCCACGACGCGGGTAGGAGCGCGCACAGGTCGGGAAGCGAGAGAACGCGGGGGCACGCGATGGTTGCGGGGACTCGAGATGGCGATGGTACGGTCGGTGCTCGATTCGGTCCAATATCGCGCGCCGTCTCGATTGATACGCAAGACGTATCGTCGAGTTGCCGGGCGCTTGGTGCATTGCAGCATCGCTGCTCAGCGCCGTCGGTCGTTGCAGACGCTGATATATTAGATATACTAGCCGCACGCCTCTTCCGCCGATCATGGCCATGCGGTCCTCCACTGCGCGTGCTGCAGCCAAGCGCCCCGCGCCGCTGCGCTCGCGCGCTGCACCTGCCCACCGCACCGAAACCGCGTCGGCGGCGATCTATCGCATCCTGCGCGACGAGATCCTCTGGCTGAAGCGCAAGCCCGGTGAGCCGATCGTCGAAAAGGAAATCGCGCAAGCGCGCGGCGTGAGCCGCACGCCGGTGCGCGAGGCCCTGCTCCGCCTCACCAACGAAGGACTGGTCGACACGATCGCGCAATCGGGCACTTTCGTCGCGCGCATTCCGGCTACCGCGCTGCCCGAAGCCATCGTCGTGCGCAAGGCGCTCGAGCAGGTCAATGCGCGCGCCGCGGCCGAGCATGCCCGCGGCAGCGACATCGCACGGCTGCGCACGACGCTCGAGCAACAACGCGAGGCGGTCGCAGCGGGCGATCGCGCGGCATTTCATCGCGCCGACGAGGCGTTTCATGCCTCGCTTGCGGCCGCGGCAGGCTATCCGGGCATCTGGACGCTGATCGTCAGCGTCAAGACGCAGATCGACCGTTATCGTCTGTTGACGCTTCCCCAGCCCGGCCGAATGGCCCGCGTCATCAAGGAGCACGCGGCGGTCGTCGGAGCCGTGGAAAAGCGCGACCCGGAACGCGCGGCGCGGGCGATGGAAGCGCACCTGGACGGTCTGCGCGTCAGCATGGACGACATCCGCCGGCTCAATGCGGATTTTTTCTACGAGGACATTCACGGCAAGGAGGATCTGCTGCGATGAATGCACCGGCTCCAGCACACGCGCACATGCACGAGCGCCACATGTCGCTCGATGGGACGACCTCGCTCGAAGTGCGCCATGCGGCCCACGCGGATGCCGTGAAGCAGTTCGACACGCAGACGCTGCGGCGTCATTTCCTGGTCGATTCCCTCTTCCGCCCGGACGCCGTCTCATTGACGTACAGTCACGTCGATCGCATGGTCATCGGCGGTGCCATGCCGGCGACGCGCGCACTGCGGCTGGAAGCGCTCAAGCCGATCGGCGCGCCTACCTTCCTGGCCCGGCGCGAGCTCGGCATCATCAATGTCGGCGGTCCGGGTCGCATTCGCGTCGATGGCGCGACGTACGAGCTGGCGAAGCTCGATTCGCTGTACGTCGGCAAGGGCGTCGACGAGGTGACGTTTGCCAGCGCGCAGGCGCACGACCCCGCCCGCCTGTACGTCGTGAGCGCACCTGCCCACGCCGCCTATTCCACGCGCAAGATCGGCGTGGCGCAGACGACCAAGGTGCATCTGGGCTCGCGCGAAACGGCCAACATGCGCACGATCCACCAGGTGATCCAGCCGGACGTGTGCCCGTCCTGCCAGCTCGCGATGGGCTTCACACTGCTCGCCGAAGGCAGCGTGTGGAACACCATGCCGGCGCATCGCCACGATCGCCGGTGCGAGATCTACTTCTACTTCGACGTGGCCGCCGACGCACGCGTCTTCCACCTGATGGGCGCGCCGGATGAAACGCGCCACCTCGTCGTGGCCAACGAGCAGGCGGTGCTCTCACCGGTGTGGTCGATGCACAGCGGCGTCGGCACCCGCGCCTACGGGTTCGTCTGGGCCATGGGCGGCGACAACCAGGACTACGCGGACATGGACCCGATCGCCATGGCGGAGCTGCGCTGAACGTCATGGCGTCCCCGTTCGACCTGACGGGTCGCGTCGCCGTCGTCACCGGCGCCAATACGGGCCTGGGCCAGGCCATCGCCATTGCGCTGGCCGGCGCGGGTGCCGACGTCGCGCTGGTCGGCCGCTCATCGATGGACGAAACGGCAGCCCGGATCGCACGCGTTGGAGGGGACTCGCTGCCCGTGCACGCGGACCTCGGCACGACGGCGCCCCTGCCCGACATCATCGAACGCGTCGAAGCGTGGCGCGGACGGCTCGACATCCTGGTCAACAACGCGGGCATCATCCGGCGCGCCGATGCGCTGGATTTCAGCGAAGCCGACTGGGACGCCGTGATGAACACCAACCTCAAGACGGTGTTCTTCCTGTGCCAGGCGTTCGCGCGGCACGTGGTTGGCCATGCGCGTGGCGGCAAGATCGTCAACGTGGCTTCCGTTCTGTCGCTGCAGGGCGGCATTCGCGTCGCGTCGTACACGTCCGCCAAGAGCGGTCTCGCCGGCCTCACGCGGCTGCTCGCCAATGAGTGGGCCGGCAGAGGCATCAACGTGAATGCCATCGCGCCTGGTTATTTCGAGACGAACAATACGATAGCGCTGCGCGCCGATCCCGAGCGCAACGCGGCAATCGTCGCTCGCATACCGGCGGGCCATTGGGGCAAGCCGGAGCAGGTCGGCGGCGCGGCGGTGTTCCTCGCCTCGCCTGCGGCGGACTACGTGCACGGCATCACGCTGCCGGTGGACGGCGGCTGGCTTGCACGATGACGGAGAATCCTCGAGAACGCGCGCAGACCGCGCGCACGCACGTGCAAGCCAACCGAAGGAGGAACCATGAATCGCAGACGTAACGCGTTGCGCCTCGGCGTCGCCGCGGCGTGCTTCACGCTGGCCACCGCGCTCGCGCCCGGCATGGCGAGCGCGCAACAGAAGCTCGTGCTCAAGGCCTCGGACGTGCATCCGGAGGGCTATCCCACCGTAGCGGCGCTGGAGAACATGGGCAAGAAGCTCGATGCCGCGACCAAAGGACGCATCACCGTGCAGATGTTCCCGTCCATGCAGCTCGGCGGTGAGAAAGAGGCCATCGAGCAGGCGCAGGTGGGCGCATTGCAGCTTGCGCGCGTGAGCGTCGGTGCGCTCGGGCCCGTGGTGGACGAGCTCAACGTCTTCAACCTGCCCTACCTCTTCCGCAGCACGGCGCACATGCAGAAGGTGATCGACGGGCCACTCGGCCAGGAGCTGCTCGACAAGGTCACCAACAATCCCAAGGCCGGCCTCGTCGGCCTGCTGTGGATGGATGCCGGCGCACGCAGCCTGTACGACACCAAGAAGCCGATCCGCACGATCGAGGACCTGAAGGGCATGAAGTTCCGCGTGATGGGCAACCCGATGTTCGTCGACATGATGACCGCACTGGGCGGCAACGGCGTCTCCATGGGCTACGACCAGGTGTTCAACGCGCTGCAGACCGGCGTGGTCGACGGCGCCGAGAACAATCCGCCGAGCTTCGTGTTCGACAATCACTACACCGTGGCGAAGTACTACACGCTCGACGAGCATCTCATCGTGCCCGAGATCGTCGTGATGTCGAAGAAGACGTGGGACACGCTGTCGAAGGACGACCAGGCGCTGATCCGCAAGTTCTCCCGCGAAGCGCAGCTCGAGGAACGCAAGCTGTGGGAGAAATACGAATCCGACGCGATGGACAAGGCGAAGGCCGCCGGCATCCAGATCATCCAGGTGGCCGACAAGAAGCCGTTCCAGGCCGCCGTGAAGCCGGTGTGGGACAAGTACGGTCCCAAGTACGCCGACATGATCAAGCGCATCCAGGCGGTCGAGTAAAGAACCGTCACGTTGCCTGAAGGCTGACGACGTCGCGGCCGCGACCGCGACGTCGCCCGCACGCGCGATGGGCGGCAGCGCCGGCCGGCACGCGCACGACGCAGCCCGGATCGAAAGCGTTTCCGCATGCGCGGCGACGCCGTCAAGGAGGAAATTCATGGCACCGCTCTATCGCCGGGCAATGGACGGCTTGTACCTCGCGTGCGTGGCCATCGCGGGCACCGCGCTGGTGCTGATCTCCGCGGTGATTCCGTGGGCTGTCTTCACCCGCTATGTGCTGAACAGCGCCGCCTCGTGGCCCGAGCCGACGGCCGTGCTCTTGACCATCGTGCTGACGTTCTTCGGCGCGGCGGCATGCTATCGGCTTGGACTGCACATGAACGTCGGTCTGGTCGTGAGCAGGCTGCCCGCCAGCCTGCAGCCGGCGTCGCGCCTGCTGGCCGAGCTGCTCATGGGGCTCATCGCCGTGTTCATGGCGGTATACGGCACGGGCCTGGTCCAGGCGACGTGGAGCAACACGATTGCCGACTTTCCGTCGCTTTCGGTCGGCGTCACATACCTGCCCATTCCGGTCGGCGGCGTCATCCTGCTCCTGTTCGTCATCGAGCGGCTGACCCTGGGTGCGCCGGTGGACACCGGCGGCGACGCTCACGCCACCGCGGCGTTCGACTAGGCGACGGAGCGCATCCATGGACATCGCAATCCTGCTCGGGACGCTGTTCGTACTGTTCGCGCTCGGCGTGCCGATCGCCTATTCGCTCGGGCTCGCCGCCATTGCGGGCGCGTGGTGGATCGGCGTGCCGCTCGAAGCGGTGATGCTCAAGATCTCCGACGGCGTGAGCAAGGTCGCCATGCTCACGATTCCGTTCTTCGTGCTCGCCGGGGCCATCATGTCGGAAGGCGGCATGGCGCGGCGGCTCGTCGCCTTCGCCAACGTCATCGTGGGCGTGGTCCGCGTCCGTGGCGGCCTTTCCGCGGTGAACGTCATTGCGACGACGTTCCTGTCCGGCATCTCGGGCTCATCGGTGGCCGATACGTCGGCCATCGGCTCGGTGATGATTCCGCAGATGGAGAAGGTGGGCTACCCGCGGGTGTTCGCCACCAACGTGACCATCAGCGCGTCGGTGCAGGCGATCCTCGTGCCGCCGTCCCACAACGCCGTCATCTATTCGCTTGCCACCGGCGGCCTGATCTCGATCACGAGCCTGTTCATGGCGGGCGTCGTGCCCGGCCTGCTGCTCGGCGTGGCCATCATCCTCCTGTGCATCTACATCGCCTATCGCGACGGCCACCCGACCGGCCAGGCGGTGCCGCTGCGTCAAGCGGCGAGGATATCGATCGACGCGATGTGGGGCCTCATCACGATCCTCATCATCATCGGCGGCATCCTGCTCGGTGTGTTCACGGCCATCGAAGCGGGCGCGGTTGCATGCCTGTGGGCGTTCTTCGTCACCATGTTCATCTATCGCGACCTGCGCTGGCGCGACTGGCCCGGACTGATCCATCGCACGCTCAAGACGGTCGCGATGGTGATGACGCTGATTGCCTGCGCCTCGGCGTTCGGCTACGTCATGGCGCTGATGCAGCTGCCCGCCAAGATCACGGCGTTCTTCCTCAGCGTGTCGCACAATGCCGCGGTCGTGCTGATGATGATCAACGTGCTTCTGCTGGTGCTCGGATGCCTGATGGACATGGCGCCGCTCATCCTGATCTGCACGCCGATCATGCTGCCGGTCGTGACGACGCTCGGGGTCGATCCCGTGCACTTCGGGATGATCATGCTGCTCAACCTGGGCATCGGGCTGCTCACGCCGCCCGTGGGCGCGACCCTCTTCGTCGGTTGCGCCGTCGGCAAGGTGACCATGGAGCAGGTCATGCGTCAGATATGGCCGTTCTACGCGGTTCTGGTCGCAGTCCTCATGCTGGTCACCTACGTGCCCGCGGTTTCGCTGTGGCTGCCGCACCTGCTGAAGCTATGAGCGCCTTCGACTGACGGCCGGCGACCAGGACAGTTCCGCTCGGCAGATCGTGCATGACGGTGTGGTTTCCGCGACGCACGTCCAGGATGGGGGCCGCTCCCCGCCGGCAGCGCTTCGATGCGCCGCGCAACCGCCTTCGGCCACGCCCGCTACGTCAATTCCCTGATCGCGTTGTGGATGGCGGTCTGCACGGTTTGCGTGTCGGCCGCAGCATCGCTCATGATCGTCTCCCACTGCAGCCGCACGTAGGCGGACCGCCGGGAGATCTTCAGCACCAGGGTCTGCAACCCGCGCTTGTCGCCAAACGCGTAGTCCGTCGAATAGCCGAGCAGGTCGTGCACTCCCGCCTGCCATATCCCGGTCTGGACCGCCTCGATGATGGCCGCCATGCGGCGATGGAACTCGCGCGGCACTTCGACGTTCTTGGGATCGGTCTCGGCGGGTGGATTGGATGCGGACATGGCGACGGTCGGGGTATCTTGCGCAGCGCGCCGCGGCGCGCGCTTGAACACGTTGAATCGACGCATGGATTGGCCCGGTTCACTTGAACAGGAGGTCGAGCTCCCACGACCGATCCGGGCGCGAAGTTGCTCCCGCCTGGCAAGCTTACGCCGGAGCGGGAAACAATGCGCGCGCTTTGGCGAGCGCCGACGCGCGATCGGTGGGCCCGGCGTCCCGACGGGTGCATCGCGCCGGCTCGCGGTGGCGGCGGGTCGGCACGACCACGATGGCAACGAGCGACACGGAACGTTTACGGCACTTGACTCGCCGCCCGCCTATGCGGGAAGCGAGGCGGTCGCCATATCGGCCGATGGACGCGTCGTCGTCGGCTCCGCCCGATCACGCGCAGGATTGGCCCAGGGGCCGCGCGCGCGGTCCGGGAGTCGCGGTCCTATGGGATGGCGCGGCATCCTTGCATGCGTTGTTCGGGACCTGCTCTGCGACGACGGCCGGTCCGCGAGCGCTGGCTGGTCGGTCACCGAAGCCTGCGTAAGCCTGTGCGCCCGAACCGTGCATTTCGATCACGAGGTCCAGGGTCGAAGGCTGCGGACGCGACGCAGCAGGTGGACCACGAGCGCCACGAAGGCAGCGGTCCACGCGGCCAGCGCAGCGTCGACCAGCAGCGCCGGCAGCGGGCGGAGAAAATCGAGCTCGATGGCCTCGATCATCTCGTGCGTCCCGGCCGCATACATGCCGAGCGGAAAGACCGCGGCCCACCACGCGGTCTCGTACTGCAGCGGCACGCGCCGTATTACGTGACGCCAGGCGAACAGCACGGCGAGCAGCGGTATCCACCACGTCGCGGTCGCCCAGCACAGCACCGTGCCAGCCCGGATGAAGGGAAGCATCGAAGCGACGACCGGGCCGTTCGCAGCGTCGACGACGAGCAGCGAGCCCGCCAAGGTCGAGATCGCCATTGCGCGCATGTTGATCCAGTACGTCGGCGATAGATCGCGCGGCCGCAGCGGGAGGAACGTGGACCGGTAGAAGATCAACGACGTCATCCACATGTAAAGCACGCCACCGCACAGCCATAGCGCGAGCGCCAGGAACTCCAGCTTGCGGCTGCCGAGTCCATCGACGTGACCGGCAAGCAAGGCGCTGAGGACCGCGATGGATTGCGTCGCCACGACGGCAAGCAGCCACCCGCCGCCAATCGCTTGCGCGAGGACTGGCTTGCGCGCCTTGACCGTCACCGCGACGAAGACGGCATAGGTCAGCGCGACCCACAACACGATCGCGACGATCCACAGCGCTTCACTGACGCGATAGTTCGCCGCGAGCACGATGGACTGGCTGCCGAGCAGGCTCGTCGCGGCGATCACCGTGAAGAATCCCGGCGCGCGCACATGATCGACCATGTCGTCGAGCACGCGACGCGGATGACGCGCAACTCGCCAGAACGTGAGCAGCCACAGAGCCACGTACGCGGCGATATTGAGAATGAACAACGCCAGGGCGACGCTCTCCAGCCCTTGCAGGTGCGCGGCCAGCGAGACGATCCCTGTCGCCATGACGATGCCGAAACAGGCGGGCGGCAGATCGGCGATGCCCGCGAGGCGCCGCCCGCCCACTCGTTGATCTTCAGCCGCCCGCCTCGTCTCGTTGGACATCGATCCAATGGTGTGCATGCGCGGCGATCTCGCAGCGCCAGGTTGGTGGGCCCGCGAGGTCATACGGGCGGCGTGGTCTCGTTGCTGCATCGCCACTTTGAAAACGCGGTCATGAATGGTATCGTTTTTGGAGCGCATTTCCACAAGACGAACCTGTCTCGAAAGGGGAACCGATGTCTTCGCCGGCCAGCCGCGATCGCAGACGCATGCTCAAGCAAGCCGCAGCGCTTGGCGCCTACGCCCTATCGGGCAACGCCCCCCTGCGCGCAGCCGGCAAGCCATTCGAGGGCGTCGAGCTCAACGTCTCATGCTGGAGCGCCCCGTTTCCCAAGCTGTTGCAGGGCTACCTCCCGGAGTTCGAACAGCTGACCGGCATCAAGGTGCATTACGACACGCCCGGCTTCCTCATCTACAACCAGCGCGTCGACCTCGAGCTTTCGACCCGCGGATCGTCGTACGACGTCCTCAACATCACGTTCATCTACGTCGATCGCTGGCTGCGCTCGGGATGGTTTGCGCCGCTCAACGATTTCCTCAAGGACGAGAGCGCAACGCCGAAGGACTGGAACGTCGACGATTTCCTGCCGGCGACGCGCAAGATCATGTCGGACAAGGAGGGACATCTCTACGGCATCCCGTGGACATGCGATTGCCTCATGGCGGCCGCCGGCCGGTACGATCTCATGGAGAAGATGGGCCTCGCCATGCCCAGGACGTTCGACGAGATCGACAAGGTGGCCGCCGCCACCAACAAGGACGGCATCGCGGGCTTCGTGGGTGACAACCGGCACGGCTGGAATTTTCCACCTTACCTGCAGGGATTCGGCGGCAACGTGTTTCGCGGTGCTCCCAACGATCTCATGCCCACGCTGGACACCCGCGAAGCGATTGCCGCGGCCGATTTCTTCTCGCATCTCCTGCGCGACTATGGGCCGAACGGTGTCCTCTCGTACAGCTACGATCAGGTCACGGCGGCGCTCAAGCAGGGGCGCGGCAACTACGCCACCGAAGGCCACATCTTCCTGATGCCGGCGGCCGATCCGGACAGCAAGGAAGCCAAGACCGTGCGCTATTCCGCCTTTCCCAGAGGGCCTGCAGGAAACTTTCCCGGTTTCGCGACGCACGCCTGGGGCATCCCGGTGGGCGCCAAGAACAAGCGGGCGAGCTGGGAGTTCATCAAATGGGCGATGTCCAAGCAGATGATGATGCGCGCCGTCACGGAAAAGGGCTATTCGTCGCCGAGCCGCCGTTCGGTGATCGAGAGCGCCGAGTTCAAGAAGCGCCTTCTGCTCAACGACAACGATGTCGCCGACATCTACCTGAAGACCATCGAGGTCGCCGGGGGCAGCGACTACATGGCCTATCGCATCGTGCCGGTGTTCCCGCAGGTCGACACGCTCATCGGACAGGCGATCGAGCGCATCGTGTCCAAGCAGATGTCCGCGGCCGACTCGATGCGTCAGGCGCAGTCAAGCGCAATCGCCGACCTGAAGCGCGCCGGCATTCGGCTCTAGCGCGCGCCGAGTGGAGGAAGCAGCCGCGCAGGGCGGCTACGGCATCGAGCGGCGACAGCGTGTCGCCTTGCTCACCGGCTTGCTGCCCGCGCTGCTGTTGCTTGCCGCGCTGACGGTTGCGCCCGCGCTGTATCTGTTCGTCGTCAGCCTCACACCCGCAACGCCGACCAATCCGGCGTCGCTCACCGATTTCTCCGCACCGGCGCAAAATTATCTGAGCGCGCTCGACGACGAGCGCTTCACCGAGTCGCTATGGGTGCAGCTCAAGCTCTCCGCGTCGACGGTTGCCGCGCAGACGCTGCTGGGCCTGGGCGTCGCCCTCCTGCTGAACCGCCGCGCACGGCTCGTCCACGCGTTGCGTACCGTCTTTCTCATTCCCATGGTGTTGCCGCCCATCGTGGCGGCGCTGATCTGGAAGATCCTCTACACCCCTGATGTGAGTCCGCTGCACCGCGCCCTCGCGGCAGTCGACCTCCCAGTCTCGTCGCTGATCACCAATCCGCACACCGCGCTGTGGGCGATCGCGCTCGCGGACACGTGGGAGTGGTTTCCCTTCACGATGCTGATCATCCTGGCTGCGCTCCAGATGATTCCGCGCGAGCCGGTGGAGGCGGCGCAGGTGGACGGCGCGAGCCCGCTGCAGCTCTTCCGGTATGTCGTATTGCCGTACATCCGGCCGGCCATCGTGGTCGCTGCGCTGTTCCGGCTCATCGACAGCATCAAGGCGTTTCCGTTGATCTACGTGCTGACCAGCGGCGGCCCGGGCACGGCCACGCAGGTCACGAACTACTACGCGTTCACGCAGGCTTTCAACTACGCGTACTGGGGGTATGCCAGTGCAATCGCCGTGATGCTCACCGCTGGGGTGTTCGTCCTGAGCTGGGTGATCGGCAGCCGCGGAACGGTGTCTTCGACCCATGGCTGACGACGTGCAGCACGTGGCGCCGCGCGACGCCGTCCGCCCGGTTGCGCGGCGCGCATGGACACGGCGTCTCCTGCCCGACGTGGCGCTCGGCCTCGCATTGCTGTTCGTGCTGTTCCCGATCGTGTGGCTCGTCCAGATGTCGCTTCGGCCGGACGAGGACATCCTCGGTTATCGACTGCTCTTCACGCCGACGCTCGCACACTACGGCGCGCTGGTCGAGAGCAAGTTCCTGCATTCGTTCGTCAACAGCGTGGTCGCAAGCAGCGTCTCCACGCTGGTTGCGCTGATCGTCGGAACGCCCGCCGCCTACGTGCTGTCGCGCTGGCGCTTCCCTGCGCGGCGCAAGATCGCCATGTGGATCCTGTCCACGCGCATGGCGCCGCAGATCACCTTCACCATCCCCTTCTTCCTGTTCTTTCGGCTCGTCGGGCTCAACGACACCGTGTGGGGCCTGGCGCTGATCTACCTCACGTTCAACCTCGCGCTCGTCATCTGGATGATGCAGTCGTTCTTCGACGCCGTGCCGAGGGCGCTCGAGGAAGCCGCGTGGCTCGACGGCTGCGGCATCTGGAGCGCATTCGTGCGGATCACGCTGCCACTGACCGCGCCCGGACTTGCCGCCGTCGCCGTGCTCTGCTTCATCTTTTCGTGGAACGACTTCTTCTACGCGCTCATCCTGACGCGCACCAATGCCATGACGGCGCCCGTGGCCATCATCAACTTCATGCAGTACGAGGGCTGGGAGTGGGGCAAGATGGCCGCGGGGGGCACGCTGGTCATGCTGCCCGTGGTGATCTTCACCGTGCTCGTGCGCAAATGGCTGGTAAGCGGCCTCATGGCGGGCAGCGTGAAGGACTGACGGCCGGGCGACCGTTGCGCGCCCTACACGCACCGCCACGGCGGATGCGCGATCGCGCACCAGATGCGACGAGGCCCGGCAATTGCACCGGGCCTCGTGAGTGAAGGCGCCTGCAGCGCCGTTCGGTCAGCTGCCGCGGCGGACCTTGGCGTATCCCAGCATGGCCAGCAGGCCAATCGCCAGCAGCGCCAGCGGCGCTGGCTCGGGGACGGGGGTCGCTGCGACCACTTCACCTCCGACGATTTCCCGGTGTGTGCCCGAGGTACCCTGTTCGAAGCTGTCGAACTGGCCGATGAAGATCACGCCGCCGGCCGTCGTCAGGCTGCTGAAGGTGACCTGCAGGATGTCGGCGAGGCCGGGCGCGTCCAGCACGAGGATGGTTGGCAGCGACGAGAAGCTGGTCGAGCCGCCCCCAGGCGTGTAATGAAACCCGAAGGTGCCATTCGTCGACGTCGTGATGTCGAAGTCGACGAGCGTGTTCATCAGGTCGTTCGTCGTGAACGAACCGGTCAGCGTCCCGCCGTCGGTGAACGACACGCCGGAAAAGTTGTACACGATGTTCGCCGAAGCCGGGCCGGCCGCAAGCGACAGTGCGAAGCCAAACGCGCCGACCAGGGACAAGAGACGTTTCATGATGTGAGCTCCGGGTACGTGGTGTCGAAGGCTTTGGAATTTCCACGACATTGCGCCGTCGCAGTACGCGAGCAGACGCAAACCGCGGGCCATGGGACAAGCTTGCTTCATATTCAAAAGGTTGGGACAGGTTGTCGCCTACGAGCGACCGCGCATGTCAATTTTTTCGACACCGCCAAGGGTCAGCGCCGATCCATCGCGCGATGGAGGTTCAGCGCAGCGGCGACGACCGGTTTGGCCCATTCGGGCGTCCTCGACAGGTCGGCCGGTGCCGCGATGACGCCGCCGGCCATCCGCAACACGAGGCGCGGCCTGACCTTGGCCGGTGCAGCCGGGTCCGCCTGCGCGCTGTTGTCGTACACGACCAGTTGGCGCAGCACGGCAAGCAAGCGAATCAGGTTCAGGCGGCCGCGCACGTAGCGGCGCTCGATGTCCGAACGCGGGATGTCGTGGCCGCCGCGGGCAACCCGGTGCGCCACGCGCGCGACATGCAATTCGACCGACTCGAGCCCCACGAACCAGACGCTGACGCCCAGGCCGGCCGCGGCTGCTTCGAGCAACAGGCCCACGATGGTCTCGCCGCCCAGGGTCGTTTCCAGGGCGTAGTTGCGATGTTCCGCGATGGCCCGCCGCAACCGGGCCACGCCCTCGCTCCATGCCCACGCGTTGGCCTCGACTTGCGTCAGCGAGCGGCCCTGCGCGCTTGCTGCAGCGGTCGCTTCACGCGCCGCGAGATCGGGATTGAAGTACGGAACGCCCGCGGCTTCGAACGCCTGACCGCCAAGGCTGCTCTTGCCGGCGCCGTTGCAGCCGGCGAGAACGAAAATCTGTCCGTGAGCCCGCTCGGCCGCGGCTGCCCGGCTAGCCACGCTTCGTGCGCGTTCGCCGCTTGGCCGCAGCCTTTCTGGTGACGCGCGCAGGGTCCTGCAGCGAGGCAGCAGCGTAGGCGCCCAGTTGCGCTGGAGGCGTGTCGAACGCCCGCTGCATCGCCGCAGCGGCCCCTTCAGCCTGCATGACGTCGAACCGGCGATCGAACTCGGCCGTCAGGAGCGCAAGCGAGCGATCGCCAGCCTCCGTCAACGCGCGGTAGTCCTCGAGCGAGATCAGCACCGCCGTCGGCTTGCGCTGCTTGATGATGGCGACCGGCCCTGTGCGCAGCGCAGTGTCGAGCACCTGGCCGAACTTGTGCTTGGCCTCGCTCGCCGTGTATTGCGGTGCGTCGATCAGCTCGCCGCGCTTGTTGCGGACACGAAAGGGGGCGCCGGCCATGAATGACGGTCCATCGAATGCGGTAAGCCTATTCTGGACTATTTGTCTATTTTGGTCAATTTGAAACGCTCCAGTAGCCGCAGGGTGCAGCCGGCCGTGCTCGGCGAAGGCGACGCGCGCAATCCCACCGGGACCCGGCTGGCGAACGTTGCGCTGATCGACCTCGTCGCGGCATGCGGCCCCGACTACACGCGATCGAGGAGGCGATCCACCGCCCGGTCGGCCATTTCGGCGCTGATGCGGTGCCCCGTCGCGGCCAGCACGTCGAGTGTCACCTCGACCCCGAGGCTGCGCAGCCGGCTGGCACCGTCGATGGCGTGCCCGCACGGGATGACGGTGTCGTCCTGGCCGTGGAGCAAATGGATCCTCGTCTCTTGCGCGGGCGCGCGTTCGGGAAGACTGGCAAAGCGGCTGCCCATGGCGATCACTCGGGCAGCTGGAAACGACGGCCTCACGCTCGCCTCGAGCGACATCATCCCGCCCTGTGAAAATCCGACCAGCACCGTCGCGTCCATCGTCGCATCCACGGCCTGCTGCCACCCGCGAATGTCCGCCACGAACCCTTGCATCGCTCCCGCGACGCGCTCGGGCCTGTTCTGTTCGGTGATGCCGTTCACGCCGAACCATTCACGACCGCCTGCAGCGGGCGACGGATGGGGGCCGGCAACGCTGACGACCGTGCCATCGGGAATGGCATCCGCGATGCGCTGCCCGAGTGCAAGCAGGTTGTCCGGCCGGCCGCCGACGCCATGGAACAGCAGGACGAGCGAGCCGGATCCCGTCGACGCCCTGCGGATGACGATGGAGCCGGGATTCACGCAGGCTCGGCTGCTCGACGGGCGGTGGTCGAAGGCTGCATACCGCGCCGTCCGTCAATCGGCGGCGCGTACGTCCTGGTAGCCGTAGATGCTGCGCGCGGTCGCGGTCGCGATTACGCCCTGCTCGATGTCCTGCAACACGTGCGCGCGCACCCGCAGTCGGGGGTCACCATAACCTGCGCCGCCGGACGTCGACACGGTGACGCGATCTCCCTTGCGCAACCGCGCGCCGCGCTTGAGGTCGAGGTCGATGCGCTTGCCGTCACGCACCAGCTCCGCGCGCGTGAGCGCGCCGGGCGTGCCGGACGCGAGGCCTTCGGGGATGATCTCGAAGCGATCGCCGTACAGGGCGAAATCGACGTCGTCCTTCAGGATCTCGTACGTGCGCCGCATGCCCAGTCCGCCGCGATGACGGCCATGGCCGAACGAGTCGGGATTGAGCGTGTAGCCGACGATGCGGAAATAGTCGAACTCCATGTCGAGCGCCTCGATCGGCGAGTTCGTGGTGTTCGACAATGGCGCTGCGATGCCGTCGGCGCCGTCGTTTTCCGCCCCTGCGCCGAAGCCGCCGCCGTACGTCTCGAGGCAGACGCGATAGCGGCCGTCGCTCAAGCGCGCGAGGCATGTGATGAGCGCGTTGTCGAACCCGGATGCGATGCAGCGCTCAGGCACCACGTTCGCGAGCGCTTTCATCACCGCGTCGTACGCGCGATAGCACGGCAGCATCCGCGCCCGCACCGGCGCCGGCGGCCTGGGGTTCAGGATGCTGCCGAATGGCACCTTGATCCTGACCGGCCGGAAGCTGCCCTCGTTGAAGGGCACCTCGCCGCCGATCAGCACGCCTTTGATGCAGCTCATCACGGCCGACTGCGTGGACGCGATCGGTGAGTTGATGTTGCGGCCCACCTGTGCGCAGGTGCCTGCGAAATCGATCTCCATCGTGTCGCCCGCGACGGTGACCTTCGCGCGCACCCACAACGGGCTGCCGCCACCCTCGATGTCGTCGCCCGCATCGGCGCCGGTGTAGACGCCGTCCGGCAGCGCGCGGATCGCCGCACGCAATTGCCGCTCCGCGTAGTCCATGAGGTCGGTCATCGTCGCCTTGACGGATGCGACACCGTATTTGCGACACAGCTGGCGTATGCGCTCGATGCCGATCGCCTTGGCCGCGAACTGCGCATTGAAGTCGCCGAGCGTCTGGTCGGGCACGCGGATGTTCGCCGCCAGCAGGCGCTCGAAGTTGCCGCCGTTCCAGTCGGCTGCGAGGCTGAACTTCATCGGCGGCAGCAGCAAGCCTTCCTGGTAGACGTCGCTCGCCAACGCGTTGAGGCCGGCGCTGCCGCCGCCGAGGTCGAGGTGATGCGCGGTGGAGCCGGCAAAGGCGATCAGCTCTTCGTCGACGAACACCGGCCGAAAGATGAACACGTCCTGCAGGTGCTGGCCGCCGTGATACGGATGGTTGTTGACGAGGAAGTCGTCCTCGCGCAGCGTGTCCGCCGGATACAGCGCCAGGCACGCCCGCAGCGTGGTGTTCATCGACCCGAGCTGCATGGGCACCATCTCGGACTGCGCGACGATGTTGCCGTGCCGATCCAGGATCGCGCACGATGCATCGCGCGCCTCGCGCACGATGTTCGAATAGGCCGAGCGCACGAGCTTGGTCCCCATCTCGCGCGCGGCGGCGAGCAGCGCCTGGCTGATCACCGCATAGTCGACCGGATCGAGTGTCATGCGGCTTCCTTCTCGTGCTCCAGGATCAGGTTGCCCGTGCTGTCCTCGGTGGCATGCCATGCGGGCGGCACGTAGATCGTAGCGGTGTCGTCTTCCACCAGCAGGGGACCCGTGGCGCCGCCGACGGCGCGGATGGCGGCGCGCGTGGCCACCTGGCACGAGCGCACGGTGCGGCTCTCGTGGATCTGCACAGTGCGCGTGGCGCGGCTGCCGTCCGCCGGCGAGCGGGGCGGCAGCGGACAGCGCTCCGCGGCCGTCGCGCCCGCGCGAAACCCGACGATCTCCGCGTTGCGCGACGTGAGGCCCGAGCCGCCGCTTTGCATGTAGACCCGCCGATTCGCTTCATCGAACAGGCGCGCGAGCGTCTCGACGTCGAGCCCATCCAGCTCGTTCTGCGCCAGCGGTACTTCGACCTCGAACGCCTGGCCGACGAAGCGCATCTGCAACGTGTACGTGTCCTCGAGTGGCCCTTCCATGCCGGCCGCGCGCAGCCGCGCAGCGAGCGCGTCCCGCATCCCGGCCAGCACCGACTTGACCGTGTCGGGCGCCGCTGCATCGAGCGGCACCTTGCGCGTCGCCGTGTCGTATTGCGTGTAGTCGGACGCCAGCAGCCCGAACGCCGACAGCACGCCGGCGTTCTGCGGCACCACGATCGTCGTGATGCCCAGGTCCTCGGCGATGCGCCCGGCATGCAGCGGGCCCGCGCCACCGAACGGCACCAGCACGTAATCGCGCGGATCGCGTCCGAGCTCGGTGGAGATGAGCTGGATCGCGCGCACGACGTTCGCGTCGGCAAGGCGGATGGCGCTGTCGGCGAGCTGCTCGACGCTCATGTCCAGCTCCGCGGCGAGCGGCGCAAAGACCGCGCGCGCCGCGGCGGCGTCGAGCTGCATGCGTCCGCCGAGGAACGACTGCGCCTGGATCGTGCCGCGGATCACGTGCGCATCGGTGATCGTCGGCGCCGTACCACCGCGGCCGTAGCAGGCAGGGCCGGGATCCGCGCCGCTCGAGCGGGGGCCCACGCGCAGCATGCCGCCCGTGTCGCGCCAGACGATGCTGCCGCCCCCTGCCCCCACCGACGCGATGTCAACGACCGGCGTGCGGATCGGCAGACCGTCGACGGCTGTTTCCGGCGCGATGATCGGCTTGCCGCCCGATACCAGGCACACGTCGGTGCTGGTGCCTCCCATGTCGAACGTCACCAGGTTGTCGTAGCCCGACGCGCCGGTTTGCCGGATGGCGCCCGTGACACCCGCGGCCGGTCCGGAGAACAGCGCGCTGATCGCGTTGCGCCGGATCGCGCTGGCGGGCAGCCGGCCTCCGTTCGACTGCATGATCGAGAAGCGGCCGGTGAATCCTTCGCGCGCCAGCCGCGCCTCGAAGCGGCCGAGATAGCTGTCGATGATCGGCTGCACGTACGCGGACAGCGCCGTGGTGGAGGCGCGCTCGTACTCGCGGAATTCGCGGCTGATCTCGCTCGAGCAGCTGACGTAGAGATGCGGAAACTGCGTGCGGATGAGCTCGGCCAGCGCGCGCTCGTGCGCCGCATTGGCGTAGGCATTGAGAAGGCAGATCGCCACCGCCTTGAACGGACGCGCCGACAGTGCGGTCTTGAGCGTGGCCGCCGCGGCGGCGCTGTCGAGCGCCTTCGCCACGGAGCCGTCAGCCAGCATGCGCTCGTCGATCTCGATCACGTCGCGGCGTTCGACCACCGCTGCCGGCTTCTGGTACGACAAGGTGTAGATCTTCGGCCGGTCCTGGCGCTGGATGAGCAGCAGGTCGCGAAAACCGGCGGTGGTCACGAATGCCGTGAGCCCTCCCTTGCGCTCGAGCACGGCATTGGTGGCGACCGTCGACCCGTGCACGAGGTCGGTGATGCGCGCAAGCGGAATGTCCGCCGCAGCCAGCGCCGCGAACACGCCTTCCTCGGGGCTGCGCGGCACGCTCGGCACCTTGGTGACGCGCACGTCGTCGCCGTCCAATGCGATCAGGTCCGTGAACGTGCCGCCGACCTCGATGCCTACCCTCATCGCGTCGCACCGTTCACAGCATGGCTCGTCGGCCGCACGCCGTCACTCCATCTTGAGGTTCATCGGTGCAATGATCTTGCGCCACATCTCGGTCTCGTCGGCGATCATCTTGCCGAACTCCGCGGGCGTCATCGCATTGCCTTCCGAGCCGTCGCGCGCCATCTGCTCCTGGACCGGTTTTTCGTGTGCCCAGCGGACGATTTCCTGGTTCAGCTTGTTGACGATGGCCGGCGGCGTTCCAGGCGGCGCCACGATGCCATACCAGGAGTACGCGACCATGCCGGGCAACCCGTACTCGACGAAGGTCGGAATATCGGGCGCCACCGCCATCCGCTTGTCCGACGTGACGGCGATGGCCTTCACCTTTCGGGCCGCCACATTGGGCAACGACGTGCCGACTCCATCGAAGTGCACGTCGACGCGTCCACCCATGATGTCGATGTTGGCCGGTGCGCTGCCCTTGTAGTGAATCGCGGTCATGTCGATGCCGGCGAGCGACTTCAACAGCTCGCCCACCAGCTGCGATGATCCGGCCAGCCCCTGC
The DNA here is from genome assembly GCA_035475895.1 of Casimicrobiaceae bacterium. Lineage (GTDB taxonomy): Bacteria > Pseudomonadota > Gammaproteobacteria > Burkholderiales > Casimicrobiaceae > VBCG01. The sequence continues at coordinate 37,355 of DATILY010000078.1, read as the reverse complement.
GTGGCCCAGTTGATCTTGCCGGGGTTCGCCTTGGCGTATGCGATGAGCTCGGTCGGGTTGTTGGGCGGAAACGTGAGCGACGCGACCAGCATGAACGGCTGGCGCGCGACCAGCGCCACCGGCACGAACTGCTCGGGCTTGTAGCGCAGGTCCTTGATCGTCAGCGGATTGAGCGCAAGCGTGGTGACCGTCGTCATCATCAGCGTCTGGCCGTCGGGCGGCGCCGCGACGACGTATTCCGCGGCAATGGCGGTGGCCGCACCGGGCTTGTTCTCCACGATGAAGGAGTGGCCCAGCCGCGACTGCAGCCCTGCGGCCAGCTGCCGCGCGAGCAGGTCGGTGTAGCCGCCGGCCGGATACGGCACGATGATGCGCACGTTGCCCTTGGGATAATCCTGCGCGTAGGCGCCGAGCGGCAGCGCCAGCGCCGTGACCACCAGCGCCATCCAACCCCGCCGAACGAGTTGCCGCATGTCGAGCCTCCGGTGGTGCGTGTGAGGAAGAGCGCCTGACGCGTCTGGTCACACAGATGTCAATCGGGCTGGATGCCCGCGCGCTTCAGCAGCTGGGCGTACGACCCCATCTGCTCCTTGATGAACGCACCGAACTGCTCGGGCGTCGACGGCTGCGGCATGAAAGCCTGCTTGTCGAGCGCCGCGATGACCTCGGGCCGCTTCATCGCCACGGCAAATTCGTGGTTGAGACGATTGACGATGTCGCGCGGCATGCCGGCGGGCCCGACGAGCCCCATCCAGTTCGAGATCGTGAAGTCCGGCACGCCCGCTTCATGGATCGTGGGCACGTCGGGCAGCAGCGGCGAGCGCCGGTCGAGCGTGGTCACCAGCGCGCGCAGGCGGCCGTCCTTGACATAGGGCAGCCCGGTCGTCGGCGGATCCATCATGGCATCGACGCGTCCGGCCACCAGGTCGAGCATCGCCGGCGGTGCGCTCTTGTACGGCACCGCGAGCATGTCGATGCCGGTCAGCGCGTTGAACTGCGCGAAGGCGACGATGCCGCTCGCATTGCCGGTGGCATACGACAGCTTGCCCGGATGCGCCTTGGCATACGCGATGAACTCGGCCAGGGTCTTTGCCGGCACGTTCGAGTTGACGTACATGAACACCGTGTAGCGGCCGATGTCGGTGATCGGCGTGAAGTCGCGCAGCGGATCGTACGGCGGATTTTTGCGCAGGTACGGCACGGCCGCCATCGGGCTGCCGCTGCCGACCAGCAGCGTGTACCCGTCGGGCGCGGCGTGCGCCACTTCGATCGCCGAAATGGCGCCGTCGGCGCCCGGCTTGGCTTCGATCACGATCGGCTGACCGAGGGCAGCGCTGACCGGTTCGGCGAGGATGCGAATGATCGTGTCCGTGGAGGAGCCGGGCCCGAACGGGATGACGATGCGGATGGGCTTCGACGGATACGGGGCCTGACCGGCCGCGGGCGCGGCAAGGAAGGCGGCGGCGACCAATGCGGCGACGAGCGCGAGCAGTCGTTTCACGAGGGATTCTCCGTAGGGCTCTTCAATCGACGAGCGCGTCGGCACGCTGCGACGCGCCGTACAACGCCGCAGCGGATGCGCGGCTGATCTTGCCATTGGCGACATCGGCGACGACGCGTTCGGGCGCGCGCGCCGCGGGCGCGCCGAAACCGCCGCCACCTGCTGTTTCGACGATCAGACGGTCGCCGCGCGACACGACCGTAGTGGTCTTCGAGGCGATCTCGTCGATGCGTCCGTCGGCGCGGTGGATGGCAGCGCGCGACATGGCGCCGGCGCCACCGCCTTGCGAGCCGCGGGCCGCCGTGAAATGGCGCTCGCCGCGATAGGTCAGGCGGATGTCATCGGCGAGGAATTCGTATTCCTTGACGACGCCCAGACCACCGCGGAATCGCCCGGCGCCGCCCGAATCACGCCGCAGCGCGAACCGCGTCACGCGGATGGGCGAATCCATGGAGAGCGCCTCGATCGGCTGGTTCATGCTGTTGGAGCCATCCGTCTGCAGGCAATCGACGCCGTCAGCGCGCGCGCTCGCGCCGGTGCCGGCGGCAATCAGTTCGCTGATGATGAACGGGCGACCATCGGCGCGCGTGCCGCCGAACGCGAGCATGAGCGACAGCCCGGCGGATGCGGCGGGTACGCGCTCCGGATGCGCCTCCGCAAACGCACCGACGATCATGCCGCAGATCCGCTTGATCGTCGCGGTGCGCGCGTTCACCGGCGCCGGCGCCATCGGGTTGACGAGCGAGCCTTCGGGCAAGTGCAACGTGACCGGTCGGAAGCACCCGCCGTTGGTGGGGATCTGGGAATCGGTGAGGGCGCGCACCGCGTAGTACGCCGCCGCCTGCGTGCTCGACGGCACGCAATTGAGCGGACCGCGCAGCTGGCGATCGGTGCCGGTGAAGTCGCAGTGCATCGTACCGTCCTTGACCGTGACAGCGACCTCGATGCGCACCTGCCGGTCGAGGTCCACGCCATCGTTGTCGAGGTAATCGACATAGCGATACGTGCCCTCCGGCAGCTTGCGCAGCGCCTCGCGCGTCATCCGCTCCGAGCGGTCGAGCAGCTGCACGAAGCACTGCTCGAGCATGTCGGGCCCGTGGCGCGCGCAGAGCTCGTCGAGCCGCCGTTCACCGACCTTGCAGGCCGCGAGCTGCGCATTCAGATCGCCTGCAAACGTCTCGGGCAGCCGGATGTTGTAGCGCAGGAGCTCCTGGAGCGTGGGATTGATCGTGCCCGCCTCGATGTACTTGAGGGGCGGTATGCGCATGCCCTCCTGATAGATTTCGGTGGCATTGGTCGGAATGGAACCGGGCGACATGCCACCCACATCCTGGTGGTGCACCGTGGCGACACTGAATGCATACAGGCGGCCGTTGCCGAACACCGGCATGAATAGGGTGATGTCCGGCAGGTGCGTGCCGCCGCAGTAGGGATCGTTGAGGATGTAGACGTCGCCCGGCTGCATGGAGCCGACCGGATACTTGGTGATCACGGCGCGCAGCGCCGGGATCATCGTCGCGAGGTGGATCGGAATGGCCGTCGCCTGCGCGATGGTCTGGCCATCCGCCGTGAAGAGCGCGGCGGAGCAGTCCATCGCCTCCTTGACGATCGGCGAGAAGGCGGAGAACAGCAGCGTCGCCTGCATCTCGTTGGCGATGCCTTCGAGCTTGTTGCGCACCACCTCGAGCGTGATGGGATCGATGAGGGTCGCGACCTCGGTGTGCGCGTTCATGGCGTTCTCGACATGATCATGAGCCCATCGGCGGTAATCGCCGCGCGCCAGCCCGGCTCGACGAGCGTCGTGGTGTCGGGCTGCTCGATGATGGCCGGCCCTTCGACGACCCGCCCGGCAGCCAGCCCGTCGCGCGCGTAGATGCGCGCGGCCACCGGCTCGGGGGCGCCGGCCAGGACGATCATGCGGGTGCCCTTCTCGGCGACCTGCATCGGCGCGCTGCTCCCACGGTCCGCTGCCATCTCGGTGGACACGCGCTGCACGGCGCGCAGGTTGACGAACTGCGCCGGCGAATCGGTGCTGTGGCCGTAGACCTGGTCGTGCCGGGCGCGAAAACGCGCGAAAGTCGTGTCGATCAGTGCGGCCGGCTCGTCCAGATCGAGCTCCACTTCCATGGAGTACGACTGGCCGACGTAGCACACGTCGGCGTAATAGCGCGTTGCGACGTCCTGCGCGGCCACGCCCTCGCTGCGCATCAGATCGGCGCACTGGGCCGCGAGGCGTGCACAGACCTCGATCAAATCGTGCACGTCGACCACCGCGAAACGCCGGATGAAGGCGGCCGCGGCCTCGTGCTCGATCGCTGCCGACAACAGCCCCGCTGCACACAGCACGCCGGGATGGCGCGGGACGACGATGGTTTCGATGCCAAGCTCGGTGGCAAGCGCAGTCGCATGCAGCGCCCCGCCGCCGCCGAACGGCATCAACGCGAATTCGCGCGGATCGACGCCGCGGCTGATCGACACGAGCCTGACGCCTTCGGCCATCTGCACGTTCACCACGCGATGGATGCCGAGCGCGGCTTCGCGCACGCCAAGGCCGAGCGGCCGCGCGATCTTGTCCTCGATGGCGCGCCACGCAAGCGCCGGATCGAGCTTGACGCTGCCCCCCGCGAAATACGCGGGATCGAGCAGGCCCAGCACGATCGAGGCGTCCGTCACGGTCGGCTGCTCGCCACCGCGGCCGTAGCATGCCGGTCCCGGCTCCGCGCCTGCCGATTGCGGCCCGACACGCAGACCGCCGCCCGCGTCGACCCAGGCGATGCTGCCGCCGCCCGCGCCGATGGAGTTGACGTCCACCATCGGCACCCGGATGCGATAGCCGTCGAGCAGCCCGTCGGCGCGAATCACCGGCTGTCCTTTGGCGATGAGCGCAATGTCGGAGCTCGTGCCACCGATGTCGACGGTGATCAGGTTCTCGTAACCCGCCATCCGACCGATCTCGAGCGCGCCCACCACGCCGGCTGCAGGACCGGACATGAACAGGCGGATGGGCCGCTGGCGGGCGACCGCGGCCGAGGCGAGGCCGCCGCGTGACTGCATGATCTGCAGTGGCGCGGGCACGCCCGCCTGCGCAAGGTCGCCTTCCATGTCGACGAGGTAGTCGTCGAGGCCGCGCTTGACGTAGGCGTCGAAGCAGGTCACGACCGTGCGCTCGTATTCGCGAAACGTGGGATCGACGGCCGATGACAGCGAGAGTACGAGGCCAGGATGGCGCTCGCGGATCCACGCCGCCGCCTGGCGCTCGTGCTGTGGATTGGCGAACGCGAACAGGAAGCAGATGGCGATCGCCTCGACGCCTTCGGCCAGCAGCGCATCCACGCTCGCGGCCAGCGAATCGACATCGAGTGGCGTGACGACCTCGCCGCGCGGCGAGATCGCTTCGATCACGCCGCGCCGGCGGGCGCCCGGGGCGAGGAACACCGGCGTTTCGGGTTTCAGCACCAGGTCGTAGATCTGGCGGCGATTCTGCCGGCCGATCTCGAGGACATCCGTGAATCCCTCGGTCGTCAGCAGCCCGAGGCACGCGCCCTTGCGCTCCAGCACGGCATTGGTCGCAACCGTCGTGCCGTGGGCGAAGCGGCGCACGCGCCCAGCTTCGATCTGCCATTCGGGCAGGAGGCGCGCGAGCACGCTGCGCACGGCCGCGCTCGGGTCCGAGCGCGTCGAGGGCACCTTGGCGATGCGCATGCGGCCGTCGTCGTCCACCGCCACGACATCGGTGAAGGTGCCGCCGATGTCCACGCCGATGCTGGTGGCAACTCCCCCGCCGCTCATGGCTGCCACGCGGTCCGCGTGGGGCGGCCGTTCAACGCTGGCTTCAACCGGGCTCCTGGTGACACAAAAGCGCCCATTATGTGGCGCGCGGCTTAAACTGCGGGTTGCCGAAAACTCTACTTGAGGTTATGGATGAATTTCCGCCAGTTCGAGGTCTTCGAGGCGGTCATGCGCACCGGCTCGCTGAGCGAGGCCGCCCGGGCGCTCGGCGTGTCGCAACCGGCGGTCAGCAAGTCCGTGCGGCTGACGGAGCAGGCGGCAGGCTTCGTGCTGTTCCGCCGCACCCGCGGGCGCCTCTATCCCAGCCCGGAGGCCGAGGCGCTGGTCACCGAAGTGCGCCGCGTCAGCGAGGAGATGCGCGGCATGGGCGTGCTGCTCAAGCAGCTGCGCGAAGGACATTCCGGCAAGCTGACCGTGGCGTGCGTGGCGTCCGTGGCGCAGTCGGTGGTGACGCCCACCCTCGTGCGCCTGCGGGGCGATCGCCCGGACATCCGCATCGAGCTGCTCGTGCTCCCCACCGGGCAGGTGGCCGACTGCGTGGCACGCAGCGAGGCAGACTACGGGCTCATCCATCAGCCGTTCGACAACCAGTATCTCGACGGCGACCTGATCTGCGAAGCGCAGGCCGTGTGCGTCCTGCAGCGCCGGCACGCGCTGGGCAGCCGGCGCACGCTCACCGTGCGCGACCTGCAGGACCTTCCGCTGATCAGCTTCCGCGAGGACACGGACATCGGCGGCTTGCTGCGCCGCGCGCTCGCGGCGGCCGGTGGCCAGCGGCGCGAACCGGAGGTGGTGATCAACCAGTCGAGCCAGGCGATCGACCTCGCGCACGCGGGCGTCGGCGCGGCGATCGTCGATCCCTTCTCGCTGCTGGCCACGCCGAACCTGGCGGTCGCGGTCGTGCCCTTCCGCCCCGCCATTCCCAATCGCCTGCGCATCATCCGCGCGCGCGAGCGTCCGCGCTCACGCTTCGGCGCGACGTTCGCGCGTGTGCTGCAGGACGTGGTGAGGGAGCGCACCGCAGCCTCGCCGTTCCGCCGGCTGTTCCGCACCGAGCCGCGTCAGGCACACTAGCGCAGGCTCCGCGGCGCAGTCGCGGGCCGCGCGGAAAACGAAGCGTCGATTGCTTCGCAAGCACCTTCACATGGACGTCTTCGCTGCCGTCCTTTAGAGTCGCACGCATGACGAGACGCGAACAGATCCTTGCAATGCCGGTGCCGCCGGTGGAGGAGCGCATCCGCCGCATCGAAGCCGAGCCCCTGCCCGCCAACATCGGAGCGCTCCTCGACGCGGCTGCGGCCGAGCATCCGGAGCGCCTGGCGTGGCATTTCTTCGAAAGCGGCGAAACGATCACTTACGCGAACCTGCGCCGCGAGGTCGATCGCCTTGCGCGCGGGCTCGTGCGTGCCGGCGTCGCGCGTGGCATGCACGTCGGCGTGATGCTGCCCAACGTCGCGGCATTCCCGACCACCTGGCTGGCGCTGATGCGCATCGGGGCCGTGATGGTGCCGATGAACATCGCGTACACGGCGCGCGAGATCGCCTACGTCGTGGAGAACGGCGACGTCCAGTGGCTCGTGGTGGACGCGACCTGCCTGCCCGCGGTGGAAGCGCTCGACCCGCTGCCCGGCCTGCTGGCGTCCGACCGGATCGTCGTCGTCGGCGACTGCGGTGGCCGCTATCGCGACTGGAGCAGCCTGCACTCGACCGAAGACCATCCGTGGGTTGCGCCCACCGACGTCGGGCTCGATGACGTCGCCAACATCCAGTACACCTCGGGGACCACCGGGTTTCCGAAGGGCTGCATCCTGTCGCACCGCTACTGGCTCACCATCAGCAAGGTCAACGCGTGGCGCGACGGCATGGTGTATCGGAACATCCTCTGCGCCACGCCGTTCTTCTACATGGACCCGCAATGGCTCCTCCTGATGACGTTTCATCAGCGTGGCACCTTGTTCGTCGCGCGGCGGCAGAGCCCGAGCCGGTTCATGGGATGGGTGCGCGAGCATCGCATCAATTTCTGCCTGCTCCCGTACCTGGTGATCAAGCAGCCGCCCGCGGCCGACGAGCGCAACCACGAGCTGATCCGCTGCAACATCTACGGCATTCCGAAGGACGTGCATGCGGCAATCGAGGAGCGCTTCGACTTGATTGCGCGCGAAGCCTTCGGCATGACCGAGGCAGGCACCTGCCTGTTCATGCCGATCGCGGCGGCGGACATGGTGGGCTCGGCCTCGTGCGGCAAACCGGGACCGTTTCGCGAGGCCCGCATCGTGGGCGAGGACGGCGTACCCGTAGCGCCCGGCGAGGTGGGCGAGCTGCAGCTGCGCGGCCCGGGCATGCTGCAAGGCTATTACAAGAATCCGCAGGCCACTGCCGACGCGTTCGATGGCGACTGGTTCCGCACCGGGGACCTGTTCCGCCAGGATGCGCGCGGCTACTACTACATCGTCGGGCGCCTGAAGGACATGATCCGGCGCGCCGGGGAGAACATCGCGGCGCGTGAGCTCGAGACGGTCATGACGGCGTTACCCGAAGTGATGGAAGTCGCCTGCGTGCCCGTCAAGGACGAGACGCGCGGTGAGGAGGTGAAGGCCTACGTCGTGCTGCAACCGGGCCTCACGCGCGACCAGGTGCCGCCCCGGCACATCATCGATCACTGCACGGCGCGGCTTGCCCGCTTCAAGGTGCCGCGCTACATCGCGTACGCCGACGAGCTGCCGAAGACGCCTTCGGGCAAGATCGCCAAGAAAGTGCTGGTCCAGGGCGCGGCCGACCTGCGGACCGGAAGCTACGATCGCATCGAGGACAAGTGGCTATGACCAGCGTCCCGCCGCCTTTCATCGACTACGGCAGCACGCCACCCACGCTGGCGAAGACCGCGCCGCACCTCGCGAACTACCGGCGCGTGTACCGCGCGAGCGAGAGCGCCTCGGGCAACGTGAAGGAGGCAGCCGACCCCCTGGCGGCCTACCTCGCGATGTACGAGGCGCACAATGCGCGTCACGTGGTGGTCAAGGCCCGCGATCTCGAGACCACCTTCAATTTCCGCATCCGCAACGAGGACGTGGCCGCCTTCTGTCGCGAGCACGGCCCGCGCTTCATCGGCTTTGCCGGCGTAGACCCCAACAAGGGCATCACGGCGGTGCGCGAGCTGGAATTCGCCGTCCGGGAGCTGGGTTTGCGCGGGCTCAACCTCCAATGCTTCGAGCACAAGCTGCGCATCAACGACGCCCGGATGTACCCGCTCTACGCGAAGTGCATCGAGCTCGACATTCCGGTCAATATTCATTGCAGCACCAACTTTTCGGCAGCGACCTCGATGGACTACGGCCGTCCGTCGTACCTCGACGACGTGATGGTCCATTTCCCCGAGCTGCGGGTGGTGGCTGCCCCGCCCGGCTTCCCCTGGGTCCCCGAGCTCATCGCGGTCGCATGGCGGCACGCGAACGTCCACATCGGGCTCGTCGCGATCCGCCACAAGTATCTCGCCGTGCAGAACTCCGGCTACGAGATGCTGCTGCAATACGGCAACAGCGTGCTGCAGGACCAGATGATCTACGGCTCCGCGTATCCCATGATGCCCATCGACCGCAGCCTCGCGGAGGTCGACGAGCTGCCGCTCAAGGATGCGGTGCGTCGCAAATGGATGCACGACAACGCCGCGCGCCTGCTCGGCGTCGCATAGGCTCGCCGAGCGCGCAACCCAAAGGAGGACAAGCATGTCGAAGCGCACGTTCCTGAAGGCTGGCCTCGGCGTGATCGCCGCGCCGCTGATCGTCGGCAAGGGTTGGGCGCAGCCCGCCAAGCCGGCGCAAATCGTCGTCAATGATTCGGGCGGCGCCACGCAAGCCGCCAATCGCAAGACGTTCTACAACGACTTCGAGAAGAAATACGGCATCAAGATCGTCAACACCAGCCCCGTGGACCTCGGCAAGCTGCGCGCCATGGTGCAAAGCGGCAACGTCGAATGGTGCGTGACGGAGATCGCCGGCCCCGATGCACTGCTGGCCGAGCGCTCGGGGCTGCTCGAGCCGCTCGACCTGTCGGTGATCGACCTTTCGCACTTTCCGCCTCACCTGCAGAAGCGGAAGTTCGTGTTCCCCAAGAGTGCGTACTCCACGGTCATCGGCTACCGCACCGACCTGTGGAAGGACGGCAGCGGTCCCAAGTCGTGGGCGGACTTCTGGGACCAGGGCAAGTTTCCGGGACCCCGAACGATGCAGAACACCGCGTTCGAGCAGCTGGAATTCGCGCTGCTCGCCGACGGCGTGCCGATGGACAAGCTCTACCCGCTCGATGTCGACCGGGCGTTTCGCAAGATGGACCAGATCAGGAAGTTCGTGTCGGTGTGGTGGACCACGGGCGCGCAATCGGCGCAGTTGCTGGTCGACAAGGAAGCCGTGGTCGGCACGGCATGGAACGGCCGCTACTACAACCTCATCAAGGAAGGCGCACCCGTGGCCATCGAATGGAACCAGGGCGCCATCAAGGAATCGGCGTTCGCGATCCCCAAGGGTGCCAAGGATGCGTACTGGGGCCAGCGGGTGCTCGCAACGATGGCCGATCCGCGCCTCGAGGGCCAGTACGCCGAGATCATCGGATATCCGGGCCTCAATCTCGACGCCACGAAGTACACCGATCCGAAGATGGTCCCCAACCTGCCGACGAGTCCGGTGCATCTGCCGAAGCAATATTGGGTAAATCTGGAGTATTGGGCGGACAACGGTCCGGCGATCCAGGAGCGCTGGTCGCGCTGGCTGCTGCAGAAGTGACGTTGCGGTGACGGCGGCAATCCCGGCGCTGAGCGTCGCCGGCGTGACGCGACGCTTCGGCGAAACCACGGCGTTGGCCGGGATCGACCTCGACGTGCGCAAAGGCGAGATGTTGACGCTGCTCGGCCCCAGCGGCTCGGGCAAGACGACGCTGCTCAAGGTGATCGCGGGCTTCGAAGTGCCCGACGACGGCGAGGTGTTTCTCGCCGGCCGCAACGTCACGCTCGCGCCACCGGCGCGACGCGACATCGGCATGGTGTTCCAGAACTACGCCCTGTTCCCCCACCTCACCGTCGCGCAGAACATCGCCTTTCCGCTCGAGATGCGCAAGGTGGCGCGCGCCGAGCGCGACCGGCGCGTGCAGGAGGCGCTCGCCCTCGTCGACCTGCCGGGGCTCGGCGCGCGGCTACCGCGGCAGCTCTCGGGCGGCCAGCAGCAGCGCGTGGCGCTCGCGCGCGCAATCGTCTTTGGTCCGAGCTTGCTGCTCCTGGACGAACCGTTCGGCGCGCTGGATCGCAAGCTGCGTGAGCAGATGCAGCTCGAGGTGCGCCGCCTGCAGCGGCGGCTGGACCTGACGGCGGTGTTCGTCACCCACGATCAGGAAGAGGCCTTGATCCTGTCCGACCGCATCGCCGTCATGGAAGGCGGACGTCTGTCCCAGCTCGGCTCGCCGCAGGAGATCCATCGGCGTCCGGCCAACCGGTTCGTCGCCGACTTCATCGGTGAATCGAACCTCTTTCGCGCGCGGGTGACCGCCGACGGCCGCGCCGAGCTCGAGCGCGGACAGCGCATCGCGCTGCCCGCGGGTGCGCCCGGCGCAGGCACCGAGATCGGCCTCCTGCTGAGGCCCGAGCGTCCCCGACGCGTACAGGGCGACGACGCCGACGCGACGCTGAGCGGGCGCATCGTAGAGATCGTGTACCTCGGCGAAACCGTGAAGTACCGCATCGAGGACGAGCACGGCGCGCAGATCATCGTGCGCTGGCCTTACCCCACCCGCGAAGGCGCGCTCGCGCTGGGCGACGTGCTGACGGTCGGCTGGGATCGCGACGACCTGCACTGGCTGCCTTGGTCGTGACCACCGCCATCCTCTCGATGCCTCGCACTTGGTGGCGCCGACATCACGCAAGCGCGCTGTCGCTGCTTGCGGCTGCGCCGGCCATCGTCTTCCTCACCGTGCTGTATTTCGTGCCAATGGCGCTCCTGCTCTCGCAAAGTGTGGAGCACGGCTCGCTCGCGCATTTCGACAAGGCGCTCACCGACAGCCTGTACGTGCGTGTGCTGCTGGATACCCTGCTGGTGGCCGCCTACGTCAGCATCGCGTGCCTGTTGCTCGGTTATCCGGTCGCCTATTTCATGTCGAGCGCATCGCGCGCCTGGTTGATGGTCGGCATGGTCTTCGTGCTGCTGCCCTTCTGGACCAGCATCCTGGTGCGCACGTACGGCTGGATGGTGATCCTCGGACGCAACGGCATCGTCAATCGGATGCTGATCGGCACGGGGATCATCGATGCGCCGCTGCCGCTCCTGAACAACGTGTCCGGCGTCGTCATCGGCATGGCCCACGTGCTCCTGCCGTACATGATCTTTCCGCTCTACGCGGTGATGAAGCGCATCGACCCCGGGCTGGTCCTGGCAGCGGAAGGGATGGGCGCGTCCGGCTGGCAGGTCTTCCGGCGCATCTACTTTCCGTTGACGCTCCCGGGCGTCCTTGCCGGCACGACGCTCGTGTACGTGCTGTCCATCGGATTCTTCATCACGCCGGCACTGCTGGGGGGCGGCAAGGTGGCGATGATCGCGGTGCTGATCGAGCAGCAGGTGCATACGTTCCTGAACTGGGGCTTCGCCGCCGCGCTTTCAGTGGTGCTGCTGACCGCCACGCTCGCCGTCTATGCGCTGCTGCGCTTTGTCTTGCGCGGCGACATGCGGTGGACATGAGCGCCCGCGGCCAGCCGAAGGGTGCGCCGGCCGCGCGGCGCGCAGCGGAGGAATCACCATCGACCGCGCCGGTGGTGACCTCCGCGCAGGCGCGGGTGGCCCAGCGCCGGCGCCGTGGGGGACGATGGCATCACGCGCTGCATGCCTGGTGCGCGCTCGTCTTTGCGTTCCTGATGGCACCCCTGCTGATCGTCTTTCCCATCTCGCTCAGCTCGTCGGCGTACCTGCAGTTTCCGCCGCCCGGCTGGTCGTGGCGCTGGTACGAGGCTTACTTCGCCGACGCGACCTGGATGGACGCCACGTGGCGCAGCCTGGAGGTCGCCACCTGCACGACGCTGCTCGCGACCGTGCTCGGCACCATGCTGGCCTTCAGCCTGGTGCGCGGACGCTATCCCGGCAAGGCGATGCTCAACCAGGCATCCCTCCTGCCGCTGGTCGTACCCGTGATCGTGTACTCGATCGCCGTCTATGCGATGTTCGGCCAGCTGAAGCTCATCGGCATGTGGCAGGCGATCGTGCTCGGCCACAGCGTGCTGGCCATTCCGTTCGTGGTCATCGTCGTGGGCGCGGCACTGCGCACGTTCGACGTGGCGCAGGAGCATGCGGCCATGAGCCTCGGCGCGAACCGGGCGACGGCCATCTGGCGCATCACGCTGCCGCAGCTGCGGCCCGCGCTGATCTCCGCCGCGTTCCTCGCGTTCATCTCGTCGTTCGATGAGCTCGTCGTCGCGATGTTCCTCGGCGGCTCGAACATGACGCTGCCAAAGAAGATGTTCGACAACATCGTCAACGAGATCGATCCAACGATCGCCGCCGTTTCGGTCGTGCAGATCCTGCTGGTGACGCTCGTGCTGCTGATCGTATCGAAGCTCGGGACGGGAGCCGTGGCGCGGTGATGGCGTGCGCGTGAGCGCGGACAGGGTCGCGACCTTCAGTCGCTCGGCGATGGAACCTGCTCGGCGGGCTTGGGCGCGCGATGGATGACGAGATCGGGCACGAGAACCGCCGCGATCACGATGAGCAACGTCACCACGAGCATCGCCTGGAACATCAGGTGCATCGCCCCATGCAGGGTGGTCAGCAGTTGCGCGGCCGCATCGCCGAGGCGCTCCGGCGATTCGATCAGGCGCCTCAGCTGATCGGCATTCACGCTGCTGCTGCCGGTGCCGCGCACGAGCCCGAAATTGACGACGGCGCCGAGCATCGTGGCGCCCAGCGTGCTGCCCAGATTGCGCGCGAAGAGATTGGACGCCGTCGCGCTGCCACGCTGCGTGCTGCCCGCGGTCTCCTGGATCAGCATGAGGCAGCACACGCTGGATAGTCCCATCCCCAGCCCCATCAGCGCGGCGCCGGCGCCTGCAAGCGCGGGCGAGCTTTCGGGCGTCAGCACCACGAAGCACATTGCGCCGACCGGCAGGAACAGGCTGCCCGTCAGCAGGACCTTGCGCAACCCGACGCGATGAAACGTGCGCGCCGCGATCGTGGCGCCTGCAGGCCAGCCCAGCAGCATCAGGCTGAGCGCGAAGCCGGCGATCATCGGCGAGCGATGGAGGACCAGCTGCACGTACATGGGCAGGAACGTCGTGATGCCGATGAGCGCCATGGCGGCCAGCAGCGCGACCGCGTTGGCGGTTGCGATCGGACGCCGCCGCCACAGCGCGAACGACACCATCGGATCGGCTGCCCGCCGTTCCTGCACCGCGAACAGCGCGGATGCGACGACGAACACCGCGAGCGTGTACCAGACCTCTGGACCGTGATCGCCGCCCAGCCGCGCGAGCGAGAACATGAGCGCGCCGATGGCGGCCGCGAACAGCAGCGCGCCCGCGATGTCGATCGACGGCGCCTTGTGGTGCGCTTCCTCGCGCAGGAAAAACACGTAGCAGGCCGCCGCGGCGAGCCCCACCGGAATGTTGATCCAGAACACCCACGACCACGGCAGGTTCTGGATGATGGCGCTGCCGGCCAATGGCCCTGCGACGGCGGAAAACGCCCACACGCTGGCGATATGGCCCTGGATCTTCCCGCGGTCGCGCAACGGGTAGAGATCGGCAACGATGGTCATGGCGACCGGTTGGATCGCACCGGCACCCGCACCCTGGATCAGGCGGAACACGATCATCGACGGCATCGACCATGCCAGACCGCCAAGCACCAGTCCGATCACGAAGATCGCGATACCCGCGAGGATCACCGGCCTGCGACCGTAGAGATCGGCGAGCTTGCCGAACACGACGGTCGTCGCCGTCTGTGCGAGCAGGAACGCCGCGAACACCCAGCTGTAGATTTCGATGCCGCCGAGCTGCGCGACGACGAGCGGCATCGCGGTGGCCACGATCGTCGCTTCGATGGCGATCATGAACATCGACGCCATGATCGCCGCGACGACGAAGTTGCGATGGGTGCGGGACGGCTGGGGCAGGTGGATCAAGGCGAAGGTGCAACGCGTTGAAGCAGGTGCGGGAACCGCACTATAACAAGCACAATGCGACGTCAGGCCATCGGTATGGCCGCCCGGATGCGCGCGGCATCGATGCCTTCGCGCAAGCGCAGCAATGTCGTCCACGCATCCATGCAGCACCATGTTCGCGTGCACGAAGTCGTCGATGGAGCCGCCTGCGGCCGGACGCAGGACGCCTTCCGACTGAATCTCCGTCACGTCGACGACCGACCACAGCGCTTCGGCGAAGACGAAGGGGGCTGATTCGCGCTTCGACGCTCACTGCTGGAAGCCATGGACCCGGCCCCGCGGCGGGCGTAGACTCGCTCGGCACCCCCGCCCGCAGACACGGCGGCCCGTGCCATCACTTCCGCGTGGAGAACCACCCATGCTCACCCTGAACGTCAATGGTCGTGCCCGTTCGATCGATGTCGAGCCGGAGATGCCTCTCCTGTGGGTGCTGCGCGACGAGCTGAATCTCCCGGGCGCCAAATATGGCTGCGGTGTCGGACTGTGCGGCGCATGCACGGTGCACATCGATGGCCAACCGGTGCGTTCGTGCTCGCTGCCGGTGTCC
This sequence comes from Casimicrobiaceae bacterium, assembly GCA_035475895.1. Taxonomy (GTDB): domain Bacteria; phylum Pseudomonadota; class Gammaproteobacteria; order Burkholderiales; family Casimicrobiaceae; genus VBCG01. The sequence continues at coordinate 22,335 of DATILY010000078.1, read as the reverse complement.
GAAGCGGTCGGCCGCAAGGTCGTGACGATCGAGGGGCTTGCCGCCAAGGGACTTCATCGCGTCCAGCAAGCGTGGATCGAGCACGAGGTGCCGCAGTGCGGCTACTGTCAGACCGGGCAGATCATGGCAGCCGCAGCGCTGCTCGCGAGCAATCCACATCCCACGGATGCCGACATCGACACGGCCATGACGAACCTTTGCCGCTGCGGTACGTACCTGCGCGTGCGCAAGGCGATCCACGCAGCGGCGAACGACCTGTCCGCCGCGAGCACCGGCAAAGCGTGAGGGGTGAGCCATGACGACCGTATCGCGGCGTGAATTCCTGAAAGTCTCCTCCGCTGTCGGCGGCGGCCTTGCATTGCAGATCGGGTTTCCGGTCGCGTCGCGTGCGGCGCACGCGGCGGAGTCGGCCGAAGTGAACGCATGGGTGGTGATTCATCCCGATGATCGCGTGGTCGTGCGCATCGCCCGTTCGGAAATGGGACAAGGATCCTTCACGGCGCTGGCGCAGCTCGTTGCCGAGGAGCTTGATTGCGAGTGGTCGAAAGTGAGCGCCGAGTTTGCTTCACCGAACGAGCATTTCCGGCGTAATCGCGTGTGGGGCTCGATGTCCACCGGCGGCAGCCAGGCGATCCGCACGTCGCAGGATTACTTGCGCAAGGCGGGCGCGACAGCGCGTGAGATGCTCGTCGCCGCCGCGGCCGCGCAATGGAAGGTCCCGCCCGATCAGTGCACCGCATCGGCCGGCACCATCGTGCACGGCGTCACCGGACGCAAGCTTCGCTATGGTCAGGTGGCGTCCGCTGCAGCGAAGCTCACGCCGCCCACGGACGTGAGGCTGCGCGATCCGTCCGCATGGAAGATCGCGGGCAAGCCGGTACACCGGCTCGATATTCCGGACAAGGTGCGCGGCAAGCCTGTGTTCGGCGTGGACGTTGCGCTCCCCGGGATGCTGCATGCGTCGGTCGCGCAATGCCCCGTTTTCGGCGGCAAGGTGAATAGCGTCGATGGCGCGGCAGCGCTGACGATGCGCGGCGTGAAGAAGGTGGTGCGCGAAGACGACTTCGTTGCGGTGGTCGCGGACAACTGGTGGCGCGCCAACCAGGCGCTCAAGCAGGTGAAGATCGAGTGGGATACGGGCAGCAACAGCCAGGTCGACAACCAGGCGATCGCCGCGATGCTGCGTGACGGCCTCGAGGCCCCGAACCTTCCGCAGGCGCGCAAGATCGGCGACGCACGCGCTGCGCTCGCCTCGGCAGCCAAGGTGATCGAGGCGGAATACCAGTCGCCGTACCTCAACCACGCGACGATGGAGCCGCAGACGTGCACGGCGTGGCTCAAGCCCGAAGGTTTCCTCGAGGTGTGGACCTCTACGCAGGCCGCCGAGTCGTCGATGACGACAGCCGCCGAAGTCTCAGGCTTGCCGCTCGACAAGATCGAGGTGCACAAGATGATGCTCGGCGGGGGGTTCGGACGCCGTGGCGCGCCGCAGGACTTCGTGCGCCAGGGCGTCGCGATCGCCAAGGCCATGCCCGGCGTGCCGGTCAAGATGATGTGGTCGCGCGAGGAGGACATGCAGCACGGCTACTATCGACCGGCGAGCGTCGTGCGCATCAAGGCCGGTCTCGACGTGCAAGGCAGGCTGACCGCGATGCACACGACGATCGCCTGCCCCTCGATCTCCAGCGTTTTCGCGCGCAACGCCCGCATGCCCGGCGGCATCGACGGCCCGGCGGTGCGCTCGTTCGGCGACATGCCGTACACAGTGCCGCATCAGCAGGTGGATTACGCGCAACGCAACGGCCACGTTCCCGTCGGCTATTGGCGCGCGCCGGGCCAGCAGAATGCCTATTACCGCGAAAGCTTCATCGACGAGCTGGCGGCAGCAGCGGGCAAGGATCCGGTCGAGTATCGGCTCGCGATGCTGGACCCGAGCGACAAGAACCGGCGCGTGCTCGAGGCGGTGGCCAAGGCGGCCAGCTGGTCAACCGCACTGCCGAAGGGGATGTATCGCGGCGTTGCAGTGGCCGACGGCTTCGGCAGCTACACGGCGCTGGTCGCCGAGCTCATGCTCACGCCAGCGGGAGAAGTGAAAGTGAAGCGGGTGGTGATCGCCATCGACTCGGGCTACGTGGTCAATCCCGACTCCTGCCGGGCGCAGGCGGAAAGCAACGTCGTGTACGGGCTCGGCGCCGTGCTGTATCAGCAGAACAACATCAAGGACGGGCGCATCGTCGAGTCCAATTTTCACGACTTCAAGCTGCCGCACATCGACGAGATTCCGCAGGTCGAGACGGTGCTGGTGCCGTCCGGCGGGTTCTGGGGCGGGCATGGCGAGGCGGCCATCCTGGGCCTCGCCCCGGCGGTGTGCAACGCGATCTTCGCGGCGACAGGCAAGCGCATCCGCGCGCTGCCCCTGTCGCATCAGGACCTGCAGCCGATCTGAGGCGCAGCGCGGGGGCGCCGCCCCATTGGACTTCACGCGGTGATGCCGTATGGTGCCAAGGCGTCCCATTGGAATTCGACGCCAGTTCCAGCGGCATCCGGCGCGACGGCGCGGTGGTTTTCGAGCACCAACGGCCGCGTCGTGTACTGGTCGATGGGAAAGCTGTGGATCTCCAGCCAACCTGCATTGGGCTGTGCTGCCACGAGGCTGACGTGCAGCTCCTGCATGCCATGCGAGCACACCGGGATTCCCAGCGCGCGGGAAAGCGTCGCCACCTGCAGCCATCCCGTGATTCCGCCGCAGTTGGACGCATCGGGTTGGATGAACGCAAGCTTCGCCTGCGTGAGCGCATGGCTGAACTCGTGGAGCGTGTGAAGGTTCTCGCCCATCGCAAGGGGCACGCCCGTGGCATCGGCGATCCGGGCGTAGCCCGCGTAATCGTCGGGCACCGTCGGCTCTTCGAACCATAGGACGTCGTAGCGCGCAAATGCGCGCGCCGCGTCGATCGCCTGCTCGACGCTGAAGGCGTAGTTCGCATCCACCATCAAGGCCCGGTCGGCACCCAGCAGTTCGCGTACCGCACCAACCCGCAAGACGTCGTCTGCAAGGTCCGGCCGGCCGACCTTGATCTTGACCGCGTTGGCGCCCCTCGCGAGGTAGCCCCGCACGTTCGCGCACAGCTGGTCGAGCGGGAACTGCAGGTCGATTCCGCCGCAGTATGCCTTGCAGGTTCTGCCTGCACCGCCCGCACGACGCCATAACGGCAGCCCTTCGCGCCTGCATCGTGCGTCCCACAGCGCGATGTCCAGGGCCGAGATCGCGAACGAGGCGATGCCGCCGCGTCCCACGTAATGCACATGCCAAAGCATGCGCTCATTGAGCGCCTCCACGTGATCCGCGTGCTGCCCCAGCAGCATGGGAACGAGATCGTGAACGATCATGGCGCGGATCGCTCGGCCTCCCTTTCCACCCGTGTACGTGTAGCCCGTGCCTTCGATGCCATCGTCGAGCCTCACGGTCGCCGTCACCAATTCGAAATGCGTGTGGTCGCCGTGCATCGCGTCGGCCATCACCTCGGGCAACGGCACTCGGAACAGTCGGCACTCGATGGCCTCGATGGCACTCATGGGTCGCCGTCCTGGCAGGTGAACGGGAATTGCGTTGCAAACGTAACGGGGCGCGGCCGCAACGCCACGCAACGGTAGCGTTCGACGTATTTAATCACCTCGATTGCATACATACAGGACAGCCGAAATGAACCGTAGCGTTGCCGCCAGCGCGGCCGTACCCGCCCGACGAATGTTGCTGAAGGCCGGCGCTGGTGCGGCGGCGGCCATGATGGTGCTCCCGCCATGCTCCGCCGCCTCCGCTGGCTTGTCGCCGGCCCAAGACAGCGTCCCGACCCCGCCATCCATGACTCGAGGAGCCGAACCCATGAACACGATCACCGCCCAGGACGGCACGACGATCTACTACAAGGACTGGGGTACCGGACAGCCGGTCGTGTTCAGTCATGGATGGCCGCTTTCGTCGGATGCCTTCGAAGATCAGATGTTCTTTCTCGCGTCCCGCGGCTATCGCTGCATTGCCCACGACCGGCGTGGCCACGGCCGCTCGGGCCAATCGTGGGGCGGGAACGACCTCGATACCTATGCCGATGATCTCGCGGCGCTCGTCGAAAAGCTCGACCTCAAAGGCGCAATCCACGTCGGTCACTCGACGGGTGGCGGCGAGGTTGCGCGCTACATCGGTCGCCATGGAACCCGACGCGTATCGAAAACGGCGCTCATCGGGGCCATCCCGCCCCTGATGCTGAAGACCCCTGCCAATCCGGCTGGCACGCCGATCGAGGCTTTCGATCAGATGCGCGCTGCCGTTCAGGCGGATCGATCGCAGTTCTTCAAGGACCTGAGCTTGCCTTTCTACGGTTACAACCGGCCCGCGGCAACCATCTCCGAGGGCGTACGCGAATCGTTCTGGCTGCAAAGCATGATGTGCGGCTTTCCGGGCGCCTATTTCTGCATCAAAGCGTTTTCCGAGACCGATCTCACCGAGGACCTGAAGAGAATCGACGTGCCTGCGCTCGTCCTGCATGGGGATGACGATCAGATCGTCCCGTACGCCGATTCGGCCCTGCTCTCCGCGAAGCTCATCAAGAACGCCGAGCTCGTGATCTACAAAGGCGCGCCGCATGGCATGTGCACCACGCTCAAGGACAGAGTGAACGAGGAGCTTCTTCGTTTCATCATGTCCTAGCGGGCAACCGCTTTCATCCGCTCCATCGCGCGACATGTAGCGTCCGAGTGATGGAGCGCGGGCTTGTCGGCGGCCTGTCAGTACCTCGCGTTGCCCGGTGTGCGTGGAAACGGGATGACGTCGCGCACGTTGGAAAGTCCCGTCACGTAAGCGACCGTCCGCTCGAAGCCCAGGCCGAAGCCGGCGTGCGGCACTGTCCCGTAGCGGCGCAAGTCGCGATACCAGCCGTAGTGCGCGGGATCGAGCCCGGTTTCCACCATGCGCGCGTCGAGCACGTTCAGGCGCTCCTCGCGCTGGCTGCCGCCGATGATCTCGCCGATGCCGGGCGCCAGGACGTCCATGGCGGCGACCGTGCGGCCGTCGTCGTTGACGCGCATGTAGAAGGCCTTGATCGCCTTGGGGTAGTTCGTGACGATCACCGGGCGGCCGGCGTGCTTCTCCGTGAGGTAGCGCTCGTGCTCCGACTGCAGGTCGATGCCCCATGACACCGGGAATTCGAATTTCTGCTTCGCGCGCTCGAGGACCGCAATGGCCTCGGTGTAATCCATGCGCGCGAACTCCGAGTTGACGATTCCGCTCAGCTTGGCGATCACGCCCTTTTCGATGCGCTCGTCGAAAAAAGCCATGTCGTCGCCCCGCTCCGCCAGCACCGTTGCGAAGATGTGCTTCACGAGCGCTTCGGCCAGGTCTGCGTTGTCGGCCAGCGCCGCGAAGGCGATTTCCGGCTCGATCATCCAGAACTCGGCCAGGTGCCGGCTCGTGTTGGAGTTTTCGGCACGGAACGTCGGCCCGAACGTATAGACCTTGGACAATGCAAGGCAATACGCTTCGACGTTGAGTTGCCCCGACACGGTGAGAAACGCCTCGCGTCCGAAGAAGTCCCGGGCGAAGTCGATCTTGCCCTCGGGCGTACGCGGCAGGTTGGCAAGATCGAGCGTCGAGACGCGGAACAAGGCGCCGGCGCCCTCGGCATCGGATGCCGTGATGATGGGCGTGTTGACCCAGCAAAAGCCATGCTGGTCGAAAAAGCCGTGAATCGACTTGGCGATCGTGTGCCGAACGCGTGTGACGGCGCCCATGACATTCGTGCGCGGGCGCAGGTGCGCCACTTCGCGCAGGAACTCGAGCGTGTGCGGCTTCGGTTGGATGGGATACGTGTCGGGATCATCCACCCAGCCGACGACGCGGATCGTCTCCGCCTGCATTTCGTAGGGCTGGCCCTTGGCCGGCGACGGCACGATCTTCCCGGTGGCTTCGACGGAGCAGCCCGCGGTGAGATGCAGCACTTCGCTCGCATAGTTCGGAAGCGTTCCGGGAGCCACGACTTGAACGGGATGGAATCCCGAGCCGTCGCCCACGTGCACGAATGAAAGCCCGGCCTTGGAATCGCGTCGCGTGCGCACCCAGCCGGTGACGGTCACGTCGGTGTCCGGCTTGGCACGGCCGGCGAGGATATCGGCGCACGAAAGACGCATCATCGTTTCTCCGATCAGACAACGCCCGCCTCGCGCAGTACGGCGCGGGCGAGCGTGGGATAGTCGCTGGTGATGGCATCGACGCCCCAGGCCAGGAGTGTCTGGATGTCTTCATGCGTATTGCCCTGCCACCCCGTCACCTTGAGCCCGGCAGCGTGCGCCTCGTGCACGCGCTGCGCGCTGCCGGTCTTGATGGGGATCGCACAGCGCGTGGCGCCCACCCGCTCGGCCGTCGCAAGGTCGTCGGCCGTCTCGAAGCGCGCGATGAAGCCGCGCCGCTGCTTCGGCGCCAGCCTGGCGACCGCTTCGAGCGCCACCGGGTCGAACGACGTCACCGTGGCACGCGCCGCGATGCCGTATCGGCTGATCGCCGCCAACACGAGTTGTGCAACGCGGTCCAGCCGAGCCGGCGTGTCGGTCTTGATCTCGATTTCCATGTCGTCGACACCGGCCAGGAGGTCGAGGACGTCGGTCAGCGTCGGCACCCAGGCCGGCTCCGGCCACGCTCGAAAGATGGATCGGGCGTCGAGGCGGGCCAGCTCGGCAACCGTCATGGCTGCAACCGCCCCGCTGCCATTGGTGGTCCGGTCGACGGTTGGATCGTGGATCACGACGAGCTGATCGTCGGCCGCGAGGTGAACGTCGAATTCGAATGCCGTGATGCCCTGGCGCAGCGCGTGGCGAAAGCCGGTCAGCGTGTTTTCCGGCGCCTCGTTCCGCGCGCCCCGGTGTCCGTACAGAATCACGCCTTCTCCTTGCTTCGTTCCCGGCTAGCGACCGCAAGCGCGTCGCCCGGCGAGCGGTTGGTACGGTGGATGGTGCGTTTGACACAGCGTCGAACGCGATGCTAGCGTAGTTCGAGGCTCGTCTGGTCGAGTCATTCGACATCGACCGGCGGACAACCAGGGGAGACACCGTGGCAAATCGAGATGCATCGGCAATCCGGCGGCGCCGTCAGGCGGTCAGCCGTCGCACGTTCCTTCGCGGTGCGAGTGCGGCTGCGGGCAGTGCAGCGCTTGCGGGCCTCGCGGGCCTGCCCCTTGCGCGCAAGGCGACGGCCGCGGACAAGCCCGTCGAAATCGTCTTCATGCACATCTGGGGCACGCCTCCGGGTGAAAAGGCGGCCGACATCAAGCATCCGTCCACGCTCCTGATCGAGGCTTTCAACGCCAGGAACACGGGCGTCACGGTAAGGGGCGAGACACCGAGCGGCGACTATTACGCGACCCTGAGCAAGGCCCAGGCGCAGATGGCCGCCGGCAAGCCGCCGGCGCTCGTCTCCACGCCGTGGTCGAACATCAACTTCGCGGTGCAGGGCCTGCAGGTCGTTCCGCTCGAGAAATTGGGCGGCAACGAGTTGCAGCAAGTTCTGGCGAACTACAAGGAGCAAGTGCTGCCGCTCGTCACGCTGAACAAGCAAACCGTGGGGCTGCCGCTCGCCTTCTCCTGTCCCGTGATGTACTACAACAACGACATCATGAAGCAGGCGGGCGTCGATCCTGCGCAGCTCTTCAAGGATTGGGCATCGTTCAAGACGCTCGGCGCCAAAGTGCGGGCGGTCAGGGGCAACCCCATCCTCGGCCTGGGCAACAACGCCGACTGGGAAGCACAGAGCATCATCCAGTGCAACGGCGGTCGCGTGCTCGACGACAATGCCAAGCCGGTGTGGGACAGTCCGGAAGCCATTGCGGCGATGGCGACGATCGCCGACATCAACAAGGCCGGCCTGTATCTCCAATCGACGACGACGGAAAGCAACGCCGCGTTCATCGGCGGGTCGCTGGCGATCTGGATGGGCAGCATCGCCTCGCTCGGCGGCTTGTCGAAGCAGGTGAAGTTCGACCTACGTACCGCGCCCTTCCCGGTCTTCGCGGGCAAGCCGCGCAAGATGTCGAGCGGCGGATCGTTCATCGGCTGCTACGCGCGTGACAAGGATCAGCAGCGCGGTGCGTGGGAATTCCTCAAGTTCGTCGCGTCGAAGGAGGGAACGGATATCTGGCTCAAGACCGGCTACCTGAACTCCACCAAGTACGACGCGCCTGTTCTGCCCAACCAGGACGCCGCGTATATCGAGCTGAAGGACGGCCTGACGCGCGAATCGCCATGGCCCGGCGCGCGGGGCGCCGAGATCCAGAAGATCTGGGGCACTTACGTATCGCGCATCTGGGCCGGAGACATCAGCGCCGAAGAGGGCTGCAAACAGGCGAAGCAGGACGTCACGCCCCTGTTGCCCAAGACCTGACGCATGACGCGTGCGGGCGTGGCAACGGCGGTCGAGGACCACGCGGCACCGGAGATGGACGGGGGCCCGGGCGCGCGCAAGGGCGTCCAGCCCGCCGGCGGGCGTCGTCGCACCTGGAGCCGCTACCGGTTCTGGGAAATGGCGACGCCCTACGTGTTCGTGGCCCCGGTTCTCGTCATCGTCGGCGTCTTCGTCTATTGGCCGTTGCTCTATTCGACCTATCTTGCGTTCTTCGACTGGAACTTCGTCGCGCCGACCAAGGAGTACGTCGGATTCGACAACTTCGTCCGGCTGGCGCACGACCCGCGCTTCCATCGCGCGCTGTGGGGCACGCTGATCTATATCGTCGCGCTGGTGCCGGCGCAAGTGTTCCTGCCGCTGGGCCTCGCGGTGCTGCTGTGGCCGATCCGACGCTCGCGCGCGCAGGCGGTCTATCGGGCGACGCTGTTCAGCCCTACGGTGATCTCGTTCTCGGTCGCGGCGCTACTGTGGCTGTGGATCTTCAATCCGCTGCAGGGCATCCTCAACAAGGCCATCGTCGAATTCGGCTTTGCCAAGGTGAGCTGGCTGTCCAACCCCAATACGGCGATCTGGTGCGTCATCGTCGTCTCGATCTGGAAGACGATCGGCTTCAACCTGCTGCTCTATCTCGCCGCGCTCGAGGCAGTTCCCAACGACTACATCGAGGCCGCTTCGCTCGACGGCGCGAGCGGCTGGCAAATGTTCCGCCTGATCCGCTTCCCGCTCATCACGCCGACGTTCTTCTTCGTGCTGGTGACCACGATCATCTCGGTCAACGACGAGGTGTTCGGGGCGATCAACGTCATGACCGATGGCGGTCCGTTCGACCGGTCCACCAACATCGTCTATTACCTGTACGAGCAGGGCTTCCGCAATTTCCAGATCGGCTCGGCCAGCGCGGTGTCGCTGCTCATCTTTGCCGGCACGGCCGCGCTCACCTGGGTGCAGTTCCGTTTCGTCGAGAGGCACGTGCACTATGGCTAGCCTCGCTCCTGCGATCACGCGTGCCCGGCCCGCAGGAACCGCTCGCTGGTCGCGCCGGCTCGGCCGCGGCACCGTTCACCTGCTGGTGATCCTGCTCTGCGCGATCACCCTGTTCCCGATGCTGTGGATGTTGTCGACGTCGTTCAAGATTCCCACCGAGGTCTTCACCAGGGACATCCAGATCCTGCCCCGGACACCGACGCTGGCGAACTTTCCGGACGCCTTCCAATACTTCCCCGTGGCGAACTGGTTCTGGAACAGCGTGCTCATCGCGGTCCTGACCACGCTCGGCAAGCTGGTGATCAGCGTTCCTGCGGCCTTCGCGTTCGCGCGCCTGCGGTTTCGCGGCAACAACCTGTGCTTCGCCGCCGTACTCGGCACGATGATCGTGCCAGCGGTGGTGACCTACGTGCCCAATTACGTGCTCGTCTCCCGGTTCGACTGGATCAACACGAACGAGGGCGTCATCGTGCCCTCGCTGGCGAGCTGCGCGTTCTACATCTTCCTGATCCGGCAGTATGTCCGCACCCTGCCCCAGGAAATCCTCGATGCGGCGAAGATCGACGGCGCGACGACGTGGAGGGCCCTCTGGCACATCGTGCTGCCGAACATCCGGCCGGCCATCGCGGTCGTGACGATCCTGTCGTTTCTTCACTCGTGGAATCAGTACACCTGGCCGCTGCTGGTCCTCGACGACATGAAATCGAAGACGCTCGCCGTCGGCATGCAGGTGTTCGCCTCGAACAGCGAATCGGCGCAGCTCTGGGGACCGATGATGGCAACGGCCGTCCTCGCGACGGTGCCACCGCTCCTTCTCTACATCTTCGCGCAGAAGCAGATCATCTCGACGTTCGTCACGTCGGGCATGAAGGGCTGAGGCGGGCCGTTCGACGGCGCTTCATCAGCAGTACGCGTGCGTCACGCGTGGGCCAGCGGCTGCTCCATGAGCTCTTCGACCACCTTGCCGTCGTTGACCACCTGCACGTCGTCGACGAAGACGTTGCAGCGCCGCATCGGGACGTCGATATGGCACGGGGTGGTGCGGCTGCCTCCCGCCTCGTTGTTGGGACCCAGCGAGAACAGGAAATTGCCGCTCACCGCACGCGCGTCCATGCCGAGCGTCGCTTCGCGGTCGTAGAGGCTCAGCGTCGACCAATAGGCACGCTTCTGCAGTCCCCAGCCGATGTGGGAAATGGCATAGGCTTCGGGGTCGTTGAACGATTCGATGTACTCGGACAAGAGCTCCGCCTCGACGCCACCTTCGATCGATCGCACGAAGCCGTCGCGCACCGTCAATGTGATCGGCTCGGTCACGTAGGTCTTCTGCGGCAGCAGCACATCGCCCTTGGCCAGCACGATGCGGCCCTGCGACTGGCCTTCGTTGGGCCACGTGAAGGCAAAGCCGCTCGGCCAGTGATCCCACCGTCCGGGCTGATCGACGAAGCCGTACTCCATGGTGACCGGATACTCGCCGAGAGCACACCGCAGATCGGTTCCGGCCGCGGAGGTGACGCGCATCTGCTCGCGCCCGCGCAGCAGTGCAGCGCCCGCCTGCACGCGTCGGTAGTCCTCCATGTTGGGGACCATGCGCAGCAGCACCTCGGGCGGCTCGACCGCCAGCAGGATCCGCGTGCCCGAGGCCAGGATCTCGTGCTGCTCCGGCGAGAACAGCAGCGTCATGAGATCGAGCACGACGTCGCTGGCCTTGAGCGCAGCAATCGCCGGCCGGTTGCCGGTCAGCGGCGTGGTGCCCAGATACGCCAGTTGATCACGGCTCAGCGACTTTTCGCCGTTCACCGGAGGCAGGTCGAGGCGGCTCACGCAAGCCCCCAGCATGGTGGCGGCCGTCAACGCACAGCGCAGCGTCTGCGGATGGGTCGTGTCGCCGGTGAGCACGGTGATCATGTCGCCCGACTTGACGTTCGACAGTGTGAGCACCTGGGTCCAGGCGCGGATCAGTTCGGTATCGCTGACTGCCATGTCGTCTCCATGCGTGCGCGCTGGCTTCAGTCGAGCCGCGCGCCCAGAAAATCGTGAAAGGCGGCGTAGAAGCCGTCCTTGTTGTCCCAGGGAATCATATGGCCGGCATTGGCCACGCGCACGTGCTGCGCAGCAGGCGCAAGACGCACGATCTCGTCGACGTCGCTCTGGCGCACCACGTCGCCACGCTCCGCCGTCATGAGCAGCAACGGTACCTTGACGTGCGGGAGATCGCCGTGCACGTCGTCGGTTTGAAAGGCATTGAAGCTCGTGACGATCGCTTTCTCGTTGCACGTGTGCAGCCACTCCGCGCGCAGGCGCAGTTGCTCCTCCGTCCAGGTAGGACAGAACGTGCGCATTTCCCCGGGCGACATGCCCTTTTGCGCTTGCCGGATGGAGTCGACGTACCACGGCAGCTGGGCGGGATACGCTCGCCGCCCCGGCCCGGACACCGGCGGGTCGATGGCGACTACGCGCGTGAGGGTTGGCTCCGCATGGCGCGCAGCGCGGATGGCGATGCGGCCGCCCATCGAATGGCCGACCAATGCATAGCGTTGAAGGCCGAGCGCCTTCACGAACGCAAGCGCGTCCGCTGCCTGGGCATCGAGGCTGTAGTCGAGCGCGTCGGTCGCTTCGGTCAGGCCACGGCCACGGATGTCGAGGATGTAGGTGTCGAACGCGCGGCCGAATCGCTCGCCGACGAAGCCCCATGTCACGGCGGGGCTGGTGATGCCGGGAAGGATCACGACCGCGTCACGGTCGGCGCGCGGCCCATCGCCGCCGCCGTAGCGCAGGTAATGCTGGCGGATTCCGTTGGCGTGCACCTGCGCGCCATAGAGATAGCTGCTGCTCATGGTCGGTGCTTCAATAGGCGCCGGAGAGCAGCGCGCCCGCGCCGGGCACGACCGGCTCGAGCTTCAACGCCTTGAGCATCGCGTAGGCCGTGGCGATGGCGGCCGTCACCACGGGCTTGCCGGTGATGGCCTGCACCTTGTCGACCGCCGCCAGCGAGGGCATCTGCACGCATGCGGACAGGACGATCGCGTCCACCGCGGAGACGTCCATGTCGGCCACGACGCTGGGCAAGCGCGCCGGATCGTGGCGGCCCACTTCCACGTTGTCCGGAATCTCGAGGGCACGCCAGTCGGCCACCTCGACGCCTTCGTGGCGGATGTAGTCGACCACGAGCTCGGTCAATGGACGCATGTACGGGGCGACGAGCGCGATGCGTCGCGCCTTCATGACGCGCAGCCCATCGACCAACGCTCCCGCGCTCGTGACGACCGGTGCGTCGCCGCCGTTGGCGCGCGTCGCTTCCCGGAGCCGCGCCTCGGATTGGCGGTGATAGCCTTTGCCGGTGGCCATGATGGCCACCAGGCACGCGTAGCCGAGCACGTCGACGCGCGCGTCGCTGAGCTCGAGTGCGCAGCGATCGGAGGCCGCATCCATCTGCGCGAGCTCCTCCTTCGTCACGTTCTTCATGCGCATCCGCGCAGAATGGAAAGTGAAGCGCTCGGGGCGGATCTGCTCGCGCGCCCGCAGCATCGCCGGGATTTCCGTCTCCATCGTGGTATTCGAGCTCGGCACCACCTGGCCGATGCGGTACGTCTTGGTCATGTGTCTCCTTCGGATCGAGTCCGCGCTGCGGAATCCGCTGCGGTTCGATGTTGAGCGATCACCGGCCAGGATCTCGGCTGCCTGGATTTACGCCGCCTGCAGCCCACCGGCCAGGAAGCGCGTCACTTGTTCCAGCACCGCGGCGGAATCCGTGGCGTCGTAATCGCTGCCGGCCAATTCCTCCATGCGGTGCGTGTCGGAGAATGCGTACAGATACGTTCCGATCATCATGGTCATGCGCCAGTACGCATCCAGCGCGGACAGCCGCGGCAGCACCTTGTGCAACAGGCGCACGTAGCCGCGCGTGGAACGATCGTAGGCGTCGGTGCGCAGCTTGTAGGACAGGTGCGGAGGCTCGGTGTGCAGGCGCGACTGGAGCCGGAGGAAGTTGCGGCCTTCGGGCGTCGCGCGTAACGCAATGGTCGGCTCGAGGAATGCGCGCACGATGTCCTCCACGGCCGGGGGTTCACCGGTGAGCGTCTCGATCTGCTCGAGCGTCTCCAGATTGACGAGCCGTTCGCGCGCGACCTCCACGGCCCGCCGCAGGTAGACCTCCTCGAAGAGCGCGAACTTCGAGCCGAAGTAGTAATTGATCAGGGCCTGGGTCACGCGCGAGCCGTCGGCGATCTCGCGCAGCGTCGTGCCGGCGTAACCGCGGTCCGCGAACATTTGTTCGGCGTTCGCGAGAATCGATTCGCGCACGGTGCTCGTGCCGTTCGGCCGCCCCGGCTTTTTCTTTCGCGTGCCGGCCGCGCGCCCCCGCTTGGGTGCAGCACCGCGCCGGCCGCGGACGGCTTGCGCGCCTGCAGAGCGCGCGGCGTTGATCGTCATGCGTGTTCGTGGGTTGACTTCACGGCGGATCATGGCATGATTGCGTCCGCAGCGCAATTAATTAACCAGTCGATTAGTTTCCGCTTGCCGCCTCCTGCGAGGCGGCTGCACCCACCTCCCGCGACAGCCCGCCCGGTTACGGTCCGCCGGACGCGCAGCCGGATCTCAACCCGTGATCGGAGACGCAATATGAGCAATTTCCATCGTGCCTTCCTCCTGGCGGCACTCCTCGGCGCCGTTGGCTGCGCCCAAGCACAGGACGCCATCAAGGTAGGCGTCGTCCAGCCTCTCACCGGTTCCGTGGCGGACAACGGCATGGCGTTCGTCAACGGCGCGAAGCTCGCCGTGGCCAAGCAGAATGCCGCGGGTGGCGTCCTCGGCAAGAAGATCGAGCTGGTGATCGAGGATGGCCAATGCCAGCCGGCTCCTTCGGTCAGCGCGGCGCAGAAGCTGCTCGACCGCGACAAGGTGCCCGTGCTGGTCGGCGCCTTCTGCAGCTCCGCCACGGCCGCCGTCATGCCGATCGCCGAGCAGCGACACGTTCCGCTGCTGACCGGTGTGTCGTCGAAGGCGGATCTGACGGACAAGGGCAACAAGTACTTCTTCCGCTCCGCGGAAACCGACCGCGTGATGTCGCTCACGTTCAGCAAGATCCTCGCGGAGAAGCTGCAGCTGAAGAACGTTGCCTACATCGGCGTCAACGACGACTGGGGCCGCGGCAGCGTCGAGGACTTCGCCAAGGAGATGGAACGGCTCGGCGTCAAGACGGCCATGAAGGAGTACTACGAGCACGGCACCACCGACTACTACACGCTGCTGACGAAACTGCAGGCGAGCAAGGCCGATGGCGTGTTCGTGGCCGCCGAGACGCAGGACGGTTCGATCCTCGTCAAGCAGTTCAAGGAGCTCGGGCTCACCACGAAGCTGTTCGGCGTCGGCTCCTGGGCGACCCCGGAATTCGCCAAGCTGGCGGGCACGGCCTCCGAGGGCATCTACGCCGCCGTCCCGTACGCGTCGAGCATCGCCACGGACGCGAACAAGGACTTCGTGAACCGCTACGCCGCCGCCTACAAGAGCAAGCCTGGCAAATACAGCGCCGCGGGCTACAACGCGCTGAACATCGTGATGCAGGCGATCACCCGCGCCGGCAAGGCAGAGCCGCAGGCGATCCGGGACGCCCTCTACAAGACCGACTACGCCGCGCCGAATGGCCACTATCGCTTCACCGACAAAGGCGAAGGGTACGGCTACGACGCGGTGCTCGTGCAGCTCAAGAGCGGCGAGCCGGTGGTCGTCACCATGACGGAAGCCGGCAAGCCTTAAGCGCCGGGTTGCAAGGCAAGGCCGAGGCATGCAGACGCTGCTGCAGTTCATCGCCAACGGCGTCGTCGTGGGCGCGTTCTACGCGCTCTCGGCCCTCGGCCTGACGCTGATCCTCGGCCTCATGCGCGTCGTCAACTTCGCGCATGGCGAGTTCTACATGCTCGGAGGCGTGCTCGGCTGGTGGACGACCAACCGGCTGGGGCTGGACTTCTTCTCCGGCCTCGCACTCGTCATCGCGATCATGGGTGTGTTCGGCTGGTTGGTCGACCGGCTGCTGATCGAGCGCGTCCGCGACCAGGGAGAAGAAGCCGGGATCCTGCTCACCATCGGCCTGGCGATCTTCCTCAGCAACACGGCGTTGCTCACGGTCGGCACGACGCCGTTGAAGGTCGAAGGCCCGATGGCGCCGGGCGCCGTGTTCATCGCAGGCGCGGTGGTCACCAAGGCACGCATCTTCGCCGTGTTGACCTGTGCCGTGCTGATGGCGGCTTCGTGGCTGCTCATCAACCGGACCCGCCTTGGCGCGGCGATGCGCGCGACGTTCCAGGATCCGATGGCGGCGCAACTGGCGGGCATCCGGGCCTCCAACATCTACGCCTGCACGTTCGCGCTCGGCACGGTGATCACCGCCACTGCAGGCATGCTGCTCGGCTCGATCTATTCCGCGCAGGTGTCGATTGGCGGCCTGGTAAGCCTCAAGGCCTTCGTCGTGGTGATCCTCGGCGGCATGGGCAGCTTCGCGGGCGCGATCGTCGGCGGGCTGCTGCTCGGGCTCACCGAAGCGCTGTGGGGTGGTTACGTCGCCAGCGGCTGGGTCGACATCATCGGCTTCCTGCTGGTCATCGTGATCCTCATCTTCCGGCCGTACGGGCTCTTCTCGCGGCGCGCGGAGCGGGCGTGAAGATCGAACGCAACGTGCTGATCACGGTCGTCGCAGTAGCCGCGCTGCTCGGTGCCGTGCTGCGCGACCAGTACGTGCTGCACATCGCGATCATGGTGCTGTTCTACGCCGTGCTCGCCACCAGCCTGAACCTGCTGGTCGGCTACGTCGGGGAGTTCTCGCTCGGACACACGGCCTTCCTCGGCATGGGCGCGTACACGGCCGCGTTGTGCTCGACGCACCTGGGTTGGCCGATGTGGATCACGCTCCCGGCAGGCGGCATCGTGGCCGGGATCACGGGCCTTGTGGTCGGCGCCATCACGCTGCGCCTGCAGGGTCCGTACTTCGTGATCGTCACGCTCGCCTTCGCGGAAGTGCTGCGCCTGGCCGCAGGCAACTGGATCGCGGTCACCAACGGCCCCATGGGCCTCGCGGGCATCGCGCAGCCGGCATGGCTGGCGGGCCGCGACATCATCGAAGCCAAGGTCTTCTATTACTACGTGGCGCTTGTGTTGCTCGCCGTCGCCGTCTACCTGTCCTATCGCTTGGTGTACTCCAACGCCGGGCGGGCCGCGGTGGCCGTGCGCGAGAATCGCTACGTCGCGCAGTCGGTCGGCATCCGTCCGCTCACCTATGCCCTCACCGCGCTCGGTCTGGGCGCCTTCCTCACCGGAATGGCAGGCGGCTTCTACGCGCACTACATTTCGTTCGTGGGACCGGAGGTATTCGCGTTCCCGTTCATGGTCAGCATGATCATCATGGTGCTGGTGGGCGGCAAGGGCACCCTGCTCGGCCCGCTCCTCGGCGCGCTGCTCGTCACGTTCCTCGAAGAATACCTGCGCGAAGCCAAGGAGCTGCGCCTGTCCATCTTCGGGCTCGCCGTCATGGCCGTCGTCCTGTTCATGCCGCGCGGTTTGATGGGGTTCCTGCTGCGTCGCAGGGAGCAGCGTGCAGAGGCCGTCGTGCCTGTCACCCGACCCGAGAGCGCTGCATGACCGCCAGCTTCCTGCAGGTGCGCGGCATGTCGAAGTCCTTCGGCGGCAACCAGGCCGTGCGGGATATCAGCTTCGACGTGCATGACGGTGAGATCGTCGGGTTGATCGGTCCCAACGGCGCGGGCAAGACCACCTGCTTCAATCTCATCACCGGCTTCTACTCGCCCGATGCCGGCCGGGTGCACTTCCGCGACGAGGACGTGACCGGGC
This sequence comes from Casimicrobiaceae bacterium, assembly GCA_035475895.1. Classification (GTDB taxonomy): domain Bacteria; phylum Pseudomonadota; class Gammaproteobacteria; order Burkholderiales; family Casimicrobiaceae; genus VBCG01. The sequence goes on along the minus strand of DATILY010000078.1, from coordinate 5,075 downwards.
TCAGGCCCTATCAGATGGCGCGCAAGGGCATCGTGCGCAGCTTCCAGAAAACGAACATCCTCAAGGGCCTGACGGTGTTCGAGAACGTGCTCACGGGTCAGTACCTGGCTGCCAAGCAGCCTCTCTGGCGAACCTTCTTCCCCGGCCGCGCGGTGGCAAGAGCGGAAGCCGCCGCGCGCGAACGTGCGGCGGAGATCGTTCGAACGATGGGGCTCTCCGCTCGCATGAACGCGCCCGCGTCGCTCCTCGCATGCGGAGAGCTCCGGCTGCTCGAAGTGGCCCTGGCACTGGCTGCACGACCTGCCGTCCTCATGCTCGACGAGCCCGCGGCCGGATTGAACAGCCACGAGGCCCAGCGCTTCGGCGAAGTGCTGCGGACGCTGCCCGGCAACGCGGTGAAATCGGTGCTGATCGTCGAGCACAACATGGGCCTCGTCATGGCCGTGTGCGACCGGGTCGTCGTCATGAACTTCGGGCAGAAGCTCGCAGAAGGCGCACCCGCACAGGTCCAGGCCGACCCCCTCGTGATCGAGGCGTACCTCGGCGGCGCCGCCGCGAGGCCGGCATGAACGAGCCTCCAGTGCCTGCGTCGTCTACCGAGCCGCTGCTCGCCATCGACGACCTGCACGTCGCGTACGGCAGGACCGCCGCGCTCCACGGCGTGCATCTCACGGTCGCGCGCGGCGAGACCGTTGCCCTGATCGGCGCCAACGGCGCGGGCAAGAGCACCACGCTGCGCGCCATCTCGGGGCTGCTTGCGCCATCGCGCGGGGACATCCGCTTCAAGGGTCGCTCGATTGCCGGCTGGCGGGCCGACCAGATCGTGCGCCAGGGCATCGCGCACTCGCCCGAGGAACGCCACGTGTGGCCCGCCATGTCGGTGGCCGAAAACCTGGCCCTCGGCGGCTTCATCTGTCGCGACCGGCGTGAGCTCGATCGTCGCATCGACGCCGTGTACGAGCGCTTCCCGCGCTTGCGCCAACGGCGCGCGCAGCTTGCCGGAACGCTGAGCGGCGGCGAGCAGCAGATGCTCGCCATCGGCCGCGCGCTGATGTCCGGGCCGGAGCTGTTGCTCCTCGACGAGCCAAGCCTCGGGTTGAGCCCGCTCCTCGTCGAGGAAGTCCTGAACGTCGTGCGCGAATTGAACTCGCAAGGCGTCACGATCCTGCTCGTCGAGCAGAACGTGCACAACGCGCTGCTCGTCGCGACGCGGGCGTACGTGTACGACACCGGGCGCATCACGGTCTCGCGCCCCGCGCGCGAGCTGCTCGACGACCACGACCTGCTGGCGGCTTACCTGGGCGGCCAACCTGCACATCCACGCACCAGCATTACCGCGGAGAACTGACTCATGAACGGATCGCCTCGCATCGGCATCATCGGCGGCGGCATTGGCGGTGTTGCCCTGGCCCGCTCGCTCGACCGCAAGGGCATCGATTACCGCATCTTCGAGAAGTCGCCGGCGTTCGGCGAGGTTGGCGCCGGCGTGCAGATGACGCCCAACGCGGTGAAGGTGCTGCGTGCGCTCGGGCTCACCGCCGACCTGGAGCGCACGGGGTTCCTGCCCGAAGCGATGGTGGGCCGCAGCTGGGACGATGCCAGCGAGCTGTTCTACACGCCGCTGAAGGCGACGTGCCCGCGGCTGTTCGGCGCCGCGTTCTATCACATTCACCGCGCGGACCTGCACGCGATGCTGGCCAAGGACATCGCTCCCTCCCGCACCACGTTCAACGCAACGTGCACGGGGGTTCGCGAGGGGGACGACCGCGCCGTGGCGACGTTCGCGACCGGAGAAACGTTCGAGGCCGACCTGATCGTTGGCGCGGACGGCGTGCGCTCGGTCGTGCGCGACGCGCTGTGGGGACCGGAGCCCGCGCACTACACCGGCCACATGTGCTGGCGCGCGCTGGTCGATGTCCCCGAGCATCCGCTGCCGTTCGCGAGCCCTGATGCATCGTTCTGGCTCGGCCCGAAAGGACACGTGGTGACGTACTACGTGAAGGGCGGCAAACAGCTCAACGTCGTCGCCATTGCCGAGAACAGCGACTGGGTGGAGGAATCGTGGAGCGTCAAGAGCACCCAGAAGGCCGTGCTCGACGCCTACCGCGGCTGGCATCCGAACGTCGTCGAAGTCTTCCGGCGCGTGGATCCCGACGGGATCTACAAATGGGGCTTGTTCGACCGGGACCCGATGAAGCGATGGTCCCACGCGCACACCACGCTGCTGGGCGATGCGGCGCACCCGATGCTGCCGTTCCTCTCGCAAGGAGCCGCCATGGCGATCGAGGACGGCTACGTGCTCGCGGAGGCGCTCGCTGCTTTCGGCGATGACATCGGCGCGGCACTCGATGTCTACGAAGCCGAACGCATGCCGCGCACGGCGCGCGTCCAGCTCGAGGCGCGCGATCGCGGCCGCACCTATCACCTGTCGTCGCCCGAAGAACTGCGCAAGCGCAACGAGGCTTTCAAGGCGGAGCAGGCCAGGAATCCCAACGCCGTCGGCATCAAGGCGGAGTGGGTCTACCAGTACGACGCGACGACCTGCCGCGAGCGCTTTCCGGGCAGGCACGCCGTCGCAGCGACGTCCATGAACGCGCAGCAAAGGAATGCACCATGAGCGCCATCGATCTGTTGAGCCTGTTCCGCAGCGAGCTGGAACTGTGCAAGGTCCATTCGGGTGAAGTGATGGCCGTCCTGAGCGGCCCCAACACACGCCGCGACTACGCCGAAGCCTTCGTCGCCGCGGGGCAGCAGCTCGGCACCGAAGTGTTCCACCTGCACCTGCCCCAGCCCATGGCTTCGGGTCGAAAGACGCCCACCACCGCGCAGGGCGCGCTGTGGGGCGTGACGCCGCTGACCGGCCACCGCAGCGGCGTCGAGATCCTCAAGAAGGCCGCGATGCTCGTCGACCTGGTGGGTCTACTGCATTCGCCCGAGCAGGTGGAAATCCAGAAAGCCGGCACGCGCGTGCTGATGGTGGTGGAGCCGCCGGACATCCTGGCGCGCATGGTGGCGCGGCCCGACACCCGCGCGCGCGTGGAGGCGGCCGGCCGTAAGATCGCGGCCGCTTCGGAACTGCGCATCACCAGCCCGGCCGGGACCGATCTGACGTACCAGCTTGGCCAGTACTCTCGCTCACCCATCCTGCAATACGGCTACACCGACCAGCCGGGGCGCTGGGATCACTTCCCGGGCGCGTTCGCGTACACGTGGCCCAACGAGGGGCAGAGCGAGGGCGTGATCGTCCTGCGCCCCGGCGACATCATCTTCCCGTTCAAGGAATTCGTGCGCAGCGACGTGCGCATCACGGTGCGCAAGGGCGTCATCACCGACATCGGCGGCGGCTTCGACGCCGAGCACCTCGCGCATTTCATGGCGGCGTGGAACGATCCCGATGCGTATGCCATGGCGCACATCGGCTGGGGACTCGACGAGATGGCGCTGTGGAACGGCATCAGCCTGATCAACAAGGAGTCCGCCATCGGCCAGGACGGCCGCGCGTTCTACGGCAACGTGCTCTGGTCCACGGGTCCCAACACCGATGTCGGCGGCTCGCGGACGACACCGGCGCACCTGGACATCGCCATGAAGGGGGCAAGCCTCTACCTCGATGGCGAAGCGATGGTTCGCGATGGCGACGTCGTGCCCGACGACCAGAGGGTGCGCAGGACGGCGGCATGAGTGAAGCGCTTGGCGCCGCAGACGCCGCGCGCCGCATACGCGCCGGCACGCTCAGCTCCGAAGCGCTCGTGCGCGCCTGCCTGGATCGCATCGCCGCGCGCGAGCCCGCCGTGGGCGCGTGGACCTGGATCGATCCGGAGCGCGCACTTGCGGCGGCCCGCGACGCCGACCGCAGCGCGCCGACCGGCCCGTTGCACGGCGTGCCCGTCGGCGCCAAGGACATCATCGACACGTTCGACATGCCGACGGGCTTGGGCTTCGCGCCTTACACCGCTCGACAACCATCGTGGGACGCTGCATGCGTGGCGGCGTGCCGTCGTGCCGGCGCAATCGTCCTGGGCAAGACGGTGACCACCGAGTTCGCCTACTTCGCACCGGGCAAAACGCGCAACCCGCACGATCTGCAGGCGACGCCGGGCGGCTCCTCCAGTGGATCTGCGGCGGCGGTGGCGGACGGCATGGTGCCGGTCGCATTCGGTTCGCAGACTGCCGGCTCGCTCGTGCGCCCGGCCGCGTTCTGCGGCATCTACGGCTACAAGGGGAGCCATGGCGAGTTCAGCCTCGCCGGCATCCGCCCCCTGGCCGAATCGCTCGACACCCTCGGCATCCTGGCGCGCTGCGTCGAGGACCTGCGGCTCGTGCGCGACGTGCTGTTGAATCGCCCGACGAGCGAGAGCGCAGGCGACGGTTCGCGCGCGCCGCGCCTCGGCCTGTACAAGACCATCCGTTGGCAAGCGCTCGAGCCTGCCGCACGCGCCGCGCTCGAAACAGCGGTAGAACGACTGCGCGCCGCCGGCGCGCACGTCGACGTCCTCGAGCCGCCCGCAAGCCTGCTGCCGCTCGAGGATGCGCAACGCACCGTGATGGCCTACGAAGCGGCTCATGGCTACCTGTTCGAGTCCATGCGTTATGCACAAGAGCTCAGCCCGCAGTTTCGTGCGCTATGTGATGAGGGCCGCGCGCTGCCACGCGCGAAATATCTCGACGCGCTGCGCGAGATCGCAACCGCGCAGGCTGATTTCGCGCGCGCGTTTTCGGGTTTCGACGGCTGGATCGCGGCCGCGGCGCTCGGCGAGGCGCCTCGCGCGAGTGAAGGCACCGGCGACCCTGTGCTGAGCCGGCCCTGGACCGCGCTGCAGGCGCCCGCGGTCGCCCTCCCCGCCGGTCGCGGGCCACGCGGCTTGCCGCTTGGCGTGCAGCTGCTCGCGCCGAAGGGCAGCGACGACACGCTGCTGGCGACCGCAGCGTGGGTCGCGCAGCATCTCGCGTAACGACGGCACGACGTGACGTGTTGAGATGAGCCGGGAGTTTCCGACCGCGCAAGGCATCTTCCAAGTCGGCGACCTGCCGCTCGACTCGGGCGCGGTGCTGCGCGACGCGCGCCTGAGCTGGAA
>DATILY010000077.1:0-55629 GCA_035475895.1 Casimicrobiaceae bacterium | reverse complement strand
TCGCCTTGCGCTCGTCGAGCGCGTCCTCGAACGCCTGGCGATCCAGCTTCTGCGTGCCGCGCGTCAGCATGGCGGCCGTCAGGCTCGGCAGCGGCACCGTATCGCGCAGCGACTCGACGTCGCCGTAATCCATGCGCAGCTCGAAATCCACCGTGGCGCCGCGCGTCTTCTTGCGCAGCAGCGCGACCTTGAGGCCGTTCGGCAGCGTGAACCGCTCGGTACGCGCAGTGAGATTGGCCGGCGTGGGGTCGAACGCTTCGCCCGGCGTGACGGCCGGGTCGCCCTTGTATCCGCGCAGCATGGCCGGCACGTCGACCGCAGCCACCAGCGGGGCGCGATCGGGTGCGGCCTCGGGCACGAATTCGCCGATCGTGGCGTTCGACTGCTTCAAATATTCCCCCGCGACGCGGTTCACATCCTCGGCCTTGAGCGCGCGCCAGCGGTCGCGCTGGAGGAAGAACAGGCGCCAATCGCCGAGCGCGTTCGCTTCGGCCATCGCCACGGCAAACTGCTGCGGATCGTTGACGGTGTTGTCGAAATCCTTGAGCGCCTTGGTGCGCACGCGCGCGACCTCGGCCTCCGTGATGGGCTCGGACTTCAGGCCGAGCAGCGTGCCGAGCATCGCCTCGCGTGTCGATGCGAGCGTGTCCTCGGGCGGCACCTGGGCGAAGAAGATCACGAATCCGGGGTCGTGCAGCTCGAACATGTAATTCGAGACGGCGGAAGCCTTTTTGGTCGTGACGAGCGACTTGTAGAGGCGGCCGGCCGGCTGCACCGTCATGATCTCGGCCAATGCAGCGGCTGCGGTGTCGTCCACCGCGGCCCCGGGCGGCAGGTGGAACAGCGCCGCCACGTACTGCGTGCTGGCGACCCGCCGGATGGTGACCTCGCGCAACCCGTCCTGCACGGGCTCGACGGTGTAGAGCTTCGGGAGCACGCGGGTCGGCTTGGGGATCGCGCCGAAGTATTGCGCGATCTTGCGCAACGTCGCGTCGGCGTCGAAGCGGCCCGCGATCGTCAGAACCGCGTTGTCCGGCTGGTAATAGCGCGCGTAGAACGCGCGCAGGTGGTCGAACGGCACGTTCTCGATGTCCGCCCGCGCCCCGATGGTCGGCTTGCCGTAGTTGTGCCAGTCGAACGCGGCAGCGGCCATGCGCTTCCACAGCACGGAGGTGGGCTGGTTCTCGCCGCTTTCGTACTCGTTGCGCACCACCGTCATTTCGGAGTCGAGCTCGGGCTTGGAGAACGTCGAGCGGGTCATGCGCTCCGCTTCCATGCGCAGCGTCCAGTCGAGGTTGGCTTCCGACGCCGTGAAAGTCTCGAAGTAGGTCGTGCGGTCGTAGCTCGTGTTGCCATTGAATTCGGCGCCGCGGCGGGACAGCTCGGCGAACACGCTCTTGATGGATGGCGTGCCCTTGAAGAGCATGTGCTCGAGCAAGTGCGCCATGCCGGTCTCGCCGTAGCTCTCCATGCGCGAGCCGACGAGGTAGGTCACGTCCACGGTCGTGGTCGGCTTGGTGACGTCCGGGTACAGGATCACGCGCAGCCCGTTGGCGAGGCGATATTCGCTGACGCCTTCGACGCTCGGGCCGGCCGCCACGCCTGGAGGCAGGGCAGCCTGCGCAGCGAGGGGAAGGAAGAGCGCGAGCGGCGCTGCGAGGCGCCAGAGGAGCCGGAGGAGGCGGGTCATGGGGGCGTTCTTTCGCGAGAGGCGGAGGACGGCGCAGGTGCGCGGTGGACCCGCAATGGACCGGCGGCGCGGGCGAAAGTGCCGGCGCGCGGCGCCGGGCGTCGCGTGGGCCGCGCTGGCTCGGGCGGACTGCAGTTGACGTTAACGTAAACGTAAGGTAGCGTCGTCATGGCGCGCCGCGCTGACCGTGTCCGCTGCGCTAAGCTGGCCGTCTGTTGCGCGGACGAGCCTCGAGGAACCGCATGAACGACCTTTCCGTGACCGCCAGGCCGCTGGTCTACAAGCCGGCCCACAAGGTGCGCTTCGTCACCGCGGCCAGCCTGTTCGACGGCCACGACGCATCCATCAACATCATGCGTCGCATCCTGCAGGCGTCCGGCTGCGAGGTCATCCACCTCGGCCACAACCGCGCGGTCGACGAGATCGTCGACTGCGCGATCCAGGAAGACGCGCACGGCATCGCCATCTCGTCGTACCAGGGCGGCCACGTGGAGTTCTTCCGCTACATGATCGACCTGCTGCGCGAGCGCGGCGCAGGCCACGTCAAGGTGTTTGGCGGCGGCGGCGGGGTCATCGTGCCGGCCGAGATCGCGGAGCTCCACGCGTATGGCGTGACGCGGATCTTCTCGCCCGAGGACGGCCAGAAGCTCGGCCTGCAGGGCATGATCAACGAAATCGTCGCCGCCGCCGACGTCGACCTCGCGCATGATGTGCCCGCGTCGCTCGACCTGCTCTCTTCGCCCGATCGCTACGTCCAGACGCGCGCGCTCGCGCGCCTGATCACGGCCCTCGAGGCGGGGACCGTGCCCGACGCTCTGCGCAAGGCGCTGCTCGCGCGGGCCGAGGGGGCCCATGCGCCGGTGATCGGCGTGACCGGCACCGGCGGCGCCGGCAAGAGCTCCCTCACCGACGAGCTCGTGCGCCGTTTCCGGCTCGACCAGCGCGACCGGCTGAAGCTCGCGATCCTCTCCATCGATCCTTCGCGCCGCAAGTCCGGCGGCGCGCTGCTCGGCGACCGGATCCGCATGAACGCGATCGGGCATCGCAATATCTACATGCGCTCGCTCGCCACGCGCGACGCGACGCAGGAGATCAGCGCTGCCCTGCCCGATGCCATCGCTGCATGCAGGGCCGCCGGCTTCGATCTCGTGATCGTGGAGACGTCCGGCATCGGCCAGGGCGACGCGGCGATCGTGCCGCACGCCGACGTCTCGCTCTACGTGATGACCCCGGAGTTTGGCGCGGCCTCGCAGCTCGAGAAGATCGACATGCTCGATTTCGCCGACTTCGTCGCGATCAACAAGTTCGACCGCAAGGGGGCCGCCGACGCGCTGCGCGACGTGCGCAAGCAGTATCAGCGCAATCGCGAGCTGTGGAAAACGCCGCCGGACGAGATGCCCGTGTTCGGGACGATCGCGTCGCGCTTCAACGACGATGGCGTGACGGCGCTTTATCAGGCGCTCGCCACCCGGCTGCGCGCCGAGGGCCTTGCGCTCGAGCCCGGCGCGCTGCCGGCTACCGGCGTGCGCGCATCGAGCGGACAGAACGCCATCGTGCCTGCGCAGCGGGTACGTTACCTGGCCGAGATTGCCGAGACGTTGCGCGGCTATCACGCCGGCGCGCGCAAGCAGGCGCGCATCGCGCGCGAATTGCAGCAGCTGCGGGCCGTAAGCGTGATGCTCGAGTCGAATGGTCAAGCGTCGCTCGACGCGCTCATCGCCGCGCGCGACGCCGCGCTCGACGCCCGCTCGCGCAAGCTCCTGGAAATGTGGCCGCGCACGCAGGCGGCGTATGCCGGCGACGAGTACGTGGTGAAGATCCGCGGCAAGGAGCTGCGTACGGCGCTCACGACGACCTCGTTGTCCGGCACGAAGGTGCGCAAGGTAGCGCTGCCCCGGTTCGAGGATCACGGCGAGATCCTGCGCTGGCAGCTCACCGAGAACGTTCCCGGCAGCTTTCCGTTCACGGCGGGTGTGTTCGCGTTCAAGCGCGAAGGCGAGGATCCGACGCGCATGTTCGCGGGCGAGGGCGACCCGTTTCGCACGAACAGGCGCTTCCATCTCCTCGCCGACGGCATGCCGGCGCAGCGCCTGTCGACGGCGTTCGACTCCGTCACGCTCTACGGCAACGACCCGGACCTGCGGCCCGACATCTACGGCAAGATCGGCAACTCCGGCGTGTCCATCGCCACGCTCGACGACATGGAGGTGCTGTATTCCGGCTTCGACCTGTGCGCGCCGAACAACTCGGTGTCGATGACGATCAACGGGCCGGCGCCAACGATCCTGGCGATGTTCCTCAACACGGCGATCGACCAGCAGCTCGATCGCTTCCGCGCCGAGAACGGGCGCGATCCCACCGACGACGAGACCGCGAAGATCCGCGCGTGGACGCTCGCCACCGTGCGCGGCACGGTGCAGGCCGACATCCTCAAGGAAGACCAGGGGCAGAACACCTGCATCTTCAGCACGGAGTTCAGCCTCAAGGTGATGGGCGACATCCAGGAGTACTTCGTCCATCACGACGTGAAGAACTTCTACTCGGTGTCGATCTCGGGCTATCACATCGCCGAGGCCGGCGCGAATCCCGTCTCGCAGCTCGCGTTCACGCTGTCGAACGGATTCACCTTCGTCGAGGCGTACCTCGCGCGCGGCATGCACATCGACGACTTCGCGCCGAATCTTTCGTTCTTCTTCAGCTACGGCATGGATCCGGAGTATGCGGTGATCGGCCGCGTGGCGCGGCGGATCTGGGCGGTCGCCATGCGGGAGCGCTACGGCGCGAACGAGCGCTCGCAGAAGCTCAAGTTCCATTCGCAGACGTCGGGACGCAGCCTGCACGCGCAGGAGATCGCGTTCAACGACATCCGCACCACGCTGCAGGCGCTCATCTCCACCTACGACAACACCAACTCGCTGCACACCAATGCCTACGACGAGGCGATCACCACGCCGACCGAGGAGAGCGTGCGCCGCGCGATGGCGATCCAGCTCATCATCAACCGCGAATGGGGCCTCGCGAAGAACGAGAATCCCAACCAGGGCTCGTTCATCCTCGAGGAGCTCACCGATCTGGTCGAGGAAGCCGTGCTGAAGGAGTTCGAGGCGATCTCCGAGCGTGGCGGCGTGCTCGGTGCCATGGAGACCGGCTACCAGCGCGGCAAGATCCAGGAGGAGTCGCTCTACTACGAGCATCGCAAGCACGACGGCAGCTATCCCATCGTGGGCGTGAACACGTTTCGCAACCCGCACGGCGATGCGACGCCGGCGACCGTGACGCTTGCGCGCTCGACCGGGGAGGAAAAGCAGTCGCAGCTGGCGCGCCTGGCGGCATTCCAGCAGGCGCATGCACATGAGTCCGCGGCGGCGCTCGACCGGCTGCGCCAGGTCGTCATCGCCAACGGCAACGTGTTCGAGGAGCTGATGCACACCGTTCGGGTGTGCTCGCTTGGTCAGATCACCAGCGCGCTGTTCGAGGTGGGCGGACAGTATCGGCGGAGCATGTAGCCCGGCAGCTCGGGCGCGGACGTTGTCCCCCGGGTAACGCCGTCCGCGGGCATGCGTGCGGCTGCCGCATCGCGGCGACCGTCCGCGCGCATGGTCTAGGGCATGGTCGTGGCGCGCTCGGGCGCAACCACGCGCCGCGGCGCGAAGATCTCGCTCATGGTCGCTGCGATGTCGCGCACCTCGGCACCTTCGAGCACGCCCTTGTCGCGCAGCAAGCGGTGCAGTGCGGGCAGGCGATAGTGCGGCACCGCGGGATAGAGATGATGCTCGAGGTGGTAATTGACGTGGTGCGGAAAGAGGAGCGCGCGGCCGGCCCAGTTGGCAAGCGAGCCCGACGTGATGTTGCACCGGGCGGCGGTCAATGGGGAGGACAGATCGGTCACCGCACCATGCTCGCAGATCGCGCGCAGACGCAAGATCACCTGCAGCACGGTCACCATGGGCAGCAGCCAAAGCACCCCATACTGCGCGAGCCCGCGCCAACCGCCGAGCGCCCATGCCGCGATCGGCGCGCCGACGTGGAATGCGAGCACGAGCCAACGGTCATGGCGTGCACTCCTGCGCAGCGCCGGCGACGTGTCGTCGAGCGGCCGCGCTGCGCGGTTGGTGGCGGCGTTGATCGCGGGCGCGCCGAAGAAGTACGCGAACGTCTTCCAGGCGTTCACGGCTGCCAGGTCCTGTGCGAGCTTGCGCCAGAGATAGCCCACGCCGCGCGGATAGCCGCCGTGGATCGCCGTGTCCGGATCTTCCTCGGTGTACAGGTTGTTGTGGTGCAGCCGATGGATCACGCGGTACGTGCACATCGAGATGCCGCTCGCCATTCCGATCGCGCGGCCAACGATGTCGTTGAGCGCGCGCGACCGGAAGAGCCGATAGTGCGCGGCATCGTGCGCGAGGATGAACAGGGCGTGCTGCTGCACGCCGATGACGACCACGGAAAGCACCACCCACGGGGTGGCCCACGCCGCCAGGCCGAATGCGGCGGCGGCGCCGATGACCGCCGCCGTCAGTCCGATCGCGAGGAGCGAGCGGCGATCGTCGAGCGTCGTGAGGACTTCGAGCTCGCTTGGGCTCAGCACCCGCCTGCCCATGCTGGCCGCATCGGGGCGGCCCGCGCCGTCACGCCGCGCTGCGACTGCGCGCAGGTCCTCGCGGAACTCTTCCCCGGGTTTGCCAGGATGCGCCATGGCCCTTCATGTTACGCGGCATCGCGCTCCCGCGGCTTGGACCGGCTGCGGCTGAGCAGCGACTGGATCCGCGCGCCCAGGCGCATCAAGCGCAGCAGCGTGGCCGATGGCAGCCGCAGCATGTCGTCGGTCCACGCCGCGAGCGATTCCATCAGGTGGAGCGTCTCGCGCACGCGCGCCTGCACGGTGGGGTCTTCCCGGGCGAAGCCCGGATCGCGCACGCACTCGCGCAGGGCGGCGATGGTGGGCTCGAACTCACGCGCCTTGCGCTCGCGCACGATGAGCCGCATCAGCTCCCAGGGATCGCGCGACGTCTCGAAGTGGTCGCGCCGGTCGTCGAGCCGATGCACGACGCGCACGAGGCCCCACGACTGCAGCTCGCGCAGGCTGGTGCTGACGTTCGACCGCGCGACTTCCAGGAGATCGGCGATCTCCTCGGCGTGGAAGGGCCGCCCGTGGAAGTAGAGCAGCGCCTGGATCTGGGCGACCGTGCGGTTCACGCCCCAGCGCGCGGCCATCTCGCCCCAGTGCAGGACGAAGCGCAGCGCGAGCGCCGACAACCGCCCGCCGGCCGCGCCTTCGGAGAGCTCCGTTCGCGTCGCCATGGCATGCCGGCCGCCGCGCCCCGCGTGAAACCGGTCGAGGCGGCCTTGACGGGGAGTCTAGTAACGTCATATATTTCTGTCAAGACAGAATAAACCGAAGGAAGCGCATGCGCGTGCTGGTCCTGGGCGGGACCGGATTCCTCGGCCGTCACGTCGTGGCCGCGCTGGATGCGCGCGGGCACGAGGTGATCATCGGCAGCCGCCGCGCGGACCCCGCGGCTGCTGCCCACGACCTCGACGCCACGCCGCGGCGCATCGCCCGCTTCGAGGATCTCACCGAGCCTTCGCGCTGGATCCCGCTGATCGAAGGCGTCGACGCCGTGGTCAACTGCGTCGGCATCCTGCGCGAGCGCGGCCGCGCCACGTACGAGCGCGTTCATCTGGTCGCGCCCGCTGCGCTGGCCGCGGCGTGCGCCAAGCTGCGGCTGCGCCGCCTCATCCACGTCTCGGCGCTCGGCTTGCGTCGCGACGCGCAGAGCCGCTTCATCAGCTCCAAGATGCGCGGCGAGATGGCGCTCGCGGCGAGCGGCGTGCCGTGCATCGTGCTGCGTCCGTCGCTGCTCGAAGGGCCGGGCGGCTACGGCACGGAATGGATCCGGCGCTTCGCGTCGTGGCCGATCCACTTCGTGCCGGCCGATGCCACGGGCTACATCGCGGTGCTCGACGTGCGCGACGCCGCCGACGCCATCGCCGTGCTGCTGCGCCGGCCCACCCCGCGGCGCGCACAAGCGATCGAGATCGGCGGTCGCAGCAACTTCACGATTGCCGAATACCTCGCGATGCTGCGCCAGCTTTCGGGCAAGCGTCCGGCCTGGCGCTACACGCTCTCGCCGGGTCTGGCCAAAGCGATCAGCCACGCTTGCGACGCGCTGCACGTCACGCCCTTCTCGCACGCGCATCTGGAGTTCCTGCAACGCAACAACGTGCCGGTGCGCAACGCCCTGCGCCGCATCATCGAGCGACCCGCGCACGGCATGGGCAGCGCGCTCGCGTCGCCCAGCGGGTGGGATTCCGCGCGCCATGCCGCGTGGCCGGAAGACGCCTGGGGCTCCTGACCCCGCCTGCCGCACGTCGGCAGGCGGACGCGCCCGGCCGACCGCTATGCTAACGTCATGGAAACGCACGCCAGCCTAGGGAGAGCGCCTCGTGAAAGCGCTGACGCTGGTCACCCGCCGCCTCTACTTCGGCGTCGACGCGCGCCGGCTGCGCGACGCCACCGAGCGCGTGCTGCTGCGCGTGCAGGGCCTGCCGCCAGAGCGCGCGCGGGTCAACCTCGACGCGCTCACGCAGGACTTCGGCTGGAAGGCCGAGACGAGCCGCTCGATCGTCGAGCAGATGATCCAGGGCGGGCTCCTGCATCGGCTCTCGCCGCACGCGGCCGAATTCGGCATAACCGATAAGTTTCGCCGTTGCGCCACCGCACGCATCGTCGACCCGCTGCCGCGGGAGCGCGCTGCGCTGCTCCTGGCCCACCTGGCCGACATCGCCCGGCAGTTCAACGAAACCGACGAGCGCAACAAGTACGAGATCGACACCATCGCGGTGTTCGGGGCGTACATGAGCAACGACAACGAGCTCACGGATCTGCCTCTCGGCGTTACGGGACGACGGCGTACGCCGCCCGCGCGCGCGTTGTTCGGGCGCGCGACCGCGCCCACCGATGGCACCGAACAGATTCGCGCGCTGCTCGAAGCGCCGAGCGCCTTCATCGCGGTGAGCTTCGTGCACAAGCTCGCTGATCTGCCCAAGCCGTTCAGCGTCGTCTTCAAGGCCGAGTGACGGCCGCGGCGGTCGACCCCGCACGGCATCCGGGCTCACGCGTTTGACAACGCGGCGGGCGTCGCCAATCATGGGCGCGGCCATAAGTCGACGACGCGCGCAACCGCGCGCTCGTATCCCATCAGAGCCAGGAGGAACCATGTCGAAGCTGTTCGGGCGCGTCGCGTTGACGCTGCTCTTCGCTGCGCTGCCCGCGTTGGCGGATGTCCCCGTGCCGGCGCCGGGTGCCAGCCCGCGCATCGACGCCATCAAGAAGGCCGGTGTGCTGCGCGTGGGGGTGCTCGCGAACGCGCCGTGGCTCGTGGAGAACACCAGCGGACAAGGCGAGGCGTGGAGCGGTCCCGCATGGCTGCTCGCCAGGGAGTATGCCAAGCGCCTGGGCGTGAAGCTCGAGGCGGTCCCCGTGAGCCACGAGACCAAGGTCCCCGTGCTCGCATCGAATCAGGTGGACATTTCGGTCACGCCCCTCGCCGAGACGCCCGATCGGCTGAAGGTCGTCGATTTCGTCATCTACTCCAGCACCAGCGTGTGCATGTTCGGGCTCACGTCCAACCCCAAGTTCGCCTCGGCGAAGAGCGTCGACGACCTGAACCGGCCCGACGTCACCATCGCCTATTACACCGGCGGGGGCGAGGAGTCGTGGGTCAAGGAGCGCTTTCCCAAGGCGCAGTTGCGTGGCGTCGCGGGATCGGGTGTCGCGCCGGTGGAGGAAGTGATGGCCAAGCGCGCGGATGCCGTGCCGATCAACCGCGTGCCGTGGGTGGCGATGGGCCGCAAGCTCAAACAGCTGTCGGCGCTGCCGAAGGCCAACAATTGCCAGGACAGCACGGAGAAGGCAGCCCCGGTCGGCATGGCGGTGGACAAGAACCAGCCTGCGTTCCTGCAATGGGCGCGCGCGGTGGAAAAGGACATGGAGCCGGTGCTCAGGAAGGACGAGGCGCGCGTGATCGAGACGATGAAGTAGCGTTGCTGCGGATGTAGCGCAGAACAACGCGGGCAACGACGGCCCGCGCAGAGGGCGGGGTAGCCCGCGCAGGCGCCTGAACACCAGAAGCCGGAGCGGGCTACCCCGCCTTCTGCGCGCATCCACGTCACACATGGAAGACGAAGCGGGTTGACCGCATTTTTTTGCGCGCACACGGACGCCATGGACTTCGACTTCACCGTCATCGCCGACAACTGGCGCTTCCTGGCCTACGGCGTCCGGATCAGCGTCCTGCTGTCGGTCGTCTCCGGGCTGACGAGCCTGGTCACGGGCCTCATCGTCGCGTTGCTGCGCTTGTACGGCCCGCGCGGCGTGCGCATGGTCGTGGTGCTGTACATCGATTCGATGCGCGCGATCCCCGTGCTGGTCGTGCTGGTATGGACGTTCTTCGCGCTGCCGATCGTCACGGGCATGACCATGTCGCCGTTCATGGCCGCGCTCATCGGCCTCACGGTGCATCTCGCGGCGTACGCCGCGGAGATCTTTCGCGCCGGCATCGAATCCGTGCGCGCCGGCCAGACGCGCGCCGCGCTCGCGCTGGGAATGTCGCGTGCGCAGATCCTGCGCCGCATCGTCCTGCCGCAGGCCGTCGTGCGGATGCTGCCCGCGTTCGGCTCGCTGCTGTCGGTGACGATCAAGGACACCGCCATCGCCTCGGTGATCGCGGTGCCCGATCTGATGCGTCAATCGGAAACGGTGGCCGGCCAGAGCTTCCAGCCGATCGAGGTGTACACCTTCGCCATGCTGATGTATTTCGTGATGCTGTTTCCCGTGACGCGCGGCGTCGACCGCATCTACCGGCGCATCGCGCACCTGGGACGCTCGTGACGCTCGACTGGTCGGTGGTGTGGCAACATCGCGACGCACTTGCGCTCGGCACCGCGACGACGTTCCTGCTGACGATCGCGACGATGGCCATCGCCGTGCCGTGCGGCATCGCCGTCGCGATCCTGCGACTGTATGGATGGGCGCCCGCACGCGCGCTTGCCACCGGGTATGTCGAGCTGTTCCGCAACCTGCCGCTCATCCTGGTGGTCTACTGGGCGTTCTACGTCCTGCCCATTCTCACCGGACTGGGCCTGTCGCCGCTCGCCACCGGCCTTGCGGCGCTTTCGCTCAACGTCACCGCCTACAACGCGGAGACTTTTCGTGCCGGCATCAACTCCATCCGGCGCGGCCAGGTGGAGGCTGCGATGGCGCTCGGCATGAGCCGCGCGCAGGCGCTGCGGCGCGTCGTGGTGCCCCAGGCACTGCGGCGCATCCTGCCCGTGCTCGCGAGCACCTGGGTTTCGCTGTTCAAGGACACCTCGCTGGTATCCGTGATCGCGGTCACGGAGCTCGCCTACGTCTCCATGCAGGTGCGCGCGCAGACGTTTCGCGTGCTCGAGATGCTCACCGCGATGGCCGCGCTGTACTGGCTGCTCGGTTATCCGCAGGCCAAGCTCGTCGACTGGATCCAGCGCCGCTTCGAGGTGCATGAATGATCGCCGCGGATGCTGCGGGGTCCGCGCCGGCCCGCGCGGAGCGCCCGAAAGCTGCCGGGCCCGCGGTCATCCGCTATCTCGACGTCGTGAAGCGCTACGGCGCGTTCACGGCGCTCGACGGCGTGTCGCTCGACGTGCACGCGGGCGAAGTCGTGTGCCTCATCGGACCCTCCGGCTCGGGGAAGTCGACCATGCTCCGCTGCACCAACGGCCTCGAGATGCTCGACGCTGGGGACATCGAGTTCGAGGGCATGCGACTTGCGCGCGACGAGCGCGGGCTGCGCTCGATGCGCCGGCGCATGGGCATGGTATTCCAGAACTTCGAGCTGTTCCCGCACCTGACGGCGCTGCAGAACGTCGCGGAAGGCCCGCGCACGGTCCTGCGCATGGCGAGCGCCGAAGCGGATCGGCGCGCGCAAGCCATGCTCGTCAAGGTCGGCCTCGCCGACAAGGCGCCGAACTTCCCGTCGGCGTTGTCAGGGGGTCAGCAGCAGCGGGTTGCGATCGCGCGTGCGCTCGCGATGGAGCCTGACGTGATGCTGTTCGACGAGCCCACCTCGGCGCTCGATCCGGAGACGATCGGCGAGGTGCTGAGCGTGATGAAGGCGCTGGCGGAGGAAGGCATGACCATGGTGGTGGTCACGCACGAGATGTCGTTCGCACGGCGCGTGGGAGACTGGGTGGCCGTATTCGATGCCGGCCGCATCGTCGAGGAAGGGCCGCCGCGACAGATCTTCGATGCCCCCACCACCGAGCGCACGCGGGACTTCCTCGGGCATCTCGGCTGGACCGGTTGACCGACGTGCAAACGCCCCGGCGCCGATTCACCGCGCGCCGGGGCGTTGCATGTGGTGCAGCGTTACTGCTGACTGCCGTAGTAGCCCGGCGTGTTCGGCGTGACCCGCGACGCTTCGTCGGTGCCCGGACGAGGCGCGTAGCCGCCGCGACCGTCGTTGTGCACGGAGCCGTTCACGCGCGGCGCCTCGTGTCGATTCTCGACATTGCCGCGCGGTGCGTCGTTGCGGAATTCCTGATGCCGCATGTCCGGGCCGCGTCCGTTGCCTTCGCGCCCGCGCCAGTTCTCGTTGCCGTTGCGCCAGTTCTCGTTGCCACGCCAGCCTTCGCGGCTGCCACGGTAGTCGTGGCGGTGCTCGGGAAAGCGTTGCACCCATTGGTTGCGCTCGTGATACCACGGCCGCCCGCGGTAATAACGGTCCCAATAGTTGCCGATCGAGAACGTCACGATGGGAAGCGCCAGGCGCGGGCCGTATTCGAGCACCGGCACGCGATTGCGCTGGTACGGGTAGCCGAGATCGCCCGCATAGACCCAGCCGCGGCTGCCGGCAAAGGAAACGTCGCACCAGCTGTAATCGGCGAGGCAACCGTTGATGTTGAGCCCGACGCCGGGGCCCAGGTGCGCCACGACGGGGTAGTCGGAACCCGGCCCGGCAAAGATGTCGGCGCCGGAGATGGCGTACGCACGCTGTGCATGCGCGGCGAACGGCAGCGCCGAGAGCAGCAGCGCCAGGCTGGCAAGCAAACCGAATCGACGCATGTGAAGCCTCCGTTGCAAGGGGTTCGAAAGCTTTGGAGCGCCCGCGGCGGCACGGGTTCCACCCATGGTTGCTGGTCCGTACAAATCCGCTGGACGGACAGGGCCCGAAATCGATCGCGCTACCATAGCGGGGACGCGGACTTGCCCTCGCGTCGTGACGCATGCCTGAAACCACGCCATGGGCGTTTCCGCCCGACCTGCAGCCCGCCGACGATGATCTGACCTTCGCGCTTGGTCGGGTGCTCGACGCCGTGGTCTCGGTCCGCGCCGAAATCCCCGACGAAGCGTTCACGGCCGGCATCCTGGGCACCGAGCGGCTCGGCAACGGTGTCGTCATTCGCGCCGATGGCCTGGTACTGACCATCGGCTACCTCATCACCGAAGCGCAGACCATCTGGCTCACCAACAACGCGGGCGCGGCGGTCGAGGCGCATCCGATGGCGTACGACCAGGCGAGCGGCTTCGGGCTCGTGCTGCCGCTGCGGCCGTTCAGCGTGCCGATGCTCGAACGCGGTTCATCGGCCGGCGTGCGCGTCGGCAGCGACGTGCTGGTGATCGGACATGGCGGGCGGCAGCACGCGCTCAAGGCGCGCCTCGTGTCCCGGCGCGAGTTCGCCGGCTACTGGGAATACGTGCTCGACGAGGCGCTGTTCACGGCGCCCGCACACCCGCAGTGGGGTGGCGCTGCGCTGGTCGACGAGGAAGGCCGGCTGATCGGCATCGGCTCGCTGCTCGTGCAGGAATCCGTCGAGGAAGAGGAAGTGCAGGGCAACATGTTCGTGCCCATCGATCTGCTCGAGCCCATCCTCGACGACTTGCTGCGCAATGGCCGTGTATCCGGGCCACCGCGTCCATGGCTTGGCATGTACACCGCCGAGATCGGCCAGCATCTGGTGGTGAACGCACTCGCGGACGGTGGACCCGCCGAATCCGCGGGCGTGCGCGTTGGCGACGTGGTCGTCGAGGTCGCGGGCGAACGGCCGAACGGATTGGCCGACCTGTTTCGGCGCATCTGGGCGCTCGGTCGCGCGGGAACCGAGGTTCCGCTGCTGCTTTCGCGCCAGGGCCAGCTGTTGCGCGTCGGCGTGCGTTCGGCCGATCGCGCACAGTTCCTGTGGCGGCCGTCGCTGCAGTGACGTTGCGTTGCCCGCGGCGTCGCGCGCGGGAATAAATCGCCCCATCTGCGCTGTTGTCGAAGGCAAGCTCCGCCATCCGCCGATCGGCGTCCAGTCGACGCGGACCTGCACCATCGTCATGTCGCGATGGTGGCGGCGCTCTTGCGTCCGGTGTCCCCGTACGCCGGCATTCGTCAACGCATACCAGCGGAGATGTCCTCCATGACCATGCCAACTGCGGTCCTGCGGCGGGTCGTTCCGGTCGTCGCGGCGGCGTTCGCGCTCGCCGTCGCGGCACCCGGCCACGCAGAATCCTCGAACAGCTATGACGTGCAGAACCTCGTCACCGATCCGGGCAGCGGCATCACGGCCGCCCATCCCGACGCCAACCTCAGGAACGGGTGGGGCGTTGCCTTCAATCCGACCGGCTTCGCGTGGGTCGCAGACAACGGCACGGGCAAGTCGACGCTCTACGACGGGAGCGGCAACGTCAATGCGCTGGTGGTGACCATTCCGAGCGCAAACGGCTCGGACCCCGGCACGCCGACCGGCATCGTGTTCAGCGGCTCCAACACCGATTTCATCGTGACCGCGAATGGCAAGACCGGGCCGGCGCGCTTCATCTTCGCGTCGGAAGACGGCGTCATCTCGGCGTGGGCACCGACGGTCGACGGCACGCACGCCATCCGGGTGGCACTCGGCGCGGATGCCGTCTACAAGGGCGTGACACTCGCCGGCAATGGCGACGGCTTCTTCCTGTACGCCGCCGATTTCCACGGCCGCAAGATCGACATCTACAGCAGCACGTTCGCGCCGGTGTCCGCTGCGGGCAAGTTCGTCGATCGCAACATCCCCGCCGATTACGCTCCGTTCAACATCCAAAACATCCAGGGCAATCTGTACGTCTCGTACGCGAAGACCACGCCGGGCTCGGACGATGAGACAGCGGGTCGCGGCCTGGGCTTCGTGGACGTCTTCGACGCTGACGGCAACCTGTTGCGCCGCCTCGCGCAGCACGGCACGCTCAACGCCCCGTGGGGCATGGCACTGGCGCCGACCGGCTTCGGCAAGTTCAGCAACGACCTGCTGGTGGGCAACTTCGGCGACGGCACCATCAATGCATTCGATCCGCGCACCGGCGCGTTCAAGGGTCAGCTGCGCGGCGCCGACAACAAGGTCCTGAAGATCGACGGCCTGTGGGGTCTTGCGTTCGGCAACGGCATCCTCAACCAGCCGACCGACACGCTGTTCTTCGCGGCCGGTCCGCACGACGAAGCCGACGGCCTGTACGGGCGCATCGACGCGCGCGTGCCGACCGCCGGCAACGATCACGACGGCGAAGACGACTGACCGCTACGGCCCTGCGACGTCGGTCCGGTAATCCCAGCCGCCGCCCAGGGCCTTCGCGAGGTTCACCACCGCGATCCGCGCATCGCGGGCCGCGGCGATCTGCAGCGTCTGCGCCTGCAGCAGCTGGCGCTGCACGTCGAGGACCTCGAGGTAGGGCGAGTAGCCGGCGCGATAGCGCATGTCGGCGAGCTCGAGCGCGCGCGCGAGCCGTTCGGCGCGCAAGCCCTGCGCGCTCAGCGCATCGCGCAGGTTGCTGCTGGCGGCGAGCGCGTCATGCGTGTCGCGGAACGCACCCTGCACGACCTGGCGATAGCCGATCTCGATCTCCGCGCGCCGCGCGGTCGCAGCTTGCACGTTCGCCTCGATCGCCTTGAGCCCGATCAGCGGCTGCAGCAGGTTCGCGCCGAGGCCCCAGATCAGTCCCGGTCCGGTGAACAGGTTCTTCAGCGCGCCGGATTCGGTTCCGAGCGCTCCCGTGAGCGAGAGCGATGGGAAGTAGTCGGCGCGCGCGCGATCGATGCGCAGGCTCGCCGCGGCGAGCTGCTGCTCGGCCTGCTGCACGTCGGGCCGGCGGGCGAGCAGGTTCGACGGCAGGTCCGACGGAATGGCCGGAACGCCGACCAGTCGCGCCACCGTCGCGTCGTGCGCGAGCTTGGGGTCGTAGACGTCCCGCGGCGACCGGCCGAGCAGCACGGCGAGCGCCGACTCCAGCTGCGCGGCAGCGTTTTGCGTGATCGCGATGTCCGAGACGACGGCGTCGCGCTCGGCCTCCGATTGCGCGAGATCGTATTCGCCGATCACGCCGCCCTGGTAGCGGTCGCGTTGCAGGGTGACTGTCTCCTCGCGCGTGCGCAGCGTGTCGCGCAGCAGCTCGAGCTGCGCATCGGTGGCGAGCAGCTCGAAATACGTGCGCGCGACGTCGGCAGCGACCACCGTTTGCACCGTCTCGCGCGCATAGCGCGTAGCGAGCAGCTCGCGCCGCGCCGCTTCCGTGGCGGTGCGGTATTTGCCCCACAGATCCACTTCGTACGACGCCTGCAGGGCGACCTGGTAGTCGGTGGACAAGGGTGAGAAGCCGGGCGGCAGCGGATTCGTGCCCACCTGCGTCGAACGCGTGCGCGCAGCGCCGACCCCGAGGTTCACGCTCGGATACAGATCGGCCTGCGCGAGCAGCACTTGCGCGCGCGCCGTCTCGATGCGCGCCATGGCGGCGGCGAGGTCGAGGTTGTGCGCCAGCGCCTCGTCGACGTAGCCCGTGAGGCGCGGATCATTGAACACGGTCCACCAGCGGTCGAGCGCGACATCGTTCGCCGCCGCGTTGCCGGCCGGCACTTCGAGCGCCGGTGGCGCGGTGGGCGTGGTGGTGCAGCCTGCGAGCGCCATGCCGGCGGCAACCAGCACGGCGCCGATGCGCAACACTTGGCGGTCAGTCATCGCTTGCTCCCTGCGACGCCATCGGTGGATGGCCCGGCGTCATGGGCACGTGGTGGGCGGTGGTGCGCAAGTGACGCACCTCGTCGACGATCTCGTCGTGGCTGCGCCGCTCGATCAGGCGCCGCTCGACGATCGTGCGATAGAACGTGGGCACGAAGAAGATGGCGAGGAACGTCGCGGCCAGCATGCCGCCCATGACGCCCGTGCCGACCGAATGACGCGCGCCGGCACCCGCACCGGTCGACAGCGCGAGCGGCAGCACGCCCAGGATGAACGCCATCGACGTCATCAGGATCGGCCGGAAGCGCAGGCGGGCCGCTTCGATGGCGGCCGCGGACGGCGACAGTCCTTCGTGGTTCTTCAGCACGGCATATTCCACGATCAGGATCGCGTTCTTGGCCGCGAGGCCGAGCAGCGTGACGAGCCCGATCTGGAAGTACACGTCGTTGGTCAGCTTGTTGGCGCCGAAATAGACGCCGACGTGACTCTTGAGCCACACGGCGGCGAGCGCGCCGAACATGCCGAAGGGCAGGGCGAGCAGCACCGACAGCGGCAGCGACAGCCGCTCGTACTGCGCGGCCAGGATCAGGAACACCATGATCACCGCGAGGCCGAGCGCAAAGCCCGCAGCGCCGCTGCTGCGCTTCTCCTGGAACGAGGTGCCGCCCCAGTCGAACGTGAAGTCGGGCGGCAGCACTTCCTTGGCGATCTGCTCCACACGCGCAATCGCCTGCCCCGAGCTGTAGCCCTCGGCGGCCTGCCCGATGATCTTCACCGCGGGCAGGTTGTTGAAGCGATCGAGCGAGTCGGGGCCGGAAGAATAATTGACGGTCACCAGCGAAGACAGCGGGATCATCTCGCCCTTCGCCGAGCGCACGTACACCGCGCCGATGTCGTCGGGACGCCGGCGGTAGTCCGGCTCGGCCGACATCAGCACCTGCCACGCGCGGCCATACTTGCTGAAATCGTTCACGTAGTAGCTGCCGAGCGTGGCGGACAGCGTCGCGTACACGTCGGCGATGGGCACTCCGAGCGTCTTGGCCTTTTCGCGGTCGACGTCGACGCGCAGCTGCGGCACGGTGGCGCGCCATAGCGTCTGCGCGCCGCCGAGCTGCGGATCCTGGTTCGCGCGCGCGAGGAAAGCGTTCTTCACTTCCTCGAGCCGGCGTGCGCCGCCTTCGCCGTGGTTCTGAATGTAGAACTCGTAGCCGCCCGTGGTGCCCAGGCCGAAGATCGCCGGTGGATTGAAGGCCAGCACCAGCGCTTCCTTGATGCCCATCGTCTTGCCATACAGCTCGCCGACGAGCTGCGAAGCGGTGACCGTCCGTTCGTCCCAGTGCTTCTGCGTGACGAAGATGGTCGCGGCGTTGTTGCGGAAGCCGCCGCCGATGAAGTCGAAGCCCGTGAACGAGACGGTGTCGAGGTTGTTCGGATTCGACCGAATGGCCGCTTCCACCTGCTCGACCACCTTCTGCGTGCGCTCGAGCGTCGCGCCGTCGGGCAGGATCACGGCGCTGATGTAGAAGCCCTGGTCCTCGTCGGGGACGAGCGAGTTCGGCGTGATCTTCCACAGCCACGCGGCGAGCCCGACCATGCCCAGGAACAGCACCGCAGCGACGACACCGCGGCGGAGCATCCAGATGACGCCGTCGGTGTAGTGCGCCGTGACGCGCGTGAACCAGCGATTGAACGCGGCGAAGAAGCGGTTGGGCGCCTCGTGCGGCTTGAGGATCAGCGCGCACAGCGCGGGCGAGAGCGTCAGGGCGACGAGGCCCGAGATCACGACGGAGATCGCGATCGTGACCGCGAACTGGCGATAGAGCTCGCCCGTCAGGCCGCCGAGGAACGCGATCGGCACGAACACCGACACGAGCGTGAGGACGATGGCGATGATCGGGCCGGTGACCTCGCGCATCGCCTTGATGGCGGCGTCGCGCGGCCCGAGCCCTTCCTCGCGCATGATGCGCTCGACGTTCTCGAGCACGACGATCGCGTCGTCCACCACGATGCCGATGGAGAGCACCATGCCGAACAGCGTGAGCGTGTTGATCGAATAGCCGAGGAAGTAGATGCCCGCGAACGTGCCGATGAGCGAGACCGGCACGGCGGCGAACGGAATCACCGTGGCGCGCCAGCTCTGCAGGAACAGGTAGACGACGAGGAATACCAGCAGCATCGCCTCGCCGAGCGTCTTCAGCACCTCGCGGATGGAGACTTGCACGAAGCGCGTGGTGTCATAAGCCACCGAGTACGTGAAGCCCGGGGGGAACTGCTCGGCCATCGTGGTCACTTCGGCCTTGACCGACTTCGCCACGTCGAGCGCATTGGCCCCTGGCGCGAGGAAGATGCCGACCAGCGTGGCGGGGCGGCCGTTGTAGCGGCCGATGAACTCGTAGTCCTTGGAGCCCAGCTCCACGTGCGCGACGTCGCCCAGGCGCACGATCGAGCCGTCCGGGTTGGCGCGCACGATGATCGCCTCGAACTCCTTCGGGTCCGTGAGGCGGCCGCGCGTCGTGATGGTGTAGACGAGGTCCTGCTTCTGCGCCACGGGCGCCTGGCCGACCTTGCCGGCGGCGAACTGCGCGTTCTGCTCGTTGACCGCCGCGATGACGTCGGTGGGTGTGAGGCGCAGCTGCGCCATGCGATCGGGCTTGAGCCAGATGCGCATCGCGTAGTCGTGCGCACCGAAGATCTGGACGTTCGTCGTGCCGGGCAGGCGCTTGAGGCGGTCGAGCACGTTGAGCGTCACGTAGTTCGACGTGAACAGGTCGTCGTATTTGCCGTCGGTGCCGTAGAACGCGAGCACCTGCAGGAACGCGGAGCTGCCGCGCTCCACCGAGACGCCCTGGCGCCGCACTTCTTCCGGCAGCCGCGGCTCGACCTGCTTCACCCGGTTGTTGACGTTGACCGCCGCGATGTCGACGTTGGTGCCGATCTCGAATGTCACCTGGATCTGGACCACGCCCTGCGAGGTGGAGGACGAGCTCATGTAGAGCATGCCCGGCACGCCGTTGATCGCATTCTCGATCGGCGATGCGACCGTCTGCTCGACCGTGGTCGCCGAAGCGCCCGGATACACGGCCTGCACCGTCACGACCGGCGGCGCGATCTCGGGATACTGCGCGATGGGCAGCGCACGCATCGCCGCGAGACCGGCGATGATGAAGAACGTCGCGATGACGGCCGCGAAAATGGGCCGGTCGATGAAAAAGCGCGAGAACATGCGGCTGCTCCTCAGCTCTTGGCCGGAGCGTCGGCGGCGGGCGCCTTGCCCGGCGCCTTGGTGGAGTCGCCGGCCGTGCCGCCGACGCTGCCTTGTGCGCTCGCCCCGCCGGGTGCGGCACCTCCTGGCGGCGCACCGGCTGGCGCCGCGCCGGCCAGATGAATGGGCCCGCCCGGCATGATCTTGGCGACGCCATCGGTGATCACGACGTCACCCGGCTTCAGGCCATTCTCGATCACCCAAAGATTGCCGCCGCTGGCGTCCACCCAGTCGCCCACGCTCACCGGGCGCGGCTGCGCAACGTCCTTGCCGTCCTTGTCCTTGCCCGCGACATACACGAACTTTCCCTGCGGCCCGTCGAGCACCGCGGTCTGCGGCACGGCGAGCGCGTCCTTGCGCTGCGCACCGCGCAGCACGACGCGCACGAACTGCCCGGGTTTCAGCGCGACGTCGCCGTTGGGCACTTCGGCGCGCATCTCGTACGTGCCGGTCGTGGGATTGACTCGCGTATCCGAGAAATTGATGCGGCCCTTGCGGGGGAACGCGGAGCCGTCGGAGAGCTTGATCGTCACCTCGTAGGCGTTGTCCTTCGGCACGGCGAGGGTGCCGTTCGCGATGGCCTGGGTCAGGCGCAGGCGCTCGTTCTCCGAGACGGTGAACGCCACCCAGATCGGGTCGGTTTGCGAGATCGTCGTGAGCAGCGTGGTGTTCTGCGTGGCGAGCGCGCCTTCGGACACCTGCGCGCGGCTGCTCAGGCCGGAGATCGGCGCGACGACGCGCGTGTAGCCCCAGTTGAGCTTGAGCTCGTCGAGCTTGGCCTGCGCGGACTTGACCGCGGCAGCGGCGAGGTCGGCGTTGGACGCGGCGTCGTCGGCCTCCTTCTGCCCGATCGCCTTGCGCTCGGCGAGCGGCTTCAGGCGCGCGGCTTCCCGGTCGGCCTGCGCCTTTTGGGCCTGCGCGCGTGCGAGCTCGGCATCGGCAGCGGCCACCTGGGCCGCGTACGGCTTCGGGTCGATGATGAACAAGGGCTGGCCGGCCTTCACCGGCGCGCCTTCCTGGTACAGCCGCTTCTCGACGATGCCTGTGACCCGCGCGCGCACCTCGACGTCCTTGGAACCGATCGTCTGCCCGACATACTCGAAGGAGACGGGAAACGAGCGGGGCGCTACTGTCTGGGTGGTCACCTCCGCCGGCGGAAAGCCGTGGAAGCCGCCGCCCTGCGGAGCGGCGGGGCCGCAGGCGGCCGTGAACAGGAGAGTCGCCAGAGGGGCGACCCGGCGAAGCGTGGTGTGAAGACCGGACATGGAGTCCTCGAATTTGTGCGGCGCAACTAGCGCGGAACGGCAAGGTTACATACAATCACGTCTGTTTGTAAAGACGTACAACGAGTAGGGACATATGGTGCGCAAGACAAAAGCCGAGGCCGCCGTGACGCGCGAGCAACTGCTCGATGCAGCCGAGCGCGTTTTTCGCGAGCAGGGGGTTGCCAGCACCTCGCTCGGGGAGGTCGCCGCCGCCGCCGGCGTGACGCGCGGCGCGGTCTACTGGCACTTCCGCGACAAGGTGGACCTCCTCGGCGCGCTGTGCCAGCGTGCGACCGCGCCGCTCGATGCGATCTTCGACCAGGTTGCCGGGGACTGCAGCGATCCGCTCGACGCGCTGCGGCGCACGGCCATCGCCACGCTCACCAACCTCGCCCGCGATCCACGCGCGCAGGGCATGTTCCAGCTCGTGTTCCAGACCTGTGGCTCGGCGGCCGAGCTCGCACCGCTCGCGTCCACCAAGGAACGCGAAGGCGGCGCCTGCCTGGCGCGGGTCGAGCAGCTCGTCGACCGGGCCATCGCGGCCGGCCAGCTTCCGCCGGACACGGACGCGTCGCTCGCCGCGCACGCGCTGCACGCGTATGTGATGGGACTGATGCAGGCATGGGTGCAGCAGCCGTCGTCGTTCGATCTCGCGCAAGCGGCGCCAGCGCTGATCGACGCGATGGTCACGGGCTTGTGCGCTCATCCCCCACGTCGCACCCCGGCGCCCTCCGCGCTCGCAGTCGGCGCCGCCGACTAGACGCAGCCGCACGCAAGCGACGGCCGGGCTGCGCCCGGCATAATGACGCGTCATCGCCTTCGAGGACGCATCATGCAAGCGATCAGGACCGTCGGCGTCATCGGCGCCGGCACGATGGGCAACGGCATCGCGCAAGCCTGCGCGGTGTCCGGTCTCGACGTTGCGATGGTCGACATCGACGACGCAGCGGTTGCGCGCGGCCGCAAGGCGATCGCCTCGAGCCTCGAGCGGCTCGTCAAGAAGGAGAAGCTGGGCGCAGCGGAGCGTGACGCCGCGCTGTCACGCGTCGCCGGCGGCACGGACTACGACGTGCTCGCGCGCTGCGACATCGTGATCGAAGCCGCCACCGAGAATCTCGAGCTGAAGCTCAAGATCCTGCGCCGGCTCGACGGCATCGCGCGCAAGGATGCGATCCTCGCGTCGAACACGTCGTCCATCTCCATCACCGCGCTCGCCGCGGTCGTGTCCGACCCGGCGCGCTTCCTCGGCATGCATTTCTTCAATCCCGTGCCGATGATGATGCTGGTGGAAGTGATCCGCGGGCTGCAGACCGGTGACGCCGCGGTGACGAGCGTGGAAGCGTTCGCGGCTACGCTCGGCAAGACGCCCATCGTCGTGCGCAACAGCCCGGGGTTCGTCGTGAACCGCATCCTGTGCCCCATGATCAACGAGGCCATCTTCGCGCTCGCTGAAGGTGTTGCGAGCGCACAGGCCATCGACGACGGCATGAAGCTGGGCTGCAATCATCCCATCGGCCCGCTGGCGCTGGCCGACATGATCGGGCTGGACGTGTTGCTGGCCGTGATGAACGTGTTCTACACGGACTTCAGCGATCCGAAATACCGGCCGGCACCCCTGTTGCGCGAGATGGTCGCGGCGGGCTACCTGGGCCGCAAGAGCGGCCGCGGGTTCTACACGTACGATTCGCGTTAGACGGCGCTCCCGGCAGGTCAGGCGAGGCGCCGATGGGCGTCGCGCTCGCCCGCGTCATGCCCCGGGAAGACGAACGCGAGATCGTAGACGTCGCAGCCGAAGTCACGCGGCATCGCGCGCAGGTCGAGCGCGTGCCGCACGCGCACGAGCGCATCGTCGGCCGCCGCATGATCGAGGGCCTCGATGAGCGCGATGCGGTTGAACGCCCGCGGCGTCGCGTCGTTGCGGGCAGCGCCCACGCCGGGGCCCGGGCCGCTGTCCCGGCGTGCGCCGAGGTGCACCGCGTTGATGCGCGGCAACGTCGCCGCTGCATCGAGCGCGCTGCGCAGCGTGTCGTCGTCGACGGATTCCACGCATAGCGCCGCGATCGCAGCACCGATCCCCGTTCCCGCGGACGCCTCGACCGCGCACACGGCCCGGACGAAGTTCTCGAAGTCAGGCCGCATGGCGGCCGACCACGGCGTAGGCCGATCGAGCAGGTCGTGGTAAGCGGCGCTGTCGAAGACGGCGAGCGCAGCGACGTCGTAGAGCGTGAAATAGCGATGCTGCTCGCGCGCCCGATTGACGTAGCGGCGCGCGCCGAGGAAGCCATCGACGGCGACGCGCTCGGGCACGTGCTCCAGCGTGTGCCATTGATCGTATTCCGGCTCGCGCGCACGCCGGATGTCGTTCCACAACGCGAGGAAGGCGGTGCCAGCCAAAGGCATGCCCGCACGCTAGACTGCGCGTGCGGCTGCCGTCAAGCCATCGGTTGAGTTGTTCCCGCAACCTCGCTATCGTGACGACTGGGTTCGGTCACGGAATCGAGCGCACAAGGAGGCGTTGGTGAACATCGTGCGATGGACAGCGGCCTTCACCTGCCTGGCGGCCATGGCGGCCATGCCCGTGGCTGCGCAACCGGCACCAGCCCCGACGCCCGTGCGCGTCATCGCATTCGACGGTGGATGGAACCTGCCGGTGTGGGCGGCCCAGCGCCAGGGTGCGTTCGAAGCCAACGGCGTCAGCGTGCAGATGAGCTACACGCCGAGCTCCGGGTTTCTCGTGACCTCGCTGTTCAACGGGCGCAACGACATCGCGCTCGCCCTGGTGGACAACCTGATCGCCTACCAGGAAGGGCAGGGGGAAGCGAAGATCCCGGACAACCCCGATCTTGCCGTCTTCATGGGCGGCGATGGCGGCTTCCTGTCGATCGTCGCGCAACCGTCGATCAAGTCGTTCGCCGACCTGCGCGGCAAGACGCTGTCGGTCGACGCGATGACCACCGGGGCGGCGTTCGTCTTGCGCGATCTGGTTGCGCGCAACGGGCTCGGCGATACCGACGTACGCTACGAGCCGGCGGGCGCGACGGCCATCCGGTACCGCGAGCTCCTCGCGGGCAAGCACGATGCGACGATCCTGCGCACGCCGTTCGACGTGCTGGCCCGCAATCGCGGCTTCAACGTGCTTGCCACTGCCGAGGCGCTCGGTGCGTTCCAGGGCACGGCGGGCTACGTGCGCCGGTCGTGGGCGCGCGAGCACGAGCCGAGCGTCGTCGGCTTCCTGCGCGGCTACAAGGCAGGGCTCGACTTCGTCGTCGACCCGGGCAACCGCGAAGTCGTCGAGGCGCTGCTCGTTGCCAACATCCGCGACATGACGCCCGCGCTGGCCAGGCAGTCGTACGACCTGTTGCTCGCGTCGCGCGGCGGCCTGATCCGCGACCTGCGGCCCGACGACGCAGGCATCCGCACGGTGCTCGCGCTGCGCGGCAAGTACGCGATGCCGCAGAAGGCGCTGGGCGAGCCGTCGAAGTACGTCGATCTCACCTGGTATGACAAGGCGTTCCCCCATGTCGCCCCCGCGAAGGCGGGGGCCCAGTGACGTTGGTCGCGAAGACGCTGGATTCCCGCCTGCGCGGCAATCACGTCGAATAGGGGAGAACGCTTGCCCAAAGCCCGCAAGGATCCGACGATCGTCCGCCCGGACGACATCGATCCGCATCATCGGTGGGATCGTCCGCTCCAGGCGCCAGGCCACACGCAGGTGGACTTCGAGGAGCGGGTCAATTTCCGCCGCCTGCACGATTACCGGCTTGCGCGTACGCGCGCGGCGCTGGCCAATTCCGAGCTTGGCGCGCTGCTGTCGTTCGACCAGCACAACATCCGCTACACCACCAGCACGGTGATCGGGGAGTGGGCGCGCGACAAGCTCACGCGCTATTCGCTGCTCACCGGCAACGGCGATCCGTACATCTGGGATTTCGGCTCGGCCGCCAAGCATCATCGGCTGCATGCGCCCTGGCTGCATCACGACCACTGCCGTGCGGGCCTGCTCGGGCTGCGGGGCGCGACCGGCGGCGACATCACGCTGTTCCGCGACGCGGCCAAGGAGATCAAGGCCATCCTCGTGGCAGAGGGCGTGGCCGACATGCCACTCGGCCTCGATGTCGTCGAGCCGCCCATGCTGTTCGAGCTGCAGAAGCAGGGCATCGACGTGCGCGACGGGCAGCAGGTGCTGCTGCAGGCGCGCGAGGTCAAGAGCATCGACGAGCTGACGCTGCTCAACATGGCCGCCGCGATGGTCGACGGCGTCTACCAGGACATCGCCGAAGCGCTGAAGCCCGGCGTGACGGAAAGCCAGATCGTGGCGCTTGCCACCAAGCGCCTCTACGAGATGGGCAGCGACTGCGTCGAGGCGATCAATTCCATCTCCGGCGAGCGTTGCTCGCCGCACCCGCACAACTTCACCGATCGGCTGATCCGTCCGGGCGACCAGGCGTTCTTCGACATCATCCAGTCGTTCATGGGCTATCGCACGTGCTACTACCGCACGTTCAACGTCGGCCTTGCCACGCCCGCGCAGCGCACGGCGTATCGCAAGGCGCGCGAGTGGATGGACCGCGCCATCGACGTGCTCAAGCCGGGCGTCAGCTCGGACAAGGTCGCGCGCACGTTCCCGCAGGCCAAGGAGATCGGCTTCTCGAGCGAGATGGAAGCGTTCGGGCTCAACTTCTGCCACGGGCTGGGCCTCGGTCTGCACGAGCGTCCCCTGATCTCGCGCTTGAACTCGCTCAAGGAACCGATCGAGCTCAAGGCCGGCATGGTGTTCGCCGTCGAGACGTACTGCCCGGCGACCGACGGCATCTCGGCGGCACGCATCGAGGAAGAGGTGATCCTGACGCCGGATGGACCGAAGGTCATCTCGCTCTATCCGGCGCAGGAGCTGCCCATCGCCAACCCGTATTGAGGCTGCCATGCATGCACGCGATCCGCAGGATGTCGACCGCCTGTTCGCGCAGGCGCTCAACGCGGGCGACCTCGAGGCGCTCGTGGCGCTCTACGAGCCCCAGGCTGCGCTAACGCCGGAGCCCGGGAAGACGGTCATCGGCCATGCTGCCATCCGAGCAGCGCTTGCGCAGTTCGTGGCCGGCCGCCCGCGCATCGACATCTCGCCGCGGGTGATCGCGCAGTCGGGGGATCTGGCGCTCGTCACCGCGCGCTGGAAGCTCGCGATGGCGGGACCGGACGGCAACCCGGCCGAGGTCGCCGGTCAAAGCCTCGAAGTGCTGCGCCGGCAACCGGGCGGGCACTGGCTGTTCGCGCTCGACGAGCCGTTCGGCGTCACCCCCTAGGATCGCGGTGGAGCGCGAGCAGGCAGACAAGCGCGCGATCGACTGGGGCGACCTGCGTCGCACCCGGCCGATCGGTCGCGATTTCGGCTTCGACCGCGGCCACGCCGTGGACCGGCACTACATCGAGCGTTTTCTCGCGCGCCATCGCGCCGACATCCGGGGCCGCGTGCTCGAGATCGGCGATCGCAACTACACCCGGCGCTTCGGCGCCGACGCGGTGCAGCGCTCGGACATCTACGACCTGCCGCGCAATCCCGCGGCCACCATCAAGGGTGACCTTGGCGCAGATGCGAATCTGCCAATCGGCGCGTTCGACTGCGTGATCGTCCCGCAGACGCTGCTGTTCATCTACGACCTGTCGCGCGCCATGCGCTCGCTGCGCGCGGCGCTCGCACCCGGCGGCGTGCTGCTGGCCACCGTGCCGGGCATCAGCCAGATCGTGCGCGAGAACATGCAGCACGAAGGTGATTTCTGGCGCTTCACCGACCGCTCGCTGCGTGCGCTCGCTGAGGAGGCCTTCGAGCCCGATCGCATCGAGGTGTCGGCGCACGGCAATGTGCTCACGTGCGTCGCGTTCCTGCAGGGCCTCGCGCAGGAGGACCTTGCGCCGGACGAGCTGGACGTGGACGACCCCGACTATCCGCTGATCGTGACCTTGCGCGCCCGCGCCTGACGGCACCCCGCTTCTTCCGGAGGAATCATGTACCGATCGATCGCCCGCTTTGCGTTTGCGCTGCTGGTCGCCATCGCCATCACCGGTGGTGCCCATGCGCAGTCGTGGCCCACCAAGCCGGTGCGGGTCATCGTGCCGTTCACGGCAGGCAGCGCGACGGACATCCTGGCCCGCACGTTCGGTCAGAAGCTGCAGGAGCTCTGGGGTCAGTCGGTGGTAGTCGAGAACCGGCCCGGCGCGGGCGGGACGATCGGCGCCGGCGTGGTCGCCCATTCGGCGCCCGACGGTTACATCCTGCTCGTGCATTCCGCCGGCTACGCGGTCAATCCCTGGATCTATCCCGGGCTGCCGTACGACACTGCCAAGGATTTCACCGAGATCGCGCCGCTCGGCGGTCAGCCCAACGTGCTGGTCGTCGCGCCCGAGTCGGGCATCAGATCAGTCGCCGACCTCATTGCGCGCGCGAAGGAAAAGCCGGGCGCGCTCAACTACGGGTCGGCCGGCTCGGGCAGCGGCACGCACATCAACGGGGAGAAGTTCAAGCTCGCCACCGGGATCGACGTCGTGCACGTGCCGTACAAGGGGACGCCCGAAGCGCTGAACGACACCATGGCCGGACGCGTGACGTATTTCTTCTCGCCCATTTCGGCGGCGCTGCCCCAGGTCAAGGCGGGCAAGCTCGTCGCGCTCGCCGTGAGCAGCGCGCAGCGCTCGAGCCAGCTGAAGGACGTGCCGACGCTGGCCGAATCGGGCCTGCCAGGCTTCGATTACAACCTGTGGGTGGCGCTGTTCGGGCCGGCCGGCATGCCTGCGGAGCTCGTCGACCACATCAATCGCGACGTGCAACGCGCGTTGCAGGCGCCCGAAGTGCGCGACCGGCTCGCCAACCTGGGCGCCGAGCCGATGCCGATGACGACCGCGGACTTCAAGACGTTCGTCAAGAGCGAGCTCGAGGTGAACCGCAAGATCGTGCAGGCGGCGGGCATCAAGGCGCAGTAGGCGCACGCGCAAACGTCGCAGCCGCGCGGGCGCGCCGGAGCGGCGCGCCGCCCTACTGGCGCGTACCGCCGATGAACACGATGTCGTCGTCATTGAGCGGCGACATCGCGGCGATCGTTCCCTTCGCTGCATCGAAGAGCAGAATCCCGCCTTGTGCCGGCGCGCCGGGCAGCGAGCAGCCGTTCACCAGGGACAGATCGAAGACGCCGGCCGTTCCTCGCGATGTCAGGCGGGCCCGATGGTCGCAACCGCCGCGAGACGTGAGATTGCCGTTGGCGTCGATGGTCGAGGTGGCCGTGAACCAATCCTGCGCGTGGCCGCTGAAGCCCTTGTACGTGCCGGCGAGCGCTGCCAGGTTCGACGGCGCGTCGTACGAGCTGTCGTATTTCGCCGCGACGGTCTCGGCGGTCGCGCCGCTGCCGATCACGAGGTCGAGCGAAGTCCGCGCCGCGTACGTTCCGCTGATCGTCGGTGACCCGCCCGCGAAACCATTGCGAAACGGTACGTTCCTGCCGCGCAGCGATGCGAATCGGCCATCTGCCGACGCGCTCACGCCGTACAGCCCGCCATCGAGCGTCGTGCCGCCCGGACTGAAGTAGGCGGCGTAGTAAGTCGCGTCGTCCAAGACTGCGATCGTCACCGTGCGGCCCCCTGCGGTCGTCGCCTGCCACAGGCCTTTTGCGCCCGCCGCCGGCGCGGGCACGCACGCGAACGCGCCCGTGCGACCATCGCCCTCGAATGTCCAGCCGAGCGATTGCATTTGACTGAACGTCGCCGCGCTGGTCGTGAAGCGGTGATTGGGCGCGCCGCCCATGCCGTTGTTGTACAGGCGGTACAGCACTGCCGTGCCCGCCGGACACGTACCCGCGGCGTCCGGCAGCTGCAGGTAGAACGCGATGTTCTCGTATTGCCATGCCGGATTGACCTTGAGCCCGGCGCATTCGGCGGCGAACGGCGTGTAGAAGTGCGAGCTCTTGGGCGCGAAAGCGGTGCTGAAGAATCGACACGCGGGCAGATGGTCGGTCGCCGGCAGGCTCCATACGTCGAAGGTCTGGCCCGTCCGCTTCCATACACCGCCGAACGCGCCGCCGTCGAGCACCGCGATCTCGTCGGGAAACGAGGTGACGAAGTAGTAGTTCCAGTCGGCGTAGTAGTACTCCACGGCGGTCTGCGTCTGCGTGGTGCCGAGCGCGCCGTTGTTGGCGTCGACGAAGCCCGCGACCGCCGCGACGACCTCGGCGTCGAGTCCGTTGAAGACGTGGAAGCCAGCTGCGCCGCAGATGGCGTTGGTGCCACCAGTGAGGACGTGGCGGCCCTTGACCGGGGCGGCCGTGAGCTGGTTGTACAGCTGCGCACCCGACTGGGTCGGATCGCTGCTGTGCCAGAGGACGAACGAGGCGCGTTGCACCCGTGCCGCAAGTGCGGCGCTCAACACATCAGGCGACCAGAACATCGCGCCAAGCGGCAATGTCGCCGGCAAATTGACCGCGAGATCCGCGACGATCGGGGTGGCGGAGCTGCCGCCGATGAGCCATATCGGGACTTCGGCCTTGGCGTTCAGGTACGCGATCACGGCCAGCAGGTTGGGCACGTTGCCCGCGGCTGCATCGTTGACCAGCGCAACCGCATAGCCATGCTCGGCGAATGCCTGGCGGTTGCGGCCGACCGGGCTGCAGCGGCCCTCCGCCGTACTGAGCGTTCCATCATCCCGGATGCCCATGAATCCGCTGCCACCGGCAAACGAGATGATCGACGCCACCGGCGCATCGGGACGCACGTCGAGGATGCGCACGCTGCTGCTGCCGGCCGGCACGTCGACGACGGTCGATGTGACGGCCGCCAGCGCCATTGATGCGCCCAACGACGCGAGCGCGGCGACCGCCGCGCCGAGCGCGTGCTTCATGGTGAATCCCGGGCCAATCGCTGGCCGGCGCGCAGCTGTGTTTCGCATGGCGATTCGTCTCCCGTGGCCGCCGACCGCGGCGAAGAAGCAGGCCCGTGCATCGAGGGGCGCTGCAGTGTACGGGGTCGGGGTGCTCACCAGTGACCTGGCGACCGAACCGGCGAATCGCTCGACGATTCAACCGGAACGTGCGACGGAACGTGTGCCGCGGCGACGCGCGGCTGGGCGCTTACTCGGTTAGACTTTCAGCGGCTTTTCCATCGTGGACGACGGTTGGCGAACGAACGCAGATCCGATGGTCGGTGGAATACCCGCGTGCCCGGGGCGGCCCTGCTCGCGAGCCTCGACTTGCGCCTCGTCGGACTCACGGCGCTCTTCGGGGTGGCCACGATAAGGTCGGGCACCTTCGTGGACCAGCGCTGGGCGGACGCAGTCCTCGCGCTGGGTCGCTCGCAGGTGATCGGCTTCCTGATCGTCGGCATCGCGTTCACGTTGCTTCGCGCGCTTCCGCGGGCACCGCGCCCCATGCTGCTCGCCCTGGCCGTTTGCGCAGGCTCGCTGATCGGCCGCGGGATGTTGCTGCGCAACGCGGCCGGCGACTTCACGACCAACTTTCCAGGCGGGCCGCCGACCTACTTCACGCTGGTCTGGTTCTTCGCGCGCCACTCGATGCTGTACTGGGGGTTCCTCGCTGCGGCGTGGTACTTCGCCGAGCGCGCCGATGAGCGCCGTCGCGCGCTCGATGCATCGGAATTGCAGCGCAGCGCCGTCGACGCGCAGTTGATGGAGGCGCGCATCCAGGTGCTGCAGGCGCAGGTCGAGCCGCATTTCCTGTTCAACACGCTGGCCCACCTCACGCACCTGTATCGCGCGGATGCGGCGCTGGGTCGACGCATGCTCGACCGCCTGTGCGATTACCTGGCATCGGCGCTGCCGCACATGCGGGGCGCGGGCGCGTCCACGCTCGGCTCCGAGCTTGCGATGGTGACGGCGTATCTGGACGTGCAGCGCATCCGCATGGGGGAGCGCCTTGCCGTGCACATCGACGTACCCGACCGCGCGCTCGCGCAGCCGTTTCCGCCGATGATGCTCGCGTCCCTGGTGGAGAACGCGATCAAGCACGGACTCGACGCATTGCCCGAAGGAGGCACGGTGCGTCTTGCTGCCGACCTGCACGACGACGAGCTGCGCGTCACCGTGGCGGACAGCGGGCGCGGCTTCTCCGCGAACCGCGGCACCGGTGTCGGTCTCGCCAACATCCGCGCGCGCCTGACGGCTCAATTCGGCGCGGCCGGGCGCATGACGCTCGCGAGCCAGGCGCCGCATGGCGTGCGCGCGATCATCGAAATACCGGCCGCCCCGATGGCGCTTGCGGGTCATCGATGAGAGCGGCGCTCTCGGGGTTATGGCCGGTCGCCGGGCGGTGGACCGTGGCAACGGCACCACAGCAGGCGAGCGGACGACGGCACGCCGGTACGGTTGCGCCCAGCCTCGCCGCATTCGTCTGGACGTTGATCGTCGTGTGCCTGTTCGTCCTCGTCTCGGTGCTCGGCAACGCGGTTGCGGAGGATGGCATTCCCCCCGGCCTCGCCGCGATGGGGCGATACGCGCCTTATTTCGTGAAGCATTATTGCCTCATGCTGCTGCCGGCCGCGCTCTTCGCCGGCGTCGCCGACCGCATGCCGTTTCGGGGCGCTCGGCGCACAGCAGCGCTCATTGCGGCGCTCGCGACCGGCGCCGCTTGTACGGGCGTCTTCATGACGTACCTCGAGGGCTGCGTGTTCGAATGTCTCGCGCCCGGGACAGCGGCGTGGGTTCGCGAAGCCGTCGAGCAGACGGTCTACGCGATGTCGTTTACCAGCGCCGTGGCAGTGGTGCACTTTTCGCGGCGCCGGGACAAGGCGCTGGCAGCGGCCCTGCACGATTCCGAGCTTGCGCGTATCGATGGCGAGCGGCAGCATCTTGGCGCGCGGCTCACGGCAATGCAGGCCCGCGTCGAGCCGTCGTTCCTTCTGGCCGCTCTGCGCGACGTCGGTGTGCTGTTCGAGCGCGATCGCGCCGATGGCATGCGGATGCTCGAGCTCTTGAATCGCTACCTGCGCACCGCGTTGCCGCGCATGCGCGACACCAATTCGAGCGTGGGTCGCGAGGTGGACCTCGCCGGCAGCTACCTTGCGATTGCCGCGCTGCGGACCAGGGGCGCCCTGGCGATCGAGTGCACGGTGGAGCCGCAGGCGGAGCATGCGCATCTTGCGCCCATGCTGCTGTTGCCGCTCGTGGCCGCGGCCGGGCAAGGCGACGATGCCGCGGGAACCGTGTCGGTGCGCGCGCGGTGCACCGACGCGCACCTGGACATCGCGGTCGATGCGCAAGGCAGCATGGCCACCCGCATGGCGGGCTGCCCCGCCATCGACGAGGTGCGCGCGCGCCTGGCCGCGATCCACGGCGCGCGCGCCACGTTGACGGTCGAACGATCGGCCCCCGACGCGTGTCGCATTCATGTGCAGGTGGCTCATGAACCCGCCCACCGCGATCGTCGCTGAAGACGAGGCGCACCTGCGTCGCGAGCTGTGCGACACGCTCGCCGCGCTGTGGCCCGAGCTCCTCGTGACCGGGGAGGCAGGCGATGGCCTGCAGGCGTGCGCGCTTCTCGAAGCGAGCCCCCCGGACGTGTTGTTCCTCGACATCCGCATGCCCGGAATGTCCGGTGTAGACGTTGCGCGACGCGCGAGCGGACGCTGTCACCTCGTGTTCGTGACTGCGTACGACGATTGCGCCGTCACGGCTTTCGAGCACGCGGCGGTGGACTACGTGCTGAAGCCGTTCACCCTCGCGCGCCTCGAAGACACTGTACGGCGGCTGAAGAGCCGCATCCGGCAGCGGGCACCGGATGTGGACGCATTGCTCGGCGCCCTGGCCGCGCGTTTCGCGGCGACGCGCGAGCACCTGCGCTGGGTCACCGCGTCGAGCGGAGACGAGGTCGACCTCATCACCGTCGACGAGATCCTGTACTTCCAGTCCGACAGCAAGCAGACGCGCGTCGTGACGCCGCAGCGTCAGGTGCTGATCCGGCGCACGGTCAAGGAGCTGGCCGAGGAGTGCGACCCGCGCCTGTTCTGGCAGATCCACCGCGGAACGCTCGTCAATGTCAACGCGATCGCCGGCATGACGCGCGATTTCCGTGGACAGCTGCGCCTGCGCGTGAAGGGACGTCGCGAGACGCTCGCCGTCAGCGAGCCGTACGCCCATCGCTTCCGCCACCTCTAGCAGGCGCTACATCGTCACGTTCACCGCGCCGCCGTCGATCAGCAGGTTCTGGCCCACGATGAAGCCCGCATGCGCGCTGCACAGGAATGCACACGCCTTGCCGAACTCGTCCGGGTCGCCGAAGCGACCTGCGGGCACCTCCGCCATGCGGGCGCGTGCGAACGCGTCGTAGTCCTGGCCGGCTTTGGCGGAGCGCTTGCGCAGGCCATCGGCGGTGCGCGCGGTCATGAAAGGTCCCGGCAGCAGGTTGTTGATGATGACGCCATGCCGCGCGACCTGCCGCGCGAGCCCCGCCACGAATCCCGTCAGCCCTGCGCGAGCTCCATTGGACAGCCCGAGGTCGGCAAGCGGCGCCTTCACCGACCGCGACGTGATGTTCACGATCCGCCCGAACTTGCGCTCGATCATGCCGTCCACCACTGCGCGGATCAGCATGATGGGCGTAACCATGTTGGCGTTCACGGCCGCTTGCCACGCCGCCTCGTCCCAGTCGCGGAAGTCACCGATCGGCGGGCCGCCGGCGTTGTTCACCAGGATATCCGGCGCAGGACACGCCGCGAGCACCTCGGCGCGCCCTTGCGGCGTGGTGATGTCGGCGGCGATGGCCTGCACGTTCACGCCGGTCGTGCGGCGGATGTCGTCGGCCGTTGCGTTCAGTGCATCCGCACCGCGCGCGTTGATCACCACGTTCACGCCTTCGTGCGCCAGCGCAAGCGCGCAGGCGCGGCCAAGTCCCTGGCTCGCGGCGCACACGATGGCTGTCCTGCCCTTGATTCCGTAGTCCATTGCCCTGTCCGTAAGAAGTGGCGCTAGGCCGCCGCCCGCTCGACGCGCGGCAGTTGCGCCGGCGGCGCCTTGTGGAACACGCCGCCTTTCATGATGCCGACCAGGCGCGATGCGTCCTCGAGGATGCGCAGGTCGCGCAACGGATCGCCGTTCACGACCAGCAGGTCGGCGAGGAAGCCCTTGCGCACCTGGCCGACGCCGCCGGGCAGGTTCATCAGCTCGCCGCACGAGCGGGTCGCTGCGACGATCGCCTCCATTGGCGTGAATCCGAGCAGGTCGACGAAATAGCGCAGGTCGCGCGCGTTCTGGCCGTGCGGATTCCACATGAAGCCGTAGTCGCCTCCGGGAAGCACCCGCACGCCGCGGCGCTTCAGGTCGCGCATACAGGAGACCGTCGCGTCCAGGTCGTGCGCGATGCGCGCCCTGATTGCATCGCTCGACGGCAGTCCGAACTTGCCCGATTCATGCAGCCGCGTCCACGTCACCGACAGCGCAGGTGCGACGAACACGCGGTCCTTCGCGGCTTCCAGCATGTCGCGCGCCTGCTCATCGGCGCACGTCGCGTGATAGATCATCTCAACGCCATGACGCACGCACATCCGGACCGACTCGGCGCTGCGCGCATGCGCTGCCACCCGCTTGCCGCGCTCGCGTGCGACCTCGGCCACGGCGGCCACTTCGTCGTCGCACATCAGCGTCTGCGCCGATGGAATGGAGGGCGTCGACGTGTCGCCGGAGGGCACGATCTTCAGCACGTCGACGCCTTCGCGGCATGCTTCGCGCGCGGCGCGGCGGAACTCCACCGGTCCGTCGCACGGCAGCGTGTACATCATCTCGCCCGGGTCGAGCTTGAGCTGCCGCAAATCCCCCACGCCGCCCGTGACGGTGAACTGCACGCTGGCGGCCAGCAAGCGCGGTCCGGGGAAGTCGCCCGCGTCGATCGCGTTGCGCGTGACGACGTCCAGCCGCGGCTTCGTCGCGGCTGCGCTGAAGCATGCCGTGAACCCCTGGTCGAGATAGAGCTTCGCGTGCCGCAACGTGGCGAGCAGGTGCTCCTCGACCGGCACGGCATGGAAATCGAAGGGCGACTTCTGGTCGAGAAAGCTCAGGTGCGCATGCGGCTCGATGAGCCCGGGCATGAGCGTGGCACC
Source organism: Casimicrobiaceae bacterium (assembly GCA_035475895.1). Classification (GTDB taxonomy): domain Bacteria; phylum Pseudomonadota; class Gammaproteobacteria; order Burkholderiales; family Casimicrobiaceae; genus VBCG01. The sequence continues at coordinate 20,333 of DATILY010000077.1, read as the reverse complement.
GTTGCAGTCGATCGTCACCGCGGTGGGTGGCACCAGGCGCTGCGCGGGGCCGTCGGCCGGGGTCACGTCGGCGATCCGGTCGCCTTCGACGAGCACGTCGGCCCGATAGGGATCGCTGCCGGTCGCATCGATCACGAACGCATTGCGGAAGAGGGTAGTGGTCATGGGGATGCGGTGCAGCAGGAGCGCTTCACGATGAAGCGCGGTTTCATTCTGCGTAACACCCGGGTATTGTCAAGCGTCGGCGAGGAGATCACGCAATGGGACTGGCAGGCAGCGGCGCAGTGGCGATCTGGCACGACATCGCGCCCGAGGGAAGAGCGGCGTTCTACGCCTGGCATGGCCGCGAGCACATGCCCGAGCGCGTGGCCATTCCCGGCTTCCTGCGCGGCCGCCGGTATGCGGCCGTCCAGGGCGCGCCGCAATACTTCAATCTCTACGAGACGGACAGCCCGGCGGTCGTGACGGGCAGCGACTACCTGGCCCGGCTGAACGACCCGACACCATGGACCGTCGCGACGGTGCGTCATTTCCGCGGTGTCGCGCGCTCGCTGTGCGAGGTCGCTGCGAGCGCCGGTGAAGGCCAGGGCGGGCTCATGGCGACCTTCCGGTATGCGCTGCCGGTCGACGTAGTCGCCGCGCATCGGGACCGCCTCGTATCGAGCGTCGTACCCGAAACGGCGCGCGCACCGGGTGTCGCCGGGTGCCACTGGCTCGTTGCCGACGAGGCGGCCAGCGCCGTCGAGACGGCCGAACGCAAGGTCCGCGGCGAGGCGAACGAGGTGCCACGATGGATCCTCCTGGTCGAGTCGTGGGACGACCAAGCGGCTTTCGTCGACTGGTGCGCGCGCTTCGCGCAGGGCGCGGCGTTCGCCGACGCCGTGCAGGCGCCCGACTGGGCCGCCTATCGCCTGCAGAACGCACGCGACCGCCTCATGGGCGGCACGCCGGCGCACCGCCCGCCAGGGCCGGGTTCGGGCCCTGGATGACCACCCGTCGCCTCATCGCGCCGATCGATGCCGTCCCTCCGGTAGCAAAGGGCGGCGCAACCGGCTTAAGATAGCGACCCGATCCGCGACACCGGCCTTCTAGAGCCGTGACGGCTTCGATCGGTCGAGGTCGCACCGGTGCTTCGCATCGATGAGCGCCCCCGTTGGAGGAGTGCATGGAGGAACGGCTCGACACGTTTCCGCGGCTGATGCTGCATCACGCCCGGGTGCGTCCAACGCATCCGGCCACCCGCGAGAAGCATCTCGGCATCTGGCAGACATGGACATGGTCCGATGTGGCGGCCGAGGTGCGGGCCCTCGCGTGCGGCCTTGCCGCGCAGGGCTTCCGGCGCGGCATGCACCTGGCGATCATCGGCGACAACCGTCCGCGCCTGTACTGGGCGATGATCGCCGCCGAATGCCTGGGCGGCGTGCCGGTGCCGATGTACCAGGATGCCCCGGCCGCGGAATTCGCGTACGTGCTCAACGACGCGGAGATCGTCTACGCGCTCGCCGAGGACCAGGAGCAGGTCGACAAGCTGCTCGAGGCGCGCCCGCAGGTGCCGACGCTGCGGCACGTCTATTTCGACGACCCGCGCGGGATGCGCAATTACGAGAACGTCGTCAGCTACGACGAGCTCACGCGCCTGGGCCGCCAGCACGATGCGGCCCATCCGAAGTTCTTCGAGGCCGAGGTGGCCCAGGGGGACGCGGAGGACGTGTCGATCATGCTCTACACCTCGGGCACGACGGGCAAGCCCAAGGGCGTGCGGCAGACGCATCGCGCGTTCATCGCGGCCGCGCAAGGTGGCTGCGCGTTCGACCATCTCGGCCCGCAGGACAGCGTGCTGTCGTACTTGCCCATGGCATGGGTGGGCGACCATCTGTTCTCGTACGCGCAATGGCTCTACGCCGGCTTCACGATCAACTGCCCCGAGTCGGGCGACACCGTCCTCACCGACCTGCGCGAGATCGGCCCGACCTACTATTTCGCGCCGCCGCGCATCTTCGAGAGCCTGCTGACCCAGGTGATGATCCGCATGGAGGATGCGAGCGCGATCAAGCGTGCCTTGTTCGCGCATTTCACCGCCGTCGCGCGCCGCTGCGGCACGCAGATCCTCGACGGCAAGCGCGTCGGCATGGCGGACCGCCTGCAATACACGCTGGGCAACGCGCTCGTTTACGGGCCCTTGCGCAATGTGCTCGGGATGAGCCGCATCCGCGTCGCCTACACGGCCGGTGCGGCGATCGGTCCCGATCTCTTCCGCTTCTATCGGTCGATCGGCATCAACCTGAAGCAGCTGTACGGCTCGACCGAAACCTGCGCGTACGTCTGCCTGCAACCGGATGGCGGCGTCCACTTCGACACCGTCGGCGCGCCCGCGCCGGGCGTCGAGATCCAGCTGGCCGACGATGGCGAAGTGCTCGTGCGCGGTCCCATGCTGCTCAAGGAGTACTACAAGCGGCCCGACGCGACCGCCGAGTCGATCGATCCGCGCGGCTACTTCCGCACCGGTGACGCCGGGATCTTCGAGGCGGGCGGGCAGCTCAAGATCATCGATCGCGCCAAGGACGTCGGCCGCCTGAACAATGGCGCGCTGTACGCGCCCAACTACCTGGAGAACAAGCTCAAGTTCTTTCCGCACATCAAGGAGGCGGTCACCTTCGGCAACGGGCGCGACCATGTGTGCGCGTTCATCAACATCGATCTCGGCTCCGTGGGCAACTGGGCGGAGCGGCGCGGGCTGGCCTATTCCGGCTACACCGACCTCGCGGCCAAGCCCGAGGTGTATGCGCTGGTGCGCGAATGCGTCGAGCAGGTGAACCGCGAGCTCGCTGCCGAAGGCGACCTCGCGGCATCGCAGATCCGCCGCTTCCTCGTGTTGCACAAGGAGCTCGACCCCGACGACGACGAGCTCACGCGCACGCGCAAGGTGCGCCGCGGCTTCGTGGCCGAGAAGTACGCCGTGCTCGTCGACGCGCTGTATGCCGGCCGCGCCGTGCAGCACATCGAGACCATGGTGAAGTTCGAGGACGGCCGCAGCGGCATGGTCGCGGCCGACCTGCGCATCGAGGACGCGCAGACGTTTCCCTCGTCGGCGAAGAAGGCGGCTTGATGGCCGTCGCGATGGCGCTGGCCGCGGACACCATCGCCGAAGCAGCGGCGTCGGACGCGCGCGCTGCGCGCGTGGGCGGCGTGATCCTCGCCATCGACCGCATTTCGCTGGCATTCGGCGGCGTCAAGGCCCTCACCGACATCAGCTTCGACGTGCGGGAGCACGAGATCCGCGCCATCATCGGCCCCAATGGCGCCGGCAAGAGCTCGCTGCTCAACGTGATCAACGGCGTGTATCACCCGCAGCAGGGGACGATCACCTATCGCGGCGTACCGCGCCGGGAGATGAATCCGCACGCCGCCGCGGCGGCCGGCATCGCACGCACTTTCCAGAACATCGCGTTGTTCAAGGGCATGAGCGTTCTGGACAACATCATGACCGGACGCAACCTGCGCATGCGCGCGAGCTTCCTCGAGCAGGCCATCTGGTTCGGCCGCGCGCGCCGCGAGGAGCTCGAGCACCGCGCGAAGGTGGAGGAGATCATCGACTTCCTGGAGATCCAGCACATCCGCCGCACGCCGGTCGGCCGCCTGCCCTACGGCCTGCAGAAGCGCGTCGAGCTCGCGCGCGCGCTCGCCGCGGAACCCACGCTCCTGCTGCTCGACGAGCCCATGGCCGGCATGAACGTCGAGGAAAAGCAGGACATGTGCCGCTTCGTGCTGGACGTGAACGAGGAGTTCGGCACCACCATCGTGCTGATCGAGCACGACATGGGCGTCGTGATGGACATTTCCGATCGCGTGGTGGTGCTCGATTACGGACGCAAGATCGGCGATGGCGCGCCGGACCAGATTCGCGCCAACCAGGCGGTGATCGACGCGTACCTGGGCGTCGCCCGATGACGACCCCCACGCTCGCTGCGCTCGCTGCCCCCGGAGGGGGAGCGGTAGTCGCTTGGGACGGCCCGGCGCGAACGATGACGACCCCCACGCTCGCTTCGCTCGCTGCCCCCGGAGGGCGAGCGGTAGTCGCTTGGGACGGCCCGGCGCGAACGATGACGACCCCCGCGCTCGCTTCGCTCGCTGCCCCCGGAGGGGGAGCGGTAGTCGCTTGGGACGGCCCGGCGCGACTACGATGATCCAGTTCTTCTTCGAGGTGCTGATCGGCGGCCTGCTGTCGGGCGTGATGTACTCGCTCGTCGCGCTCGGCTTCGTGCTCATCTACAAGGCGTCGGGCGTCTTCAATTTTGCGCAGGGCTCGCTGGTCTTCTTCGCGGCGCTCACGTTCGTCGGGCTGACCGAGCACGGCTTTCCGTTTGCAGCGGCCCTCGTCGCCACGCTGGCGATCATGGTCGTTGCCGCGCTCGCCATCGAGCGGCTCGTGCTGCGGCCCCTCGTGAACCAGCCGCCGATCTCGCTGTTCATGGCGACCATCGGCCTGTCGTTCTTCATCGAAGGCCTCGCGCAGCTGATGTGGGGCGCCAACGTGCGCGGCCTCGACCTCGGCCTGCAGGATGAGCCCATCCAGTGGATCTCCGATGCGTCCGGCATGAACATCTCGAAGTTCGACCTGGCGGCGGCTGGCATCGCGGCGGTCCTGGTCATCGGCCTTGCCGCGTTCTTCAGCCGCACGCGCATCGGTCGCGCGCTGCGCGCCGTCGCCGACGATCATCAGGCCGCGTTGGCGGTCGGCATCCCGCTCCAGCAGATCTGGGCCATCGTGTGGGCAGTCGCCGGCTTCGTCGCACTCGTCACCGGCATGCTGTGGGGCGCGCGCAACGGCGTGCAGTTCGCGTTGACGTTCGTGGCGCTCAAGGCGCTGCCGGTGCTGATCCTCGGCGGCTTCGAGTCGGTGCAGGGCGCGATCGTCGGCGGCCTCATCATCGGTGCGTCGGAAAAGCTCGCGGAAGTCTTCCTCGGTCCCTACGTCGGCGGCGGCATCGAGGGCTGGTTCCCTTACGTGCTGGCGCTCCTGTTCCTCCTCGTGCGGCCCGAAGGGCTGTTCGGCGAGAAGATCATCCGACGCATCTGAAGAGCACCAGGCGCAACCGATGCTCTATCGCGAAGCCGGCCAGTTCAAGAGCACCTATGCCGCGGACAGCGCCATCCTGCCGATCCGGCAGGACCGCATCGGCATGGCGGCGATCCTGCTCATCGCGTTCGTCGTCGTGCCGTTCCTCGCGTCACCGTACCTCTTCTCCGCCATCCTCATTCCATTCCTGATCCTGTCGCTGGCCGCGATCGGCCTCAACATCCTCACCGGCTATGCCGGGCAGCTGTCGCTCGGGTCGGCGGCATTCATGGCGGTCGGCGCGTTCGCCGCGTACAACTTCGTGCTCCGCATACCGGGCATCCCGCTGCTGCTCGCATTCGCCGGAGGCGGGTTGATGGCCGCCGCGGTGGGCATCGTATTCGGGCTGCCGAGCCTGCGCATCCGCGGCTTCTACCTCGCCGTGGCCACGCTCGCCGCGCAGTTCTTCATCCTGTGGGCGCTCACCAAGATCGGCTGGTTCACCAACTACAACCCGTCCGGCGTGATCACCGCGCAACCGATGGTCATCCTCGGGCGCGCGTTCGATACGCCGCAGGAGAAGTACCTGCTGATCCTGGTCATCGTGTGCCTGATGGCGCTCGCGGCAAAAAACATGGCACGCGGCAACATCGGCCGCCAGTGGATGGCGATCCGCGACATGGACGTGGCCGCCGAAGTGATCGGCATCCGGCCGATGCGCGCGAAGCTGCTCGCATTCGCGGTCAGCTCGTTCTACTGCGGCGTCGCAGGCGCGCTCTTCGCCTATGCGTATCTCGGCACGGTGGAGCCCGAGGCGTACAACCTCGACCTGTCCTTCCGCATCCTGTTCATGATCATCATCGGCGGCGTAGGCACCGTCGTCGGCGCGTTCCTGGGCAGCGCGTTCATCATCGTGCTGCCGATCGCCCTCAGCATGATCGTCGGTTTCCTCGACAGCACGCTCGGGCTGGGCGTCGCGTCGAGCGCTGCCTCGAACGTCGAGCTCATGGTCTTCGGCGGCCTCATCATCTTCTTCCTGATCGTCGAGCCGCACGGCCTTGCGCGCATCTGGCAGATCGCGAAGGAGAAGCTGCGGCTGTGGCCTTTCCCGCATTGACCGCAATCCGCCTGGCGCGAGGCAGGACGCTTGACGCTGGCGGGCGCGTACCCAATGCTTGACAGTGGAGGAACCGGTCCCGCGTGCGCGGTCCGGACATTGATACGGAGGAGCACATGAAGGCGATGTTGGCAGCGATCGTGGGACTCGGCCTGCTGGCCGCAATGCCCGCGAGCGCGCAGAACGAGCAGTTCATTCCGATCCTGTCGTACCGGGTCGGCCCGTACGCGGCCGGCGGGTCCGGTTATTTCGGCGGCGCGATCGACTATTTCACGCTCGTCAACCAGAGTGGCGGCATCAACGGCGTCAAGCTGGTGTGGGAGGAGTGCGAGACGGAATACAACGCCGCGCGCGGCGTCGAATGCTACGAGCGCCTCAAGACGCGTCACGGCGGCGCGAGCACGGTGGAGCCCTTGTCCACCGGCATCGCCTACGGCCTGTTCGAGCGTGTCGCACAGGACAAGATCCCGATGACCACCAACGGCTACGGGCTCGGGAGCTCCGCGGACGGCCGGGTGTTCAACTGGGTGTTCCCGCTCGGCACGACGTACTGGGACCAGGCGGCCGCGATGATCGCCTATCTCGGCCAGAAGGAAGGCGGCGAGGCCAAGCTCAAGGGCAAGAAGATCGTGTACATGTATCACGACTCCGCCTATGGCAAGGAAGCGATTCCCGTGCTCGACGCGCTCGCGGCGCGCGATGGCATCGAGCTCACCAAGATTCCGATCACGCCGCCGGGCAACACGCAGGAATCGCAATGGCTGCAGGTGCGCCAGCTGCGGCCCGACTACGTGATCCTGTGGGGCTTCGGTGTGATGAACCCGGCGGCGATCAAGACCGCCGCGAAGTTCGGCTTCCCGCGCGACAAGATGCTCGGCGTATGGTGGGCCGGCTCCGAGGAAGACGTCATTCCCGCCGGTGACGCCGCCAAGGGCTATGTCAGCGCCGCATTCTCGGCATCGGGCACGAGCTTCCCCGTGATGCAGGACATCCAGAAGAAGGTGTACGGCGCGGGCAAGGGCAATCTCGAGGACAAGTCGCGCGTGGGCTCGATCTATCACACGCGCGGCGTGACGTACGGGATCATGATCGTCGAGGCCATCCGCAAGGCGCAGGAGAAATACGGCAAGGGCAAGGTCATGACGCCCGAGCAGGTGCGCTGGGGCCTCGAGCATCTCGACCTGTCGGATGCGCGGCTGAAGGAGCTGGGCGCCGCCGGCCTGTTCCCCGCGGTCAAGACGAGCTGCCTCGACCACGAAGGGTCGGGCATGGTGAAATTCCAGCAGTGGGACGGCAAGGCCTTCAAGCCGCTCACGCCGTTCATGGCGGGTGACCGCGCGCTGGTGCGCAAGATGGTCGAGGAGCAGGCGGCCAAGTACGCAAGCGAGAAGAAGATCACGCTGCGCGACTGCGGCAAGGAAGGCTGACGTCGCCATGCGCGGTGCCGGCGCAAACCGGCACCGCGTGCATGCGCGTGGCGCATCGGCAAAACCATGACACCCGCTCCAGATTCCGCAGCCACCGCGCTGCTCACGCTCAACAACATCGAGGTCATCTACGACCACGTGATCCTCGTGCTGAAGGGCGTGTCGCTCGCGGTGCCGGAGGGCGGCATCGTGGCGCTGCTCGGCGCGAACGGCGCCGGCAAGACGACCACGCTCAAGGCCATCTCCAACCTGCTGCGCGCCGAGCGTGGCGAAGTGACCAAGGGCACGATCGAATACCGCGGTGAGCGCATCGACCGGCTGACCCCCAACGAGCTGGTGCGTCGCGGCGTGTGCCAGGTGATGGAGGGTCGCCACTGCTTCCAGCATCTGACGGTGGAGGAAAACCTGCTCACCGGCGCATTCACGCGCAAAGGCTCGCGCGGCGACATCCATGCCGCGCTCGACAAGGTCTACCACTATTTCCCGCGCCTGCGCGAGCGGCGCGCAAGCCTCGCCGGCTACACGTCGGGCGGCGAGCAGCAGATGACCGCCATCGGCCGCGCGCTGATGGCGCAACCCGCGATGATCCTGCTCGACGAGCCGTCCATGGGCCTCGCGCCGCAGATCGTCGAGGAGATCTTCGAGATCGTCGGCGATCTCAACGGCCGCGAAGGCGTCTCGTTCCTGCTCGCCGAGCAGAACACGATGGTGGCGCTGCGCTTTGCGCGTTACGGCTACATCCTCGAGAATGGACGCGTGGTGATGGACGGCGCCGCGGAAGACTTGCGCAGCAACGAGGACGTCAAGGAGTTCTATCTCGGGCTGTCCACGGCCGGCCGCCGCAGCTTTCGCGACGTCAAGCACTACCGGCGGCGCAAGCGCTGGCTCGCGTGATGCGCCGGGCGCGGTGCATGCCCATTGCAAGCGCTTCCTGACATCGGCGCCATGAGCGGCTATTACGACGCACGGGAGACGCGCGATCCGGCCGAGCGGGAGCGCGACCTCCTGGCGCGCCTGCCCCTGCACGTTGCGCACGCCAAGGCGCATGCGCCGGCCTACGCGACGCTGCTGGCCGACGTCGATGCCCCAGGGGTCACGTCGCGCGCCGCGCTTGCGCGGTTGCCGGTGACGCGCAAGTCCGCGCTGGCCGAACGGCAGAAGGCCGAGCGTCCGTTCGGCGGCTACGCCTCGACACAATGGGGCAGTGCCTTGCGCGTGTTCGCATCGCCGGGCCCGCTGTACGAGCCCGAAGGACGCGCGACGGATTACTGGCGCACGGCCCGGGCGCTGCACGCGGCGGGCTTTCGGCGCGGCGAGCTCGTCCACAACGCGTTCGCGTATCACATGACCCCGGCCGGCATGATGCTCGAGTCGGGCGCGCACGCGCTTGGCTGCACGGTCTTCCCCGCGGGCACCGGCCAGACCGAGCAGCAGGTGCAGGCGATCGCGGACCTGCGGCCGCACGCGTATGTCGGCACCCCGTCTTTCTTGCGCATCGTCCTCGATAAGGCCGACGAGCTCGGCATGCGGGTCGACGGCATCACGAAGGCGGTGGTGTCCGGCGAAGCTTTTCCGCTCGCGCTGCGCGAGCGGTTCGCCGCCCGCGGCATCGCGGCGTTCCAGCTCTACGCAACGGCCGACCTGGGCAGCATCGCGTACGAGACGGCCGCCCGCGAGGGGCTCGTCATCGACGAAGGGGTCATCGTCGAGATCGTGCGGCCCGGCACCGGCGACCCGGTGCCGGAGGGAGACGTCGGCGAAGTGGTGGTGACACCGCTGTTCAACGTCGACTATCCGCTCGTGCGCTTCGCCACCGGCGATCTGTCCGCCTTCATGCCCGGCACGTCGTCGTGTGGCCGCACCAACGCACGCCTGCGCGGCTGGCTGGGACGCGCCGACCAGACCACCAAGGTGCGCGGCATGTTCGTGCAGCCGGGCCAGGTGGCGCAGGTTCTGGCCCGCCATGCGCCGCAGGCGCGTGCCCGCCTGGTCGTGGACAATCCCGACGGGCTCGATCGCATGACGCTCGAGATCGAGGCTCCGCCGGCGGTCGACACCGAGGTGATCGTCGCGACGCTGCGCGACGTGACCAAGCTGCGCGGCGACGTGCGTTTCGTGGCGGCCGGAACGCTGCCCAACGACGGCAAGGTCATCGACGACCGGCGCAAGATCGATTGAAGAGGCTTCAGCGCCGTCGTGCACCATGACGACGGCATGTTACGATCCACTTATCAACTGCCGCTCGATCGCCGTGGACGCCTCGCATTCCAGCACCGATCCGTTCGCCCCGCTGCATCCCGAGACGCTCCGGGCCATCGCCGCGACGGGCGTGGTCCGCAGCTTCCCCAAGAACACGGTCCTGATCAACGAAGGCGACGTCGGCGACGCGCTCTACGTCATCCTGTCCGGTCGCGTGAAGGTCTACGCGAGCAACGAGGCGGGCCGCGAGTTCGTGATCGACTTCCATGGCCCCGGCGAATACGTGGGCGAGATGACGCTCGACGGCGCGCCGCGCTCGGCATCGGTGATCACCGTCGAGCCGACGACCTCGGCCGTGGTGAACCGCGCGCACTTCCGCGACTTCATCCTCGCGCATCCGGATTTCGCGCTGCATCTCATCGAGCGGCTGATCCATCGGGTGCGGGTCACCACCGGCAACTTGAAGAGCCTCGCGCTCTCCGACGTCTACGGCCGCATGGCGCGGCTGCTGAACGCGCTCGCCGAGCCGGCCGACGAAGGCAAGCTGATCGTCCCCGAGAAGCTCACGCAGCAGGACATCGCCGATCGCGTGGGTGCCTCGCGCGACATGATCGGCAAGCTGATGAAAGACCTCACCGCGGGCGGATACCTGCAGGTCGAGGACCGCACCATCACCATCCTGCGCAAGCTGCCGACCGGCTGGTGAATGCCTGTCGTCCCCGCGCAGGCGGGGACCCGGCGTCGTCGAACGTCGGTGGAGCCCCGCTTTCGCGGGAATGACGAGCAAGGCGGAGGGTGCTGGATCGCCGATCCGGACAGCCCGCAGTGCGAATTTTCCGCACCCGCGCCCGCGATTCGTCCCTCTTCGTCCAGGCGTCTGCGCCGTATCGTCCTCATACGGCGCACATGCGCCCGACCAAGTTCGAGGAGACGACATGAACACCCAATCCAACCCGACCGGGATGCACACGGCCACCGGCCTGAAGACCGCCGCCCTCGTGGTGCTCGTCGGATTGATCGCGCTTGCCGCGCAGCCCGCGGCGATGTCCGGGCATTCGGCGACGTTGCCCGCGACGCTCGAAGCTCCGGCCACCGGGGTCTCCAGCACGACCGGGGACACGCAGTACTTCGCCGCCCGCTATCCGGCGCCGACGAACGTCGAAGAGCAGCCGCCGACGTTCTGATCGACCATGAGCCGGATGGACCTGCGCGCCGAGCGGCGCGCACAACGCAATCTTCGCGCGGTGATCACGCGCCGGCGCGCGCCGGCGCGCACCGGCGCTCAGGTCAGATGCCGCCGAAGCAGACGTACTTCACTTCGACGAACTCTTCGATGCCGTACTTCGACCCTTCGCGCCCCAGGCCGCTCTGCTTCATGCCGCCGAACGGCGCGACTTCGGTCGTGATGAGGCCGGTGTTCACGCCGACCATGCCGTATTCGAGGGCCTCGGCCACCCGCCAGATGCGGCCGATGTCGCGGCTGTAGAAGTAGGACGCGAGCCCGAACTCCGTGCGGTTGGCGAGCTCGACCACCTCCGCGTCATCCTTGAACCGGATGAGCGGGGCCACCGGCCCGAACGTCTCCTCGCGAAAGATCTGCATGTCCGCGGTGACGTTCGCGAGTACGGTCGGCTCGTAGAACGTGCCCCCGAGCGCGTGGCGCTTGCCGCCGACGACCACCTTCGCACCCTGCGCGGTTGCATCGCGCACGTGCTCCTCCACCTTGGCGACCGCATCGTCGTTGATCAGCGGCCCCTGCGTGACCCCGCTCTCCGTCCCCGGCCCGACCTTCAGGGCCTTCACCCGCTCCGCGAGCTTGGTGGCGAAGGCGTCGTAGACGCGGTCCTGCACGAACAGGCGGTTCGCGCATACGCAGGTCTGCCCGGCATTGCGATACTTGGAGATGATCGCGCCTTCCGCGGCGGCGTCGAGGTCGGCGTCGTCGAACACGATGAACGGTGCGTTGCCACCCAGCTCGAGCGAGATTTTCTTGATCGTGGGCGCCACCTGCTTCATGAGCAGCCGCCCGACCTCGGTCGACCCCGTGAACGAGAGCTTGCGCACGATCGGGTTGGCGCACAGCTCGCCGCCGATCGCTGGCGCATCGCCGGTGATCACGTTCAGCACGCCGGGCGGAAAGCCCGCGCGCTGCGCGAGCTCGGCCAACGCGAACGCCGAGTAGGGCGTCGCTTCGGCGGGCTTGATCACGACCGTGCAACCCGCGGCCAGCGCCGGTGAGACCTTGCGCGTGATCATCGAGCAGGGGAAATTCCACGGCGTGATCGCGCCGCACACTCCGACCGGCTCCTTCGTGACGACGAGGCGGCGATCGTTGCCGATCGTGGGAATCACGTCGCCATAGACGCGCTTGGCCTCCTCGGCGAACCATTCGACATACGCGGCGCCGATCGTCACTTCGCCTTTGGCTTCGGCGAGCGGTTTGCCCTGCTCCGTGGTGAGGATCAGCGCGAGGTCGTCCGCGTGCGCCAGCATCAGGTCGTTCCACTTGCGCAGGATCGCCGAGCGTTCCTTCGCTGTCTTGCCGCGCCATGCCGGCCACGCCTTGCCCGCCGCCTCGATGGCGCGGCGGGTTTCGTTCGCGCCGAACACCGGGGCGGTGCCGATCGGCCGGCCGGTGGCCGGATTGACCACGTGCATGGTCTTGCCGCCGTCCGCATCGATCCAGCGGCCGTCGACGAAGCATTGGTTGCGGAGCAGCGCGGCGTCCTTCAGCGGAAGCGTCGCGCGTTCGATGGTATCGGGAGGCATGTCGATCTCCTGCGTGACTTGCGGCGAGCCGATCATTATAGGCCGCGGGCTGCGGCCGTCCGCATCACACGCGCGGCTTGAGCGTCACGAGCGCGACCCCGGTCAGCACGAGCGCCGCACCGACGATCTGCACCGAGTGCAGTGGCTCGTCGAGCACGAGCACCCCGAGCCCGATCGTGAAGATGGGGCCCAGCGAGCCGATCAGCGACGCCGCGTTGGCACCGAGGCGACGGATCGACTCGGCCATCAGCCAGGTGGGCAACACCGTCGACAGCAGCGCCATGGCGATCGACAGCGCATGCACGCGCGGCGGTACGATGAGCGCCGTCAGCGGCCGTACCAGCGCGAAGTGCGCGAACACGAAGACGGTGGAGGCGAGCATGGCCCATGCGACGAAGCGCAGCGAGCCCAGGCGCGCGATGGGCCGCCCCGCCGCGACCAGATACACCGCGTAAGCGAACGCGCTCGCGAAGACGAGCAGGCTGCCGATGGTCGTCGCGCGCGGGTCGGTCGCGACATGGACGTCGGACCAGAAGGCAAACCCCACGCCTGCGTAGCACAGCACGAGCGCCACGACCGCGGTGCGGGTGATCGTGCGCCGCAGGAAAATCGCGGACAGCACCACGACCATGGTCGGATAGACGAACAGGATCAGCCGCTCGAGCGACGCGTTGATGTAGAGCAGCCCCTCGAAGTCGAGCAGGCTCGCAAGGTAATAGCCGACGAACCCGAGCGCGGCCAGTGCCAGCCAGTCGGTCCGCTCGAAGCGCCGCGCGCCGGGTTGGCGGCCGGCCCACAGCGCCATCGCCGCAAACAGCGGCGCGGAATAGAGCATGCGCAGCGCGAGCAGGGTGATCGCGTCGACCGGCGCGGTGAGATACACCAGCTTGACGAGAATAGCCTTGCCAGAGAAGCCGAGCACGCCCAGCACCGCGCACAAGGGGCCGATCCACGGCGGGCCATGCGGCCGCGCGGTCGCGCGCGCCGCGGTGGCGGCGTCAATCCCAGCGGACGAGGCCACGCCAGGCCGTGAACAGGATCAGCGCACCGAACCCGATGCGATACCAGGCGAACGGCACGAAGTCATGATGGCTCACGTAGCGCAGCAGCCAGCGCACGCAGAGGAAGGCGGCGACGAACGCCGCGGCGAATCCGACCCCGAACGCGCCGACGTCCTGCGACGACAGTAACGCGCGGTTGCGGACGAATTCGTACACGCACGCGGCAAGCAGCGTGGGAATCGCGAGGAAGAACGAGAACTCGGTGGCGGCACGCCGCGACAGACCGAACAGCATGCCGCCCATGATGGTGGCACCCGAGCGTGACGTGCCCGGTATGAGCGCGAACGCCTGCGCCAGGCCGATCTTGAGCGCGTCCATCCAGCGCACGTCGTCCACGTCGTCGATGCGCGCCGCTGCCGGACGCAGGCGGTGGCGCCGCTCGATCCACAGGATCACGAAAGCGCCCAGGATGAACGCCAGCGCCACCGGCACCGGGGCGAACAGGACACTCTTGATGAGGCGATTGAAGAGCAATCCGAGGATCGCGGCGGGAAGGAATGCGATCAGCAGATTGATGGCGAAGCGCTGCGCCCGCCGCTCGCGTGGCAGCCCGGCGATCACGCCGAGCAGGCGGGAGCGATATTCCCAGCACACGGCGAGGATCGCGCCGGCCTGGATCACGATCTCGAAGACCTTGGCCCGCTCGCCGGTATAGCCCAGCAGCGAACCGGCGACTATCAGGTGGCCGGTGGAAGAGATCGGGAGGAATTCGGTGAGGCCCTCGACGATGCCGAGGATGAGAGCGGTGAGAAGGCTGGGAGAGTCCAAGCGGGTCGCGTCCGCGCCAATGCAATCCCCGATTGTCGCATGCGGTCCGTCTCGCTCACGACGCGCGGTGCTGCAACGCGGACAATGCCTGCGCGATCATGTCGGTCGCGTTCCCGGGCACCTGCCCGGCAGGCGTCATGTGGTCGACGACATGCGGCAGAACCTGGGCGAGCCCGCCGATCGCCTCCTGCGGCGCAAGTCCGAGCGACTGCGCCAGCGCGCCGAGCTGGCCGTGCCCCAGCGCCTGCGTCAGCGCGTCGGCGTCGATCGGTTGGTTCGGGCCGGTGCCGATCCACGACTGGCCGGTTGCCCCGTAGCCGGCCTGCTGCAGCTTGGCCAGAACACCCTGGATGCCGCCGTTTTGCTGGAGCACCAGCAGCGCAAGATGCATCAGGGGATTGGCGCCGTCCGCATTCGCGTCCATGCCCGTCCCCTGCAGCACGCGTCCCAGCAATCCGTCGAGCAGTCCCATGGCGTCCTCCGTGCGAGTCCTGCATGATAGAACGGATGGATGGTGCGCACGGCAGCGGTGGAACCGTCACCGTCCACGCTCCGCGCTGGCGCCGTTTGCCGGACTAAAGCGCAGCGTCCCGATGTAAGCAGTACGATGGTCGCCGCGACCAAGCCGCGGGTTCCCATCCCGCCCAATGCCCAAACCAGGAGACATCGCATGGACTCGCAAGCCCTCATTCGCGCCGCGCTCATCGGCCTGATCGCCGTGGGCACCGCCAATGCAGCCCCCGTCGCAGACCCGCCGGCCGGCGCCAAGGAAAAGTGCTACGGCGTGTCCAAGGCGGGTCAGAACGACTGCGCCAATGCAGCGGGCACGCATGCCTGCGCCGGCCAGACCAAGGCCGACAACTCTCCCGACGACTGGAAGTACGTGGCGGTTGGCACGTGCACCAAGATGGGCGGCAAGACGAGCGCGCCGAAGAAGGCTTGAGCGGCGAGGAGCACGCGCTTGCTGCGCGGCTTCGGCGCGCGCGCTGAAGGCCAACCACGATGAGCCGCCTCGCGCCGACGGGCGCCGGTATCGGCCTGCGGTCACAGCATTACCGCGCGTTCCTCGATGGCGCGCCTCCGGTCGACTGGCTGGAGGTGCACAGCGAGAATTTCTTCGGTGACGGCGGCTACGATCTTCACGTGCTCGAGCATGTGCGGGCCCGCTATCCGCTCGCGCTGCATGGTGTCGGCCTCGCACTGGGCAGCGTGCTCGAAACCGCGCAGGACGAAGCGCGGTTCGCCGCGCATCTGTCGCGCCTTGCCGCACTCGTCGAGCGCGTCGAGCCGGCGGTCGTGTCCGAGCACCTGTCGTGGGGCACTTTCGGTGCACGCCATTTCAACGACTTGCTGCCGCTCCCGTATACGAGCGATGCCTTGCGCTGGATGTGCATCCAGGTCACGCGCGTGCAGGAACGTCTGCGGCGTCCGATCCTGGTCGAGAACGTATCAAGCTACGTGACGTTCGCGGCCGACGAGATGTCCGAGCTTGCATTCCTGGACGCGCTCGCGCGGCGCACCGGCTGTCGCGTGCTGCTCGACATCAACAACCTGTACGTCAATGCCGCCAACCACGGCTTCGATGCCGCGGCGGCGCTTGGCGACATCGCGCCCGAGCACGTCGGCGAGATCCACCTCGCCGGGCATGTGCGGGTGGGCGACACGCTCGTCGACGACCATGGCTCGCGCGTCGCGCCCGCCGTATGGAAGCTCTACGAGCATGCGCTCGAAGAGCTCGGCCCCATTCCAACGCTGGTCGAATGGGACATGGACGTGCCGGCTTTGCCCGTGTTGATCGGGGAAGCCGACGCCGCGCGTCGCAGGCTGCAGTTGGCTCATGTCTGAAACAGCGGCCCTGCAGGCAGCACTCGCGGCCGCGCTGACGGCGCGCGATGTCGGCACGGCCGATGTTGCGGTGCTTCAGGGTCCCGCCGCGCGCGTGCGCCAGCGGCTGGCATTCTATCGGGGCAACGTGCAGGCCAATGCGCACAAGGCCTTGCGCAATGCGTTTCCGGTGTGCGAGCGCGTGGTCGGCGAAGCGTTCTTCGAGGGCATGAGCCACCGCTTTGCCGCAGCCGTGCCGTCGTGCAGCGGCGATCTCAACGCGTACGGTGCGCCGTTTCCGGCTTTCGTCCGCGGCTTTGCGCCAGCTGCTTCACTGCCGTATCTGCCCGATGTCGCGGCCCTCGAATGGTGCGTCCATCGCGCGCACTACGCAGCGAACCGGCCGCCCGCCGATTTGCGTGTGCTGGCCGGCGTATCCGCGGAGCGCTATGCAGATCTGCGGGTCGTGCTCCATCCGGCGGTGGCATTGTTGACGACGCAAAGCGCCGCCGTGCGCATCTGGCAAGCGCATCAGCCCGGCCAGGGCGAGGTGTCGGACGTCGATCCGGCCGCCGGTCCCGATCGCGCGCTGGTTTATCGCCCGCATTTCCGCGTCGAAGTCGCGGCGCTCGATCATGCCCCGTATGCGTTCCTCGAGGCTTGCGCAGCGGGCGCGTCGCTCGACGAGGCGACACGAGCCGCGTCCGCGCTCGATGGCGCGTTCGCGCTCGAGACGCCTCTGGTGGGATGGGTGCGCGACCGCGTGATTGCAGAGATCCGCTTGCCGTAAGCGTTGTCGGCCTGTGCATGCGCTGCAACGCAACCGCGCGTATCTAGTCCTGCGCCGATCGCGCGAGGGCTTGCTGGAGCGCTGCGTCCAGGCGCGCGATGGTGGCTTCGAGCGCCGCGATGCGTTGCTCCAGCGCGGCCAGGTCGTGCTGCGGCGTCTGTGTCGACGGAGCAGCGGCCGGTACTTCGGCGATGGCTGCCGCAGGCGCACCGGAGAGCAGATGCGCCCAGCGGGTCTCGCGTGCGCCCGGCGCCCGCGCGAGCTCGACGACGAGCGCGCCTGCCGGACGCGCTGCAAGCTCGTGCAGGAACGCTTCGACGGTGGACGTGTCGGCGAAGCGATGCAGGCGATCGGTATTGATGCGCAGCTCGCCGACCGTCTGGGGCCCGCGCAGCATGAGCACCGCAAGCAGCGCAACGGCCGGGCCGGGGAGCTCGAGGACACGCTCCACGTTGTGCGCATAGCGCATCACGCGGCCGCCGCTCGATTCGATCACGAGCGAGGCGCTGCGCAGCTCGTCCACGGTCACCTGCACCTGCGCCTCGGTCAGATCGAGGATCGGATCGCGGCTGGTCTTCTGGTTGCAGCCGGCGGTCAGCGCGTTGAGGCTCAACGGATACGTGTCGGGCACGGCGCGCTGCTTCTCCACCAGCACGCCGAGCACGCGCGTCTGCACGAGGGACAGCGGGGCGAGCGGCGTCGGCATGGGCGCGAGTGTAGCGCGCCCGGCCCATGGTGCGCGGCGCAACCTGCTATCGTGTCGCGCTGGCGCCGCATTCGAGAGCGCCGTGGAGTGCTGCCGATGGCCAATTCCCCCGAAGTCACCAACATGGCGCTGTTCTGCGATTTCGAGAACGTCGCGCTCGGCGTGCGCGACGCCAACTACGCCAAGTTCGACATCGGCAAGGTGCTCGAGCGCCTGCTGCTCAAGGGCAGCATCGTGGTGAAGAAGGCGTACTGCGACTGGGAGCGCTACAAGACGTTCAAGGCCGCGATGCACGAGGCGGCCTTCGAGCTGATCGAGATCCCGCACGTGCGCCAGTCGGGCAAGAACTCCGCGGACATCCGCATGGTGGTCGACGCCCTCGATCTTTGCTACACCAAGTCGCACGTCGACACGTTCGTGGTGATCAGCGGCGATTCGGATTTCTCGCCGCTCGTGTCGAAGCTGCGCGAGAACGACAAGACGGTGATCGGCGTCGGGGTCAAGAACTCGACCTCCGACCTGCTGATCGGCTGCTGCGACGAGTTCATCTACTACGACGATCTCGTGCGTGAGCGGGAGCGCAAAAAGCCCGCTGCGCGGAAGTCACGCGCCAAGGCGGCCACTGCAGAAGGCGCGCCCGCGCCCAAGAAAGGCGACGAGGAGCGCCGGCAGGAAGCGCTCGACCTCGTGCTCGAGACGCTCGAAGCGCTGCTCGCCGAGCGCGGCGGCGACGACACGGTGTGGGGCTCGATGGTCAAGCAGGCGCTCAAGCGCCGCAACCCCGGCTTCAACGAATCGTTCTACGGGTACCGCTCGTTCAACGCGCTGCTCGAGGACGCGCAGCGCGAAGGCCTGCTCGGCCTGGCGCACGACGACAAGTCGGGCGGCTATCGCGTGCAGCTGCTGGTGCCGGAGGATTGAAGTCGGTCCGTCCCCGCGCAGGCGGGGACCCCAGTGTCGCTGAACGGCGCTGGCTTCCCGCCTGCGCGGAAATGACGAATTCCTATCGGCCGTACAGCGCCGTGAAGCTCGCTTCCTCGATCTTGTTGGCGTTGAGCATGAAGCCGACCATCGCGCACGATGCGTCGCGCGGCACCTCGAGCCGTCCCACCTTGAGCGCATACAACGTGAAGATGTAGCGGTGCGGCTTGTCGCCCGGCGGCGGCGCCGGGCCGCCGTAGGCGGCTTCGCCATAGTCGTTGCGCGACTGGATCGCGTTGGCCGGGCGCGTGCCTTCGGCGTTGCCCGCGCCGCGCGCAAGGCCGTTCTCGGTGGCCGGGATGTCGAAGATCTGCCAGTGCCACCATCCGCTGCCGGTCGGCGCGTCCGGGTCGTAGCACGTCACGGCGAAGCCGCGCGTGCCGGTGGGCGGGCTGGTCCATTCGAGCGCGGGCGACACGTTCTGCCCGCCTGCGCTGCCGTGCACGTGCAGCATCGGCACCGTGCTGCCTGCCTTGATGTCGGGACTGTGCAGTTTCATCGCCTGCTCTCCTCGTGCAGCGCCGCGCGTCGGGCGCCTAGTTGCGACCGTACTTGCCGGCGAAGGTTGCCTGGTCGATCGGGTTGGCGTGCATCATGAAACCCACCAGCGCGCCGCCGGCCTCCGGTGCCCAGCATACCGTCTGCCCGAAAGGCGCTCACACCACCTTGACGTTGATGTCGTAGAGGCCGTCGATGTGACCGGTCATCACGTCGCCCGGCACGACCGGTCCGACGTTTTCGGGCGTGCCGCTGTAGATGATGTCGCCGGGAAAGAGCTCGTAGAACGTCGACAGGTGTGCGACCTGCTCGGCGACGCTCCAGATCATCTTGTTGAGGTCGCTCGACTGCTTGGTCTCGCCGTTCACCTTGAGCCAGATCGCGCCCTTGGTGAAATGACCCGTCGCGGTGGCGGGATGCAGATGGCTCACGATGGCTGCCCGATCGAACGACTTGCCGATCTCCCATGGCTTCTTCTCGTTCGCCATCATGTTCTGCAGGTCGCGTCGCGTCATGTCCAGGCCGACGCCATAGGCATGCACGCAGTCGAGCGCACGGTCGGCCGGGATGTTGCGTCCACCCTTGCCCAGCGCCGCGACGAGCTCGATTTCGTAGTGGTAGTTCTTGGTGACCGGCGGATACGGATGGTCGAGCGTCGCGCCTTGCGCGACGAGCTGGATGGCGTCCGTCGGTTTCTGGAAGAAGAACGGCGGCTCGCGGGTGGGGTCCGAGCCGCGCTCGATGGCGTGCGCGGCGTAGTTGCGGCCTACGCAATAGATGCGCCGCACCTGGAATCGTTGCCCCGACCCCATCACGGGGATGAAGCTCGGCGCGTGCGCGAACAGGACATCCGAGGGCTGTGCCGCCGCCGGCAATGCCGCGCTGGCCAGAGCGCCGGCGCCGACGGCCGCGGTGCGTTTCAGAAGACGTCTGCGCGGATGTTCCATGGAGGCCTCCTTGCAAGTGCGGGACGCACGCCTGGTGCGGGGGAAGCGCGCATTATCGCGCCGATCGGCGGGCGCGCGCCACGTGCGGGCGTGGCGGCGCGAAGCCCGGCAGGGCGGGTGGCGTCCATCCGAGCCCGAGCAGCCGCATGAGGCTCTGCGCGTCGCGCGGCGCCTTGACCTTGGCATCGTT
>DATILY010000076.1:0-1880 GCA_035475895.1 Casimicrobiaceae bacterium | reverse complement strand
GCCTTGGACGGGTCGGCGGACCAGGTGTCCTGCGAAACGCAGCCCGGGCAGTGAATCGAGCACCCCTGCAGCCACAATCCGATGCGCTTGCCCGGCCCAAGCACCGTGACGGGCCAGTGCGCCTTGTTGAGCTCGATCGTGGCGGTCGCGGCGACGTTGCGCTTCATGCGAGGTCCACCGTGGTGACGCGATTGGCGTCCTCGACCACGTCGCGCACCGTGACGCGCGTCCGTCCCGCAAGGGGAAAGCGGAACAGCGCGCGCGAGAGCGGATTGACGAACATCGATTCGAGCCGGTTGCCGATGCCGCGTCCGCCGTTGGCCAGATCGCGGATGCAGGCGTCACGCAGGCGCGTACGCACCTCGTCGGGCAGGTGCAGCTCGACCTTGTGCTCGTTGCGCACGCGCGTGGCGACGTTCTGCAGCATGCCGTCGAAGATCTGCGCGGCGACGTCCGGCGTGATGAAGCCGAACACCACGATGTTGTCGCCGATCCGGTTGAGGATCTCCGGGCGCGACAGGCGGAACTTGAAGTAGTCCTGGATCGCCCCGCGCACGCGCGCCTCGACGACATCGTGCGGGTCGTCCTGCGCGACGTTCTGGACGCGCCGGCCGTGCTCGTCCTCCACGGTGATGCCGAGGTTCGACGTGAACACCAGGATCGCCTCGGAGAAATAGGCGGTCTCGCCGCGGCCGTCCGTGAGCCGCCCGTCTTCGAGGATCTGCAGGAACTTGTCCAGGATGCGCGGATGCGCTTTCTCGATCTCGTCGAACAGCACGACCGAGAACGGCTTTTCGCGCACGGCGTTGGTGAGCTCGCCCCCCGCGTCGTAGCCGATGTAGCCCGGTGGCGCGCCGAGCAGGCGCGCGCCCGTGTGCTCCTCGGCGAACTCGCTCATGTCGAAACGCACGTAGGCGCGCTCGTCGCCGAACACGAGCTCGGTGAGCGTCTTGGCGAGCTCTGTCTTGCCGACCCCCGTTGGACCCGCGAAGAACAGCACGCCGCGCGGCCGGTTGCCGGTGGAGCGCGTCTGTGCACCGGTGAGGCCCATCGCCGAGCGCATCAGGATGTCGATCGTCTTGGTCACCGCGGCGCGCTGCCCGCGCACGCGCGACTCGATGAAGGGCAGCGCACCCGCAATGCGCTCGCGCAGGTAATCCTTTTTCCATGGATTTTCTGCGGCGCCCACTTTGTACGCGCGCACGGCGTCGTCGACGTCGTGGAAGCTCAAGCCGAGGCGATCGGCGAGTTGCGCGATGTCGGCGAGCGCGACCAGCGGAAGGCCGTCGGTGAGCTGCGCGAACGTCTGCGCGAAACGATGCTGCGCATCGGCGGCGCCGGCGTCGTAACCGGCAAAGATGCCACCCAGCTGCGCCGCTGCCGCCATGCGGGTCTCGAAATCGGGCAGGCTCACCGTCAGGACGCTCACCCGCGTGGAATCGAGCGTGAGCCAGGACGGCAGGTCCTGCGGGCGATTCACCAGCCACAGGATCGGGTTGAAGAGCGCCTTGCCCTCCGGCGTGCCGGGTTGCACGCCCTTGGGCACGATCGGATTGGCCGCCAGCGACGAGCGTTCCGCCGCCACGAAAAAGCGGTGCTCGGCCGCATCCAGGTGATCGGGCGCGCGGGCCAGGCGCGACGCGAAGTCGACGACCAGCAGGCAGCGCGCGTCGCGCAGCGCGGCGGCCTTGCGCATGACGCCGATCAGGTTCTCGAGGCTCATCGGCATGGCGCCGTCCGTGAGCTTGAGATCGAACGATTCGGTTGCGAGCTCGACCGCACCGGGCTCGTTGGGATAGGGGCGCACGCCGTCGACCGGGTCGTACACGAGCATGAAGCGGTAGCCGAGCGCCGACAGATGCACCCAGAGGCAGCGCAGC
>DATILY010000075.1:0-14085 GCA_035475895.1 Casimicrobiaceae bacterium | reverse complement strand
GCGCTGTTCTACGCCGTGCTCGGCACGACGACGCTCGTCGGCCTGGGTGTGCTGGTTGCGCTCGTCTGGTTCGGCGTGCGCTATCGCGCCGGCAATCCGGTCCACCGCCACGGCGACATTCCAGCGGCGCAGGCACGTGCGCGACGGCGCGTCGAGGTCGCGTGGACGGTGATTCCGCTGTTGCTGTTCTTCGCGGCCTTCGGCTGGGCCGCACGCCTGTACGTGCAGCGGGCAGCGGTCCCCGAAGGCGCCGCCCAGGTCGACGTCGTTGCCAAGCAATGGATGTGGAAGTTCCAGCATGCCGGGGGACAGCGCGAGATCGACGAGCTGCACGTGGCGCGCGGCACGCCGGTGCGGCTCCTCATGACGTCGCAGGACGTCATCCACAGCTTCTTCGTCCCGGCGTTCCGCGTGAAGCAGGACGTGCTGCCCGGCCGCTATACCGACGTCTGGTTCACGCCCACGCTGGCGGGACGCTTCCACCTGTTCTGCGCGGAGTACTGCGGTACGGATCACGCGGCGATGGGCAGCGGCGAGGTGATCGTCATGGAGCCGGTCGAATTCCAACGCTGGCTCGCCGGCCATCCGAGCGCGCGCGATGCCGCGGCGCGCGGCGAAGCGTTGTTCCGCGAGAACGGCTGCAGCGGATGCCACGGGGCAGGCGCGACTGTGCATGCGCCGGACCTGGCGGGCCTGTACGGACGCCCCGTGCCGCTCGCCGATGGCTCGGTCGTCACGGCCGACGAGCGCTACCTGCGCGACGCCATCCTGCTGCCGCGCAAGGAAATCGCGGCTGGTTATCCGCCGATCATGCCCTCGTTCGCGGGCCGCATCGCGGAAGACGATCTCCTCGACCTGATCGCCTACATCCGCAGCCTCGCGGAGGTGCGGCCGGCCCCGCGATCATGACGCAGCATCCCGGCACCGATTACCTGTCGGCGGGCATGACGCTGCGCTCATGGCTCACGACGCACGACCACAAGCGCATCGCCCTGCTCTACGCGCTGTCCATCACGGCGTTCTTCTTCGTCGGCGGGCTCGCGGCGACGCTCATGCGCATCGAGCTCGCCACCCCGGCGGGCGACATCGTCTCCGCCAGCACCTACAACAAGCTCTTCACGATGCACGGCGTCATCATGGTGTGGTTCTTCCTGATCCCGTCCATCCCCTCGACGCTCGGCAATTTCCTGGTGCCGCTGATGATCGGCGCACGCGACCTCGCGTTTCCGCGCCTCAACCTGGCGAGCTGGTATCTCTATCTCGGCGGTGGCGTGTTCACGCTGGCAGCGCTCATCGCAGGCGGCGTCGATACGGGCTGGACGTTCTACGCGCCGTTCTCCACGCTGTTCTCGAACTCCAACGTCATCTACGCGCTGATCGGCGTGTTCATCGTCGGCTTCTCGTCGATCCTCACCGGCATCAACTTCATCGTGACGATCCACACGATGCGCGCACCCGGGATGCATTGGTTTCGCCTGTCGCTCTTCGTGTGGGCGCAGTACGCAACCGCCGCGATCCTGGTGCTTGCCACGCCCGTGCTCGCCATGACGCTCCTGCTGCTCACGCTCGAGCGCACGCTCGGCATGGGGTTCTTCGACCCGGCGCTCGGCGGCGATCCGCTGTTGTTCCAGCACCTGTTCTGGTTCTACTCGCACCCCGCGGTCTACGTCATGGTGCTGCCCGCCATGGGGGTGGTGAGCGAGCTCGTCGCCTGCTTCGCGAAGAACCCCATCTTCGGCTATCGCAGCATGGCCTACGCGATCGTCGCCATCGCCGTGGTCGGCTTCCTCGTGTGGGGCCACCACATGTTCGTGTCGGGGCAGTCGGTCGTGGCTGGCATCACCTTCTCGCTGCTGAGCTTCCTCGTCGCCATTCCGTCCGCCGTCAAGGTCTTCAACTGGACCGCCACGCTGTGGCACGGGCGCATCACGTACGAGGCGCCGATGCTCTACGCGCTGTCGTTCGTCGGTCTCTTCACCATCGGCGGCATGACAGGGCTGTTCCTCGCCGCGCTGGCCCTCGACGTGCAGCTGACCGACACCTACTTCGTCATCGCGCATTTCCACTACATCATGGTCGGCGGCACGGTGTCGGCGTACCTCGGCGGCATTCATTTCTGGTGGCCCAAGATCACGGGACGGCTCTACTCGGACCGGTGGGCGCGCGTGGCCGCGAGCCTGCTGTTCCTGGGCTTCAACTTTACCTTCTTCCCGCAATACCTGCTGGGTATCGAAGGCATGCCGCGGCGGTACTACGCGTATCCGGCCGAATTCCAGACGCTCAACGTGCTGTCTTCGGCAGGCGCCGTCGTGCTCGCGCTCGGCTACCTGCTGCCGGTGCTCTATCTTGGCTGGTCGCTCTTCCGTGGCGCGCGCGCACCGGCCAATCCGTGGGGTGCCACCGGGCTGGAATGGCAGACGTCGTCACCGCCGCCCGTGCACAACTTCATCGAGACACCAACCGTCGACGGGCCGCCCTACGCGTATCGCCCGCGCGTCGTTTCGCCGCAGCTCGTCACTGCGCGCGAGGGCACGCAATGACGAACGCGACACTGTCTGCCGAAGGGCCGAACCCCGTGCCCCAACGGACCGCAGTAGCGGTGCAGTTCGACGACGCGGCGCAGCAACGCGATGCCGACACGCTCGGGATGTGGCTGTTCCTGGCAACCGAGGTGCTGTTCTTCGGCGTGCTGTTCTTGAGCTACGGCGTCGCCCGCGCGCACTTTCCGGACGCGTTCGCGGCAGCGAGCCGGCACACCAACCTCCTGCTCGGCGGCACCAACACCGCGGTGCTCCTCACGAGCAGCTTCACGATGGCGCTCGCGGTGCGCGCGGCCGGCACGCAGGACGCTCGCAGCGCGCGCCGCCTGCTCTTGCTGACGGCGACCCTGGGTGCGGTGTTCTGCGCCATCAAGCTCACCGAATACGCCCTCGACTACCGCGGCCATCTCGTTCCGCTGCTCGACTTCGCCTTCGACGTCGACCTGCGGCAGGGCGCGCTGGTCTTCTTCCTGCTGTACTTCGCCACGACCGGCCTGCACCTGGTGCACCTGACCATCGGGATCGCGATCGTGCTGGTGCTCGCCTGGCGCACGGGGCGCGGCGCCGGGCCGCGGCACGCCGAGCGCGTGGAGGTCGCCGGCCTGTACTGGCACTTCGTCGACCTCGTGTGGATCTTCCTCTACCCATGCCTGTATCTCGTCGCCCGAGCGTGAAGCCACCGTCGGTACGCGCCTACGCGTGGACCTGGATCGGGCTGCTCGTGCTGCTCGCACTCACGACGGGGAGCGCGTTCCTGCCGCTCGGCAGGATGAACCTGGCGCTCAACCTCCTCATCGCGCTCGCCAAGGCGCTGCTCGTAGCGCTCGTCTTCATGCAGCTCGCCCGCGACACGCCGGTCGTGCGTGCCGCGGCCCTCGCCGGCTGGTTCACCCTGCTCCTGCTCGCGAGCCTCGCTCTGCTCGACTTCGCCGCCCGCAGCCTCTAGCCGCGCGGCGCGCCTACATGCCGGTCTTGGGCACCGGCATGTGCTCGCTTTTCTCGGCGGCGACCGCGCTCGCGCCGGTGCCGGCCCTGGCGGCCGCAAGACCGGCTTTCCCATGCGTCGTGCGCGCATGCGACCGCGCATGGCGCACCGTGCGCTCATCGCTCGGCAGCATGGCATGAGAAGACGGTTCCTGCACGGTGGCTTGCGGCGTGTCCGGCGCGCGCGGCGGCGCAGGCTGCGCGGCGAGCGCGCTTCCGGCGGCGCCCAGCGCAAGCAACGCGGCGGCGAGGCAACGGACGATGGATGGGGATTGCGACATTGGCGCCTCCTGTGGAATGGACGACGGCCGCGCGCGGCATGCGCGCGGCGCATCTCATGGCCATTGGATTGGCCGCCAATATATTTGTTCAAATGGAACGGGAACCCGCGCGCCGGTTGCCCGGTCCATTGGTCATGGAACGGCGCCGCCGCGATGCCGCGCAAGCCATCGGCCGGTGCCAAGGCGCGTATTCATGGCATCCGCGCCTCGCCCGGTGCGCCCTTGCGCGTGACGCGCGGCGGCCGTTCCGCCCACATGGAGCCGCTCATGCGATCGCCGGCGCGACGCGCCCTGCTGAAGGCCGTCGCCATCACCACCGTCAGTGCGGTCGCACCGGTGAAGTTCGCCGCGCCGATCCGCGACGCGCGCGCCGCGGCGCCCGACTACGCGGCACCCGCGGAAACGTTCTTCACCCCCGCGGAACGCGCCTTCATCGAAGCGGCGATCGCGCGGATCATTCCCACCGACGAGCTCGGTCCGGGCGCCAAGGATGCCGGCGTGGCGACATTCATCGACCGCCAGCTCGCGGGTCCCTATGGCCGCGCGGAAACGTGGTACATGCAGGGGCCGTGGCGCACGGGCGTCGACGAGCAGGGCTACCAGATCAAGCTCACGCCCGCGCAGCTCTATCGCGCGGCGATCCGCGATGTCGATGCCGCGGTGCGCCGCCAGCATGCGAACCGCACGTTCGCAGAGCTCGACGCGGGCGACCAGGATGCGGTGCTCACCGCGCTCGAGAAACGGCACCTCGACCTGCCGAACGCGCCTGCCGACACGTTCTTCAGCATGCTCGTGCAGAACACGGTGGAAGGTTTCCTCGCCGATCCGCTGTACGGCGGCAACCGCGATTTCGCCGGATGGAAACTGATCGGTTTTCCCGGCCCACGGTACAACTACGTCGCGGAGATCGAGCAATTCGGGAAGCGCTACGAGATGCCGTACGTGAGCATCGCCGGCAACGACACCGGCGTCCCGAGAGGCTAGCGTGAGCAAGCGCCTGCCCGCAGTGGACGTCGTGCTGGTCGGCTTCGGCTGGACTGCGTCGATCCTCGCGAAGGAGCTGACCGACGCCGGCTTGCATGTCGTCGCGCTCGAGCGTGGAGGGTTTCGCGACACCATTCCCGATTTCTCGCCGACCATCGTGCAGGACGAGCTGCGCTACGCCGTGCGCAACGGCCTGTTCGAGGAGCCCGAGCGCGAGACGCTCACGTTCCGCAACGACAGGTCGCAAACCGCCCTGCCGATGCGTCACCTCGGCTCGTTTCGACCGGCGTCGGGAGCCGGCGGCGCCGGCGTGCACTGGAACGGCCAGACCTGGCGCTTCCAGCCGACCGACTTCGTGCTGCGCTCGCACCTGACGCAACGCTACGGCGCGCGCTTCCTGCCGGCCGACATGACCATCCAGGACTGGGGCGTCACCTACGACGAGCTCGAGCCGTATTACGACCGCTTCGAGCGCCTGTGCGGCATCTCGGGCAAGGCCGGCAACCTGAAGGGCAAGGTGCAGCCGGGCGGCAATCCGTTCGAAGCGCCGCGGCAGAACGAGTATCCGTTGCCGCCGCTCAAGCGCAGCGCCGCGACCATGCTGTTCGACCAGGCGGCGCACGAAGCCGGCTTCCACCCTTTCCCCTGCCCTGCGGCCAATACATCGAAGCCGTACAAGAACATCTACGGCGTGCAAATGGGCGAATGCACGTACTGCGGCTATTGCGAGTGGTTCGGCTGCGGCAACTATTCCAAGGCCAGCCCGCAGACGACCGTGTTCCCGGCGCTGCTCGGCCGCGACAACTTCGAGTTGCGCAGCCGCTGCGAGGTGACGCGCGTCGAGCTCGATTCGACCCGCACGCGCGCCACCGGCGTCACGTACGTCGACACGATGGGCCGCGCGTTCGAGCAGCCGGCCGAGCTGGTCATCCTGTGCGCGTATGCCACGCACAACGTGCATCTGCTGCTGCTCTCGGGCATCGGCAAGCCGTACGATCCCGTGTCGAACAGCGGCGTCACGGGCCGCAACTACGCGTACCAGATCACGTCGTCGGTGGACGTGTTCGTCGACGAGATCCTCAATCCGTTCATGGGCGCAGGCGCGCTCGGACAGGGCGTGGACGACTTCAACAGCGACCTGTTCGACCACGGCCCCCATGGATTCGTCGGCGGCGGCTACATCGCGCTGTGGACCACGGGCGGCCGCCCCATCCTGCAGCATCACGTGCCCGAGGGCACGCCGACCTGGGGCCCGAAGTTCAAGCGTGCGCTGGCCGAGAACTACCTGCGCAGCGCCTCCATCGCAACCCACGGCAGCGTGATGAGCTACCGCGATTCGTACCTCGACCTCGATCCGACCTATCGCGACAGCTACGGCAACCCGCTGCTCCGCCTGACGTTCGACTTCCACGACAACGAGCACAAGATGTCGAACTTCCTCACCGACCGGGCCACCGACATCGCGAAGGCCATGAAGACGCGCGCGATCCATGCCAAGCAGCGCAAGGGACACTACTCGATCGTGCCCTACCAGACCACGCACAACACCGGTGGCGCGATCATGGGCACCGATGCGCGCACGAGCGTGGTGAACCGCTACCTGCAGGCATGGGACGTGCCCAACGTCTTCGTCATGGGCGCGTGTGCGTTCCCGCAGAACGCGGGCTACAACCCCACCGGCACGGTCGGTGCGCTGACCTACTGGGCGGCCGACGCCATCCGCACGCGCTACCTGCGCAATCCGGGCCCGCTCGTGTCCGCATGAGGTCAGCCATGCGCAGCGTCGCCATCATCGCTCTGGCCGCCTCGCTCGCGACGCTTGGCGCGGTCGGTGCAGCGCGCGCGATCGCGCATGATTCGGAGCATGCGCGCATCGCGCGCGGCCGCTATCTCGCACAGGCGGGCGACTGCGCGGCATGCCACACCGCGGTCGGTGGACGGCCCTATGCCGGCAATCGACCGGTGCCAACGCCCTTCGGCACGATCTACGCGTCGAACCTCACGCCGGATCGGGAAACGGGCATCGGCGGGTGGACGGACGACGACTTCTGGCGGGCGATGCACGAAGGCAGGCGGCCGAACGGCGACCATCTGTATCCCGCGTTTCCCTATCCCTGGTTCACCCATCTGTCGCACGACGACGTGCTCGCCATCAAGGCATTCCTGGATACGCTGCCGCCGGTGCGCCAGAGCGTGCGCGCGCCCGATCTGCCGTGGCCGATGAGCATGCGGGCTTCCGTCGCAGGCTGGAACCTTCTGTTCTTCCATGAAGGCGAGCTCGCGTCCGACCCGTTTCGTTCCGCCGAGTGGAATCGCGGGCAATATCTCGTCGAAGGCCTCGGTCACTGCAGCGCCTGCCATTCGCCCAAGAACGTGCTGGGCGGCGTCAAGCGCGATGCGCGCTTCGAAGGCGGCATGGGCGAAGGGTGGTTCGCCACCAGCCTGCGGCGCACGCCCGGCGAAGGTCTTGGCGACTGGTCGGTCGACGACATCGTCACGTACCTGAAGAGCGGCGCCAACGCACGGGCGCGCGCGCTCGGGCCGATGGCCGAAGTCGTCGAGCATTCGACGCAGCATCTGTCAGATGCCGACCTGCACGCGATCGCGGTGTACCTCAAGGACCTCCCCGGCGACGACGGCAAGGGACGCAGCCAGTCGGCATCGCGCGACGACGCAAGGCTTGCGCGCGGCAAGCTCGTGTACGTCGATCAATGCGCCGGGTGTCACATGGAGAACGGCGAAGGCATCGCGGGCGTCTTTCCGCCGATCAAGGGCAACACCGCCGTTCACGCCCACGACGTGACGTCGCTCGCGCGCCTGGTGCTCGACGGCGCCCGCAGCGCGCGCACGCCGGAGAAGCCCGAAGCGTTCGCCATGCCGGGCTTCGCCGACAAGCTCACCGACCAGGAGATCGCCGACGTGCTGACCTACGTGCGCGAAAGCTTCGGCAACCAGGCCGACGCGGTCAGCGCATCCACCGTGACCGGCGAGCGCAAGACGCTGCGAGCGAGCCGATGACGCTGCGCTTCATCGCGCAGCCGCGCACGTCGGCATGCGTCGGTGCAGCGCGGGTGGTCAGGGCAGCGGAGACGTCACCACGCTCTGGACGTCGATGCACGAAGACCCGTCGATGGTGAGCACTTCGTCGCGCGCGACCAGCTGGTCGCGGACCAGGATCGTCGCTTGCCATGCGCCCGTCTGGGAATTGTCGGTGCACGCATACGTGCCGCTGACGAACAGGTAGCTGCCGCTCGGCACCAGCGTGCCGGTCATCGTGCACACCTTCGTGCCGGTCGGACGATAGTCGTCTACGACGGTCAACGTGCTGCCGCTCGTGGTGTACGTGCTGCTGATGGGCACGTTCAGCGACGTGCCACCCGCACAGCCTGCGACGTTGAGGTAAATGCGCCCGGCCTGTGCGGCGTTCGGCAAGCGCGTGGCCCACGTCATGCGCGTGAGCGTCACGGAGCCGGATTTGCCGTTCACGGTCCAGTCGAGCGTCGCGTCGTGCAGCGATCCGAACGTGAGCGTGCCGGTCCCGACGACGGTGCGCGTGACCTTTGCCGGATCGAATGGCGTGCCGAGCGCAGGGCCGGTGGTGCGCACCCAGTCGCCGGTTGCGCGCGTGCCCGCGAGCGTGGCCGACATGGTGAGCCACATGCCGCCGCCCGTCTCATCGTAAGTGAACCACGACACGAACAGCACGTCGTTCTGCTGGCCGATGTTGAGGCCGTGGCCCGACTGCTGATCGTTCCACCACCAGTCCGCGTAGTTGGCGGTGAGCGCCTGCACGCGCGCCGGCATGCCGAGCGCGAGCACGACGAGCACCTGCACGACCGCGCGCACGGCGCGACGCAGCCGTGCCGCTCGGCTCACGTCGGCGCGCACATGACCACGAGGTCCGGCCCGTCGCCCTCGGCGAGCCAGCCTTCACCGACCATCTGGTCGCGAATCGCGCGGCTGGTCGTGTAGCGATGATTCGCGTCGGGCCGGTTGCTGAACACCCGATACACCGGCGTGGTCGCCGCCGGGCACGTGCCGTTGGCGGGCAGGATCATGTACATGAAGGCCGGATCCTCGAGCACGAAGCTCGGATTGCTCTGTCCCGTGCGCGTGCACTCGGTGGTGCCGCGTCCGTAGAAATGCGAATTGCCCTTGTCGGGCGGAATGTAGTAGCGGCACAGCGGTGAGGCGCCCGCCTGCGCGGCTGGATAGGTGCTGAAATGCTCGCCCGTGCGGATCCAGCCATGCGACTTGAGCCCGGCATCGAGGATCGCGATCTCGTTCGCGACCCAGGTGATGAAGTAGTGGTCGAGGCCGGCGTTGTGGTATTCGACCGCCTCGATCGTCGCCGCCGGAGCGTTCGTGCCGGTATAGATCGCCGGCACGGTGTAGCTGCCGTCACTCGTGGCGACGGTGAGGATCTGGACCCGGTTGCCTGGCGCATTGGGCGTCGCGGTGAGGCTCACCGTGCATCGATCGCCCGGCGCAAGCACGCTGCCGGCGGGACAGCCCCCAACGATCTGGACCTCGGATCCACCGCCGGTCACGCTGCTCACCGTCAGCGCCGCATTGCCGTCGTTGTAGACGGTGAACGCCTGCCCGACCGACGTGCTGCCGACCGGGATGGCGCCGAACTCCAGCCGCTTGGGCAGCGAGCAGGTGAAGCCGGCGCTCTGCCCGGTGGCCGGACCGTACATGCAGCGGCAGCCGCGCACGTCGTCCGTCTGCAGCGCGGCCAAGCCGTTGTAGGCGGATTCCGGGGGTCCCGACATGACGTTGCCCGTGAGCTCGGAATGCGACAGGCCCAGCATGTGGCCGACCTCGTGAACGGCGATCGTATCGAGCACGCCCTGCGTAGGGATGCGGCCGGTGTTGTCGAGGACGATGTCCGAATCGTAGAGCGAGCCGCTGCCGTCGCGCGCCGGCAGGTAGTAGGTGTGCGTCACGCCCGCGGCACCCGCCACGTAATCCTCGACCGAACCCCAGGCGACCACATTGTGCTGGTCGGGCGACGAACCGTGCGGCTGCGTCGGCAGGCGCGTGGTCATGCCGTCATAGATGAACGTGACCCCGCACACCGCGGACCATTTCCCCATGCCGATCTGGATGGTCGGCGCCACGTTGTCGGGTACGACGTCGAATGGGCTGGGCGCATTGGCCGGGTTGTAGGTCCAGTGCACCGGAACGCTGGCCCAGCGGAAGGCGGGACCGAAGACGAACTTGAACTTGTCGAGCGCGATGGGCGCGCGCGGCACTGCCCGCACGATGAAGTCGGTCGCGCCATCGGCGCCGGCTGCATGCGCAGCGCCCGGGCAGCCAACGGACAAGGCAAGCGACAGAAGCGCGATGTTACGCAGTGACAGCGGCATGGTTGCCCTGCAAGGTTGGCGGCCGCAGCTTAACACCGGTCCGACGATCGGTAATGCGCGCGGCATGAGGCTTTCTTTGCGCCTCAACTTGACCGGCGTCAATACGCGCAGCCCGGCGGTCGTCAGGATCGGCTCTCTTCAACGAAAGGACGGCCGCAATGCGAGTGGAGCGAACGCGAGCGCGCGGCGGCGCAGTGGCGATACCCGGCTATCTCGTCGACACGTACTGGTGGGCGTACGTGCATCCCCGGGCAGTTCGCCTGTTCGAGCGGCAGTGGCTGGTCAACCTGATCCTCTGGGGCAATTTCAGCCGGCTGCGTGATGCGGCGCTCGACGCGCTGGGTGGCGTCCTGGCGGGCTACACCCTGCAGGTCGCCTGCGTGTACGGGAACCTGACCGAGCGGCTGCTCGGCCGCCATGCGCCGGACGCACGGCTGGACGTCGTCGACGTGCTGCCGATCCAGCTCGATAACCTCGCACGCAAGCTGCGCCACGGCCGGGGGGCACGGCTGCTGCACGGCGACAGCGCGGCCCTTCCGGCGCCCGCTGCGCGCTACGACCGCGCGTTGATCTTCTTCCTCCTGCACGAGCAGCCGGAGCACGTCCGGCGGGCGACGCTCGCTGAAGCGCTTCGGGTGGTCAAGCCCGGCGGGCGCATCGTCATCGTGGACTACCACCGTCCCTCGCGCCGCAACCCGCTCTACTGGCCGATGCGCGCCGTGCTGCGAACGCTCGAGCCGTACGCGCTCGACCTTTGGCGTCACGACATCGCGCAATGGCTTCCCGCCGACGTGCGCGCCGACGCGTTGAGCCAGCGTACGCTGTTCGGTGGTCTCTACCAGGTGGTCACGATCACCGTCTCGGCGAATGCCCTCGATGAATCTCATTGAGACCGACCTGGTGATCATCGGCGGGGGCGGCGCAGGGCTGCGTGCCGCGATTGCCGCCGCCGAGCACGCGCCCGGGCTGCGCATCGCGCTCGTGTCCAAGGTCGTGCCCATGCGCAGCCACACGGTGGCGGCCGAAGGCGGCGCAGCCGCGGTCACCCGCGACGACGACACCCTGGCCAGCCATTTCGACGACACGGTCTCGGGTGGAGACTGGTTGTGCGACCAGGACGTCGTGGAGTATTTCGTCGCCCATTGCGCCGAGGAGATGGTCCAGCTCGAGCACTGGGGCTGCCCGTGGAGCCGCAAGCCCGACGGCCACGTGAACGTGCGCTATTTCGGTGGCATGAAGCAGCAACGGACGTGGTTCGCTGCCGACCGTACGGGCTTCCACATCCTGCATACGATGTTCCAGACGTCGCTGCGCTATCCGTCCATCCGGCGCTTCGACGAATTCTTCTGCGCCGACCTGATCGTGGAAGATGGGCGTGTCACTGGCGTGCTGGCGATCGACATCGGCACGGGCGACCCGACCGTGCTCGCGTGCGGTGCGGTGATCCTGTGCACCGGCGGCGCCGGGCGCGTCTATCGCCAGAACACCAATGCCGGCACGGTGACCGGTGAAGGCATGGGCATGGCCTATCGCCATGGCGTGCCGCTGCGCGACATCGAGTTCATGCAGTGGCATCCCACCGCGCTGCCCGGCACCGGCATCCTGATCACCGAAGCGTGCCGCGGAGAAGGCGCCATCCTGGTCAACAAGGATGGCTATCGCTATCTGCAGGACTACGGGCTCGGCCCGCTCGACCCATGGCCGCGCCCCAAGGCGATGGAGCTCGGACCGCGCGATCGGCTGTCGCAGGCGTTCTGGCACGAGCAGCGCAAGGGCCGCACCGTGGAGACGCCGGGCGGCCCGGCCGTACACCTCGACCTCCGGCATCTGGGCGCGCGCAAGATCCACGAACGGCTGCCGCTCATCACCGAGGCGGCCAGGACCTTCGTCGGCATCGATGCCGTCAAGGAGCCGATCCCGGTGTGCCCCGCCGTGCATTACACGATGGGCGGCATTCCGGCCAACGTCCGCTGCGAGACGCCGCTGCCGGGCCTGTATGCAGCCGGCGAGTGCGCCAGCGTGGGCATCCACGGCGCCAATCGCCTGGGATCCAATTCGCTCGCCGAGCTGGTCGTGTTCGGCAAGGTGGCGGGCGAGCGCGCGGCGGAATACGCCCTCAACGCATCGCGTGCCCCGGTCGCGGCAACCACGGCACAAGCGGAGCGGGCCATGGCGCCGCTTCGCCGGCTGCTCGAAGGCAACGGCGAGCGCGTTGCCACGCTGCGCAACGCCATGCGCGACGCAATGGAAGCGGGCGTCGGCATCTACCGCAGCGAAGAAGGCCTGGCGCGGGCCTGCGAGCAGCTCGCCGCGCTGCGCCGGCGCTATGCGGCGGGCGTGCACCTCGACGATCGCAACCGCGCGTACAACACCGAGTGGCTGACCGCCATCGAGCTCGGCTACATGCTCGACGTCGCCGAAGCGATGGCGCACTCCGCGCGCGCCCGCCGCGAGTCGCGCGGCGCGCACATGCGGCTCGACGGATTCGAGGCGCGCGACGACGAGCGCTTCCTCCGCCACTCGCTCGCGTACTACGGCGGCGCCGCGCCACCGCGCATCGAGCATTCCGCCGTGACGATCACCCGCTCGCCGCCACGCGCACGCGTGTACGGCGGCGCCCACGACCAACCGGTCCTCACGCCATGACCGCCGAGCGCACGATCACGATCGAGTGCCTCCGGTACAACCCGGAGACGAACGCTGAGCCGAGCTACGTCGTGTACCGCGTGCCCTTCACCGACGACATGTCCGTGCTCGAGGGCCTGCAGCACATCAAGGACGCGCTCGACGGCAGCCTGACGTTCCGCTGGTCCTGCCGCATGGCGATCTGCGGCAGCTGCGGCATGATGCTCAACGGCGTGCCGGCCCTCTCGTGCAGCACCTTCCTGCGCGACTACTACCCCGACGGCCTCCGGGTCGAGCCGTTGACGCACTTCCCGATCGTGCGCGACCTCGTAATCGACCAGACCGACTTCCTGCGCAAGCTCGAGAGCGTATCGCCTCAGCTCGCTCCTGCGCAGCCGAAGACGATCGCCGAGGGCCCGTATCGGCAGACACCCGCGCAGATGGACGCCTATTACCAGTACGCGCAATGCATCAACTGCCTGCTCTGCTACGCGGCGTGTCCCCAATACGGTCTCAACTCCGCCTTCACCGGACCGGCCGCGCTGGCGCTGCTCCACCGGTACAACGCCGACTCTCGCGATGACGCGACCGCCGAGCGCATGGACGTCGTCAATGCCGACGTCGGCGTGTGGGGCTGCACGCTGGTCGGGTATTGCTCGGAGGTGTGTCCCAAGGGCGTGGATCCCGCGCGGGCCATCAACCAGAACAAGATCAACAGCACCAAGGATTACTTCCTCCACCTGCTCACTCCGCGCAAAGGCTGACCATGGCGTACCTGCATACCCACGTGCGGCCGATGCAGGGCTGGTGGCGGCGCAACCCGTTCTACCGCCGCTACATGCTGCGCGAGGTCACCGCGCTGTTCGTTGCCGCGTATGCGGTCGAGCTGCTCGTCGGCCTCGTCCGCCTCGCGCAGGGACGCGCCGCCTACGAAGCGTGGCGCGCGGCGCTGGCGACCCCGCCCGCGCTCGCCTTTCACGCGCTGACGCTCGCCGCATTCCTGTATCACGCCTGGACCTGGCTCGAGGTGATGCCCAAGACCATGCCGTTCGTGACCGTCCGGGACCACCGCGTATCCGACCGCGCCATCGTCGTGGCGGGCGTCACCGCGTCGGTGATCGCGTCGATCGCGCTGTTCGTCGCGGTGCGCCTCGTGATCGCGCCATGAAGCGCTCCAACAAGCCGATCTTCTGGTCGCTCTTCGGCGCCGGCGGCATGCTCGCAGCGCTGATCGGTCCCATGCTCGTGTTCATGACGGGTCTTGCCATCCCGGGCGGCTTCCTGCTGCCGCCCGAAGCG
>DATILY010000074.1:0-21603 GCA_035475895.1 Casimicrobiaceae bacterium | reverse complement strand
CGCCTGCTGTCCGACGCGGACCGCGCGCGCATCGAAGCGCTCGGCGGGCTCGACAAGCTGATGGAGACCTTTCGCAAGCGGCTCGAGGAGCAGACCGGCCGTCACGCGGGCGGGCGCAAATGGATCGGCACGGGCGGCACGAGCCCGTTCGGCGCATCCGGGTTCAATCTGGAAGGCATACGCGTCGGCCCGGAGAGCGCCGGCAACCGCACCGCCGCGAAAGTCTGGGACGAGCGCAGCTTCCAGAACCTCGACGGCGACGTCGAGCTGAACACGCGCAACCTGAAGGTGGCACTGCGCCGCCTACGGCGCTTCGCGCGCGAAGGCGTGCCGGAGGAGCTCGATCTCGAGGGCACGATCGCCGGCACGGCGCGGAACGCCGGCTACCTCGACCTCCACCTCGTGCCGGAGCGCCGCAATCGCGTCAAGGTGCTGCTGTTCCTCGACGTCGGCGGCTCGATGGACCCGCACGTGGCGTTGTGCGAGGAGCTCTTTTCCGCGGCGCGTGCCGAATTCCGCCATCTCGAGACGTTCTATTTCCACAACTGCATCTACGACCACGTGTGGCGCGACAACCGCCGCCGGCGCACCGAGCGCACGTCGACGCTCGACCTCATCCGCACGTATGGCCCCGACTGGAAGATGATCGTGGTCGGTGACGCCGCCATGAGCCCCTATGAGCTTACGCAAGTGGGCGGGAGCGTCGAGTACTCGAACGACGAGCCGGGTCTCACGTGGATGACGCGGCTGTTCACGCACTTCCGCCGCGTGATCTGGTGGAATCCCGAGCCGCGTCGCGGCTGGGAATACACGCGTTCGACGCAGCTCGTCCTGCAGGCGCTCGGCCCGCGCATGCATCCGCTCACCCTCGACGGCATCGGACAGGGCGTGGACGCGCTGCGCAAGTGACCGGACGTGCGCGCGTCGGCACCCGCGACGCGTTCATCAAATCGGCGCCGTCCGCGCAGCTCGATGCGGAAGCCGAAGGCCTGGCGGCGTTGCGCGCGACGCGCACCGTGCGCGTTCCGGCGCAGCTTGCCCGGCGCGACGACGCACTGGTGCTCGAATGGCTCGACCTGCGCCCGCTCGACGCGCGCTCGGGCGCGCGCCTCGGCGCGGCACTGGCTGACCTGCATCGCAGCGCCGTGCCGGCAGAGCTCGCCGGCCGCCATGGCTGGCTGCGCGACAACTTCATCGGCGCGACGCCGCAGCTCAACCCGCCGTCGACGTCATGGTGCGCGTTCTGGCGCGAGCGCCGCCTGCTGCCGCAGCTTGCGCGCGCACGCGCCGGGGGCCATGACGGCCGCTTGCAGGAGCAGGGTGCGCGGCTGGTCGAGCTGGTCGACGCGCTGCTCGGCGGCCACACACCGGCGTCGTCGCTCCTGCATGGAGATTTGTGGGGCGGCAACGCGGGCGCGCTGGCGGACGGGACGCCGGTGATCTTCGACCCGGCCGTGTACGTTGGCGATCGCGAGACCGACCTTGCCATGAGCGAGCTGTTCGGCGGCTTTCCTCCGGCCTTCCACGCAGCGTACCGGCACGCGTGGCCGGTCGACGCAGGCTACGCGATGCGCCGCGAGCTCTACAACCTCTATCACCTGCTCAACCATTTGAACCTGTTCGGCGGCGGGTATTTCGCGCGGTGCGAACGCACCATCGCGCGGCTGCTCGCCGAGGTGCGCTAGGCGCGGGCCAGGCGCGCAGCGCAGCGGCGTGCGAACCACGCCTCGCGTGCCGCAGGTGCCGGAGCGTTGCAACGAATGCGACAGGAGCCTGCCGGCGGGCTCCCTTATACTCACCCGCATGCCGAACCGTCGTGCCCGGCCTGCTCGCGTCCTGCGCGGGCGCACCTCGTGGTGCGTCGTGCTCGTCGCGGCGTTGCTGAACGCGCTGACGCCGGTGTTCGCCTACGCCATCGGTCAACCGCTGCACGAGCTGGCCGGGGGCGCGCCCGCAGGCGTGCGTGCGGTGCTGGCGCAAGACCGTGCAGCGCTTCATCACGCCGGGATGCATGCCGGGCACGCAGGTCACGTGGCACGCGTGGACCGTGCGCACGATGACTCCCGCGCCGACAGTCCTCATGCGGTCCCCGCGCCGGAGCCCGCTGCAGCGCATTGCCCTTATTGCCTGGATTTCGCCGCCGGTGCGCCGCTCGCGCCCGCGGTGGCGGTCATGCCAACGGCGCAAGCCGGACATGCGCCGTTGCCGGTCGCTGCGCCACCGCAGCCGGCCGTACGTCCTTCGGTTCGCCTCGCAGCACCGCGCGGCCCGCCCGCCACGGCTTGAACCAGCTTCACCGGGCAGGTTGCGCCGTGGCTCGTCCGCGCGCGCATCGTCGTGCGTTGTCATCGTGCGAGGCGCTTTCATGATCGTTCACGCTTTGCCGCCGCGCGCCCTCGAGGCGCTGGTGGTGACCGGCATCACGGTATTGGTCATCCTTTCATGCAGTTCAACCGCCGCGGCCCACGGATTTGCGGGCAAGCGGTTCTTTCCCGCGACGGTTGCGACCGAAGATCCGTTCGTCGCCGACGAGCTTTCCCTGCCGACGGTGTCCTGGCGCCGCTTCGGTGCGAGCGAGGAAGATCCGGCGGTGCGCGAAACCGATTTCGCCGTCGACATGTCGAAACGCATCACCGATCGCCTGGGCATCGGCTTCGGCGCGACGTACAAGGTGCTGCGTCCGGGCGAAGGCGACCGGCAGTCCGGATTCGACAACCTCGAGGCGAGCGTCAAGTACCAGTTCTTCACCGACGCCGGGCACGAGGCGATCGTCTCGGCGGGCGTCGACTGGGACATCGGCGGCAGCGGGACCCGGCGCGTCGGCGCTGAACCCTTCAGTACGATCACGCCCGCCGTGTTCTTCGGCAAGGGCTTCGGCGATCTGTCCGAGGACATGCGCTACTGGCGGCCGCTCGCGCTCACCGGTTCGCTCGGCGTGGGCTTTCCCACGCGCAGCGCGACGCGCTTGGTCGACGACGAAGGCGAGGAGAGCGTGGAGCGTCATCCGCACACGCTGGAATGGAACTTCGCGCTCGAGTACAGCATCCCCTATCTGCAGTCGTTCGTGAAGGACATGGGCATCGGCGCGCCCTTCGACCGCATGATTCCCGTCGTCGAGTTCGCCATGTCGACGCCGCTCGACCGCGGACGCGGCGGAACCACGGGCACGATCAACCCCGGGGTGTTGTGGGCTGGCACCTATGCACAGGTGTCGCTCGAGGCGGTCATTCCGGTCAACGATCGCAGCGGCAAGGGCGTGGGCTGGCTCGCGCAGCTGCACTTCTTCCTCGATGACCTGTTCCCCCATTCGCTCGGACGTCCGTTGGTGTCGCCCTGACATGATGTCTCCCAAGCCGCATCGATGCACCGCGCTCGAGGGTGTGCGCAACGTGCTGCGCGCGCTCGCCGTCGCGGCGTGCGTGCACGCGGGCGCCGCGCACGCGCACGCCTTCCTTGAGCGTGCGACGCCCGCCGTTGGCGCGAGCGTGCACGCCGCGCCGCCCAAGGTCACCTTGCGCTTCACGCAACGTCTCGAAGCCGCGTTCAGCAAGGTGCAGGTGCTGGACGGACAGGGCAAGCGCGTGGACAAGGACGACGGGGCGCTCGGCGCCGACGAGACCTCGCTGAGCGTTTCGGTGCCGGCGCTGCCGCCCGGGCGCTATGTCGTGAAATGGCGTGTCCTGTCGGTGGACACGCATGTCACCGAAGGCGATTTCGCGTTCCAGGTGCAGCCATAGCATGACGCCCGGCTTCGACGCCCTCGGAGCGTGCCTCGTCGGCGCGCGCGCTTTCCACCTGTGCGCCGCTGTGCTGCTGTTCGGCGAGCTGCTGTTCGCCACGGTGGTGCGGCCACGCGCGCCGCTGCGCGGCGGCATCGTGGTCGGCACGATTGCGATGGCGCTGGTGTCGGCCTTCGCATGGCTGGCGCTCGAGGCGATCGTGATGAGCGGCGATCCACCCTCGATGGCATTGCGTCCGGCCGTGATGGGCGTCGTGCTGCGCGCGACGCAGTTCGGCCAGCTATGGCTGCTGCGACTTGCCGTGGTGCTGATCGTCGCGCTCACGACGTCGGCCGCGCTGCGCCTCCAGGCGAGCGGCGTTCATCGCGGCGCACGCACGGCCACCCTGTTCGCCGGCTGCTATCTCGCGCTGCTTGCCGGCGCGGGCCACGCCAATGCGGCCAGCGGCACGCAGCGCCTGGTGGAGCTCGTGACGGACGCCTCGCACCTGCTGGCCGCCGGCGCATGGGTGGGGGCGCTGCCTGCGCTCGTTGCGGCGCTCGCCGGCCGCTCGCGCGGCGACGATGTCGCAGCCATGATCGCGCGCTTTTCCCACGTGGGCATCGCGGCCGTCTGTGTCGTGCTGTTGAGCGGCCTCGGCAACGCGCTGTTCCGCGTGCCGGCATGGTCTGCGCTCGTCGCGACAGCGTATGGACAAGTGCTGCTCGCCAAGCTCGCGCTGGTCACGCTCATGCTCGCGCTCGCCGCATACAACCGGTTCATCCTGACGCCCCGCCTGCGCCAGCGTGACGACGCGGTGCGCGCCCTGGGACGAAGCGCGCAGGGCGAGCTGGTGGCCGGCATCGTCGTGCTCGTGCTCGTCGCCGTGCTCGGCATCACGCCGCCGCCCACGATGGACATGGGCCACGACATGCGCGCCGCACAGCAGCGCTGAGCGCGCCAAAACAAACGGCCGCGGGAGGGGCCCCGCGGCCGTCGCCTTCCGGCGTGCTGTTGGTTCGTCTCGGTTAAGGAGCCGACCCCGCCGGGAAGATCAGCCGACGCGAATCGGCACGTAGATCTGGCGTCCGTCGCGCTCGATCAGCAGCGCGACGGTCTTGCCGGACTTCTCGACCAGCTTGCGCAGCTCGTCGACGGTGCGCACCTTCGCGGTGCCGACGCCCACGATCACGTCACCCGCCTGGACGCCTGCCAGCGCGGCAGGACCGGTCGCGTTCTCGACCACCAGGCCGTCGTGACCGACTTCCGACTTCTCGTCGGGGGTCAGCGGACGCGCTGCGAGACCGAGCTTGCCGCCGCGTTCGGCCTTGTCGGGCGCGTTGCTGGCGACCTTCTCGTCGTCGAGCGTGCCGATCGTCGTCGCCAGCGTGACGGGCTTGCCGTCGCGCCACACTTCGATCTGCGTCTTCGTGCCGGGCGCCATGTTGCCGATGCGGCTGGTGACATCCGTGCTGTCCGTCACGGCCTCGCCATCGATCTTGCGGATGATGTCGCCGCTCTTGAACCCGGCCTTCGACGCAGGGCTGTCCTTTTCGACCGTGCCGACCAGGGCTCCGTTCGAATCGGGCAGGCCGAAGCTTTGCGCCAGCGACTGGTCGAGCGGCTGGATGCCGACGCCGATGCGGCCGTGCGCGACCTTGCCGTGCGTGCGCAGCTGGTCCGCCACCTTCGCGGCGACGTCGGCCGGGATCGCGAACGACAGCCCCATGTAGCCACCCGAGCGGCTGTAGATCTGCGAGTTCACGCCGACCACCTGGCCCGCGGAGTTGAGCAGCGGCCCACCCGAGTTGCCGGGATTGACCGCGACGTCGGTCTGGATGAACGGGGTCATCTGGCCGCCGGGCAGCGCGCGATGCACGCCGCTGACGATGCCGGCCGACACGCTGTTCTCGAACCCGAACGGCGAGCCGATCGCGATCACCCATTCGCCGCGCTTGACCGGCGGCGGCGCCGAGAGATCGAGCGCCGGCAGGTTCTTGCCATCGATCTTGATCAGCGCGATGTCGGTCCGCTTGTCCGCGCCGATCACCTTGGCGGTGAATTCACGCCGGTCGGTGAGCCGCACCGTCACTTCATTCGCGCCGTCGACCACGTGCGCATTGGTGACGATGTAGCCGTCGGGGCTCACGATGAAGCCCGAGCCGACGCCGCGCGACGGCATCATCCGCGGCTGGCCCTGCGGACCCTGCGGCATGCCGAAGCGGCGGAGGAAATCGCCGAACGGATTGTCCGGATCGATCTCGTCCTGATCGAGCGCGGCCTGCTTGACCTTGCCCGTCGTGCTGATGTTGACGACCGCAGCG
Source organism: Casimicrobiaceae bacterium (assembly GCA_035475895.1). Taxonomy (GTDB): domain Bacteria; phylum Pseudomonadota; class Gammaproteobacteria; order Burkholderiales; family Casimicrobiaceae; genus VBCG01. The sequence goes on along the minus strand of DATILY010000074.1, from coordinate 15,560 downwards.
CCGGCCTTGTCGACCAGCGCGGTGAAGTCGGGAAGCCGCGCAGCCGCGGTGGGCGCGACCGGCGGCGCGGTGAAGGCGGGCGCGGTCACTGCGGCGTTCGCCACGGACACGGCCGGCGCATCGAGGTGCTGATAGCCCGTGGCCAGCGCCGCGCCGAAGCCGGCTGCCGCGAGCGCCATCGTAACCTTGGACAGTTGCATCGTGGATCTCCTGAAAGGGCATTGGCCGGTCCGCACCGCTGCGCGGACCCATCGACCTGTAGGGTGGACTGTAGTCGGCTTGCCTTAACTGACCCTTAAGGCAGGCGGGACGCGCCGGAAATCCCGGGCGGCGCGGGAAATCGAACGGTCACCACGAGCCCGCTGCCGCTGGCCGGGGCGGCGAGCTCCACGCCGGCGTGGTGCGCATCGGCAATGCGCTTGACGATGGACAGCCCGAGCCCGCTGCCCGCTTCGGGCGTGGCATCGCCCCGGTAGAACCGGTCGAACACGCGCTCGCGCTCCTCGGCAGGAATGCCCGGACCGGTGTCCGCCACGCTGAAGGCGGGCGCGGCCCCGCCCTCCACCGCGATATCCACGCGGCCGCCCGCCGGCGTGTAACGCAGGGCGTTGTCCACCAGGTTGGACATCAGGATCGTCAGGCTGGCCGGATCGCCGCGGACGCTCGCCGGTTCCGCGTGCGCGAGGCCCAGGTCGACGCCCTCGGCGGCCGCGACGGGCGCCCGCGCGACGATCACCTCCTTCGCGAGCTCGGTCAGGTCGCAGTCGACCGCACGGCTGGCCAGCGCTTCGGGCTCGACGCGCGCGAGTGTCAGCAGCTGGTCGACCAGATGGCCCGCGCGTCGCATGCCGGCGGCGAGGTCGTCGAATGCGGCTTCACGGCCTGCCGGACTGGACGCCCGGCGCGCCAGGTCGAGCTGCAGTTGCAGTGCGGCGAGCGGCGTGCGCAGCTCGTGCGCGGCATCGGCCGTGAAGCGGCGCTGCGCGCCGAGCGCCGCGTCGAGCCGGGCAAGCAGGTCGTTGAGGCTCGCTGCCAGCGGCTTCAGCTCTTCGGGCAGGCCGCGCTCGGCCAGGGGCGACATGGCATCGGGCCGCCGCTTCGCGACCGCCTGGGACATGCTCTGCAAGGGGCGGAGGCCACGCCCGACGCCGACCCAGATGAGCAGCGCGAACAGAGGCAGGAAGGCAGCGAACGGAACGAGCGTGCGGATGGCCGTCTTGGTGGCGATGGCGTCACGCTCGTCCTGCGACTGCGCGACCTGCAGCGCGTGCGAGCCCTGTACGAGCGTGTAGACACGCCAGTTGCGGCCGTCGTGATGCACCGTCGAATAGCCCTCCGTCGCCGGCACGGGGAGGCCCATCCCCGGCTGCGACCAGTACACCAGCACGCCGCTGCGATCCCAGATCTGCGTCACGAGCTCGGTGACGCCGTCCGGATGCGGCTCGTCGCGGCTGGCGAAATCCGGCTGGCGGCCGCGGATCAGGTCGTCGATGCGCGTGGAGTACGCGAGCTGGCGCAGCTGCAGGTCGAGGAGCTCGCCCGCTTCGTTGCGGGCGGCCACGTACGTGGCGCTGCTCACCAGGACCGCGATCGCGACCAGCCCGAGCAGGAGCCACCCGAGGAGCACGCGGCGGATGGAGAAGGTGACGGCGCTCATCGGCAATGCGGCGTTGCGAGCGGGGTGCGCACGGCTCAGGCCAGCGCGTAGCCGACGCCGCGCAGCGTGCGGATGGCATCGGCGCCGAGCTTCTTGCGCAGGTTGTGGACGTGCACTTCGATCGCGTTGCTCTCGACCTCGTCGCCCCACGGATACAGGCGCTCCTCGAGCTGGGTGCGCGACAGTGCGGCACCCGGCCGCTCCAGCAGCGCTGCGAGGAGCGCGAACTCGCGCGCCGACAGCTCCACCGGGCGACCCGCCTGCGTAGCCTGGTGCGTCACCGGGTCGAGCACCAGGTCGCGATGGCGCAGCAGGTTGGCCTCGCGGCCGATGTCGCGCCGCAGCAGCGCCCGCATGCGTGCACCCAGCTCATCGAGGCTGAAGGGCTTGGCGAGATAGTCGTCGGCGCCCGCATCGAGCCCGGCCACCCGGTCGGCCACGGCGTCGCGCGCCGTGACGATGAGCACGCGCACCCGGTTGCCGGCCCGCCGGATCTCCTTCAGCAGATCCAGGCCGCTCTTGCGCGGCAGCCCGAGGTCGAGGAGCACGAGCGCGTAGGCGTCCCCGCCGGTGGCAAGCGCCGTGCGGCCGGCTTCGCCGTCGCGAACCCAGTCGACCGCATAGCCGTCCTGCTGGAGCGCCTGGTGCAGGGTCTTGCCGATCATCGGGTCGTCTTCGACAAGGAGGATGCGCATGGCGGTGGGCTCGCAAGCGGGGCGATTCTAGCCGTGGGGCCTTAAGGGACCCTGAGCGGAACGAGGCCCTTGCGCATCCAGCCGGCGGAACGTCCCGTATATCCGCCTACGATCGCTGCCGGGCGCCCGCCAGGGCGCTGCCGGCCGGGCGAATCGCCGCGGTCCCTGCGCTGCACGAGCAGGTGACCGTCCTCAAGGCCACGTCCTACCTGGAGATCCCGATGCCCGCGCAATTGCTCAGACCGCCGTTCCGCCGCCTGGTGCTGCCAGCCTTGCTGCTCGCCGTCGCGGCAGCTGCCGCCCCGGCCGCGCACGCTTCCTCGCATCGCGAGGCGCCGTTCATCGCCACGCAGCCGCAGGTGGATGCCACCGATTTCTACATGTTCCGCAGCTACGAGCCGGGACGCGCAGGCTACGTGACGATCGTCGCGAACTACCTGCCGCTGCAGGATCCGTACGGCGGCCCGAACTACTTCAAGCTCGATCCGAACGCGCTCTACGAGATCCACATCAGCAACGACGGCGGCGCTTCCGAGAACCTCACGTTCTCGTTCCGCTTCCAGAACAAGCTCGACGACAACCAGCTCAACGTCGGCGGCAAGATGGTCTCGATCCCGCTCGCGCAGAACGGCAGCGGTGACGTCAATGCGCCGGCGTCCTCGGCGCTCAACGTGCACGAGACCTACACGATCGACGTGATTCGCGGCAACCGCCGCACCGGCACCAAGCAGTCGGTCGTCAACACGACCACGGGCGGCAAGGCCACGTTCGACAAGCCGGTGGACTACATCGGCGACAAGACGATCTCGAGCTACATCGCGTACGCCAACAAGCACGTCTGGGACATCCAGATCCCCGGCTGTGCCGGCGTAGGCCGCGCATTCGTCGGCCAGCGCAAGGACCCGTTCGTGGTCAACCTCGGCGAGACGTTCGACCTCGTCAACATCAAGTATCCCGCGGTGGAGCTCAATGCCGCTGCCGAGACCGCGACGCACGATTCGCTCGCGGATGCCAACGTGACCGCGATCATCCTGGAAGTGCCCATTCCGTGCCTGACGGAAGGCAAGGGCGACGTGATCGGTGGATGGACCACGGCGAGCTTGCCGATGTCGCGCGTGATGTCGGCGACGCCCGGCAGCGGGCTGGATCCGACACAGCAGACCGGCGGCTACGTGCAGGTGTCGCGCCTGGGCATGCCGCTGGTCAACGAAGTCGTCATCGGTCTCAAGGACAAGAACAAGTTCAACGCCAGCGAGCCGAAGGACGACGGCCAGTTCGCCGACTACGTCACCAATCCGACGCTGCCCTCGCTGCTCGAGCTGCTGTTCGGCGGCGCCGGCGTCAAGGCGCCCACCAACTTCCCGCGCACCGACCTGGTCGCTGCATTCCTCACCGGCGTGCAAGGGCTCAACAAGCCGGCGAACGTGACGGCGTCGGAGATGGTGCGGCTCAACACGACGATCGCGCCCACGCCCGGCGCGCAACAGAATCGGCTTGGCGTGCTGGGCGGCGACAATGCCGGCTTCCCGAACGGGCGGCGGCCGGGTGACGACGTGGTCGACGTCGAGCTGCGGGTTGCGATGGGCGTGCTGTGCACGGTCAACGGGGTGAACGCCGCCGTGGGCTGCAAGCCGGCGGACGCACCGGCGGGCGCGCTCAAGTACACCGACGGCGCCTTCGTCAGCTCGTCGTTCTTCGCCAACGAGTTTCCGTACCTGCGCGCGCCGTTGAAGGGCTCGCCCAACGACGACAACGCGATCAAGGCGAAGAAGGCTTCACGCTGAGTGGCATGCGCGGGCTCCGGCGTCCCGGGCCCGCGCATTTTTCGAGCGAGCACGACGATGAAGCCCCTCATCCTGCTGTTGATGCTGCTCGCCGCGACATGGAGCGGCATGGCGTGCGCCGCGCCCTACGTTCCCGCCGACGATCGCCAGGTCCTGGAACGGCTGCCGGAGAAGGCCGATCCGTCGCTGCGCCTGCTGAGGCGCATGCGCAGCGCGCTGGCCGCCGATCCGCGCAACCTGGAGCTCGCCGCAGCGCTGGCGCGGAGCGCCATCGAGGCATCACGCGCCACCGGCGATCCGCGTTACCTCGGCATGGCGCAGGCCGCGCTCGCGCCGTGGTGGAACGATCCACACGCTGCCGCCCCCGCGCTGCTGCTGCGTGCGACGATCCGCCAAAGCCTGCATGATTTCGACGGCGCGCTCGTCGATCTCGACCGCGTGATCGAGCGCACGGGCGATGGCCAGGCGCTGCTCACACGCGCAACGATCCTCGCCGTCCAGGGCCGCTACGATGCCGCGCGCGCGGACTGCGCTCGGCTGGCGCGGCGGACGAGCGCACTCGTCGTCGCGACCTGCGATGCGGGTCCGGCCAGCCTCGCCGGTGACGCCGACGCGTACCGGCGGCTCGCCGCATTGCTCGCGCGGAGCGGCGACGCCGCGTCCGTGCGCGCCTGGTCGCTCACGCTGGCAGGCGAGATCGCGGCGCGGGCGGGCTACGACGCGGCAGCTGAGGCGCATTTCGCCGCCGCGCGCGCGCTCGATCCACAGGATGCCTATCTCAAGGGCGCCTATGCCGATTTCCTGCTCGACTGCGGGCGGCCGCGCGACGTGCTGCCGCTGGTCGACCACGACGTCCGCAACGACGCGCTGCTGCTGCGGCTGGCACTGGCCGAGCGCGCCGTTGCGGGTCTGGAGAGCTCCTATGCCGAGCACGCCGCGGAGCTGGCTGCGCGCTTCGACGCAGCCCGCCGCCGCGGCGACGTCGTGCATCGCCGCGAGGAAGCGCGCTATCGGCTGGCGATCGCGGGGGACCCGGCGGGCGCATTGGCGCTGGCCAAGGCGAACTGGGCGGTGCAACGCGAACCCGCCGACCTGCGCGTGCTGGCCGATGCCGCCCGCGCGACGCAGGATGCCTCGGCGCAAAAGATCGTGGACGATTGGCTGAGCAGCAACGCCCTGCACGACGCGCATCTCGCGCTGGCGCGGAGCGCGCCATGAAGCGCCTGCTGCTGGGCTGCCTGCTCGCCGCCTGTTGCAGCCTCGCGCAGGCACACAAGCCGAGCGACGCCTACCTGACGCTGATCCGCGACGACGCTGCGCTGTCCGGCCAGCTCGACATCGCCTTGCGCGACCTCGACAACGCGTTGGGCCTCGACGCCAACGGCGACGGCGACGTCACGTGGGGCGAGCTGCGCGCCCGCGAAGCCGACGTCGCGGCCTACGCGCTCGACCGCCTGCGCGTCGCATCCGCGGGTGAGCCGTGCGCGTTGCGCGCGACGCGCCAGCTCGTCGATGCGCACACCGACGGCACGTACGCGGTGCTCATGCTCTCCGGCGCATGCGCGACGAACGGCCCGACGCTCGCCATCGATTACACGCTGTTCCGCGATCTCGACCCGCAGCATCGCGGCCTGCTGAACTTCGTCGAGCACGGCGCGAGCCGCAGCGTCGTGTTCAGCGCCGAAGCGTCGCACCAGGTCGTCGGCGGCGAAGCCGCCGGACCGGTCGCCCAACTGGCGACGTACCTGCACGAAGGCGTGTGGCACATCTGGCTCGGCTACGATCACATCCTGTTCCTGCTGTCCCTCCTGCTGCCTGCCGTGCTGGTGCGCCGCGCGGGCGCGTGGCACGCGGCCGCGTCGTTTCGCGCGTCGTTCGTCGACGTTGCGAAGGTCGTCACCGCCTTCACGCTCGCGCACTCGATCACGCTCACGCTGGCCGCGCTCGGCGTCGTCGCGCTGCCGTCACGCTGGGTCGAATCGGCGATCGCGCTGTCCGTCGTGCTCGCCGCGCTCAACAACGTGTTTCCGGTGATCGCGAACGGGCGCTGGCTGGCGGCGTTCGGCTTCGGGCTCCTGCATGGCTTCGGTTTCGCCGGGGCCCTGCAGGACCTCGGCCTGCCCAGCGGATCGCTCGCCATTTCCCTGGCGGGCTTCAACCTGGGCGTGGAATGCGGCCAGCTCGCCATCGTCGCGGCATTCCTGCCGCTGGCCTACTGCGCGCGTGCGACCTTCGCGTACCGCCGCATCGTGCTCACGGGCGGCTCGCTCGCCATCGCGACGATCGCCAGCGTGTGGCTTGCCGAGCGCGCGCTGGACGTGCCGCTGTTCGCCGCGCTCGCGGCGGTGCGCTGATCGCTACGTCGTGGCGTCGAGCACCGAGCCCGAGACCCACATGCGAAAGCGGGCGAGGTCGAACGGCTTCACCATGTAGTCGTCGAAGCCCGCCGCGAGCGCGGCCGCGCGATCCTCGGCGCTGCCGTAGCCACTGAGCGCGATCAGCCGGATGCGGTGCCCAGGGTCGGCCGCGCGCACGCGCCGCGCGAGCTCGAGCCCGTCGAAGCCCGGCATGCCGATGTCGATCAGCGCGACATCCGGCCGCGTGCGCAATAGCAGCGCTTCACCGGACGGTCCATCGGTCGCGAGCGCCACGGCGTGGCCTTCGTCCTCGAGCATGATGCGCATCGACTCGCGCGTGTCGGCATGGTCCTCGACGACCGCCACGCGCAGCTGCCCCGTGGGCGGGGGCGTGATGATGGTCTCCGTGGACAGCGTGCGCCCGACGTACAGCGGAAAGCGGGCGATGAAGCGCGAGCCGCATCCCACGCCTTCGCTGGACGCGGTGACCGTGCCGCCATGCAGCTCGACCAGGCGCTTGACGACCGGCAAGCCGAGGCCCAGCCCGCCCTGCGCGCGGTCGAGCGTGCGCTCGCCCTGCACGAACACCTCGAACACGTGCGGCATGAGGTCGGGCGCGATGCCCGACCCGTCGTCGGTCACGCACAGCTCGGCCTGGCCGTCCCGCACGCCGACCCGCACCTGCACGTGGCCGCCGGCCGGCGTGTACTTGCACGCGTTCTCGATGAGATTGGTCGCGATCTGCTCGAGGCGCGTGTCGTCGCCGAGCACGGGTGCCGTCTCCACCCGCACGTCGAGCGAAATCCCGACGAAACGGTCGGCGTCCTTCAGCGCTTCGATGGCGTGCACGGCCACCACGGCGAGATCGACGACGCTCTTGGCCAGCACGACCTTGCCGGACGTGACGCGCGCCACGTCGAGGAGGTCGTTGACGATGCGCACCAGGTGCTGCACCTGCCGCGCGATGATGGACCGCATGCGGGCGGCGACCGCCTCGTCGTTCGTGCGGTCGAGCAGTGCGGCGGCGTTCGAGATGGCGGACAGCGGATTGCGCAGCTCATGGCCGAGCATCGCCAGGAACTGATCCTTCGCCACGTTGGCATGCTCGGCCGCTGCGCGCGCCTGCGCCTCGCGCGCCATGGCGTCGTTGAGCGACTCCTCGCGCTCGCGCAGCCGTGCGCGCGAATCGACGAGCGCGTCGCGCACGACGTCGACCTCGTTGTAGCTCCGTCGTGCCGACGCACGTGGCGGGTCGGCGGTGCCGAGCGGATCGGCGAGGCTGCGTGCCGCGGTCGCCAGCCCGGTGACGCCGTTGGCGATGCGCCGGCCGAAGATGAATGCGAGCAGGATCGCGGCCAGCGCCGCCGCCGCAAAGCCCGCGAGGATGACGAGGGTCGACCCGCGCAGGGCCGACTCCACATCTTGCCGCGGCACGCCAGTGCCCAGCACCCATCCGGATACCGGCGAGCGGCTGTACGCTGTGTAGAACGACTGGCCTTCGAGCCCCGTGTTGCGCAAGGCGCGCTCGGGCGTCTCCTGGGTGCGCGTCCAGTAAGTGGCATTCGACGGCTTGCCGACCCAGCGCTCGTCGTTGAGCGTGCGCGCGATCACCAGGCCGTCACGGTCGTTCAGGGTGAGCGTCGCATCCTGGGCGATCGGATAGCGGCGGAGAAAATCGAGCCACACGCGATGCTCGATCGCCACGTACAGCACCGCCTGGACATGCCCGTCGCGTGTCACGGGCACGGCCACGAAGGTCACGTGCGCCTGCCCGTCGCTCGTGACGAGCAGGTTCGAGATGACGGACGCGTTGCGCGACATGACGTCACCGATCGTGCGCAGGTCGGCGGTGATCGCGCTGGCGAAGGCGGGCTTGTGCGCCATGCCGAGCGTCGTGCCGTCGGCACCGACCACGCCGATGACCGACCAGCTGGGCTGCGAGTTCACGAGCCGCTCGAGATTGTTCATCATCGCGTCGCTCGGCGGGGTTTCGAGCCACTGTGAGCGGCTGATCGACTGCAGCGAGTTGACGGTGGCGCCGAGCTCGATGTCGAGCGCAAGGCGCAGCGCGCGCACGCGCTCGAGCAACCGTTCCTCGTAGGCGTCGCGCTGCAGGTCCCAGAACTGCAGCGTCATGACGACGGCGAAGACGGCGATCGGCAGCAGCGCAGCGACGACGAGGAGGACGAGCTGGGTGCGGATGCGCATCACATCCCGCGGGCGAAAGTCGATGCGAGCACGCCGGTCGCCGCGCCGGCTGGTGCCGGCTCCTTGATGGTGATGCGCCACAGCGTGCGGGCGTATTGCGGATCCATCAGCGTCGCCCGGTGCAGCAGCGAGGCGTTGTCCCAGATGACGACGTCGCCGACGCCATAGCTCACGCTCAGCAGGTAGCAGGGCTGGGTCGCGTGAGCGGCCAGCTCGTCGAGCAGGTCGCGTGCCTCGTCGTCGGGCATGCCGACGATGCCGAACGAGCTCCCCGACACGGCGTAGAGCGCCTTGCGTCCGGTGACCGGATGCCGCCGCACGATCGGATGAGTGATCAGCGGCATCTTCGCCTTCTGGTCGCCCGTGAGCACCGATGCGACGGTGCGGCTCGCCTCGTCGAGGTCGTGGCGGTTGCCGTAATGATGGATCGCGACGAGGTCGTCGATGCGGCGCCGCATGGCATCGGGCAGGTCGTCGTACGCCGCATACTGGTTGGCGAAGACCGTGTCGCCGCCGACCGGCGGCGCTTCGATGGAATGCAGCGTGGTCGCGCGTGCGGGCGCGGCGAGGTAGGAATAGTCGGTGTGGAAGTAAGTTCCGGCGTCGGCCAGCCCGCTCGGCTTGCCGTCCATCACCACGTTGGACAGGATCAGGATATTCGGGTCGTCGGGATGGTGGAACTGGTCGATGACGTGAGGCTCGGGCGGGCCGAAGCGGCGCGCCCACGCCAGGAATTCCGCCGGACTGAGGCGCTGGCTGCGCACGATGAGCACCTGGCCCGCGAAGAAAGCGTCGTGCACCGCTGCAAAGGTGGCGTGATCCATCGGCTGCGACAAGTCGAGGTGCTCGACCTCGACGCCGAAGCCCTCCGACAGCGGGTGCGTCACGAGCATCCCGCGATGCTACTGCACTCGGGGCGCGGAGTCCCGCGGTGCGAGCCGGTAGAATGTTGCCCGTGATGCAACCACGCCCGCTCGCGCTGGTCCTGTTGCTGGCGTCCTGCGCGCTGGCTGCCGGCGCCGGCGCGCCGCTCGACGTGCGCATCGTGAACGCTTACGCGCGCGCGACGCCGCCCGGCGCGCGCACGGCGGCCGCCTACCTGACCATCGACAACCGCGGCGCGCTTCCCGACCAGCTGGTGGGCGCGCGCTCGCCGGCGGCCGCGGCGGTGGAGCTGCACACCATGAGCCACGAAGGCGGCATGATGCGCATGCGCGAAGTGGCGCGCGTCGACGTTCCGGCGCACGGCCGCGTGGAGCTCGTGCCGGGCGGGTTGCACGCGATGATCGTCGATCCCAAGGCGCCCCTGCGTCCGGGCGAGCGCTTTCCGCTCACGCTCACATTCGCTCGCGCGGGCGCCATCGACGTCGAGGTGGACGTCAAGCCGCTCGCCGGTCCGTAGGCCTCACGTCCGTCCGCGGTAAAATTGCACCATGGCCACCGTGCTCACCGGCGCGCTCGCGTCCGCATCGTCGCGCGCCGCGACGCCCACCGCCGGCGCGTCGCGCACCGTCGCTGCGTGGCTGCTGGCGTGCTGTGCGCTCGTCTTCGCGATGGTGGTGGTCGGCGGCATCACGCGTCTGACGCACGCGGGCTTGTCGATCACCGAATGGCAGCCCATCGTCGGCACGATTCCCCCGCTCTCCGAGCGCGACTGGGACGACGCGTTCGCCAAATACCGCGCGACGCCGGAATACCGGCAGGTCAATGCCGGCATGTCGCTCGCCGCGTTCAAGCGCATCTTCTGGTGGGAATACGCGCACCGGCTGCTCGGCCGGGCGATCGGCGTCGCGTTCCTCGTGCCGTTCCTGTGGTTCCTGTGGCGCCGGCGCCTGCCGCGCGGCTATGCGGGGCCGCTCGCGCTGATCTTCCTGCTGGGCGGAGCGCAGGGCGCGCTCGGCTGGTACATGGTCGCGAGCGGCCTGGTGGACGACCCGCGCGTGTCGCAGTTCCGCCTGACGGCGCACCTCGGGCTCGCGTTCCTGATCTTCGCTGCGATGCTGTGGACCGCATGGTCGCTGCGCGCGCCCCGCGCACCCGCGCGCGAGGAACGTCCCTGGCGCGCGACACGGCGGTGGACGCTCGCCTACGTCGCGCTCGTGTTCACGATGGTCCTGAGCGGTGGGCTCGTCGCCGGCCTGCGTGCGGGCTTCGCCTACAACACCTTTCCGCTGATGCAGGGGCACGTCATTCCGCCCGAAGTGCTCATGCTCGACCCGGCGTGGAAGAACTTCTTCTGGAACATGGCGACCGTGCAGCTGGATCACCGGCTGATCGCCTGGACACTCGCGCTCGCGACGCCGCTGCTGTGGTGGCGCATCGAGCGCAGCGCGCACATGCCGCGTCGCGCACGCATCGGTGCGCGCCTGCTGCTCGCGATGGTCGCCGCGCAGATCGCGCTCGGCATCGCCACGCTCGTCAATGTCGTGCCGTTGCCCCTTGCGGCGGCGCATCAGGCGGGTGCGCTGATCGTCTTCGCGCTTGCGCTCAACCTTGTTCACGCGCTTTCGCGTGCCGTTGCCAATCCCGCGTCGAACGGCGATGATGCGTTGCGCCTGACTCGCACCACCGGAACTCACCATGGCTGAAACCCGCGCGCTGGACGAACCGCTCACCGACGCCGAGCTCGACGAGCTCGAAGGCTTTCTCGCGTCGGATGCCGTGCCGCAGGATTGCATGGACCTCGAGATGCTCGATGGCTTCCTCACGTCCATCGTGAGCGGGCCCGAAGCCATCCAGCCGTCCGAATGGCTGCCGCAGGTGTGGAGCGACGGCGGGCGCACCGCCAACCCCGCGTACGCCGACAACGAGCAGGCGCAGCGCATCATGGCGCTGATGCTGCGGCACATGGTCGGCATCCAGCGCACGCTCGGCGAATCGCCGACGCGCTTCAAGCCGTTGCTCTACATGCCGGACGACAAGGCGCGCAACGACAAGACCCCGCCCGAGGCGTCCGCGTGGTGCGAGGGCTACATGGCGGGGGTGAAGCTGCGCGACGACGAATGGCAGCCGCTGTACGACGCGCAGGATGCGCGCGACTGGATCTTCCCGATCGAGGCGCTCGCCTTCGGCGACCAGGACCCCGAGTTCGCCGAGTGGATCGACGACAAGGAAAAGCGTGCCAGCCTGGTCGACGAGCTGCCGGTCGCCTCCGTGCTGATCTTCCGCTTCTGGCAGGAGCGCCGGCGGGTCGGCGATGCGCGGTCCGGCGGGTCGCGCCGCGAGCTGCCCGACGCCGCGCGCAAGTCGCGCCAGCGGCTGCACTAGCGCGCGAGCCCGCTAGCCCGCGCGATTGGCGATCTCGATGAGGTTGCCGTCCGGGTCGCGCACGTAGAAGCTCGTCAACGGCCCCATCGCGCCCGTGCGCATCACGGGCCCTTCCTCGATCGCGACGCCGCATCCACGCACGTGCGCCATGGCTGCCGGCAGCGGCGTCGCGGTGAGGAAGCACAGGTCCGCGCTGCCCGGCACCGGCGCGCGCGCATGCGGTTGCCATTCCGCGCCGGCCACGTGCAGGTTGAGCTTGTGCAGGCCGAAGACGAGCGCCTTGCGCCCTTCGCCGAACGTCACTTCGGACATGCCGAGCACGCGCGTGTAGAACTCGGTCGTGCGGCGCACGTCGGCGACGGTCAGCACGAGGTGGTCGAGCGAGCGCAGCGTGAACGACATGCTCAGCTCCCGGGATAGCGCTTGCGATAGTAGTCGCTGGCGTCGGTTTCGGCGACGAATTCGCCGAGCGGCCAGTCGGGAAACGTGGCGAGGTCATCCGCCACTTCGGCGATCGTGCGGCGCGCTTCCAGGCCCGCGATGAAGCGCTGCGGAATCGCATCGAGGCCGTGCAGCGCGCCCAGGAGGTTGCCCGCCATCGCGGCAGTGGAATCGCTGTCGCCGTCGTGATTGACGGCCAGGCGCACGCCGGTTTCGAAATCGTCCGCGTTGAGCGCGCACGCAACGGCAATGGCCAGCGCTTCTTCGGCGTTCCATCCTTCACCGAGCTGCACGACGCCTTCCGGTCGCAGGTGCTCCTCGCGCCCGGCCCGTTGGCCTCGGGTCAGCGCCGCAAGGGTCTCCTCGTGGCCCGGGTAGCGCGGGAGCAGCGCACGCACGCGATCGATCGCGACCGGCAGCCCGACGGCGCGCACGAGCAGCGCAATCAATGCGGCAAACGCGCCGGCGGCCAGGCGCGCCGTCGGATGGCCGTGGGTGAGCCCCGCGACCTCGGCGCCCAGCTCGAGCGCACGTCGGGCCACGCGGTCGGGCGCCACGCCGTCGTCGAGACGCGCACACCACAAGCCGACCGGCGCCACGCGCATGGCGCCCGCGCAGCCCTTGCTGTCGTTGGCGGCGCGTGCGCCGAGCGCGGGCATGCGCTGGAGGGCCGTGATGCAGGTGGAAGCCGGCACGCGCAGCGCATGCAGGTCGCGCTGCTCGAACAGCCAGCCGTCGAGATCGCAATCCGGCACGCCGGGCTTGGCGCCCTGGGTGGTGAGCCAGCGTGCATAGGCGTGCGCCACTGCGGCGATGACGCTTCGCGCGTCGCGCCCGCCGTCCTGGACGTAGGCCCGCAACAGGCCCTCCGCCGTGAACAGCGTCATCTGCGTGTCGTCGGTGATCGCGCCCTTGCGGTCGAACGCCGTGGTGAATTCCGTGATGCCGGCACGGCCGAACTGCGCGCGAATCTCGGCGAGCGACATGAATTCGACCGGCGCGCCCAGCGCGTCTCCGACCGCGCCGCCGAGCAGGCATCCGCGGTAGCGGCGGCGCACTTCGGGCGCCGGCTGGACGCGTGGATCGGCAATGTCGGTCGGCGAGCGCATGCGGCAACACGGCGCGCGGACGGGCCGCTGCCATGGCGCAAGCTTAACCGAGCATTGCCTCGGCGGGTGCGGGTGCTATGCCGTTGGCAGGAGGTCGTGCGTTTCGGGGTGCCGCTGCATGTAGTCGCGCACGTAGCCGCACATCGGCTGCACCCGCAACCCGTGCGTGCGGGCGTGCGCGAGCGCCGCACGCACGACCTGACCGGCCACTCCGCGGCCCTCCGCAGCGACGGGGACTTCGGTGTGCACGATCTGCATGACGTCGCCGCGCATCCGATAGTCGGCATGCGCGGTGCCGCCCTCGACGTCCGCCTCGAAGCGACCGCCCGCCGGGTTGTGCCGGACGCTCAACGTCTGCGCGCTCATCCGCGCCGATGCTCCACCGGCGTGCGTGCGTACGCGACCGATCGCGGCTCGCCGATGGCGCCGGTGGCGTCGCGCAACGAGTCGCCGAGGCTCGTCAGCTGGGCCTGCAGCGCGCGCCAGCGCACGGGATGGTAGAGCCGGATGCCCAGCGCGCTGACGAGCGCGCCGAAGATCGCGCACAGCAGCGTGATGGCGGCGAGCGTCTGCATCTGCGGCACGAGCGCAAGCGCCATGGTGCCGATCGATGCCGCGATGCCGATGCCGAAGAGGTAGAGGCCGGCGACGAACCAGCCGGCAGCGAACGGATGCTCGAGCCTGCGTGCGTTGTCGTCCATGGCTACATCCGGTACACGCGGCCGTTCACGACGCGCACGCGGTCGCCGACGCGCAGCTGTCCTTCGCCGGCGTCCGCCACGTCGACCGTGCCACCCGAATCCAGGCGCACGCGGATACGGTAATGGTCGCGCGCGCTGCTGCGCTGGACCTCGTTGCCGGCGAGGCCGCCCAGCACGGCACCGCCGATCGTCGCGGCGGTATTCCCGCTCCCCGCGCCGAACTGATGGCCGATGATCCCGCCCGCGACGCCGCCGATGATGGCGCCCAGGCCGGTCGGCGCGTTGGAGCCGTCGCGATACAGGTCGATGCCTTCCACCACGCCGTATTCGACGCGTTGCGCGACGACGGGCGCGGGCCGCTCGTACACGGTGTAGGGACCGGGACTGCCGTACGCATACGGCTGGTCGTAGTAATAGGGGGTGGCACAGCCCGCGATAGCGAGCGCGCCCGCGGCGGCTGCCGCAAGGCCCAGGGTGCGTAGCGTCATGTCAGCCTCCTTCGCCGGATGACGTCACTCTAGGCGCGCGGGCGGGCACAAACGATCGGTGCCGGTCGCATTCGCCTGTCGGACTTGGCCGGACAAGGCGCGCGATGGCGGACTACTCGAACATCCACGAATGCAGCGCGAGCGCGCGGCCCTCGTAGCCTTCGACGATCGTCTCGATCTTCGCGTGCGCGCCGCCGGCCCCATACGCGACGAACAGCGGCAGGAAATGCTCGTCGGTGGGATGCGCGCGCGCAGCGTGCGGCGCACGCTCGCGATAGCCGACCAGCGCGTCGTCGTCGTGCGCGCGCAGATGCTGGTCCACCCAATGGGCGAACGAAGCCGCATACGACGCGGGCTCGCCCTGCGCGCCGCTCTGCCGGTCGACCATGAAATCGCGCAGGTTGTGCGTCGTATGGCCCGAGCCGATGACGAGCACGCCTTCGTCGCGCAGGGGGGCGAGCGCGCGACCGAGCGCGAGGTGATGTGCGGTTCCACGGCCCGGTTGCACGGCGAGCTGCACGACGGGAATCGACGCGTCGGGATACATCCAGCGCAGCGGAACCCACGCGCCGTGATCGAGACCGCGGCAGCCGTCGATGCCCGCCGTGATGCCGGCGTCCTTCAGGAGCGCGGTCGTGCGCGCAGCGAGCTCCGGTGCGCCCGGCGCGGGATAGCGGATCTCGTAGAGGTCGCGCGGAAAGCCGCCGAAGTCGTG
Source organism: Casimicrobiaceae bacterium (assembly GCA_035475895.1). Taxonomy (GTDB): domain Bacteria; phylum Pseudomonadota; class Gammaproteobacteria; order Burkholderiales; family Casimicrobiaceae; genus VBCG01. The sequence goes on along the minus strand of DATILY010000074.1, from coordinate 138 downwards.
GATCGTCTCGGGCCGCGCGCTGCCCGTGACCATCGGCAGCGTGGTTTCCCAGTGCGCTGAAGCGATGAGCACGGCCGCAGGACGCGGCAGGCTCGCGCCGAGCGCCTGCCATGCGCGCCCGGCGATGCCCGGCTCGAT
>DATILY010000073.1:0-13913 GCA_035475895.1 Casimicrobiaceae bacterium | reverse complement strand
GGCTCGCTTTTTGCACGGCCACCATGGTCTCTTCGAGGCTCACCTTGGGATCGCCGAGCTGGAACCGGTTCGCGAGCGTCGTTGCCTGCGTCTGCGCGTGGTCGACTCCGTCGACGCTCGCCTTCAGCAACGCGCCGAAGTCCACGCCCTTCGCGTTCGGCGTGCCCGCCTTGCCGGCGTTGCCGAGCGAAGCGGACGGGCCGATGCCCTGCGACAACGCCTCGCGCGCCGCATTGAGCTTGGACAGCAGTGATTCCATGCCGACCGGATCCATCGTTGCGCTCCTGGGGCACGCATCGCGCACCCTCGTTGGGACGGTGGCGACTGTAGCGCCCGCAACGCAACCGCGAGCGTGCGAAATGCGCTGCAAAAACCGCCCTAATCGCGGGTTGGCCACCCTGCGCCCGCCGCAATAATCGCCGCACCGCAACCTGCGCGAACCCCGACCACCCGTGGCCGAAACTGCTCAATTGCCCGCACCCGCGACCGCCCTTTCACCGGTGAGCGTCGCCCCGTCCGCCGGCGCGACGCTTGCGACCTGGACGCGGCTCCCGCCGCGGCAGACCCTGACGCTCGCCGTCGTCATCGCCGCCGCGCTCGCCGCGGCCATCGGCGCCTGGCTCTGGGCCCAGACCCCCGACTACCGGGTGCTCTACAGCAACCTGTCCGACCGCGATGGCGGCGCGATCATCGCCGCGCTGGGCCCGCTCAACGTCCCCTACAAGGTCGGCGAGGGCGGCACCGTCATCCTGGTCCCGGCTGCGCAGGTGCACGAGACGCGTCTTCGCCTGGCGTCTCAGGGCCTGCCCAAAGGCAGCATCGTTGGCTACGAGCTGGTCGACAACCAGAAATTCGGGGCGACGCAATTCCAGGAGCAGATGAACTTCCAGCGCGGCCTCGAAGGCGAGCTCGCGCGCTCGATCCAGTCGCTGTCCGCCGTGCAGTCGGCGCGCGTGCATCTCGCCCTGCCCAAGCAATCGGTGTTTCTGCGCGAGGCGCAGCAGCCGACGGCCTCCGTGCTGCTGACGATGCACGCGGGCCGCACGCTCGACAACGCGCAGGTGAACGGCATCGCGCACCTCGTCGCGAGCAGCGTGCCCGAGCTGACGATCGACCACGTCAGCATCGTGGACCAGAACGGCAGCCTCCTCTCGCAGCGGCGCGACGCCACGGACAACGGGCTCGACCCGGCGCAGCTGGGCTACGTCAAGCAGGTCGAGCAGGCGACGATCCAGCGCATCACGGACATCCTCGAGCCGATGGTAGGGCGCGCGAACGTGCGCGTCGCCGTGACGGCCGACATCGACTTCACGCGCAACGAGTCGGTGGCGGAGAGCTTCAAGCCCAATCAGGATCCGAAGACGGCAGCGCTGCGCACGCAGCAGAGCAGCCAGTCGCAGACCACGGGCAGCGCTTCCACGGGCGGCGTGCCCGGCGCGCTGACCAATCAACCGCCCGCCGCGGGCGTCGCGCAGATCGACGGCAAGCCCGCGACGCAGGTATCCGCATCCAACTCGTCCGCGCCGTCGAGCACGCGCAAGGACGAGACGATCGCCTACGAGGTCGACAAGAAGATCGAGCACACGCGCGCGCAGGTGGGCGGCCTGCGCCGCATGACGGCCGCGGTGGTGGTCAACCATCGCCGCCAGGCCGCCGACGCAGGCGGCAAGGTGACGACGGCGCCGTTGTCCGACAAGGAGATGGAGCAGATCAACGCGCTCGTGCGCGAGGCGATGGGCTTCAGCAAGGAGCGCGGCGACTCCGTCAACGTGGTCAACGCCGCCTTCAACGAGCCGGAGCGCGAGGCGGTCGTCGAGCTGCCGTTGTGGAAGCAGCCCGAAACGCAGAGCATGGCCAAGGAGATCGGCAAGTACGTCCTGTTCGCCGCGCTCGTCGCCTACCTTTTCTTTGGCGTCGTGCGGCCGATGTTGCGCGCGGCGGCGGCACGCGTCGAAGCGATTGCGCCGCTGCCCTTGCCGGCACCCGAGGCGCCTGGCGCGTCGGCCGCGGCAACCTTCGACCAGCTGCAGCGCGCGCGCCAGCTGGCGCGTGACGATCCCAAGGTCGTCGCCAACGTGGTCAAGGGCTGGGTGAGCCGCGATGAGTGAAGCGGGCCTCACCAACAGCGCCATCCTCCTCATGTCGCTCGGCGAAGAGGAAGCGGCGCAGGTGTTCAAGTACCTGGCGCCGAAAGAAGTGCAGAAGATCGGCCAGGCGATGGCCAAGCTCGGCGGCGTCACGCGCGATCGCATCGACCAGGTGCTCGGAGCGTTCCACAATAACGCCGAGCGCGAGACATCGATTGGCATGGACGCCGACGGTTATATCCGCTCGGTGCTCACGCGCGCGCTCGGCGACGACAAGGCGGCCTACCTGCTCGACCGCATCCTGCAAAGCGGCGATGCGAGCGGCATCGAAAGCCTGCGCTGGATGGCGCCGACGAACGTGGCGGAGCTGATCCGCAACGAGCATCCGCAGATCATCGCGTCGATCCTCGTGCACCTCGAGCGCGACCAGGCGTCCGATATCCTCAACAACTTCACCCCGCAGCTGCGCAACGACGTCGTGCTGCGGATCGCCACCCTCGACGGCATCCAGCCGACCGCGCTGCGCGAGCTCAACGATGTGCTGGGCAAGCTGCTGACGGGCACCGATTCGGTGAAGAAGTCGGCGCTCGGCGGCGTGCGCACCGCGGCCGAGATCCTGAATTTCCTCGGCACCACCCACGAGACCGCGGTCATCGAGGCGGTGCGCGAGTTCGACGCCGATCTCGCGCAGAAGATCCTCGACGAGATGTTCGTGTTCGAGAACCTCCTCGACATCGACGATCGCGGCATCCAGGCGCTGCTGCGCGAAGTGCAGTCGGAATCGCTCATCGTTGCGCTCAAGGGCGCCAACCAGGAGCTGCGCGACAAGATCTTCAAGAACATGTCGCAACGTGCTGCCGAGATGCTGCGCGACGACCTCGAGGCCAAGGGTCCCGTCCGGGTTTCCGAGGTCGAGGCGGAGCAGAAGGAAATCCTCAAGGTCGTGCGCCGCATGGCCGAGGAAGGCCAGATCGTGATGGGAGGCAAGGGTGACGACCAGTTCGTCTGAGCCTGTCGATCGCGGCCGCATGTCGGCGTACCGGCGCTGGGAGCTCGCGTCGCTGGCCGCCCCGCAGGTGGATGCGGCGGCCGACGATGCGGCGGCGCTTGTGCAAGCGCGCGCGGATGCGCAGCACGAAGGCCGCGAAGCGGGCTACGCCGCGGGCATGGCGGCGGCCGGCGAGGAGCGTGCGCGCCTGGCCGCCCTGCTGACCACGCTCGCCGATGCCGCCGGCGACCACGAGCAGCGCCTCTGCGACGAAGTGCTGGATCTTGCGCTGGTCATCGCGCGGCAGCTGGTCGGCGAAGCGCTCGCGGTGCGCCGCGAATTCATCCTGCCGATCGTCAGCGCCGCGCTCAAGCAATTGCCGCAGTCGACGCAGCGCGTGGAGATCATGCTGAACCCGAGCGACGTGCAGATCGTGCGCACGTTCCTGGGCGAGGGCGAATTCGCCAACCGTTGCCAGATCCTGCCCGATGCCTCGATCGCACCGGGCGGCTGCCTCGTCGAGACCGAGCAATCGGAGATCGACGTCACGATTCCCTCCCGCTGGCGCCGGCTGCTCGCAGCGCTCGGCCGCTCCGATGACTGGCTCGAGCCCGTCTGACTTCCGCGAGACGTGCAGCGACTTCATGGCCGAGTGCCAGCGGCGCGCGCGCGATGCGGGCACGGTGGAGATCCGCGGCAAGCTCACGCGCGTGGCGGGTCTCATCATGGAAACCGTGGGCGTGAAGGTGCCGATCGGCAGCGTCTGCCTGATCGAGCAGCGCGGCACGGGCAGCGTCGAGGCCGAAGTCGTCGGCTTCTCCGGCGAGCGCCTGTTCCTCATGCCGATCAGCGAGCTCTCCGGCGTGTACCCCGGCGCGTCGGTGCGGCCCCTCGAGCCGCGCCACCCGCGTCCGCGCCTCGGCGTGCCGTGGCATCCGCTGCGGCGTGCAAGCGATTATGCGAAGCGCCTGCCCGTCGGCGATGCCCTGCTCGGGCGCGTGCTCGACGGCGCGGGCCGCCCGCTCGATGGCCAGGGTCCGCTGCAGCACACCGCGACCCGCTCGCTGCAAAGCCGGCCCATCAACCCGATCGAGCGTGCGGCGATCGACACGACCCTCGATGTCGGCGTGCGCGCGATCAACGCCCTGCTCACCGTGGGCCGGGGCCAGCGGCTCGGGCTGTTCGCCGGCAGCGGCGTGGGCAAGAGCGTGCTCCTCGGCATGATGGCCCGCTATACCAACGCCGACGTGATCGTGGTCGGCCTGATCGGCGAGCGCGGGCGCGAGGTGAAGGAATTCGTCGAGCAGATCCTCGGGCCGGAAGGCCGGGCGCGCTCGATCGTGGTGGCGGCACCCGCCGATGCCCCCGCGCTGCTGCGGCTGCAGGGTGCCGCCTACGCCACGGCGATCGCCGAGCACTACCGCGACCAGGGGCGCCACGTCCTGCTGCTCATGGATTCGCTCACGCGCTACGCGATGGCGCAGCGCGAGATCGCCCTCGCGGTGGGCGAGCCGCCGGCGACGAAGGGTTATCCGCCCTCGGTGTTCGCACGGCTGCCGCAACTCGTCGAGCGCGCCGGCAACGGCACCGAAGGCGGCGGGTCGATCACCGCGTTCTACACGGTGCTCACCGAAGGTGACGATCCGCAGGACCCTATCGCCGACGCGGCGCGCGCCATCCTCGACGGCCACATCGTGCTCGCGCGCGACCTGGCCGAGCAGGGCCACTATCCGGCCATCGACGTGGAGACGTCCATCAGCCGCGCCATGCACAACCTCGTCACGTCCGAGCAGATGCAACGGGTGCGCCGCTTCCGGCAGCTGTATGCGCGCTATCGCCGCGACCGCGACCTGGTGAGCGTCGGCGCGTACGTGGCCGGCTCCGATCCCCTGCTCGACCAGGCGATCGCGCTGTATCCGCGCATGGAGGCGTTCCTCACCCAGGACATGAATGCACGCGTGGGCTATGGCGACGCGTGGCGCGCCCTCGACGCGCTGCTCGCGCAGCCGGCCGTCGGCGCCAGAGCCCTGCAATGACGACGCGCACGCCGCCGTGGGAGCGGCTGAAGGACGTCGCCGCCAAGCGGCGCGATGCCCATGCGCAGCGCCTGGCGACCCTCACACGCGAGCGCGACGACGCCGCCAGGCGGCTCGAGATGCTGGCGGGGTACCGGGCGGATTACGAGGCGCGCCTCGCGCAGGCGGCACGCACGGGCATCGACCCGTCGGGGCTGCGCAACTACCAGGCGTTCCTTGCACAGCTCGAGCGCGCGATCGGGCAGCAGACGGAGATCCTCGGCGCCGCCGAGCAAAGCGTCAACGGCGCGAAAGCGCAATGGACGTCCGAGCATCAGCGTGTCGAATCGTTCCAGGTTCTCGACGAGCGTCACCTCACGGGCATCGCGCGCGACGAGCAGCGCCGCGCGCAGAAGCTCACCGATGAATGGTCCGCGCGCTCACGCGCGCACACGGGCACGCCCTCGGAATCCGAGCGCTAGCCGGAGATCGCCATGCCGATCGCCTTCGATCCACCTGCCCATGCACCGCACGGCAACCTCCACGCACGTCCGGCGCGCGCGCAGGACGACGACGCCTCGCTCGACATGTTCACGCAGTTGCTGCTTGCCGCGGCCAACGTGCAGGACGCGGCGGCATCCGACGAACCGAGCATGCGGCCCGCGAAGGACGATGCGGCCGCGACCGCCGACGCCCCGCTGCTGGCGCTTCCTCTGCCGCCTGTGAACGGTGCGGCTGTACAACCGGGCAACCTCGTGACCATCATCGGTACCGAGGGACCCGCCGCAGCGCGCCTCGCGGCGGCCGGTGCCGGCGTGCGCCGCGCGCTCGGCCACGGCACGGAAAGCGAGAAACCTGCGCTCGCGGGGGCGTCGTCGGCGCCCGGCGCCCGCGACGAACGGACCACGCGCGCACCGACGGGCTTCACCGCCTCGACGGCGACGGCGACGGCGCATGCCGATGCGCACCGCGACACGCAGGCATCGCAGGCGCCCGCGCTCACCACCGACCCAGCGTCGAATGGCGCGCCCGGCAGCGGGGGCAAGACGCACGCGGAACCAGCGTCCGCAGCGACCGCGCTCGCGGCGCTGCTGGCTGCACCGATCGTCGCCATGCCCGACAAGCCTGCTGCATCCAAGGGGACGCTGGAGGCGGTTGCAGCGGTGCCACAGCCCGCTGGCACGCCGGCACTGGCGACCGCACCTGCAACGGTCGTCGAAACCGTTGCAGCCCCGGCCTTCACGCCCGGCTGGCAGGACGAGACCGTGAGCAAGCTCGCGCAGATCGTGCTCACGCGCAACGAGCGCGCCGAGCTGCGGCTCAATCCTGCCGAGCTCGGCCCCGTGCACGTGCGCGTGGAGCTGCGCGCCGACCAGGCGTCGGTGCAGATCGTCGCGGCCAGCCCCGAGACTCGCTCGGCGCTCGAGCAGTCGCTGCCGCAGCTGCGCGACCTCCTCGCCACCCAGGGCATCACGCTGGGCCAGGCAAGCGTGCACGACGGAGCCTCGCAGCGCGAAGCGCGGCCCGACATGTGGGCTTCGACGCGCATGGCGGCGCCCGCCGCCGGCGCCGCGGCGCCCGCCGAGACGATCCACCTCGTCGTCCGCCAGCCCAATCGGCTCGTCGACGTGTTCGCGTGACTGCTCCTGCCGCGATCAGCCCTCCCGAAAAGCGCGCCTTAAGCGCGCGTATTCGAGGCATGTCGCGGATAGCCCGGCTTCGATAATCGATCCCGACACTCGACCTTTCTCATCCGACGAGACTCACGCATCGTGGCCAAGACCGCTACCCTCGCCGCAACGGCTGCCGACGCCGTGCCGGCCGGCAAGAAAAAGAAATCCAAGCTCATGCTCGCGCTCGTCCTGCTGCTCGTGCTGGGCGGCGCAGGCGGCGGAGCCGCCTGGTGGTTCGTCGGGCGCGCGCATGAAGCGGAGGCGAAGCCGGCGGCGATCAAGCCGCCGGTGTTCCATACGCTCGAGCCGTTCACCGTCAATCTCGCCGAAGAGAACGGCGACCATTACCTGCAGCTATCGGTGGTCTACCAGGTCGCCGACGACAAGGCGGTCGACCACGTCAAGGTCTATCTGCCGGTGATCCGCAACCGCATCCTGCTGCTGCTCTCCGCGAAGCGTCCGAGCGAGCTGCAAACGGCGGAAGGCAAGCAGAAGCTCGTCGAGGAGCTGGTGGGCGCGGCGCGTGCGTCGATTCCGGGCACGGACCCCGATCGCGGCATCACCGGCGCCTTCCTCGGCGCGTTCGTCATCCAGTAGCGCTGCCGTGGCCAACGAGTACCTCACCCAGGACGAAGTCGACGCGCTGCTGAAGGGCGTCGGCCCGGACGATGCGGCGGGCGGCCAGGCAACGCCCGTCGACGGCGTGCGCCCGTACGACCTGGCGACGCAGGAGCGGATCGTGCGCGGGCGCATGCCCACGCTCGAGATCATCAACGACCGCTTCGCACGGCTCCTGCGCATCGGCCTGTTCAACTTCATGCGGCGCAGTCCCGAGATCGGCATCGGATCGGTCCGCGTCATCAAGTACGGCGAGTTCGTGCGGCACCTCACGACGCCGACGAACCTCAACATCACGCAGGTGAAGCCGCTGCGCGGCAGCGCGCTGTTCGTCATGGAGCCCACGCTCGTGTTCCTGATCGTGGACAACCTCTTCGGCGGCGGCGGACGGTTCCAGACCAGCACCGAAGGCCGCGAATTCACACCCACCGAGCAGCGGATCATCCATCGCATGCTCGAGGTGATGATGGCCGACTACCAGAAATCGTGGAGCAGCGTGTACCCGCTCGAGTTCGAGTACGTGCGCTCCGAGATGCAGACGAAGTTCGTGAACATCGCCACGCCCACCGAAATCGTCGTGGTCTCGACCTTCACGCTCGAGCTCGGCGGCGGCAGCGGCGAATTCCACATCTGCATCCCCTATTCCACGCTCGAGCCCATCCGCGACCTGATCTACAGCCCGATCCCCGGCGATCACGCCGAGCCGGACCGCCGCTGGGCCCGCACGCTCGCCACGCAGGTGCAGTCGGCGGAAGTCGAGCTCGTTGCCTGCCTCGGCGGGTCGACGCTCAGGCTCAAGGACCTCACGCACCTGCGCCCCGGCGACATCCTTCCGATCGACATCCCGCCCACGATCGAGGCGCACGTCGACGGCGTGCCGGTCATGGAATGCACATACGGCATCCGCAACGGGCAATACGCATTGCGGGTCGAGCGCATGCTCAACCGCGAGCCTGAAGTTCCTGCAGGAGGCAGCCATGCTTAGCGACACGAAGACCACGCCGACCGACTGGCAGCCGCAAGCCGCAGAAGGCGCAACCGCCACGGCAACCGCGGAGCCCGCGCCAATCTTCAACAAGCTCGCTGCCGGCGGGCCGACGCCCGTGGGCGTCGTGAACGACATCGACCTCATCATGGACATCCCGGTCCAGCTGACGGTCGAGCTCGGGCGCACCAAGATTCCCATCCGCCACATCCTGCAGCTGGCGCAAGGCTCGGTGGTCGAGCTCGACGGCCTGGCGGGCGAGCCGATGGACGTCCTCGTCAACGGCTGTCTCATCGCGCAGGGCGAAGTCGTGGTGGTGAACGAGAAGTTCGGCATCCGCCTGACGGACATCGTCACGCCGTCCGAGCGCATGCGCAAGCTCAATCGATGATGCGTCGGGCCGCCCTGCTGTGCGGCCTCGTGCCGCGGCTCGCGCTCGCCGCCGACACGGCAGACCTGACGCCGGACGGCGGCGGCCTGCTGCGCGCCACGCTCGGCCTGCTGGTCGTGCTCGCGCTGATATTCGCCGTCGGCTGGGTGATGCGGCGCTTGTCACCCACGCGTGGCGGCACGTCCGGTCCACTGCGCGTGGTCGGCAGCCAGGCGCTCGGCACGCGCGAGCGCGTCGTGCTGCTCGAAGTCGGCGAGCAATGGCTGCTCGTCGGTGTCGCGCCCGGCAGCGTGCGCGGCCTCGCAACGCTGCCGCGCGGGGAGCTGCCGCCACCGGCGTCCTCGCCCGCCACGGCGTTCACCGCGTTGCTGGCGCGTGCGCGCGGCCAGCACGAGCCTCCGCAATCATGACGCACCGGCTTTCCATGCCGCGCCTGGCCGCGCTCGTGACCGCATTCGTGTGTGCGTTGGCGGCGCCCGAGGCGCTTGCGCAGGCGAGCGATCTCGCGCTCTTCAACAGCGTGCCGGCGCCCAATGGCGGCCAGAGCTACTCGTTGCCGGTGCAGACGCTGCTCTTCCTCTCGGCGCTCGCATTCCTTCCGGCCGTGCTGCTGCTCATGACGGCGTTCACGCGCATCGTCATCGTCATGTCGCTGTTGCGCCATGCGCTCGGCACGCAGGCGTCGCCGCCCAACCTGGTGATCATCGGGCTCTCGCTGTTCCTCACGATGTTCGTCATGGCGCCGGTGGCCGATCGCATCTACGACGACGCCTACGTTCCCTACACGCAGCAGAAGCTCGACGCGTCGCAGGCGTTCGACCGTGCCCAGGTGCCGCTCAAGGCGTTCATGCTGAAGCAGACCCGCGAGCCCGATCTGGCGCTGTTCCTGCGGCTTGCCCGCCAGCCCGCGCCGGCGGCACGCGCCGATGTCCCGCTGCGCGTGCTCGTGCCCGCGTTCGTGACGAGCGAGTTGAAGACGGCCTTCCAGATCGGCTTCATGGTGTTCATCCCGTTCGTCATCATCGACATGGTGGTCGCGAGCGTGCTCATGTCGATGGGCATGATGATGCTCTCGCCGGTGCTGATCTCGCTGCCGTTCAAGCTCATGCTGTTCGTCCTGGTCGACGGCTGGAACCTGCTCATCGGCTCGCTCATCGCGAGCTTCGGCTGACGGCGCGTTCCGATGACCCCGCAAACGGTCCTCACCCTCGCGCAGCAGGCCCTGTGGATCACGGCGCTGGTATCCGCGCCGCTGCTGCTCACGGCCCTCGTCGTGGGCCTCGTCGTCAGCGTGTTCCAGGCCGCCACGCAGATCAACGAGGCGACCCTCTCGTTCATCCCCAAGCTGCTCGCGATGTTCGCAGCGCTCGTGCTCGCAGGTCCGTGGATGCTTGCGCTGCTGGTCGACTACGTGCAGCGGCTCTTCACCAGCATCCCGCAGGTGATCGGGTAATGGCTTGCCCGTCGTCCCTGCGCAGGCAGGGATTCAGCGGCTTCCCTGACAGTCTTGCTTGTGCGCTTGTGGCCGCAATTTCAACGACACTGGGTCCCCGCTTTCGCGGGGATCGCCTGGTGTAGCAGGGCCCCTTTCGCGGGGACGACGGGCGCCCGATGATTTCCTTCACCGCCGCCGACATCGAGGTCTGGCTCGCGGCCTTCCTCTACCCGTTCCTGCGCATCCTGGCGCTCATGTCCAGCGCGCCGCTGTTCTCGCACGAGAGCGTGCCGGTCATGGTGCGCATCGGCCTCGCGTTCGGCATCACGTTCGTGGTGAGCGCGGCGCTGCCGGCGGCGCCGTTCGTCTCGCCGTTCTCGGTCGCGGGCATGGTGCTCGTCTTCCAGCAGGTCCTGGTCGGCCTCGCGATCGGTCTTGCGATGCAGCTCGTGTTCGCGGCCGTGACCCTGGCGGGCGATCTCATCGGATTGCAGATGGGACTGTCGTTCGCGGCGTTCGTCGATCCGCTCAACGCGGAGCAGACGCCACTCGTGGGCGGCTTTCTCTCGCTCATCCTGATGCTGGTCTTCCTCGCGATCAACGGCCACCTGGCGCTCATCGCCGCGATGGTGGACTCGTTCACCGTGATGCCCGTCGGGCCGACGGGGTGGAAGGCCCTGGACGCGATGCGCCTGGTGAGCGCGGGCGGCGGCTTGTTCGCGACCGGCGTCGCCATCTCGCTTCCCGTGGTCGGCGCACTGTTGCTCGTGAACCTGACGCTTGGCGTGCTGACGCGCACGGCGCCCCAGCTGAACCTCTTCGCCGTCGGCTTTCCCGTGACGCTCGCCGTCGGCCTCGTGATGCTGCTGCTCGCCATGCCGTTCGCCCTGCCGGCGCTCCAGCAGGCGCTCGAACGCGGGCTCGCGCTCCTGCTGCGCTAGTCGCGTCGTCTAGAATGGGTGGCATGAGCACCCCACAACCCGATCAGCAGTTCTGGGCCGTCGCCGACGCCGTCATCCACGCGGCCAACGCGCAATGCGACGACGCGCCCCGCACCAAGGTCGCAGCGGCCACGTTGTTCGCCGCGGCGCGCTTCAACGTCTTCGTCCTCGCGGCGGGCACCACCAGCGCCGAGGCACTCGGTGCACGGCGCGAGGAAGCGGTCGCCTACCTGACGGACCAGTTCGGCAAGATGCTGCGCGACAATTTTCGCGAATACGAGCGCAATTTCGACCGCTACGTGCCACAGCCGCCCCAGTGACCGGCGCGGCGTCCGCGCGCTTGGTCACTTCATCGCCGCTGCGTATCGCGCTGCCCGAAGGTGCCAGCGTATCGGCGCTGCTCGACGCGCCGCCCGATCCGCGCGCCGGCTTCGTCTTCGCGCACGGCGCAGGCGCCGGCATGGCGCATCCGTTCATGACTGCGATCGCGCAGCTGCTCGTCGAGCGCCGCGTCGCCTGCCTGCGCTACCAGTTTCCGTACATGGAGCAGCGCGCCAAGCGTCCGGACCGGCCGCCGGTCGCGCATGCAGCCGTGCGCGCGGCGGTGGACGAGGCGGCGCGGCAGCTGCGCGGCCTGCCGCTGGTGGCGGGCGGCAAATCGTTCGGCGGACGGATGACGTCGCAAGCGCAGGCGCTCGCGCCACTTGCCGGCGTGGTCGGCCTGGCGTTTCTGGGCTTTCCGCTGCATCCGCCGGGCAAGCCGGCCGACACCCGTGCCGCGCACCTTGCCGACGTCCACATTCCCATGCTGTTCCTGCAGGGCGAGCGCGACGAGCTGGCCGACCTGGGCTTGCTGCGACCGGTAGTCGCGCGCCTCGCCTCACGCGCGACGCTCGACGTTTTTCCGGCGGCGGACCATTCGTTCCACGTCTCCGCGCGCGCCGGCGGGCGGGATGCCCAGATGCGCGCCGATCTGTGCGACCGGCTCGTCGCGTGGATCGACCGCATCGCCTGAGTGCTGCGGTTCAGGTGGGCGCGTCGGGCCCCAGGCTGAAATAGATGGTCGTGCCCTGCCCTTCCAGGGACTCGACTTCCACGCTGCCGCCGTGGCGCTGCACGATGCGCTGCACCAGCGCGAGTCCGATGCCGGTGCCGGCGAATTCCTGCTCGGCGTGCAGGCGCTGGAACGGCGCGAACAGCTTGTCCGCGTGCTGCATGTCGAACCCGGCGCCGTTGTCGCGCACGAAATACATCCGCCGGCCGGCGCGCTCGGTGAGGCCGACGCTGATCGCGGGGCCCGTGCGCTTGGCCGTGAACTTCCACGCATTCCCCAGCAGGTTGGCCAGGACGATCTGTGCGAGGCCGCGGTCCGCGTGCGCCGTGAGGGCGGGCGTGATGCGCACCTGCACCGCGCGCTGCGGATCGTTCTCCTGCAGCTCGGCGACCACCTCGGCCGCGAGGCGGCTGACGTCGAGCGGCTCGCGGGCGAGCGGCTGGCGTGCCACGCGGGACAGGTTCATGAGGTCGTCGATGAGGCGCGACATGCGCTGTGCGGCGGCGCGCACGCGCTCGAGGTAACCGCGTGCCTCGTGGTCGAGGCGGTCCTGATGCGATTCGACGATCAACTCGGTGAAGCCGCCGATCGCGCGCAGCGGCGCGCGCAGGTCGTGCGACACCGAATAGCCGAACGCCTCCAGCTCGCGATTGGCCGCTTGCAGCGACAGCGTGCGCTCCTCGACCTTCTGCTCGAGCGTCGCGTTGAGCTGGCGCAGCGCCCCCTCCGCCTGCTCGCGCCGCGCGTTGCTCGCCATCGTGTCGAGGGCAAACGAGAGGTCGGTGGCGAGGAGCTGGAGCAGATCCGTCATCTCGGCGTCGAAGTAATCCATCTCCGTCGCGTGCACGGTGAGGAAGCCGATCACCCGGCCTTCCTGATGCAGCGGGAACGCGGCCGTGGATTTCACGGCTGCGCGGGCCGCCGGATGCGGCAGCGGCGGCGTGCGCGCATCGTGCTCGCGGTCGTTGCTGATGTACGGGCGGTTCTCGCGCATCGCGATGCGCGACGGCGCTTCGCGGCGCGGGTCGTCATCGCCCAGGCCCAGCACGACGTGGTCGAGGAAACCATACGTCTCGCCAGCCGCGGCCACGGTACGCGCGCAGTGCGCCGCTTCGTCGATCAGGCCGACCGTCGCCAGGTGAAACCCGCCGTGCGCAACGGCGATGTCGCAAACCTGCTGCAGCAGTGCCGAGGTGCCGCGCGTGCGCGCCATCGCCTCGTTGGCCTTCGACAGCGCGGCGTAGAGCGTGGAGAGCCGGCGGATGCGTCGCTCCGCCATGACGCGATCGTGAATGTCGACGCACGTGCCGACGTACCCGATGAGCGCGCCGTCCTCGTCGCAGCGCGGCGTGCCCTGGTTCAGCATCCAGCGGTATTCGCCGTCATGACGGCGCAGCCGGTACTCCAGCGTGACGGGCTCCCTGCGCTCGAACGCGTCGTCGCTGCGCTCGAGCACGCCGGGACGATCTTCCGGGTGGATCGGTGCCGTCCAGCCGGTGCCGCACGTCTCGTCGAGCGAGCGGCCGGTGAAGGTCAGCCACGGCCGGTTGACGTAGGTGCAGCTGCCATCGGCCGCCGCCATCCAGATCAGCGATGGCGCCGAATCGGCGAGCACGCGAAATCGCGCCTCGCTCTCGCGCAGCTCGGCTTCGGCGCGCTTGCGCCGGGAGATGTCCCGCACGAAGGCTGCAAACACATCCGCGCCGCCGACGCGCAGGTAGCTGAA
>DATILY010000072.1:0-7923 GCA_035475895.1 Casimicrobiaceae bacterium | reverse complement strand
TGAACAGAGCGATAGGCATCGGCGGAACGCCGAGGTCGACTGGCAGCACCTTGAGCGACCAGCGCTTGGCGTTGTACTTCAGCACCGAGCGATGCAGCACCGTGACAAAGCGGCCGGTGGCCAGCAGATGGAAGCGAAGCTGCATCGAGAACGACGTCAGGCGATTGTGCGGTAGGCCCAAGCCGTGACGCTGGAATCCTGCCTCGATGTACCTGCCCGATAGCGAGTCGACCGGAAACAGGATCCATGGCTCGTCCTTGAGATCGGCCAGCGCGATGCGGCGTTGGCGCGCAAAGCTCGAACTCGCACTCGCGCACACGCAGAAGTCGTCGTCCGCCAGTCGCTCCACGTCGATCTCCGGGTCGCTCACCGGCCTGAACAATCGGCCGAGCAGAACGTCCACGCTCCGCTCGCGCAATTCGCGAAACTGCTGTTCACCCGGCTGTGCTGCGACGACGTGGACCGCAACCCTGGGATAGTGGCGCGAGAACCGGTCGACGGCGGCGGGAACGAATCCCGCCGCCAACGATTCCGGGCAGCCAAGGGTGACGTAACCTTCCGTGGGATTGGCGAGGAACGCGATTTCCCGCAGGCCTTGCGTAAGCTCGTCGAACACCGCGCTCGATCGCCGGAGCAGGACCCGGGCGTAATCGGTCGTCTCCACGCCGCGGGGGTTGCGATCGAACAGACGAACGCCGAAGACGTCCTCGAGATCGGCGATGGTTTGCGACACCGACGGCTGCGACATGCCGAGTTGTGCGGCTGCCCGCGCCATGGTTCCGGACTGCGCCACGGCCACGAGCACCCGCAGCTCGCGCAACTTCACGCGCCGCGCAAGCTGGTCCGCGTCGACCGGGCGTTTGGGCATTGGAAATGCCTATGGCGTCAATGGAAAAAGCGAATTCCGCTTATATCAGAAGTGGCGCACATTGCCCTCTATGCCTGCGCTGGACGGCCCCGGCCGCGGCAGCGTGTCCCAGACGGGCGTCAATCGACGAGGAGCAGAGCATGCGTTGCACAGGGATGGATCGCCTGGTCATGACGCTGTGCGTGACCGGGCTGTGCCTTGCCGCTACCGGCGCCACGCCGATCGCGCGCGCCGCGTCTACCCAGGATCTCGTGGGTACGTGGGCACTGGTTCGATCGGTCACGGAAAAGGATGGCCTGCGGCGTGAGCAGTTCGGCGCGAACGCCATGGGCATGATGAGCTTCGACGGCATGGGTCATTTCATGCTGACCATCATCGGGGCCGACATTCCGCGATTCGCCTCAGGCGATCGCGCACAACCGACGGCCCAGGAAAGCAAGGCCGTGGTCGCGCGAACCATCTCGATGATCGGCCGGTATGCGGTCGACGCCAGCGACGACACGCTCACGTTTCACGTCGACGCGTCGAGTTTTCCCAACTGGACCGGAACCACCCAGAAGCGCGTCATTGTCCTGGTGAACGCCGATGCGCTCGAATACGTCACGCCAACGGCCTCGAGCGGCGGTGTCGGAACCGTCACCTGGAGGCGCCTGCGGTAGGCGGCCTGCAAGACCGTCGTGCTTCGCGTATCGGTCGATCGTATAGCGCGACCGGGATCCTGCCGCGACCTCCCAGGGAGCATGCAGCGCCGCGCAAGCCGCTCACTTCACCGCGCCCGCCGTCAACCCGGCCGCGAGCCTCGACTGCAGCGGGAGGAACAGGATGAGCGTGGGCAGCGTCGCGATCGCCGAAGCCGCCATGACGGCGCCCCAGTCGACGCGATCGTCGCCGAAGAACTGATAGAGGCCGAGGGGCAGCGTCTTCATCTCGGTTTGCGTGAGGAACGCGAGCGCGAACAGGTATTCGGTCCAGCACAGCAGGAACGCATACGTCGCAGTCGCCACGATGCCCGGCAGCATGATCGGGAACACGATGCGCCAGACGATCTGGAAGCGGCTCGCGCCGTCGATGATCGCGGCCTCGTCCAGGCTCTTCGGAACCGTGGCGAGGTACCCGGTCAGCATGTACACCGAGAACGGAATGGTGAACGCCGTGTAGCAGAAGATCATGCCCGCGTAACTGTTGGTCAGGCCCCACTTGGCGAATGCGACGAACAGCGGGTTCACCAGTACGATCCACGGGAACATCTGGCCGAGCAGCACGGCAGCGAACAGCACGCGCCGGCCCTTGAACGCATGACGCGAAAAGACGTACGCAGCGCACACCGACACGATGGTCGAGACGACCGTCGCGGCGATGCAGATCGTCAGGCTGTTCAACGTGAATTGCACGAAGCCGGACGCGAAGATGCGCCGGTAGTTGGCCAACGTGAGCCCGCCCGTATCGCCAAGCATGCCGCCGGCGGTCTTGAACGAGCCGTACAGGATGTAGGCGACCGGGAACAGCATGGCGAACAGCGCGAGGCCGATCGCCAGGAGCACGAGCATCGTGACGAGCGGCTTCGCTCGGCGCCCGCCGCCAGGCTGCCGAACCGGCGCGCGGTTCGCGCCGACATCCATGGAAAGCGTGGTCAGCGGACTACCCTCCGCGCTGCGCGCTGCAGGATCAATTCGCCCTCGGGGCGGCCCTTCGGGCTCATAGACTGCTCGCGAGCTCGCGCGGCGCGACCAGGCGGTAATAGACGACCCCGAAGATCGCCATGATGAGCGCCATCACCATGCCAACCGCCGAGCTGTAGCCGACGCGAAAGTCCACGAAGGCCTTGATGTAGACCTCGGTGGCGAGCACGTTCGTGTAGGTGCCCGGCCCGGCACCGGTGGCAAGCCACACGTACACGAAGTTGTTGAAGGTCCAGAAGACCGACATCAGGGTGAGCACCGTGATGGTGGGCACGAGGAACGGCAGCGTGATGTGACGGAATTGCTGCCAGCGCGATGCGCCATCGAGCGCCGCGGCCTCGTTGAGCTCGTCGGGAATGGACTGCAGGCTCGCCAGCAGCGACAGCGCGACCAGCGGCACGGTATTCCACACGATGATCGTGACGATCGACGGCCACACCGTGCGCAGGTTGGCGAGGAACGCGACGGGGTTGTCGACGATGCCGAGGCGCAGGAGCACGGCATTGACGATGCCGTTCTGCGCATCGAGCATCCACCGCCAGATCACCACGGCCACGATGGGCGGCGTCGCCCACGGCACGAGGATGGCGAGCTTCGCCACCGTGCTGAGGCGCATGCGGCGCAGCACGGGTGAATGCAGCAGGAGCGCCATGCCGAGGCCGATGAGCAGGCGCAGGACCACCGACAAGGCGGTGAGCCAGATCACCGTGTTGAACAGGATATGCCCGAAGTCCGGGCTCGCGAGGAACTCGCGGTAGTTGTCGAGCCCGACCCAGTTGCCGCCGCGCTTGAGGCGCAGCAGCGACAGGTCGGTGAAGCTGAGCGCGAGGTTCTGCAGCGTGGGATACGCGTAGAACGCCGCGAGGATGACCAGCGCGGGCGCCAGCATGAGCGCGACGAAGCGTCGGCCACCTCGCATGGCGTCGTCGACGTCCGCGGCGCTGCGGGCGGCGCTGCTACTGTCCCCGGGTCTTCATCAGCTTGGCGACGTTGTCCAGCAGCTCCTCGGCGGCCTGCTGCTCGGTACGCTGGCCCGACAACGCGGCGCTGAAGGCGCGACCGGTGGCGTTCCACATCGCGCCGATCGGCGCCGGACCGTCGGAGTAGGGTCCCCACGTGCGCGCATAGCCGAGCTGCTCGGCGAAGCCCTGCATCTCCTTGCCGAAGTCGACCTTCTTCAGCAGCGACGTCTGCGCCGGAAACTGCGTGGTGTAGTACTTCGTGAAGATGGGCTCCGAGGCCAGGTACTCGACGAGCTTCCACGCCTCCGCGGGATTCTTCGAGTTGACGTTGATGCCGAGCATGCGCCCGCCGATGTTCGACGTGCGCGTGACGCTGCCCTTCGGGAACGGTCCGGACACGAATGGCAGCGGCTTGCCCGGGTTGGCGGCAGCGTAGGTCTCGAGCACCTGCTTGTACGTGTTGGGCGGCATCGTGCCGATGCCCTGCTTGCCGGTGACGAGCGCCTGCAGGATCGCGGGATCGTGGGCGTCGCTGGCGCTGAGGTTCGAGGTCGGGTTGTGTCCTTCGGTGAGAAACGACTTGAAGTAGCGCATCGAGTCGGCGATGTCGGCCGCGGTGAGGTTCATGCCGTACGAGCCATCGGGCTTCTGCACCACCATGGCCTTGCCGTTGGACCACCAGTAATAATTGGCGAGGAACCATATGGCGCCCGACGCCGAGCCGCCGGCGGGAAAGCCGAAGCCCGCCTTGCCGGTGCGCTTGGTGATCTGCGCGCTGGCATCGTGCAGCTCCGCCCAGGTGTCGGGCAGCTTGGTGATGCCCGCTTCCTTCAGCACGTCGGTGCGGTAGACCATGGCCCAGGTGTCGGTGGTCCAGGGCAGGCCGAAGATCTGCCCTTGCTTGTTCTGCGCGAGCTCGCGTGCGACGAAGTCGTTGAAGCCGCCGGCGTTGGGCAGCGGCGCCTGCTTCATCAGGTCGTTGAGCGGCAGCAGAGCGCCGGCGTCGCCCATCTCCTTGACCCACACTTGCGCCACGTGCACGACGTCCGGTCCCTGGCCCGCGGCGGCCTCGCGCAAGTATTGATCGCGCGCGTCACGCCAGCCGATCCGCTGCAACGCGACCTTGATCCCCGGATTGCGCTTCTCGAATTCGTCGAGCGCCGCGCGCATCTCCTTTTCTTCCGTGTCGTTGAAACGGAAGGTGAGATTGACGGTTTTTTGCGCGGTCGCGGATCCGACGGCGATGACGCACGCCAGACCGAGCAACGCCGCCGCAAGATTGCGCATCCATCGCTGCATGTCGACTCCTCCTCGCTTCGGGCCGGTCGGCGGTCTCGTGCCGCGCGCCCGTGTTGATCCCCGACGATGCTAACGTTACCATCCAGGGGTGTCAATCGCACCCGAACGCCGGCCCGAGGTTACTCCAACCGCGTCGCGCGACCGGCGCGCGCCATGGCGGATGGAGGACGTCGCCCGCGTGGCAGGCGTGTCCGTCATCACCGTCTCGCGCGTGCTGCGCGAGCCGGCGCGCGTGGCCGAAGCGACGCGCGAGCGCGTGCTCTCCGCGATCGAAGCGACGGGCTACGTGCCGAATCTCGTCGCCGGCAGCCTCAAATCGCGGCGGTCCGGCATCATCGCCGCGGTGATCCCGAGCGTGACGCACTCGATCGTCGCCGAAGTGGTTCGCGGCATGACCGAGGTGCTCGACGACGAAGGCCTGCACCTGCTCCTTGCGAACAGCGGCTTCTCGCCGAAGGAGGAAGAGGCGCTGGTCGCCGCGTTCCTCGCGCGGCGTCCCGATGCGATCTACCTGACCGGCACCACCCACACGGCAGGCACCCGCAGGATGCTCGACGCTGCGGGCATACCCGTGGTGGAGACCGGCAATCTCACCCATTCGCCGATCGACATGGTCGTCGGGTACTCCAACGTCGAAGCCGCGCGTGCGATGACCCATGCCCTCGTGGCGAGCGGCCGGCGCACGATCGGCTACATCGGACAGCAGAGTCGCGAGGCCATCGATCGCGTGCGCGATCGTCACGCAGGATATTGCAAAGGGCTGCGCGACAGGAAGCTGGGCGTGCGCGACGCGCTCCAGGTCGAGGTGGATCTGAGCTATCGCGGCGGAGCGTCGGGCCTGCGCGAGCTGCTCGGGCGCGAGCCGCAGGTCGACGCGGTGTTCTGCACGAGCGACGTCATCGCCATTGGCGCGCTGTTCGAGGCGCAGCGCCGGCGCCTGGCGGTTCCACGTCGTCTTGCGATCTGTGGCATGGATGACCAGGAGATCGCGTCCCAGTGCGTGCCGAGCCTCACGACGGTGCGCATGCCGCGCTACGAGATGGGTCGGCGCGCAGCGGCGATGCTCTGCGGCCGCCTGGCCGGCATGGCGGTCGACCCGCGCGCCGTCGACCTCGGCTTCGAAGTCGTTTTGCGGGAGACCACCTGATCATGAGCCTGCCCGATCGCAGTTCAGCCGACGTCGAGCGCGCCGCCGACGGTTTCGACATCCTCGGTGAGTCGCCGATGTGGTGCCCGCGCGAGCGTGCGCTCTATTGGGTGGACATTCGCGCACCCGCGCTGCGACGCTTGGATCCCGCGACCGGTGCGATGGCGCAGTGGCGGTTGCCGGACCTGTGCGGGGCGGTCGTGCTGGCGGACAGCGGCGTCCTGCTCGCCATGCGGACGGGTGTGTTCGCATTCGATCCGGTGAGCAGCGACCTGCAGCCGCTGGTGTCTCCCGAGCCCGAATCGCTCGGCAACCGGCTGAACGACAGCAAGTGCGACCGGCGGGGCCGCCTGTGGACCGGCACGATGCGCGACTACGGGCTCGCGACGACGGGATCGCTGTATTGCATCACGCCCGACCTGGCGTGTGCGCGCGTGATGTCCGACATCACGGTGCCCAACGCGCTCTCCTGGAGCCCGGACGACCGCACCATGTACTTCGCGGACACGCGGGACGGCCGCATTCGCGCCTACGATTTCGATGCGGACCAAGGACGGCTCGGCGCGATGCGCATCCTGATGGAGGACGACGTCCTGCCGGGCAAGCCGGATGGCGCGACGGTGGATGCCGACGGCTGCGTCTGGACGGCGCGCTATCGCGGCGGCTGCGTGGCGCGCATCACGCCGCAGGGGCGGGTCGACCGCATCATCGACATCCCCGCGACGCAAGTGACGGCCTGCGCCTTCGGTGGCGACGACCTCCGCACGCTGTTCGTCACCACCGCGCGGCAGCGCCTCACGCCAGAAGACCTCGAGCAGCAACCGCTCGCCGGTTCGCTCTTCAGCGTGCGGCTGGACGTTGGCGGCCTGCCGGAGCCGCGCTTCGGCGGGTGAGGCGGGGCTGGTTGCGTCGCGGCGCGCCGCGACGCATGCCGCCGCGCAACCCGGGGTCTTTACGCGCGCGTCCTGCTACAGGTGCCGCCCGCCGGTGGCCTGCAGATCCGCGCCGGTGATGAAGCTGCCGGCCTCCGAGCACAGCAAGAGCGCAGCACCCGCCATCTCATCGGGCGTTCCGGCGCGACTCATGGGGCTCGATCCGCGCTCGATGGCCGCCCAATCCTGCGGGTCGACGCGCCGCCACTTGTTGCGCTCCGTCGCGATGAGCCCAGGCGATAGGTTGTTCACCGTGACGCCGAACGGCGCGTACTGGCGCGCCAGGTTGATGGCGAGATTGTGCTGGGCGCTCTTGAGCGCGGCGTAAATGGACAGCTGCGCTTCGGGCGTCGTCTGGTTGACGCTGCCGATCGTGAGCACGCGTCCCCAGCCGCGTTCCTTCATGGCCGGCAGCGCCGCCTGGAGCAGCTCGACCGAAGCGCGGAAGTTGATCTGGATCTGGCGCTCCATCTGCTCGGCCATGACCTCTTCGAACGGCGTTCGATACTGGATCGACGCGCACACCACGAGCACGTCCACGCCACCCAGCGCCTGTGATGCCGCTTCGACCGTTCGACGCGCTTCACCGGGCTTCTCGAAGTCGGCCTCGATGAGCGCTGAACGCCGGCCGCGCGTACGGATCAGCCCCGCGGTCTCTTCGGCGGCGGCGGGTTTACCGAACGCGGCGTCGGCTGCGGCCGCGTGATGAATGGCGACGTCGGCTCCGGCATCGGCCAACGCCAGCGCGATCGAGCGCCCGATGCTGACGCTGCCACCCGTCACCAACGCGCGGCGGCCCGCCATCGAAAAACGCTCGGCCAGCCGATCGGCTGCCTGCCTGCGCAAGGCGGCGTCGTTGCTGGTGGATTCGTTGCTCATGCGTGCCCCTGGATGCGAACGGGACGTGCGTCCCACGTCTCATCATAACGGTGCGTGGTCGCGGCGCTGGCGATCCGCCGCACCTTGATGGCACAGTGCGGGATCCGATCGGCCGGCGCCGGTCACCTCGACCAAGGATTCGAACGATGCCTGGCAT
>DATILY010000071.1:0-79071 GCA_035475895.1 Casimicrobiaceae bacterium | reverse complement strand
GCCCACGTACTCGCGCTGCTGCTCCGACAGCTCACCCACCAGATCGTCCTTCAGCACCTCCGCAAACCCGATGATCGCGTTCAACGGCGTGCGCAGCTCGTGCGACATCGTCGCCAAAAACTCGCTCTTCAGACGATTGGCTTGGTCCAGCTCCGCCGCCTGTTGCTTCAGCGCCTCGTTCTTCTCGCCCAACTGCGCGGACAGCGCCTGGAGGTCCGTGTACGTCTGCAGGTTGCCGAGGGCTGCGCCGAGCGCGTCGGCGATCCGCTCCACGAACGATTGCTCGTGCGTGCGCAACCCCCGAGTGCCGACCATCACCAGCACGCCGGATGTTCGCCCGAGATATACGACCGGGCAGGCGAACAGGCTCGCCATCCCGCGCGGCGCACCACCGTTCGTGGATCTCGCGTCATCGGGAGTCTGGCTCGCAAGACGCGTCAACGCAGCCTGGCCGATCCTTCCCTGGCCCATTGCCAGTCGCAACGGCAGCGCGGCCGTTCGCCCCGCGCTTGCCTGCAGCACGAGATGATCGTCGCTTGTCAGCGCGTAGAACGCACAGCCCCCGTTGGTACGCAGCCGTGCGACCTGCTGTACCGAACCGTCGAGCGCGCGCCCGCGGTCGAGGGTGGTTGCAAGCGTGCCGAAGACGTCACGAGCCAGGGCGTCCATGCGTCGCACATCGTCGCGCATCTGCACGGTACGCCGGATCGCCCGGAACAGCAGCACGCACAGCGCCGTTGCGACGGCAAGCGTGACCAGCAGCGAGGCGAGCGTGAACTCGCGCAGATGCGCCGCCTGCCGGCGCTGTTCCGCCTGGATCTGCGCTTCGGCCGCATCGAGCTGCGCGATCGCGGTCTCCACGCGCGCGAATGCCGGGTCGCGCTGTCCGCTGGAAAGCTCGGCCGGTGCGCTACCCGCGCGCGTACGCCGCGCGACGTCGGCATCCATGCGGGCGAACCAGTCCGCGAGGTCGCGGTCGAGCAGCGCGAGCTGAGCAGACTTGTTGGGGTCGTTCCGGAGCAGGCGGTTCACCGCGGCGAGCGGCTCCCCGATGTCACGAACGCGGTCCGCGTACAGCGATCGACGCGTTTCCCCGCCCCCGAGCACATAGTTGTCGTGCATCATGGCGGCCGCGCCGCACAGGTCGACGATTCGTGCGAGCGCCGAGCGCACTTCCTGCCGCTCGGAGAAGGCGCTCATCGCATCCTCGAACTGCACGGTGGCGCGGTACGTATAGCCGCCTCCGAGGAACAGCACCACCAGCGCGCCCAGGAGGCTCGCGACGATCTTGCGCTCCATGGAGAACAGCGCGACGTGTGCCACGCCCGACCGCATTTCCCACGCGCGGCGTCCGGCGTGCAGTGTCGAGAAGCCGAGCAGCATGAGCACGATGGCGGTGTTGATCGCGACCGGCGGCACCAGCCGGTCGGTGACGAGCTCCTGCGCGTTCCACAGGTAACCCACGGCCGACACCGCCCCGATGGCGATGACGGCGGACGCGCACGCCCACTTCACCGGGCGCAGCCGCCGGGCTGCGAGTACGCAGATCGCGACGCCAAGCAGCACGAATGCCGCCGCTGTGTACGGCGACATCCGGCCGCGGTACACGTTGTAAGCAGTCGCGGTGTCGGCCACCAGCAGCTCGTCGATTCGGAGATTCCAGACGAACGCGTATTCACACGACGTGGCCGCGCCGATGGCGATCGCGCACATGCCGAGGATCTGCACGACCCGCCGCGCCAGGCGCCGCGGGGACTTCGCCGCAACCAGCAGCGCGGCCGAGCACAGGAGCAGGCAGATCCCGGTGTTCATCTTCATCTCTACTGCGCCGGGCAGCACGCTGCGCAGTCGCGGCACGTCGAGGACCCACCCGGCGATGGCTGAGAGCGCCACGAGCGCCGACACGGCCGCAGCCAACGCCGCCCATGGCGCGCAGGCGCTGAGGCGCAGCAGCGGTTGCGCGAAGGAGACCCATGCCGCTTTCTGCGACGCAGCCATGGCGTGCGTCAATCGCACAGGGAATCGTAGATCGCCCGCATCCGGTCCCCCACCGACAGGAATGCGTCGAGGATCTGCGGGTCGAAGTGCCGCGGCATCGTGCGCCCGTCGCCCTTCGAGAGGATGCGCATGGCGGTCGCATGGTCGATGGCCGGCTTGTACGGGCGCCGGCTGCGCAGGGCGTCGTAGACATCCGCCACGCCCATCAGGCGCGCGGCGAGCGGGATGGCGTCGCCGGCGAGACCGTTTGGGTAGCCGCTGCCGTCGAAGCGCTCGTGGTGCCCGAGCGCGATGTCCCGGCCCATGACGAGATAGGGCGAGTCGGCACCCTCGAGCATCTTGGCGCCCAGCGCCGCATGCGTTCGCATGACGACCCATTCGTCCGGATCGAGGGGTCCCGGCTTCTGCAGGATCGCGTCCGGGATGGCGATCTTGCCGACGTCGTGCATGGGGCTCGCGTACTCGATGCAATCGACGAAGTCACTGTCGAGCCCCAGCACGCGCCCGAGCTCGACGCAGTAGTGGCTGATGCGGCGGACGTGATTTCCGGTTTCCTCGTCGCGATAGGCCGAGACGCGATTGAGCGTCGCGATCGTGTCGCGGTACGACTCGGTGAGCTTGGTGGAGCGCTCGTGGACCTGCTGCTCGAGCAGGCGGGAATGCTCCGCGAGAAAGTCGCTGTAGCGCTTCAGGCGCAGCAGGTTGCGCACGCGCACCCACAACTCGGCGCGATCGATGGGCTTGGTGAGGAATTCTTCGGCGCCCATGTTGAGCGCGGCCAGGCGCGACGAGCGGTCGTCGAGCGAGGTCACGATGATGATGGGGATGCTCTTGGTCTCGGGATCGAGCTTCAGCTTGCCGGCGACGGTGAAGCCGTCCATGCCCGGCATCATCACGTCGAGCAGGATCAGGTCCGGCTTCGAGCGAGCGACGCTTTCGAGCGTTTCGGGTCCGCTGCGCGCCTGGGTGACCTCGTAGCCCTCGGGCTTGAGCAGCGATTCGAGCAGCCTGAGATTTCGCACCTCGTCGTCGACGACGAGGATGCGGGCGGCGGCAGCGTTCTTGTCATCGGGCATGGCGTGGGTGCGCATCCGACCGGATCAATCCTCGACGCAAGACCTATGCCAGCGTCATTGCGCTGCATAGTGCCTCCAACGGGGATGCCGCGCGTCCCGATGTGACGCAATCCGGCAGGCGTCCACGGCGAGCGACTCACCGCGAGCCGGCCGCACGCTTCACCGTCGGTTGAGGCGCTTCCAGTATTGCAGCGCGGCGAATTCGTCCATCGCGTTGCGATAAGCGTCGAGCTTGTCGGGCGCGGCCTTCGCCGCTGCTTCCTTCGAAAGCAGCAGGCCCGTGCGTTCGTAGGCGTAGAGAATGTGGGCCGGGATGGTGGCTGCAACCATCGCTGCGTGCACCTCGGGCTTGAAGTCGGGGTGGCGGAACGGCGCCGGCACATCCGAGGCCGGGTCGAAGATCAGCGGCTCATCGGCCTGCGGCTCGCGCCCGAATTGCGCAATGAATTCGGCGCGCATGCGCGTGAGCCGCTCCAACAGCCGTGGATCGACGTTCTCCTCTTCGCTCATTCCATCGCACGACGAAAAGGGACATTGAACAGGTCCGCAATATCGGGCGCTATCAGTGTTTGTCCTACTTTCGCTCGCGATCCGTCGAGCGGCAAAAGCGTGCGCGGCGTCAACCCGCGATGGCGCGTCAAAAGTGGTTGAATCGGTTCAAGTTTGCGGCTTGGCACGGGCGCGGCCTGCGCCCTACTCGGGCTTCGCGCCGGACGCCCGCACGATCGGGTGCATGCGCTGCACCTCGGCACGGATCATCTCCGTCATCTGCTCGGGGGTGCCGCCGACCACTTCGTACCCGAGATCGGCCATGCGCTTCACGAACGCAGGCGCCTTGACGGCGTTCTGTCCTGCCGCGTTCAGCTTCGCGATGATCGGCTTCGGCGTGCCTGCCGGCGCAAGCAGGCCGATCCAGACGCCTGCCTCGTAACCGGGGAGCCCCGATTCATCCATCGTTGGAAGGTCGGGCAGGATGGCAGAGCGCGTCTTCCCGGTGGTGGCGATCGCGCGCAGTTTGCCCGCGCGGATCTGCGGGAGGGCGGACGGAATGTTGTCGAACATCACGTCGATACGCCCCGCCATCAGGTCGACGAGCGCGGCGACGCTGCTCTTGTACGGCACGTGCGTCATCTGGACGTGGGCCATGTTGTCGAAGAGCTCGCCGCCCATGTGCACCGAGGTGCCCACGCCGGCCGAGCCGAACGTGAGCCTGCCCGGCTGCTGCCTGGCCAGCGCGATCAGATCCTTGACGGAGTGAACGTTGGTCGACGGGTTCACCACGACGACATTGCTCACGTTCGCGAAGACGATGATGGGCTCGATATCCTTGTTCGGGTCGTGCTTGAGCGTTTTCTCGTACAGAACTGCGGCGATACCGTGCAGGCTGCTCGCGGTGCCGAGCAGGGTGTAGCCGTCGGGCGGCGAGGAGGCGAACGCCTCGAAGCCGATCGTCCCGCCGGCCCCGGTGCGGTTCTCCACGAACATCGTCTGCCCGAGCTGCTTGGACATCTCGTCCACCGCAGAGCGGACCACGATGTCCGAAGCACCGCCCACCCCGTAAGGCGTGATGACGTGGATCGGTTTCACCGGATAGTCCTGCGCGAGCGCCGCGAGCGGCGCAAGGAGCAGGACCAGGCATGCAAGCATTCGTGACATTGGCATCGTGCGTCTCCGGTGACTACCGCGGTCCCATGCTGGAAGGATAAAGCCGGCCGCGCAGCGCTTCCAGCTCGTCGAGATTGCCCAACCCACGCTGGCGCGTGCCGTTCTCGAGCGCTTTCACCTGCTGCACGAGCGCTTCGTTGAGCGGCGTCGGGACGCCCAGGCGGCGTCCTTCGGCGATGACCCAGCCCACCATGTGGTCGATCTCGGTCGGGCGCTGACGCACCGCGAGATCCCGCCAGGGACCGGAGCGCACCTTGATCTGGTTGCGCGTCTGATCGGCGAAGCGGTTCAGCACGGCACGTGCCTCGGCCTCTTCGGCAGGCGTGCGCGGCCGCAGCTTCAGCGGCTCGAAGGCACCGAAGGTTTCGAGCTTCACGCCTGCCGCGAGGGCGACGCCGACGCCTTCACCGACGAGCGCGACGAGGAGCGGCTGATAGCGAGCGTCGCCGAACGTGTCTGCGAATGTCTGATCGCCCACCGTCTGGGCGAACAACAGCGAGCAGTCGATCTGCTTGGACCACAGGTAGCCGATGACGTTGTCGGTGAGGTGCGCATTCACCGCGTGCGCGAGCAATTGCTGAATACGCCTCAGGCGGCTGCTGTCGCCCCGCTCGCGCGGTGGGTCGGCCCGGCCGTCGATCTCGCCGATCCAGATGTTGCCGAAGCCGCCCTGCTCGATATGACCCGGACCCTGCCAGTCAGCCGGAAAGCTCACGAAGGCGCCGACTACGCGCTGCTTGCCGAGACGCTTCGCGATGGCGGGCGGGTTCATGCCGTTCTGCAGCGAGACGACCACCGTGTCGGGACCGGCGAGCGGCGCGATCGTGTCGAGCGCAGCTTCGGTGTCCTGCGATTTGACGGCCAGGAAAACGAGGCCAAGCGGTGCTTTCAGATCGCCGGGAATCACCGCGCGGACCGCGATCTCGAGCGTCCTCGAGCCGCTGATGCGCAACCCGCGCGCATTCATGGCGTGGACGTGCTCGACTGCCTTGTCGACGAAGAGCACGTCCTCGCCCGCGCGCGCCATGAACGCTCCAACCACGCCGCCGATCGCGCCAGAGCCGTAGATCGTGATGGTCATCGCTGCCGGTTCCTCATCGCGCTGCGCGCTCGCCATCCCGGGAGCTCGGCGCATCCGTGTCCAATGGAAAGGTCGGCCCCAGTGGCCGCATGCGCACACCACGCCGGAGCCGGGTGAACGGCAGCTTCACCGGATCGACGATCATCGCACCCGGCGACTCCACCACCAGCACATCGTCGGCGATCGGTTCGAATGCAGCGCGGAAATGAACCGAGCTCTTGAGCGCGATGATCTTTTCCCCGCGCGGGTCGACACCGACGTGCACGAACGGCTCCTGATCCATGGCCTGGACCTTCTTGGTGGAGAGCACGACCCGCACGCCGCCGAACCTCAGGAGCGCCATTGGTCCCAACGCCAGCGACCAGCCCGTCATCATCGGACCATGGCACGTCATGCGGCCATCGTTCAACGCCTCGATCGTCCACGATTCGACCAGCGGCCGCTCGCGCGCGCCGGGCGATTTCGCCCCGAGGCCGATGGTGATCGCGTTGCCGACGCCCGCGGCGTGCGCCGCGCGCGCGGCCTCCGGATCGTGCAGAACGCCCAGCACCGCGTGCTGCGCGCGATTGCGGATCAGCGCTGCGAGCAGCCCAATCGTGTCGGCGCTGCCGCCCGCGCCCGGATTGTCCTGGGTGTCGGCGAGCAGGATCGGGCGCGCGGCCGATTGCGCGCGGCGCATCGCCTCGCGCACGGCATCATCCGGTGCGTACAGCCGTCCGGCGTAGTGCGGCTCGGCGTCGAGAACCAGCCCGAACAGCTCGTCAGTGGCGCGCTCCGTGGCCTCACGGTCCCACCCGTACGCGAACACCGCGGCGCCGCACTCGCGGATGTCCGCGGCTGGAAATCCGGGCGTGAACGACGTGCTGGCGACATGCTCATCGATGATGCGTGCCGCCCGCGCATAGATCGATTTCGATGGCTCGAGCGTGGAGCACTGCCACGTCAGCGGAATGAGATAAGGCAGCTGACGATAGGACCTGGCAGGTCGGCTGCCGCGCTGCAGGATTTCAGCGAGCAGGCGCCCGGCCTTTGCGCCGGTCTCCGCCATGTCGACGTGCGGATAAGTGGTGTACGCGACCATGCCGTCGCACAGGTCGAACATCTGGCGTGTCGTGTTCGAGTGCAGATCGAGGCTCGCAACGAGCGGCACGCCCGGGCCCGTGACCGCCCGCACGCGCGCGAGCAGTTCGCCCTCCGGATCCTCGAGATGCTCGGCCACCATCGCGCCATGCAGGCTGAGGTACACGGCGTCCACCGGAAGCGCTGCGCGCAGCTCGTCGAGCAGCATCGCCGTGATGCGCTCGAACGCGTCCTGCGTGACGTAGCCCGAGGGGGTCGCCGAGGTCCACAGCAGCGGCAGCAGCTGTGCGCCGGTGGCCCTGAGAGCGTCGGTAGCGCCCGCGATCGCGGTGTTCATGCCCTCGAAGCGGGCCAGCATTCCGGCGCCGCGCACCAGCGGCACGCGATCGCCGGCCTCCGCGAAATCCGCATAGGTGGTCTTCTGCGGCTGGAACGTGTTCGTCTCGTGCATGAAGCCGCCGAGAGCGATGCGCTTGCCGGTCAGGTTCATCGTAGCCAGGGTGTTGTTGCGAAGGTTGCCCGGGTGGACGGCGCACGCTTGCGTTACATCGGTTCGACGCCCGCCGCCTTGGCGAGCTCGCGATAGCGCGCGACCTCGCCCTTGACCATCGCCGCGAATTCCTCGGGCGTGTTGCTCTTCGGGTCGATGCCGCCCGCGATGAAACGCTCGCGGATCGATGGCGACGCAACCGCTTTTTTCATCGCAACGGCCAGACGGTCGATCACCGATCGCGGCGTGCCGGCGGGCGCCATGAGGCCCCACCAGGTGCCCACGTTGTAGCCGGGCAGGCCCGATTCGGCGAGCGTGGGAAGATCGGGCATCGCGGCGGACCGCGTATCGCTGGTGATGGCGAGCGCGCGCAGCGTACCGGCCTGGACTTGCGGAATCAGCGGCGAAATGGAGAAGAACGCCAGCTGGACGTGGCCTGCCACCAGATCCGCGATGCCCGGCGTGTCACCGCGATAAGGAACGTGGTTGAGCTCGGTGCCCGTCATCTTCTGGAACAGCACGCCCGCCAGATGTGGCGGTGCACCGGCACCCGATGAAGCGAAGTTGAGCTTGCCGGGCTGCGATTTCGCGAGCGCGATCAGCTCCTTCACCGAGCGCACGGGTACCCCGGGATTGACGACGAGCAGGTAGGTGCTCGTGGCCGCCAGGCTCACCGGCTGAAAATCCGTGACGATGTCGTACGGCAGCTTCGCGTTGAGGCTCGGCGCGAGCGTGTGCGCACCCGCAGCCATGAGCAGGGTGTAGCCGTCCGGTGCCGCATGCGCCGCTGCTTCGGCGCCGACGACGCCGGCGGCGCCACTCTTGTTTTCGACGACGACCGGCTGCCCCAGGTCCTTCGCGAGCTCTTCGGCAATGCTGCGCGCGACGATGTCATTGGCGCCCCCGGCAGGGTACGCGACGATGATCCTGATCGCCCGCGTGGGATAGGATTCGGCCGCCGCCGCCTGGTCAGGCAGCGTGCCGGTGGCGAGCAGCGCTGCCAGCAGTGCAAGTGCGAATCGCATGCTTTCCTCGTATCGTTGAAGGTTGGCCGCGGAGCGGCTCAACGCGACGCTGCCCGGGCTTTGCGTGCGGTGCGGGCGGGCGCATCGTTGCTGCGCGCAGCCTGCTGCTCGTCCTCCTTGAGCACGTCGATCAGTGCGATCATGCCGTGCACCAGCGTGAGCGCACCGGTGTGGAAATAGGCGCTTTGCAGGACTTCGACGATCTCCTCCCTGGTGGCGCCAAGCCGCAGTGCGCGGCGCACGTGCTCCTTGAGGCCGGGCCCATAGCCGCCGATCGCAACGGCCGCCACGACGATCAGCTCCCGAAACTTGGCGGGCAGCACGCCTTGTCGCACGGCGGTGAGCTCGTAGATCCGCTCGTAGGCCTCGAGAAAATCCACGTCGACGTCGGCCATCGTGCGCAGCCAGTACGGCACGAATCCGCGCCGCTCTTCGCCCCGTCGCACGATCGCCTCGCGGCGCTGCGCGTCGCTTTGCGGCGCGCGCGCCGCGCTGGGGCGCGTGGTGTCGGCGGCGGCGCGTCGCTTTACTTGCTTTTGCACGATGTGGCGCTCCCTGGTTGCATGATCCGGTCGTTGCGCTGCCATGACGCAATGCGACACATGACACTGGCGCTGAAGCTGGTCATGCTCATGCGTCGCGCGCCTTGGCGGTCTCTCCGCCCTGCTGCGCGCTGTCCGGCAGGAAATAGCGGCCGGCGAGCGTTCCGCCGTCCACGGTCATCACATCGCCCGTGACGTATTGCGCGCGCTCCGAAGCGAGGAACAGCACGGCCTGCGCGATGTCGCCCGGCGCGCCGGCGCGGCCCAGCGGCACGCCCGCGACGAACGCGTCGCGGTACGCGGGGCTGGTTGGGCGCGTCTTGTCCTCGGCGTGGATGAATCCGGGACACACGGCATTCACCCTGATGCGGTCGCGTCCGAGCTCGAGCGCGAGCGTCTGCGTCAACAGCAGTACGCCGGCTTTCGATGCGCAGTAGGCTGCGGCGCCCACGCGCGCGGATCGGCCGGCCGTCGAGGCGATGTTCACGATGCAGCCGCCCTTGCCTGCACGCTTCATCAGCGGGATGGCGGCCCTGCATACGAGGAACGTGCCCTTCAGATTGGTGTCGACCACGCGGTCCCACTCCTCCTCGCTCATCGTCTCGACCGGCACGGAGCCGTTGGTGCCCGCGTTGTTGACGACGACGTCGAGGCTGCCGAAGCGCTCGGCCACCGCAGCGATGAGCGCCGCGACTTCGGCTGACGCGCGGATATCGGCGCGGCACCCGGCGACGCGATCGCCGTAACGTGCCAGTCGCTCCAGCGCGGCGTCGAGCGGCGCTTGCGTGTGGTTGTTGACCATCACCCGCGCCCCGCCCTCGAGGAATGCCGCAGCCGTCGCGAAGCCCAGCGCCGTGGCGCTTCCCGTCACGAGCACCGTCCTGCCCGCGAATTCCGTGGAGCTGGCCATCGTCATGGCGGCGCCAGGAAGTGCAGCAGGTCGTCGACGCAGCGATCGGGATACTGGTCGCCGATGTTGTGCACGCTCACGGGATGCTTCACGAGCTTCGAGCCGCGAATGCGCTCGTGCATGCGGTCGTACGCGCCACCGTCACCGATCGACTCCTTGCCGGCCGCGACGATGAGCGTGGGACAGCCTATGCGATGCAACTCGTCCATGAAGTCGTGCGTGCACATATGGCTCACGAACCGTGCTATGAACGCGGCATCGTTGGCGCCCGCCTGGTCGATGAACCAGCGCACGAGCTGAGGATCCGCGTTCGCGTCGAAGCGATCGTCGATCGTCTCGGCCAGGAACTGCCGCAACCCCGTCTTCTGGATGCGCGGGATCCAGGTGTGCGCCTGGCTGTGCTTGAGGCCCGGCGTCGACCCGTAGAGCGCGAGGCTGCGCACGCGGCCGGGATGGTGGATGGCGAGCTGCTGGCCGACGTAGCCGCCGGCAGAATTGCCTACGACGTGCGCCGACTCGCATCCGACGAGGTCGAGCAGCTGCACGGCGTCATGGACCAGCTGGTCGAGCGAGAACGGCTCGTCGGGGGCGGGTTTCTGCGATGCGCCGTGCCCGCGAAGGTCCATGCGCACGACGCGAAACTGCCGGGCCAGCCGGGGCACCCAGCGGAACCAGCGCTGCATGTTGCCCATCGCCGCATGCAGCAGCAGCAACGTTTGTGGCGTCGTCCACGGATCCGTGAAGTCGTCGACCCGGTATGCGATGCGAAAGCCGTCGCGGGCGCGGAAATTGTGCTCCATCGATGCGCTTGCGGGCTACCCGCTGAAGGGCATGCGGCCGTCGTACTCGCGCGCCGCGTCTTCCATGCTGACGAACTGGGCGCCGCCTTCGGCTACCGTGCGCAGGAGGTGCTCGAGCGCCATCATGCGGTGCCCGCGGCCGATGACGTACGGATGGAACGTGTACGTCAGCACGCCCCAGTCGAAGTTGTCCTTCAGATACACGAAGTCGTTGATCCAGTTCTCCATCACGCTGTTGGCGTTCATCAGCCCCGGCATGAGCGAGGTCTTCATGCGCAGGAACTCGAAATGCGGAAAGTCGTCGAGGCTCCAGGCGATCGGCATCTCGATGAGCCGGGTGGGCTTGCCGAACACCATGGGCTTCTCCACCTCGACGATGTCGCCCTGGCGCACGCGGTACGGCGTGTAGTCGTCCGCCATCATGCTGCTGTCGTAGAGGAAGCCATGCTTCAGCAGCAGGTCCATGGAATTGGGTGAAAGATCCCAGGACGGCGAGCGATAGCCCCGTGCGTATTGACCGCTGAGCTTCCTGATCTGCTCGTTGGCGCGCACCAGACCCGCCTCCTCCTGCTCGCGCGTCAGGTCGTTGGGCGGGACGTGCGTCCAGCCGTGGTGCGCGATCTCGTGCCCCGCCTCGGCGATGGCGGCGCTCTCGCGCGGATACGTCTCGAGCGTGAACCCGGGTATGTAGAACGTGCTCTTGACGCCGTATTTGCGCAGCAGCGCCAGGATGCGCGGCACGGCGACGGCGCCGAATTCACCGCGCGAGATGAACGTCGGGGTCGTGAGACCGCGCGCGATGAGGCCCGACATGGCGTCGAAGTCGAACGTGACGCAGACGAGATGGCGTGGCATGGGCTCCTTTCGACCAGGACGGTGCGCGACGGACGCATGACTTGGCGCGGGAGGCAGCGTAGCAGCGGCACGCGGCGATTGCAACCGCTTGCAGCAAGCGGTTGCACAACGCGGTCCGCCTCACTATGATCCCCGCGCGATGAACAAAAAGGCAGTGCGCTCCATCTACGAGGTCGCGCGCGAGGCCGGCGTCTCCACGGCCACGGTATCCCGCGCGCTCGGGAACCGCCCAGATCTCGTGGCGCCTGCCACGCGCGAGCGCATCGTCGCCGCGGCGCAAACCCTCGGCTATCGTCCGAACCGCATGGCGCGCGGCCTTGCGACCGGCCGCTCGACCATCGTCGGCGTGCTGGTGCACGACATCCGCAACCGACAGCTCGCGCAGGTGCTGCGGGGCATCGATCAGACTGCCCGCCAGCTCGGCCTGCTCACGATGCTTTGCAATACGGACTACGACGCAACGCGGGCAACCGAATATCTCGCCATGCTCGACGAGCATCAGGTTGCGGGCGTCGTGCTCACGGGCCAGGACTACGCGGCGAAGGGCCACGGCAGGCAATTCAAGGACCAGCTCGCACGCATGTCGGAGCGCGGCGTCGTCGCCGTGGGCGTAGGCGAGAGCACCAGCCTGCCGCTCCGCGTGAGCCTGCACAACCGCCGGCTCGGACAGCAGCTCGCGAACCACCTGCTCGATCTCGGCCATCGACGCTTCGTGTTCGTCCGGGTCGATCCGGGCTTTCGCGCGCTGGACCATCGCGAGCGCGGGTTCCGCGACGCGATCGCGGCGCGCGGGCTGCCCGGGGACAGCATCGCGGTCCGCAGCGCGGTGCGGTCACTGGCAGGCGGCGCAGCCGCCGCGCTTCAGGTGCTCGATGAGGGTATTGCGTTCACGGCCGTCGTGGGCGCCACGGACGAGATCGCCGCAGGCTGTCACGTCGGCCTGACACGCCGCGGCATTCGCGTCCCGCAAGACGTCTCCGTCGCGGGGTGGGGCGACTCGGAGATGTCCGAGCTGCTCGGGCATCCCCTTACCACGGTCGAGACGCCGATGTTCGAGCTCGGCGTCCGCGCGATGCACCTGCTGGTGAAGGCGCTGGATGGCCCGCTGCGACGGCATCATGAGGTGGTGGATGCCCGGATCCTCCAGGGTGCATCCACCGGCCCGGCCGCGGACCGACCCGTGAAGCGCCGAAACGGCAGGCGGGTTTCGGCGGACATCGGTGCGCTGCGCAAGCGACGCGCCGACTAGTCCTGGCGGCCACTGTTTCGAGCGAAACAGTGCGGCCGCGATGCGCAACGGCGGCGGCATCGACTGGACGCAGCATGTCGCTACGCCCTTGCGCCGCTTCGGTGCCCGAGCCGGGGCGCTCGATTGACCGTGGCACCCGGATCGACCGAGGAATGCCATGAACAAGCCAACCGCATGCCTGCTTGCCCTCGTCTTCGCAGCCCACGCAGCGACCGGTTCAGCGCAACACGTTGCTTTGGCGGAAGGTGAATCGACCGCCGTGACGCCGCCACCCACGCCGCCCCTTCCGGTGCCACAGCCTCAGCCGCCAGCGGCGAATCCGCCGCGCGAACCGCGCAACGTGACCATCGGGCCGTGCGACACCTCCGGCTGCTGGGCGGCGGATGGAACGCGGTACAACCGTGTCGGTGGCAACACGCTGGTCGGGCGCGACGGCCGGATGTGCCAGTACGTCGGTTCGGGATTGCCCCTCGCCTGCCCCTGAAGCGGTGGCCGGCCACCGCGGTGCGCGCGATCGCTTCCTTCGCGCGGGGATCGCGTGCGCTCCGGAGCGTCGCAATTGCATCGCGACGCGTTCCATCGCGCGCGACGGCTTGCGATGCGCGTGCGTTGCGAGCGACATCGGTGCCGTGGGCCACGAAACATTCGGGTAACGCTGCGCATCGACATTGACAGCGAGCGGTCCATTCCGCACGGGAGCACTCCATGAAGCGCATTGCAGGCATGCTCGCAGCCGCAGTACTCCTCGTTGCGCCCATCGCCGCGGCCGACGCGCCCGATCTCGGTAAAGCGACGTTCCTGATTGCGTCGACCGACTTCGACGGCTCGCCCTTCGAGCAGGCCGTGATCATCGCGGCGCCCGCAACCAACGGTCGGCATATCGGCTTCATCATCAATCGCCGCACCTCGCTGAAGCTCGGTGCGCTCTTTCCCGACGACGCGGCTGCGCGGAACGTCACCGAACCCGTGTACGTCGGCGGCACCATGTTCCCGCAAGTCGTCTTCGCGCTGACGCGGCACTTGCCGGAGGGCACCGAAGCGTTCATTCCCTTGATGTCCGGCGTGTATGCGGTCCTCGACGCCGCCAGCGTCCATCACCTGGTCGAGACGAGGCCGAACGAGGCGCGCTATTTCGTCGGCCTCATGGTCTGGGAACCCGGCGAGCTGGAGGAGGAAATCCGCATCGGCTTATGGGATGCACGTCCCGCCGACGTACGAAGGGTGACACCCGCACACGCGGTCGGGCTGTCGGCGTCGCTGCACGGCGTCACGCCAAGTAAGGACGAAGCTGTTTCCTACCGCCGCCCGGCGCCCACATGCTGCAGCGATGCTCACGCGTAGAACCGCTGCGATGCGATCGATCCTGGATCCGGCCTTTCAGTACACCCCGAGCGTAGCGACGGATATCCGCAAGACGTTCGACCGCGTGTGGCGTGAGCGGGGGCAACGGCGGGACGCCGAATGCGGCGCGGGCGCCGATCGCATCAGCGTCTGGCTGGAGTGCAACGGCGCGCTGATCGATGTCGCGGCGGTAAGGCACGTGCGCATGCGCAAGGTGACGCGGCGCATCGAACTGCTCGTGTTCATTTGCCCGCGGTGCAATGGGCAACACGAGTCGCTGCGCTTTCGCTGAACGGAAGCGATTCGCGATGCCGCAAGCGTTCGCCCTTCGTCGTGTCGAAGACTGCCACGGCACGCAATGGTCGATCACGACGGTAATGCTGCGCTCGGCCGGTGAAACACGGGTGGCA
Organism: Casimicrobiaceae bacterium; assembly: GCA_035475895.1. GTDB lineage: Bacteria > Pseudomonadota > Gammaproteobacteria > Burkholderiales > Casimicrobiaceae > VBCG01. Next base: position 64,549 of record DATILY010000071.1, on the reverse strand, counting down.
CGCGCGACAGGTCCACTAGAGCCATTCCACGGGGCTGCCGATCGAGCCACTGCGCACGCAGAAAAGCTCGCACGGCGACCGGTGGCCAACCGCATGAAGGAGCTCTCAGCATGAATCGATGGACCAGTGCCGCCCTCGTCTCGATCTCGCTCGGCGCGGCGTTGCCTGCGTGCGCTCAAGCGCCGACGCGCCAGGCAACGTTCGCCGAGTACATGAAGCAAAGCGTCGCGTTGGCGCTCAACGGCGTGAGCGGCTTCACGGCCAATGTGCTCGGGACAAGTCCCGAGTTGAAGGCCGAGCCGGACGACCCCGTGAAAGGCCGGCCATTCGGTGAAGCCTTTGCAAAGATGCAGGCCGATTCGTCCAATGGCGGAGAGTTCAGCCAGGACGTTGCCATCTTCACTGCCGAAGCGGCAGACCCTGCTCGCAACGAGCCGTTTGCCGACACGTTCACACGCATGCAGGCCGCTTCGTCGAGCTCGGGCCAGTTCAAGTTTCCGCTCGAACGGAGCCGGACAAGGCTTGCAAGGGCCGCGATGATCAACCGGATCTCGCACACCAGGAATGCATCGGCACGCTAGCGCTCCGAGACGAGCAAGCGTTTGAACATGCAGTGAGGTCCCATGAAATCCAAACAGGCTGGAACACCCGCATACGCGCGTCTGATGGAATCGGATCCGAGCGCTTATTTCGAAAAGCTGTTGCTCGAGCTCGATCAGCTCGAAGAGCGAATGGGCAAGGGTCGCGAACGATCAGGTGGAGGACTGACAGCGCAAGCTATGAAAGGCGATCGGCCAACGGCGGCCGATGGCGGTGCTTCGACCGCCGACGGGCCGCAGGGTGCTCACCGTCGCAACCGTTGAAACGCCGGTGCGCCTGCGCCTCCCCAACCAGCCTCGCGACGATCGCGACTGGCGATCACCCGTTGACCGCAAGCCATGCGAGGAAGGCCCCATGAAAGATCCCTGGCTCATTCGGGCTTGGCTGAAGCTTCACTCCATGCCCTTCCCCGGCTCGGGCTCCCTTTGGACCGGCGTCCTCATCGGCGTCGCGATTTCGTGGTTTGTCGTCGCCACGAGCGGATAGCCCAGGCAGCCACCACACGAGAGGCCTTCGACATGAACCCATTCCCGCTGCTTCCCCGGACCGCCATGCGCTGCTCGCACTCGCGGCGGAGCGGCGACGCCGCCATTGCCTTCGCGTCGTCAGGCGCCAAACCACGAACCGTCGCCGCGTCACGTGAGCTCGCCTCCAACGCGGTCGCCCACGATGTCAACGATGAATTGGGGGACACCGGGATGCGATGGATCCCGCTGTTGGTGCCGATGCTGGCTGGGCTCATGGTGTCCGTGTTCTTCCTCATCGGCTGGCTGGGTCTGGCGCTACCGCTCGCGCGCGGGTAGCCGTCCCCATCTGGACATCGAGTCGTGCCAGCCATGTACGTCCCTGCGAACGATCTCATCGCCGCGAACGACGCGTCGCACGAGGCCGGACCCGCGCGTGCCTCCGAAGGCAGCACCACGACGGCGCACCGCAGCGCGCGCATCACGCCGGGCGTGCAAGCGTGGGCCCGGCAGGCGGTACCCACGGCTGAAGAGATTCGCTGCGCAGATGAATTGTGGATGCGGATAAGGGACCGCTACCTCACTCGCGCAGCGCCCCCGGTGGCTCCGTGGTGCGTCGGTGTCGATTGAATCCACCACGCAAGACGGGTGCACTGTGAAAGGACGCGCTGCGGTCATGCGCGCAGGCCTGCGACACGTGCGCCCCATCGCCTACGCGATCCATGCGGCGTCGCTCGTCCTCGCCATGTTGGCACGCATGCGCGATTGCGCGATGCGTGCGCTTGCGCTCTACCTCGTGCAACCCGTGAAGAGCCCTGCTCCCGAGGCAAGCGCCGACCCCCATTCGCTCGCCGCAGTGCTCGATCGCGGCGACGTTCTGCTCACTGACGGCAATACGCGTTGTGCTGCGCTCGTCAGGCGCTTGACCGGGTCCACGTGGTCGCACGTCTCGATGTACGTGGGTCCCCTCGAGCAGGCTGCCGATCCGCTCTGCATCGTCGAAGCCGACCTGGCGGCGGGGGTGAGGCCGATACGGCTATCGGAGCTCAACGCCAGGCGCGTTCGCGTCCTGCGTCCCGTCGCGCTGAACGACGTGGACCGGCACCATGTCGCCGAGTGGGTCGTCGGCCGCATCGGCAGCGACTACGACGTCGAGCATGCGTGGTCGCTCGCGCGGCAGGCGCTGGCACGGCGCCTCACCGCGCGGTTGCTGCCCGTGCCTGCCACGACCGCGAAGAGCGCGACGCGCTTCATCTGCTCCACCCTGGTCGCACGCGCCTTCATGCTGGCCGGATATCCCATCATGCCGCTCGACGTGTCGCCAACCCACGATGGATTCGACCAGGTCAACGTAACGCCGGCAGACTTCGAGTCTGCTCCGGTGTTCGCGGTGGCGTGGCCCCCAGCGGACGCGCAAGGCCCAAGCCCCGTCGTCGTCGCACGCAAGCCCTGACACGCGCAAGGCGACGGCTGCGCTGGTAGATCGACCCACGGGTCGCGCGCTCGCCGTTCTTGTGAAAAGCGATTCGGTCGTGCAAACGAGCCAAGCGCAGCGGTCTGCATGCCTGCCGCCACCGCGCCGATTCGGTAAACTGCGGCCACCACCAGCCCCATTTCGCCTGTCGATGACCGGGGTCCCTGCTGATCGCTATTCGTTCGGCCGTTTCGCCCTGCACGTCGGCGAACGGCGCTTGCTGGCGGATGGGGCACCGGTGGCAGTGGGCCCGCGCGCATTCGACGTGCTCGTCGTGCTCGCGCAACGCGGCGGCCATCTCGTTACCAAGGATGAGCTGCTCCGCCTCGTTTGGTCGAAGGTCATCGTCGAAGAAAACACGGTCCAGGCGCAAATTTCGGCACTGCGCAAAGTATTGGGGCGCAACGCGATCGCGACCGTTTCCGGACGCGGTTATCGCTTCACCCTCGATGTGACCAGCACCGGTACGGCGGCCGCCATTCCGGAGGGCCAGCCGAGCCACAACCTGCCGCATCAGCTCACGGCCTTCATCGGTCGCGCCAGCGAGATCGCGCAGGTCAGGCAATTGCTTGCCGCTTCCCGCCTGCTCACGCTGACTGGTACCGGCGGCTGTGGCAAGACACGCATGGCGCTGCAGGTAGCCGCCGATGTGGTCGTGAGCTATCCGGATGGCGTCTGGCTGGTCGAGCTCGCATCCCTCGCCGATCCAGGTCTCGTGCCGCGAGCGGTTGCCAGCGTCCTCGGCGTGACGGAGCAGAAGGGAAAAACCGTCGCACAGAGCATCGTCGAGCACCTCGCGCCACGATGTGCGCTGATCGTGCTCGACAATGCCGAGCACCTGCTCCTGGCTTGCGCGCAGCTGACCGACGCGGTGCTGCGCCAGTCGCAACACGTCACGGTGCTCGCGACCAGCCGCGAGCGGCTCGGCGTGGATGGCGAGCGCAGCTACCGAGTGCCTTCCTTGTCGGTCCCCGAGGCGACACACACCGCGTCGCCGGAGCTCGTCGCGGCGAGTGAATCGGCGCAGCTCTTCATCGAGCGCGCGCGCTTGCAGCAGCCCCGCTTCGAGGTGACTCCCAGCAATGCGCCCGCACTCACCGCGATCTGCCGTCGGCTCGATGGGATTCCTTTGGCCATCGAGCTGGCCGCACCGCGAGTGCGCTCGATGTCCCTCGAGGAGGTGAACCAGCGGCTCGACCGGGTATTCAGCCTCCTGACCGGAGGATCGAGCACGGCCCTTCCCCGGCAGCGCACGCTGCGCTCGCTCATCGACTGGAGTCACGACCTGCTGAGCGCTGCGGAACAGGCGCTCTTGCGACGCGTGAGCGTTTTCTCGGGAGGATGGACGCTCGACGCCGCGGAGCGGGCGTGCGACGGCGACGGCATCGCTGGTGATGCGGTACTTGGCGTGCTGGCCTCGCTGTGCGACAAATCACTCGTCACGGTCGATGAGCAGTCCGGGGTGACGCGGTATCGTCTTCTCGAAACCATTCGGCAGTACGCGTCGGAGCGACTGCGTGAACACGGCGAGGAGGCGCACTGGCGTCATCGCCATTTCACGTTTTGCCTTTCGCTGGCCACGGAAGCGCAGCCCCTGCTGTCGGGCCCGGAGCAGAAGGAATCGCTCGCCCGCCTCGCCGCCGAGTATGACAACCTGCGTTCGGCCTTGGCGTGGTCGTCGAGCGGCCAAGGCGATGCCATGGCGGGATTGGAGCTGGCCGAGTCGCTGCGGCGCTTCTGGTGGATCAGCGATCATCGTGCGGAAGGCTGCGCGTGGTTCGCCAGACTGCTGGATGCCACGCGAAGCGCGCCGGTCTCCGCATTGCGTGCGCGCGCGCTCGACACGCAAGGCCTGCTGACCTGGGTGCAAGGCGACTTTCCCGCCGCGATCGCGCTCCATGAGCGCAGCCTTGCCATCGGCCGCGATCTCGGTGAGCCCGGGATCGTTGCGGCGGCCCTGAGCAACCTGGGCAACATCGCGCAGGACCAGGGAAATTTCGAACACGCGAAAGACCTGATGCAGCAAAGCCTCCGCCTGCGGCGCGAGATCGGCAACCGCCGGGACATCGCCGTGTCCCTCAACAATCTGGGCATCCTGTGCCGCAGCATCGATGACCTCCCAGCGTCACAGGCCCTGCACGAGGAGAGTCTTGCGATTCTGCGCGAGCTCGGCGACCGTTCGTCCGTCGCAGCAGCCTTGTTGAACCTGGCCATCGCCGCTTGGGAACGTGGCGATTGCGCCACCATGAAAGCGCTGTGCGTGGAAAGCCTGGCGATACACCGCGAGATCGGCCAGCGGCGCGGCATTGCGAGTGCGCTTGCAACGCTCGGCGTAGCGGCCTGCGACGAAGGCGACGCGGCGCAGGCGCGCGCGTATCTCAGGGAAAGCCTGCACGAGTTTGCCGAGCTCGGCGAACGCCACGGGATAACCGAAACCCTGGACAGCCTGGCGCATGCCTGGCAGACCGATCGGCCGGCACGCGCCGCACGAATCTGGGGCGCGGTTGCGCGCGCCCGGGAGGAAATGGGCTATCGCCAACGTCTGTCCGACCTGCAGCGCTATGAGCGCCAGGTACCCGAAGCGCGCGCCGCGTTGGGCGACGATCAAGCGTTCGATCGCGCATGGATGGAAGGCCGCGCGATGAGCCTCGCGCAGATCGTGGGTTACGGGCTGGAGCCCGAGTAACGACCAGGCCGTTTCGCACTCGAGCACGACGATCCGCCTGTTACCGCGGTAATGATCGGATGCGGCTCGTGAAGTCATGCCGTCACGTGCGATGTTCAACATTTGCATAGTGAACCTCGGGTGGCGGTGCCTGGCTCGCGCGATGCCGCGCCACGCTCCCAGCCCCTATCCACGTGCAGGTAATCGATGACCACCACTATCGAAGTCAATGGAACGCTGCACCGCGTGGACGTGGATGAGGACACTCCGCTGCTGTGGGTGCTGCGCGACGTGCTTGGCATGACGGGCACCAAGTTCGGCTGCGGCATCGCGCTTTGCGGGGCCTGCACCGTTCATGTGGACGGAACGCCACGCCGCGCGTGCGTCACGCCGGTCGGCGCCCTCGGCGGGAAGGCCATCACCACGATCGAATCGGTGGGCGCGACGCCGCAAGGCAAGGCGCTCCAGGCGGCGTGGCTCGACCTCGAAGTGGTTCAGTGCGGTTACTGCCAATCCGGTCAGATCATGTCCGCCGCGGCGCTGCTGAAGGCGATCGCCAAGCCCACCGACGCCGATATCGATGCCGCGATGTCGGGCAACGTGTGCCGCTGCGGCACGTATCAGCGCATTCGTGCGGCGATTCATCGAGCGGCACGCTGACGAGGCCGATCCATGCCCGAGGCAACACGAACGCACCTTGTCACGCGTCGCGCATTCCTGAAGGCAAGCGCTGCTGCCGGCAGTGGCCTCATCATTGGTATCGCAGTGCCGAGCGCGCGCGCCGCTTGGTCCATGTCGGCGGAACCGGCGCGATTCACGCCGAACGCCTTCATCCGCATCGATGGCGCCGGCGTGGTGACGCTCGTGATGCCCATGGTCGAGATGGGCCAGGGTACGTATACCGCGCTGCCCATGCTCCTTGCCGAAGAGCTCGAGGTCGGCCTCGACCAGGTCCGGCTCGAGCACGCGCCGCCCGACGACGGCTTGTACGCGAATGCGTTGCTGCACGTTCAGACGACCGGACTGTCGACTTCGGTGCGCGCCTTCTGGACGCCGCTGCGGCAAGCCGGTGCCGTCGCCCGCACGCTCCTCGTAGGCGCCGCGGCAACGCGCTGGAACGTGGAACCCGGCAGCTGTCGCGCGCACCGCGGCGTCGTCGTGCATGCGGCGAGCGGACGCGAGGCTGGTTACGGCAACCTCGTGCAAGCCGCTGCGCTGTTGCCGGTGCCGGCGCCTGACAGCGTGACGTTGAAGCAACCGAGGGACTACACGCTGATCGGCCGCACCACCAAGCGGCTGGATACGCCCGACAAGGTCAATGGCCGCGCCAAGTTTGGCATCGACGTCATGCTGCCTGGCATGAGATTCGCAGCGATCGCCATCTCGCCGGTGGTCGGAGGCAAGCCGAAGTCGGTGAATGCGGTGGCGGCCCGCGGGGTGAACGGTGTGCACCAGGTGGTCGTCATCGACAACGTGGTCGCCGTGGTCGCCGACCACACCTGGGCCGCAAGGAAGGGACTGAAGGCTGCCGCCATCGAATGGGACGACGGACCCAACGCCAACGTGAACAGTGCACAGATCGTGGGTCAGCTGGACGAAGCGTCGCGCCAGCCCGGTGTCGTTGCGCGCAGCCAGGGCGACGCGCAGCGAGCGCTCGAGGCTGCAGCCCTGCGGATCGACGCGATCTACCAGGCGCCTTTTCTGGCACACGCGGCGATGGAGCCGATGAACTGCACCGTGGAGGTCACGCCGGAGAGCTGCGACGTGTGGGTCGGCACGCAAGCGCCGACGCTGACGCAGACCGTGATCGCCGAGCTCACGGGCATGGCGAAAGAACGGATCCGGATTCACAACCAGTTGCTGGGTGGCGGGTTCGGCCGCAGGCTCGAGCCGGACGGCAGCGTGCTGGCCGTGAAGGTCGCGCAGCAGGTGGCGGGACCAGTCAAGGTCGTATGGAGCCGCGAAGAGGATATCCAGCACGACATGTATCGCCCGTACTACTACGACAGGCTGTCGGCGGCCCTCGATGCCAGCGGCAAACCGATCGCCTGGACGCATCGTGTCGCGGGCTCGTCGATCTTCGCACGCTACATCCCGCAACTGTTCAAGGACGGGCTCGACCCCGACGCCGTGGAAGGCGCAGCCAACCTGCCCTATGCCATCCCGAACCTGCACGTCGACTACGTGCGTGTCGAGCCGCCTGGCGTGCCAACGGCATTCTGGCGCGGCGTCGGCGTGACACACAACGTGTTCGTCGTCGAGAGCTTCATCGACGAGTTGGCGGCTGCGGCCAGGCAGGACCCGCTGGCATACCGCAAGGCGTTGCTCGACCACGATCCACGCGCGCTCGCCGTGCTGAACCTTGCTGCAGGCAAAGCTGCATGGGGTCGGCCCTTGCCACCCCGTTGGGGTCGCGGCATCTCGTTTCAGTTCGCCTTCGGCTCCTACCTGTCGCAGGTGGCCGAGGTCGAGGTCATGGCGAACGGAGCGGTCAAGGTGCATCGCATCGTATGCGCCGTCGATTGCGGACAGGTGGTCAATCCCGACACCGTTGCGGCCCAGATGGAGGGCGGTTGCCTCTTCGGGCTCACGGCCGTGCTCTACGGGAACATCACCCTCAGGAACGGCCGCGTGGAACAGGACAACTTCAACAATTATCGACCGCTTCGCATCCACGAAGCACCGCAGGTCGAGACGCATCTCGTCACGAGCGCCGAGGCCCCCGGTGGCATCGGCGAGGCTCCGACCGCAGCCGTCGGCGCGGCGGTCACCAACGCGATCTTTGCCGCGACAGGCAAGCGCATCCGCACGCTGCCCGTCGATCCCCGCGAGCTGAAGGCCGGCGCATGAACGGGCAGTGGCGATGGTGCCTGACGTGGTTGGTGCGGCTCGCGTGCTGCGCCGTCGCCGTGCCCGCGGTTGCGCAGGAAAACGCGCTCAAGCCGCCTTCGGCATTCAACGGCATCAGCGATCAACGCACGCGCTCGGTTGCGCTGTTCACGGAGGCAACCAGGGTGATCCAGCATCCGCGCTGCCTCAACTGCCACCCTCCGACCCGCGCGCCAACGCAGGGTGACGATCTGCACGCGCACATTCCGCCCATGCAAGCAGGAGCGGCCGGCCGCGGAACGCCGGCGTTGCCGTGCAGTTCATGCCATGGGGAGAACAATGTGTCGACACTGGGCATTTCGATTGCCAGCGTACCGGGACAGCCGCAGTGGTCGCTCGCACCCGCGGCATTCACCTGGCAAGGCAAGACAGCGGGCGAAATCTGCGCGCAGCTCAAGGACCGCGCGCGCAACGGCGGACGCAGTCTCGCGCAGATCCACGAGCACATGGCGACCGACCCGCTCGTCGGATGGGCATGGCACCCGGGAGACGGGCGTGCGCCTGCGCCCGGCACGCAGGCACAATTCGGCTACCTGATCGAGGCATGGATCGCGACGGGCGCACATTGTCCGAAGGCCTGATGCGCGCGTGATCACCGCGTCCTGCGGATCACCCGGAGACCTTGCCGTGCTGGCTGGAACGTGCCTTTGACAGCGTCATCGACGCTGGTCACCGATCGGCTCCACGAGCATGACGTCCGCAAGGATCTGCGGCAGGTTGGTGAAAGGGCGGTAAAACGCGAACACCGCTGCGACGGGTCGCCCGATGCCCACCGTTGCCTGAATGTCCTGCGCGTCGGGCGCCGGGATGCGACGTTCGGCATCAATGGCGCCCGTCCGAGTAGGCGTGCGCGACGCATGACACGCACAATGTCTGGCCGATCAGCCTATCGCACGGCAATGACGGATGCGTCGAAATAGTAGCCCGCGCCCCGCTCGGTCCTGATGAATCGCGGGTGCGCGCAATCGACCTCGATCTTGCGGCGCAGCCGCATGATCTGCACGTCGATCGACCGGTCGTACACCTCGAGACTGTTGATGTGCGTCAACTCGAGCAGCCGCTCACGGCTGAGAATGCGCTGCGGCGCGGACAGGAACGCCCGGAGGAGCGCGAACTCGCCCCGCGAGACGTCGATGCAGGAGCCGTCGGGGGACTTGAGTCGAAACAGGCGCAGGTTCAATTCCCAGCCCTCGAAACGGTACGCACGCAACGAATCGTCACGGGCGGCCGGAAGTCGGCTGCGGCGCAGGACGGCCCGGATACGCGCCAGCAGCTCGCGCAGCGAAAACGGCCTCGTGACGTAATCATCGGCGCCCAGCTCGAGGCCCATGACCCGGTCCGCCTCTTCGCTGCGTCCCGAGAGCACGACGATCGGAAGGCTCGACGATTCGCGCACCTTCTGGGTCAGCTGCAACCCGTCTGCGCCATTGAGGCGGGTCTCGAGCAACAGCACGTCGATGGCTTCACGCGACACCAGCTCCAGAACCTGTTTGGCGGTGTTCGCGGCCGTTACCTGGAAATCGTTCCTTCCGAGGTACTCCCGCAGCTGGTTGCACAGGTCCAGGTCGTCGCCACCCACGAGCACATGCGTGTCTGTCGTGTCCACTTCTCGATCCTCGTCTCAGATGATGATCCGCAGCGCGGGCCGATCGCAGTTTCGCGATTCCGGAAGCACAAGTCCTGCAGATCGTCTGAGGATTTCCTGAAATCTGCGGTCGGGGCCTGCGCAGGCGGGCCAAAGGCCCGTACCCGGGCCGCCGGGCAGCGACCGGCCATCACAGCCGCCGACCAGCCTCGAGGTGTGGGTCCGCGGGGCCCGAGCCGCCATCGGCCTGCACCCTATGCGTCTCGCGTGGCGCGATCCAGAGGGAGTCGCTCGTGGAGCAAAGGGCAGGCATGCAGGTCGTATACGCGGGGAGGCGCACGGTGAAGACACTGCCATGGCCGAGGCCGGCGCTCTGCGCGCACACGGACCCGCCATGCAATTCCACGATGCGCTTCACGAGATTGAGCCCGATGCCAAGGCCCCGGAAGCGCGCGCCCTGGGGTTCGTCCGCCTGCACGAACAGGTCGAAAATGCGCGGCAGCAGGTCGTGAGCCATGCCGATGCCCTCGTCCTCGACCCGCAGCACCGCATCGCGGCCCTGCTGTTCGAGCGCCACGGTGATCCGGCCAGTGCGCTGACTGTACTTGGCCGCGTTGTCGACCAGGTTCACGACGACCTGCGCGAGCCTGAGCGCGTCGCCATACACGTACACGGCCGAGGGCGGCACGCGCAAGGTCAGCAGGTGCGCCCCGGCGGCCAGGACAGGCTGGCAGGTCTCGACCGCGACCTGCACGACACTCGACAGATCCACGCGCTCGTTGCGCAGCGCAAGTTTTCCGGTCGCCGAGCGCGCCGCGTCGAGCAGGGCGTCGACGATGCCTCCGATCTGCCTCGCCTGACGGGAGATCAGCGCACCGGCGCCGGCCACGGCCGGCGCGAACGGCTCGATCGTTTCGATCGTGTGGGCGGTGTGCAGGATGACCTGCAGGCGATTGCGCAGCTCATGGGCGAATGTCGCCAGGGTCTCGATTCGGGGTGTTTCTTCGGGTGCTGCAGGCGGCTGTGCTGCGGGCATTGCGCTCCTCACCCATCCAAACGGGCCATCGAAAATCGATCGCGGCCGACCTCGCGCCCCGTGCTTCCACCGGCCGGCATCCAGCCGCGAAATCGCGGCCTCGGCCGAGGCAGGGGAACCTCGAGAGCCGCGCCCATCCTCACGAGGTCCGCAAGCGAACCAGCCTCCATCTTGCGCATGACATTGCGCCGATGAATCTGCAACGTGGTTTCGCTGATGCCGAGCTCCGCGGCGGCCTGCTTGTTGAGGCGACCGCCGATCACCAACGGCAGCACCTCGCGCTCGCGCGGGGACAACCGCGCAAAGCGCTGCCGAAGACCGCCGAGCTCGATTCTTCGCGCGCGCATCTTGCGGTCCTCGAGGATGGCAGCCTCGATCGCCGCAGCAAGCTCATCCGGGTTCAAAGGCTTGGTGAGGAAATCGATGGCCCCGCGCTTGAGCGCTCGCACCGACGATGACACGTCGCCGTGACCAGTGACGAAGACGATGGGAGGATGGCCCGTGTCGGCGAGCCGCTCCTGCAGTTCCAGTCCGTTGATGTCCGGGAGGTCGAGATCGAGGACGAGGCACGCGGGCAGGTCCGGCTTCGCACAAGCGATGTATTCGCCTGCGCAGCCGAAGGCTACGACGCGGCGCTCGGTCGGCGATGTCAGGGTGGATACCATCTCGCTGGTGCGCAGATCGACATCGACGACGAATACGACAGGCCTCTCTTCGCTCATGCCCGACCCTTGTGTGCTGGAAAGCCGAGAGGATGGTATCCAGCCCGGGGCGTCGCTGCTGTTCCAGAAGACCGTGTCTATGCACATCGTCCGCTTATGTCGCGCACGCGTTCGTGCAACAGTACGCGCTGCTCGTGCGTTCGCGAACGCACGACACGAAGCGCACGCACGATCGTGTCCTAGTGGAAAGCCGTGATAGGCACGGCCGCACATCGCCACTACTGTGTTCAGTGCGCGGCAATCCTTTTCCAAAGGTGCGCTCCGGGAATGCGGCCCGCGGCAAGGCGTTGAGGCATTCCTGATCCGTCAATCTCTCGAAGGGTTTCTCACCATGAACCGAATCAACGTACTGATCGCGACGATCACCATGGCCTCCATGTCGGCCGCAGCCTCGATTGCGGATGCGCAAACGACGGGACCGAAGTCCAGGGCGGCCGAGTTCCGTGACACGGAAGCAGCCTGGCAGCGCGAATCGACGAACCTTCCCTCCGCTAGCCCGCCCGTCGACCGGACGATCAAGGCGGCGGATCCAATCCCCAAGGCGACGACGAAAGCAGAAAAGCGCGCACGGTTCGCGGCCGAAGAGCGCGCCCTGCAGCAGGCGTCCACGAACATGCCGCCCAGCGCCCCGGTGGATCGAAGCGCCTTGCCGGCAGACCCTGTGCCGAAGGCAAGGACGCCGGCGGAGAAGCGAGCACGGTTCATCCAGGAAGAAGCGACCCTGCAGCGCGAGACGCCCTGATTCGAGCGGCCCGGCCTGGACTCGGCTTGCGCGGCGGGTCGAGTCCTGGCAGGTCCGGCGATTTCAGCGTGCGCGCATCAACTTCCGCTGAACCAGTTGTACCCCTGGTCTTCCCAGTATCCTCCGGGATAGACGTTCGTCACGAACATGGCCGACACATGCTTGGCGTTCTTGAATCCAAGCTTCGTCGGCACGCGCAGCCGCAACGGATAGCCGAACTGCGTCGGCAGCGGCTCCTTGACGAAGTCCAGCGCCAGGATGGTTTGTGCATGGAGCGCTGTCGGCATGTCCAGGCTCGAATAGTACCGATCGGCACATCTGAAGCCCACGTAGCGCGCCGTCGTGTCCGCGCCGATCCGCTGGAGAAAAGTCCGGAGAGGCACCCCGCTCCACTGCCCGATCTGGCTCCAGCCCTCGATGCAGATGAGCCGCGTGATCTGCGATTCCTGCGGCAGAGTGCGCAGGCGCGCAAGCGTCCATGAACGCTTGTCTGCCACCAGACCCGATACCTCCAACGCATACGCGTCGCCATCGATCTCCGGCGCGGAGTCCTCGGGATAGAAGGCGTTGAAGCGGAACGGCCGCGTGATCGCCGTCTCCGGGTAGGTCTGCGCGAGGTGACCCGGTCGGAAGAGCCAACGCTGCACCCGATCGTTCCAACGCGACATCGCCCAGAGAACACGATCGGCCGTATCGCCGTCCTGCAGGTTGCAGCCTGACAGCAATGCCACCGCACCCAGCGAGACACCCGAGCGCAGGAACAGCCTGCGTTGCAGGCATGCCAGCGCGCGCCGGTGCTCCGCGTCCTTGGGACGCCCGGGAAGCACCGCGCGCCTCATGGCCCACCCCGCGCGGCGTCGACAGTGCCCCGGATCATCGGGAGCAGCGTGCTCGGCACGATCGCCACCAACAGCAGATGGAGCGCGAGAAACAGAACGATTCCGGTCATCGCGGAAAAATGAATCCGCCGCGCAAACTCGTATCCGCCGAACACGTCGACCAGCCAGTCGAGCTGCACCGGTTTCCAGATCGACAGGCCGGACGCCACGGCTGCGATGCCGAGGAGCAGTACGCCGACATAGGTCAGGCGCTGCACGGAGTTATAGACGCCGAGGCGATGGTGTAACCGAAACGTGAACGCGAGCCCGAAGTCGCGCACGAGCACCTGTGCCCGAATCGGCAGCAAGTCGAAGCGAAAGTGCCCGCTGACGAGCCCATGGAGGCAGTAAGCCAGCCCGTTGATCGCGAACACCCACATCGCAGCGAAATGCCATGCAAGTGCGCCGCCGAGCCAGCCGCCAAGTGTCGCCCAGTGCGGAAAACTGAACCCGAACAACGGCGACGCGTCGTAGATGGCCCACCCGCTCATGATCATGCAGATGACGGCGAGCGCATTGATCCAGTGCGTGATGCGCACGACCGCGGGATGAATCACCGTCGATGCGGGAGACGTCGCGGGCATGGCTCAAGGCACCGTCGGATGGAAGCGGCTTGCGTTGCGGCGACCGGACCTCTTCCGGGTCACGCCCTCACATCGGCGGCACGAGGCCGTTCTTGCCGACCAGCGCCCGCTGCAGGACCTGTGTTCCATCGGGCGCCCTGGTGACGAACAGCACGACGTGCGCGCCTGGCACGAGCAAGCTGCGATCGCCCATCGCGAGCTGCACGACCGGCACGTCGGCGGGAATGACGATCCGCTTCTCGCCGTTCGGGTACTTCACCGTCACCGTGCTGTCCCTGGTGCCGACGACGCTGCCGACCGTTCCGTTGGTCATCTGGCTGTTGCGTCCGAGATCCCAGGGATAGTTGCCTTCCCCGGATTTCAGGCCGGGCGGAAAGACCGTAACCTCGAGTGCCTTCAGCGTACCGTCGGGTTGGGGAATTGCCGCCGACCCCACGAAGCTGTTCGGCTTGACGTCCGCAATGGTGCCTTGCGTGACGGCGAACAAGGACGTATCCGCGGTGAGGCGCGCCGTCGCAAGCTTACCGCCGCGGGCCGTCACCTCCACGTTGTCGCCCGTGACGCGCAGGATCGTGGCCCGGATCCGAGTCGGCGCGACAGGATCCGTGGACTTGGCGCAGAGCGTGCCGGCGCCGCCGGCAAGGCTCGTGACCAGCAACGCGCAGACCAGACCCGTGGCTGCCCTCGAAATGTTCATGATCGGCTCCTTGTGCAATGGATTCCGAGTGCCCGCGCTGTTCATCCCGTGTCGACGCTGATCCAGGCGTTCTCGTCGATGTGACGTTGACACGGCGTGCCTCCCCTGTCTTTTCAGATTGCACGACGTTGTCCCAAAAGGACGCTCGATTCGCACCGCGTGCCGCGCGCGCGAGTCCGCGCAGGCATCCGCCAGCGTTACATTGGTCACGTCCGCGCGGCGGCATGCAGCCGTGTCGTCATCCGCCCTCCTTAGCTTGGTGCGCTTGCGACACTCAACTTCGCGAGCGACACTTGAACCATACGATCATTGAAGGGCAGCTCTACGATTCGCAGGAGGCACCGCCCGCGATACATGCGGGCGCTCGCCCCGCTGCCGTGCCTCATAGGACCTTCGGGAACAGCCGCGTCCTGCCGGGATACCGGTTGCGGCGCGTGCTCGACCATGTGCGCGACCACCTGGTCGACGACCTCAGCGTTGCGCGCCTGGCTGCCGTTGCCGCGATGAGTTCGCATCACTTTTCCGCGCTGTTCAAGAGCAGCACAGGCGTCACGCCTCATCGGTACGTTCTTCTGCAGCGCATCGAATGTGCCAAGCAACGCCTCGCCGACGCCCGGTCCAACGTCCTGGCCGCGGCACTGGATTCAGGCTTCGAGAACCCGAGCCATTTCGCTCGCACGTTCCGGCGCTTCGTGGGCACAAGCCCTTCGGAATACCGGGCCGACGCACTTTCCCGCCAGTACGATGAGCAATTCAAGTGTCGCTGCGTTGAATCCAGGTCGCCACACGTGCGGGTTTCTGTGTCGCGCGCTTCCTAGCCGTTGGTGCCCATACAGCTCGACTTGCGCCAGCGACGCGGTGTCGCACCCGTGAAGCGCCTGAACACGGCCGTGAAGTGCGCCTGTGTCTGAAATCCGACGCTCAGCGCGGCGTCGACGATCGTGGTCGCCGGCCGCCGCAGAAGCTCTTGAGCGCGATCGATTCGGCGGCGCAGCACATAGTCGTGCGGCCGGAGGCCCGTTGCGGCGCGAAATCGCGCGGCAAAATGCATGCGCGAAAGGCCGGTCGATGCAGCGAGATCCGCCAGCGTGATCGGCTCCGACAGATGCGCATCGACATATCGGGCCGCGCGCGCGAGCCGCCATTGCGCAAGCGCCGGAGCGGGGCGGCGTGGGACCCGAAGGCGGGATGAGGGGTGCAACTTCGCCGGGGCACCGTCGGCGCGATCAATTGCCTGTTCCGGCACGGCGCGCCACCGCCTCCCGAGCCTCGACCGCATCGAACAATCGTTGCAGGCCGAAGGACACGTCCACGAGTGCACCGTCGACGAAGAACGTCGGCGTGGCCCGGGCTCCACTCGCCAGGGCGCCCTGGACGTCCGCACGGATGCGTTGCAGGTAGATGTCGTCGCGCAGCTCCTCCGCACACCGCGCGACATCGAGCTGCAGTTGGGCGGCATAGCCGAGCAGATCCGGCAATTCCAGCCGCTGCTGATGCTCGAACAGCAGGTCGTGCATGGGCCAGAAGCGGCCCTGGCTCGCCGCGCTTTCCGACGCTTCGGCTGCGCGCAAGGCGTGAGGATGCACCTCCTCCAGCGGAAAATGGCGATACGCGAAGCGAACGCTGCCTTCGAAGCGGCGCAACAACAGCTTGACCACCGGCGCCGCCTGCTTGCAGTTGGGGCATTCGAAGTCGCCGTATTCGACTACGGTCACGGATGCGTCGGGCGGGCCGATCACGTGATCGGTTACGGAGAGCGGAACAGTCAGGTTGAACATTGCGAGCCAGAAATGAGTCCGATGAAAAGACCGGTGGAGGGTGATTGCCGTAACCACATAGGATATGCGCCTTATGGCGGCCGGGCCGTCCCTTTCGACCGCAATCGTGCCGATCGTCCGACGATGTCGATCTCATGCCGAGGAGCCGGCGCCGCCCGGACGGCCAACATAGCGATTCACGTGCGCCCGCAGCACCGCTTGAACGCCGGACGTTTGGAACAGCGTCGCGATAGGCGATCGAATACAGTTCCCATCGCCAAAGCTCGCGTGCAGCGCAATGCAGACGAAGCGCGACCGGGCGACCCCACAGAGGAAGCGCATCATGAACGACAGTGCCACCCAGCGGCGAACGGCAGCACGCCTTTCGACGCCCGCCCATGTCAGCGCCGACGCCCGCCGCGACCTGACGGGCGCCTTGAACGCATTGCTCGCAGATTTCTTCGCCCTGCACGTCAAGACGAAGAACTTCCATTGGCACGTCTCGGGGCCTCACTTCCGCGACTATCACCTGCTCCTCGACGAGCAGGCCGACCAGCTTTACGCCACCGTCGATCCGATCGCGGAGCGCGTGCGCAAGCTCGGCGGCACGACGGTGCGGTCCATCGCCCATATCGCGCGCTTGCAGCGCGTGCTGGACAACGACGCGGAGTTCGTTACGCCACTGGACATGCTCGCCGAGCTGCGCGAGGAAAACGGCAATGTCGTGCGCCGGATGCTGGAGATTCACACGCTATGTGACGACCATGGCGACGTCGCGACGGCCAGCCTCATCGAAGTCTGGATCGACGAAGCGGAACGCCGCATATGGTTTCTCTTCGAAGCTGGCCGCCCGGCGGAGGCGGCGGGTTGCTGACCCACGTCCCGTCGGCACCCGCTTCCGCAGCCAAGCGGCACCAAAGCGTCGCTACTTGACGCCCGTCATCGTGATGCCGGCGATGAAGTGGCGCCGGGCGAGCAGGAATGCGATGACCAGTGGCGCGGTGAGGATCGTCGCGGCGGCGGTGAGCGCGCCGTAATTGGACCCGGTTTCCGCATCGGCGAAGAACATCATCCCGAGCGGCGGCGGCGCGAGGTTGGCATCGGAGATCACGATCAACGGCCAGTACAGGTCGTTCCAGTGCGCGACGAACGAGAACACGGCGAAGGCTGCGATCGCCGGCCACGCGCTCGGCACCACGATGCGCCAGACGATCTCCAGCTCACTCATGCCGTCGAGCCGTGCGGCCTGCAGGATGTCGTCGGGAAAGCCCTTGAAGAACTGCCGCAGCAGGAAGATCGCGAACACCGACAGGAAGAACGGCACCATCATCGAGACGTAGGTGTTGAGCAGGCCGATGTTGGCCAGTGCGATGTACAGCGGCAGTGCGGGCACCTGCACCGGGATTGCGAGCGCGAGCAGCGTCAGCACGAACAGCACGTTGCGTCCCGGGAAGCGCAGCTTGGCGAGGGCATACGCGCAGGGTATGGCAACCAGAAGCTGCACCACGAGGATTCCCGCGCACACGATGAGCCCGTTGAGCCCGAAGCGCAGCAGCGGTGCGGACGTCAGGGCCCGGCTGTAGTTGTCGACCGCGGCGACGTGGCGCGGCCACAGCCGCAGGGTCGCGGTGAAGATCTCGTCGGGCGGCTTGATCGACGTGACGAGCATCCACACGAACGGCAGCAGGACGAAGGCCGCGCCGGCGAGGAGGAAGCCGTGCACCAGCAGCAGCCCGACGACGCGGCGGACGCGTTTCATCCGTAGTGGGTCCGACGGTCGAGGACGAACGCCTGGATGACCGAGAAGACGAGGATGAACGCCAGGAACACCACGGTCAGCGCAGCGGCATACGCGGTGTGGAAATACTGGAATCCTTCGAGGTAGATCGAATACAGCAGCACCTCGGAGGCCCCGATGGGCCCGCCGTGGGTCATCACCGCAACCGTGTCGAACACCTTGAACGCGGTGATCGACGTCGTCACGATGACGAACATCGTCGTCGGACCGAGCAGCGGCCAGGTGATCGTCAGGAAGCGGTCGATCGGATTCGCGCAGCCGTCGACTTCGGCAGCCTCGTAGAGGTCCTTCGGAATGGCCGTCAGGCCAGCGAGGAACAGCACCATGTTGAATCCGGCCAGATGCCAGACGCCGATCAGCGCCAGCGTTGGCAACACGAGGCCCGGATCGGAAAGGAATGCCTGTCGTTCGATGCCGAGCGCGTCGAGCAGCGCGTTGACGGGGCCCAGCTTGGGATGCAGGACGAACGTCCACACCGTCGCCATCGCGATGAGCGTCGACGTGACCGGCAGGAAGTACACGACCTCGTAGAACGACCGCGTGCGCTTGCGGCCGTGAACCAGGACGGCGACGAGCAGCCCGAGACCCACAGCGAGCGGCAGCACGATCGCGACGTACATGAAGGTGTTCCACAATGCGCGACGGAACGCCGGATCGGTCATCGCCTTGCCGAAGTTGGCGAGCCCGATGAACTTGAAATCGAGGTTGCCGAGGTCGTAATCGGTGAACGCCATGACCACGAGCACGGCAAGTGGCGCGAGGCTCGTCGTGAGGAGCAGCAGCGTGGCCGGCAGCGCGAACCCCATGCCGGTGAGCTTCTCCATGAGCTCGCGCCGGCGCAATCCTCCGGGCGCGGCAGGGCCTTGCACGAGGGTGCTCATCGGGTCGGGTTCGGTACCGCCGTCGCGCCCGGGATGCGCACGGCCTCGCGCCGCGATGCATCATCGACGACGCGGATGCGCTCGCCGGCCGCGTCGAACACATGGCAGGCGAACGGCGAGAACGCGAGGAGCAGCGCGCCATCACCGGGGGGCGCGCTCTCGGCGGACACGCGACAGGTCACGACCGTCCCGTCGAGTCCGTCGACGTCGCAATGCATGATGTACTCCGCGCCGAGATTCTCGACGCGCCGCAGGCGAGCGCCGATGCTCACCGCGTCGCGCGGCGGACGGTGCCCCGCAGGCAGCGGCGTGATGCTCTCGGGACGCAGGCCCACGCTGACGGCGCTGCCCGCGGGCAGCGACGCATCGACCGGCAGCGCCGCGCCCGCCACGACGATGCGACCGCCGGAGTCGACCTGGCCCGGCAGCACGTTGATCGCGGGGCTGCCGATGAACTGCGCGACCTTGAGGTTGGCCGGGCGCGCATAGAGCTCCGAAGGCGTGCCGAGCTGCAGGATGCGCCCGGCATCCATCATCGCGACGCGGTCGGACATCGTCATCGCCTCGACCTGGTCGTGCGTCACGTAGACGAACGTCGCGCCAAGCCGTGCATGCAGCTCGGCGAGCTCGCTGCGCATGTGGACCCGCAGCTTCGCATCGAGGTTCGACAGCGGCTCGTCCATCAGGAACACGTCGGGGTGGCGCACCATCGCGCGCCCGAGCGCCACGCGCTGGCGTTGACCGCCGGACAGCTGCGAGGGCCGCCGCGCGAGCAGGGCCCCGATCTGCAGCTGCGCTGCAACGGCATCGACCTCCTTCGCGATGCCGCGCGTCACCGAGCGGCGTCGTGGCGACAGATGCTTGACGAGGGGCAGGCGCTCCCACAGCGACAGCCGCTGCATCGACAACGGCAGCGCGATGTTCGCTGCGACGCTCATGTGCGGATAGAGGGCGTAGCTCTGGAACACCATGGCGACCCGGCGCTCGTGCGGGCGCAGGTGGTCGATCGCGCGGCCTCCGACCTCGACCGAGCCGGCCGACTGGGGCTCGAGTCCGGCGATGATCCGGATCAGCGTCGATTTGCCGCAGCCCGACGCGCCTACCAGCGTGACGAACTCGCCATCCGCGATCTCGAGGTCGATGTTCGACAGCACCTGGGTGGTATCGAACGACTTGGAGATGCTCCTCAGCGCGACACTGGCCATGCCGGGCTCACTCGACGCGGGGCGCCGGATAGACCTCGTGGATGACGTCGTCGATCCAGAAGCGCGCAAGCTCCGGCACTTCGACGGGCCGCACGGTCACCGATGACCGATCGAAATCGTAGATCACCGCACCGAGCCGCTTGTCGCCCGGCATCTTCATCTGGCGCTTCTCCGAGACGACGAACCCGGCCGACGGACAGAACACGTAACGGCAGCCGTCGTGCGTTTGCGCATGCATCTGATGCAGATGGCCGCTGGCGACGAGCGTTACGTCTTGCGCCTGCAAGCGAGCGAGCAACGGTGCACGAACCGCGGGCTTGATCGCCCAATACCCGCTGTCACCCTCGTCGGGAAGGTCCAGGAACAGCGGCCGGTGCAGGAACCAGGCGAGCGAGCGTTCCCCGCGGCTTTGCATCTGCGCGTCGAGCCACTGCGCCTGCTCCGCTTCGCGCGCGAGACATGAGCCGAAGAGCATTGCGTCGAGGCCAATCAGGCGCCAGCCCTCGAGATCGAGCGACCACCAGTCCGGCCCCAGGTGCCGCCGCCATGCGGCGATGCGCGCCTCGTCGACGGGCTGGGTCGGATGTCCCGGATCGCCGACGTCATGATTGCCCGGCACGCACAGCACCGGAACGCCGAGGTCGCGGAACAGCATCGCGCAGTGCGCGAGCTCCGCCTCGACGCCCGCACCGTCGACCGTTACGTCCCCGGTGTGGATCACGTAATCGGGGTCCTGCGCGCGGACCCATCGTGCAAGCGGCTCCCAGTTGGCCGCGAAGTGCGACTTGAAGGGGCTGAGGTGCGTATCGGAGATCTGGACCACGCGTTTCATGCGATCTCCGTTTTCATTCGACGAGCGCCCTTGCCGTCGCTTCGTCGGTGACGAGGCCGTTGATGAGCCGGCCTTGCAGCGCAGCGCGCAGCGCGCGCACTTTGCGCACGCCGTGCGCCACGCAGATGCGCGGCTTCGTCGACGAGCCGGGCCGAACGCTGGTGACGCGGCGGTTGACCGGGTGATCGAGGATGCGGCCCTCCGCGTCGAACGCCCAGGCCAGCGTCGCGCCCACGGCGCCGCAGCGCATGAGGTCGAGCAGCTCGTCGCGGGAGATGAAGCCATCGCGGAACAACGGGCTCTCGGGGTCGAACTGGCTGAGCCCCGCGATCCAGGCATCCGCCTCCTCCGCCATCCGGAAGACCCGCGCGACGCAGTCCATGGCAACGAGCAGGTCGCGCTGCGCGCCGTCGGCCGCGTGCATGGGAAGTGGAATGGGAAACGCCTGTGCGCCGGTCAGCTCCGCCAGCTTGTCGAGCGCATTGAACGGGCTCGCCGATCCATCGGGCGAGATGTTCCCCGCGAGCGACACCAGGCGATGCAACGGCCGCGACATGGGCGCCACGAGCGCTGCGCACGCTTTCACGGACCGTCCGGTGCCAAGCGCGATGAGCAGAGGTTCGTCCTTGCGCAGCATGCGCTCGAGCACGATGGACGCCGCTGCGGTCACACCGGCGAATGCCGCGGCCTCGTCGCCGCCGGTCGGCACCACGTCGCAGTGCATGAGGCCGTAGCGCTCGTTGAGACGCTCTGCAAGCGCCATGCATGCCGCGATCGGGTGGTTGAGGCGAAACGAAATGAGCCCGTCCGAGCGGCACAGCGACACGAGCCGCTGCGCCGAAGGCCGCGAGACCTTGAGCGCGCGTGCGATCTCGTCCTGCGTCTTCCCCGCGATGTAGTACAGCCACCCCGCGCGCGCGGCTTCGTCGGAACGGGTCGAGGAAGGATGCATGGGCGGTGCGTTGATGGTCGGGCTGCGCGCATCATAGCGTCGGATCAAGCCGTGAGCAATTGAGCGAGTGCATCGCCGCTGCGTCGCATCAACTCCGCGGGCGCGCGAGTGCTTGTGCGAGTAAAAGCTCTCTGCTAGAGTTTTTCGGCGAGGAGGACGCCCATGAGACCGCGGTGGAAATCAGTCGTGTTGTCGGTCGCCACTGCCGCCATGGCGGCGCTTGCGGTCGCTCCAGCGTGCGCGCAGAAGGTCACGCTCGACGTGCTCTATGCGCAGCCGGGCTTTGCGAAGTACCACGAGCCGATCGCGCAGTCCTTCATGAAGACCCATCCGGACGTCGAGATCAAGTTCCGCGCGCCGGCGAAAGACTACGACGAAGGCCACCAGGCGATGCTGCGCGCGGCCATCGTCAACCAGCTGCCCGATGTGTATTTCCCCGGCTTCGACCTGATGGGCGAACTGATCGACGTGCTGGACAAGCGCGGCCAGATCGTCGACCTTGGTCCGAAGCTGGCGGCGGAACCCGCGGCATGGACGCAGGCGAACTATTCCGACGCCATGATCAAGCTCGGTCAGATGCACGGCAAGCAGTACGGGCTTGCCGTGAACGCGTCGCTGCCCATCCTGTATTTCAACGCCGACCTCGTGAAGAAGGCTGGCGGCGACCCCGCCAGGATGCCCGACACGTTCGACGGTGTGATCGCGCTCGCTGCCAGGATCGCGGCGGCCGCGCCGGGCGTCGCCGGCATGGCGTTCGACATCCACGTCTACCCCGGCAACTGGCTGTTCCAATCCATTCTCGACTCGTACGGCGCGCGCATGCTCGACGAGTCGGGGGCCGCAATCGCCTTCGACAACGCGACCGGCCGCAAGGTCATGACCGACCTGCGCCGCTTCGTCACCGAGGGCAAGATGACGCTGCTCGACCTCGAGGCGTCGCGCCAGCAGTTCCTTGCCGGGCAGACCGGTCTGTTCTTCGACACGCCGGCGCGGCTGCGGCTCATCACGGACGCGGTCGGCACGCGCTTCGCGCTCGGCACCGCGGCATTCCCGATCAACGACAAGGCGAAGGGCGGCATCCCCACGGGCGGCTGCGCGATCATCGTCACGACCAAGGACGCGGCCAAGCAGAACGCGGCGTGGGAGTATGCGAAGTTCATCACGGGCCCCGAGGCGCAGAAGATCATCGTCGAGACGACGGGCTACCTGCCGCTCAACAAGCGCGCAAGCGGTCCGGAATACCTCGGCCCGTTCTACGACAAGAATCCGAACTTCCGCACGGTCGCCCTCCAGTCCGACCGCGCCATCGCGTGGCAGGGCTACCGCGGAGACGCCGTGCGCATCTGGCGCATGCAGCGCGACATCATCGCCAAGGTCATGCGCGGGCAGGTCGCGCCCGACGCGGGACTCGACGAGCTCGCACGCGAGACCCGGGCAATGTTGAAGTGACACCGCAGGCGTCGTCGCCGTCCGCGGGCCTGCTGTTCGATCTCGACGGCACGCTCGCCACGACGGAGCACCTCCATCGCGCCGCGTTCAATGCGCTGCTCGGCGACGACGACGCCCTCGACGCCGCGTCATTCGCCCAGCGCGTCAAGGGACGGTCGAGCATCGACACCATCGGTGCGCTGTTTCCGGCAGCCGACGGTGAGGAGCGCGAGCGGCTCATCGAGCGCAAGGAACGGATGTTCCGCACGTTGGCCGCTCAGCATGGCCTGGTTCCGACGCCAGGCGTGCGAAGCTTGCTCGACTGGATCCGCGCGCGCGGCATCGCGACCGCGCTCGTGACCAACGCTCCCGCCGCCAATGCCGAAGTCGTCCTCGAGATCCTCGGAATCGCCCATGCGTTCGACGTCATCGTGAGCGCGCACGATCTTGCGCGCGGCAAACCGCATCCCGAGCCATACCTCGCTGGCCTCGCGGCGCTCGCGCTCGACGCCACGCGGGCGCTGGCGGTCGAGGATTCACTCGTCGGCATCGCATCGGCGCGCGCCGCCGACCTCGATGTGATCGCCGTCACCGGGGCCACGAGCGAGGCAGGCGTGACTGCCGGAGCGGTGATCGCCGTGTCGGACATGTCCGATCCCCGCCTCCTGGACTTCATCGCAGCGCGTTTCGGACTCGCTCGTTAGGCCGTCGCTGCAGTTGGTGCGGTTGCCGCGAAGCGCGGTGCAAGATCGCGATACAGCGCGCGGAACACGCTGCGCCGCCCTTCGAGCTCGTCGGCCAGCGCGGCATGCGGCTCGATCGTGCGCGCGAGCGGTGGCTTCGTGAGCGCGACCGCGGCGTCCACGTGGTCGACGGCCATGCGCGCCAGCCGCGCCGCCCCGAGCGCCGGACCATATTCACCGTGGCGCGGATAGAGCAGCGTGCGGCGCAACGCTGCCGCGATGATCCGGCCCCACACGGGCGAGCGTGCGCCGCCGCCGATCACCGCAAGGGCGCCGATGCGAGGCCCGCTGACTTCGAGCGCACCGAGCCCGTCCGCGAGCGCGAATGCGACGCCCTCGAGCGCCGCGCGCGCCACGTCGGCGCGCGTCGATGCGCTGTCGAGGCCGAACAGCACTCCGCAGGCCGTCGCGTCGTTGTGCGGTGTGCGCTCGCCGTCGAGGTAAGGCAGCATCACCAACCGCTGGGAACGACGCGGGCTGGCTCGTTCTGCCTCGGCGACGAGCGCCGTCTCGTCGCCGAGGCCGGTGATCCGCGCGGCAAGAGCGAGCGTGGACGTGCAGGCCAGCATGACCGCCATGCGATGCCAGCGCGCGTCGAGGCAATGACAGAACGCGTGAATCGCGTTTGCAGGATCCGGACGCGGCACATCGTCGGCAACGAAGATCACCCCCGAAGTGCCCAGCGAGAGCAGCGCATCGCCTTCGTCGGCGATGCCCACACCGGCCGCGCCGCAGGCGTTGTCGCTGCCGCCGCCGGCCACCGGCGTGCCTGCGGCGAGGCCGAGCGCCTCCGCTGCATCGCGCGCGAGGCGGCCGGATATCGCGTTGCTGGCCACGAGGTGCGGCATGGCGTCGAGCGTCAATCCCGATGCCGCGACGAGCTCCGTCGACCAGCGCCGGGACTCGAGATCGAGCCATAGCGTGCCGGCGGCATCCGATGGCTCGCTCGCGTGTTCGCCGGTGAGCACGAGCCGCAGCCAGTCCTTGGGCAGCAACACCCTCGCGATCCGCGCGAACGTCGCAGGCTCGTGATCGGCGACCCAGATGAGCTTGGGCGCCGTGAACCCGGGCATCGCGAGGTTGCCGCTGATTGCACGCGAGCGCGGCGCGCGCTGCTCGAAGATGCTGCACGCCGCGGCCGACCGTCCGTCGTTCCATAGGATCGCCGGGCGCAGTATCGCGTCGTGCGCATCGAGGAGCACGGCACCGTGCATCTGGCCGGCGAGCCCGATCCCCCGCACCGCACTTCGCGCAGCGGCCGGCAGCGCACGGACCGCGACGACCGTGGCGGTCCACCAGTCATGCGGCTGCTGCTCGCACCATTGCGGGTGCGGCCGTGCGACCTCCAGCGGTGCCGCGGCCTCGTGCGTCACGGCGCCCTGCTCGTCCACCATCAGCGCCTTGACCGACGAGGTTCCCAGATCGATACCGAGGAACATCGCGTCAGCCGGCGTACGCCGCGAGGGCGCGCGCCGTGCCTTCGCGGGCGAGCGTGCGCAACGCGGCGCCGAAGGCGGCGATGAACGCAGGATGCTCCCCTACGGTACCGTAGATGTCGTGCATCGAGAGCCATGCGCGCGGATCGAGCGCGCTCGCGCGCGCCGCGGCGGCAAGACGCGGCCACGCATCGTCGTTTGGCTCGATCACCGCGCCGCTGTCCGTCGTGCCGGCGCAATAGCGGCACCACGCCGCCGACACGAGTGCCAGGCCCGCCACCGATTGGCCGCGCTCGAGCCGCGCGCGGATCGTCGGCACGATGAACTTGGGCTGCCGGTTCGATCCGTCGAGGCACAGCCGGCGGATGGTGTCGCGGACCGCGCGATTGGCAAAACGGCGCTCGACGCTCGCCTTGTAGTCCAGGAGATCGACGCCCGGCACCGGAGGCACGACGGGGATGACTTCCTCGGTCAACAGCCGGGAGAGGAAGCGGCCGATGCGCGGATCGGCCATCGCCTCGTGGACGAACACGATGTCGAGCAGCGCCGACACATACGCGATCGCCGCATGCCCGCCGTTGAGGATGCGAATCTTCATCCGCTCGTAGGGATGGACATCGTCCACGAACGTGACGCCGACATCCTCGAGCGGCGGCCGTCCTGCGCAGAACCGGTCCTCGAGCACCCATTGCCGAAACGCCTCGCAGAACACCGGCCGGGCGTCGTCGATGCCGAAGCGCGCGCGCAACGCCGTGCGCTGCTCATCCGTCGTGGCCGGCGTGATGCGGTCCACCATTGCATTGGGAAAGCTCGCGTGCTCCTCGATCCAATGCGCCAGTGCGTCGTCGATGCGCGCGGCGAGCCCGACCATCGCGGCGCGCGTCGCATCGCCGTTGCCGGGCAGGTTGTCGCACGACATCACGGTGAATGGGCCGCGTCCCTCGGCACGCCGACGCGCGAGCGCCGCGACGATGGGCGCGAAGCCCGTGCGCGGCGCGTGCGCATCGCGAGCGGACGGCGCAGCGGGTGCCGCACCCGGATCGCGGGCCAGCGCCGCATACGCCGCGGCGTCCGCGACGATGTCCGGATGCGCGCCATCGAAGCGGCCGGTGGCCGCGTCGACGCAATACCCGCCTTCGGTGACGGTCAGGGACACGATGCGTGTCGCAGGTTCGGCCATCGTGCCGACCAGCGCCCGCACATCGGCGGGGTCGACGAAGCCGACCATCGATGCGGTGACGCGCGGCCGCGCCTCTTCGCCGTCCTGCTCGACGACGGTGGTGAGCCAGTCCTGCTGCGCCAGCGCCGCGCGCATGGCGCGATCGCCTTCGCGCACGCCTGCACCGATGATGCCGTACGCGCGACCACGCCCACGCGCGAACAGCTCGTCCAGGTATACGGCCTGGTGCGCGCGGTGGAAATTGCCGACGCCGACATGCACGATCCCCGCGCGAAGGCTCGCCGGGTCGTAGCCCGGCGCCGCCACGTTGGGCGGCAGCGCACCGAGCGCGGCGCGGCGCAGGACAATCGGTGCGCGTGGAATCCTGGAGGATGGCGTCGTCATGGCGTGCCTAGCGCGCCAGCAGCGCGCGTGCGGTGTCCTCGTCCGTGACGAGACCATTGATGATGCGGCCCGCGAGCGCGGCGTGCAACGCGGGGAGCTTGGCCGGTCCATGGGCGACACAGATCCGCGGCTGCTTGGTCCCGGGCGATGGTCGTGCGCTGGTGACGCGCAGGTTCAGGCCCTCTTGCAGGATGCGTCCTTCCGCGTCGAACGCCCAGCCCAGGTTCTCGCCCACTGCGCCCAGGCGCACGAGCTCGAGGAGGTCGTCGCGGCTGATGAAGCCGTCGCGATAGAGCGGCGCATCCTGGTCGAACTGGGACAGTCCCGAGAACCATGCGTCGGCGCTTTGCGCCATCGCAAATACCCGGCGCACGGGGTCGAGCGCGAGCAGCTGCTCCCGCTGTGCGGGCGTGGTCGCGTGCATCGGCAGCGGCATCGGGAAGTGTTGTGCGCCGGTCAGCTCGGCGAGCGCTTCCGGCGCGTTGAACCGGCTCGCGGAACCGTCCGGCGAGATCGTCCCGACCAATGAAACGAGGCGATGCAAAGGCCGGGACAGCGGCGCGACGCGTGCGACGGTGGCGCGCATCGCGCGGCCGGTGCCAAGCCCGAGCACGAGCGGCTCGGTGCTGCGAAGCATGCGCTCGAGCGCGATGGACGCAGCCTCGGCGACGCCCACGAACGACGTCGCGTCGCTGCCGTCCGTGGGCACGACATCGCAGTGCCCAAGCCCGTGGCGCTCGCGCAATGCCGACGCCAGGCTCATGCATTCGTTGATCGGATGGTTCACCCGGAAGCTGATGAGCCCTTCGGCACGGCAAAGCGACACCAGCCGCTGCGCGGTCGGACGCGACACGTTGAGGATCCTGGCGATGTCGTCCTGGGTCTTGCCGGCGATGTAATAGAGCCAGCCCGCGCGGGCGGCCTCGTCGAGGCGTCCATTGGGCTCGTTCATGGCAGGCCGGGCGTCGTCATGAGTCCGAACGGTCATCGCTTCATCATAACTTTGGCTCTCGAGTTGAGCAATTTCGCACTGCACAACCCGATGCGTCGGGGCGGGGACGGCATGCGGGCTTCGTTGTTGCCTGATCAAAAGCTCTTTGCTAGAGTGAATGTGTCAAGCCATTCGGGTGCGACACGTACCGTGTCGCCATCACGGACGCCGCACGTTGCAAGCCTGGTCGAAGGGAGCCAATCGCGTGAAATCGCTTGGGAGGTGGAACGTCGCCGTCTGGGTCGCGTGCGCGGGCGCGGCTCTCGCGTGCGCTCCAGCACGGGCGGAAAAGGTCACGCTGGACGTCCTGTATGCGCAGCCGGCGTTCGCCAAGTACCACGAGCCTATCGCGCAAGCCTTCATGAAGGCGCATCCCGACATCGAGATCAAGTTCCGCGCGCCGGCCAAGGACTACGACGAAGGTCATCAGGCGATGCTGCGGGCCGCGGTCACCAATCAGTTGCCGGACGTGTACTTCCCGGGCTTTCATTTGCTTGCCGAGCTCGCGGGGGCGCTCGACAAGCGCAGCCAGATCGTCGACCTTGGGCCGAAGCTCGCGCAAGAGCCCGAGAGATGGCGTGCAGCGAACTATTCCGACGCCATGCTCAAGCTCGGGCAGGTGCGCGGCAAGCAGTACGGGCTGGCCGTGAACGCGTCGCTCCCGATCATGTACTTCAATGCCGACCTCGTGAAGAAGGCGGGCGGTGATCCCGCGAAGATGCCCGATACGTGGGACGGCGTCATCGCGCTCGCCGCCAGGATCAAGGCGAGCTCTCCGGGCGTCGCAGGCATGGCGTACGACGCGCACGTATGGCCCGATACATGGCTGTTCCAGTCGATCATCGACCAGGCGGGCGGCCGCGTGCTGGACGAGAGCGGCACCAAGGTAGCGTTCGACGATGCCGTTGGGCGCAAGGTCATGACGGACCTGCGCCGCTTCGTGGTCGAGGGCGGCATGCCGGTGATCGACTATGAAGCCTCGCGGCAGCAGTTCGTCGCGGGCCAGACCGGCCTGTATTTCCAGACGCCCGCCCGCATGCGCCAGACGACGGACAATGTCGGCGCGCGCTTCACGCTGGGAACGGCGACCTTTCCCCTGGACGACAAGGCGAAAGGTGGCATTCCCACCGGCGGCTGCGCGATCGTCGTCACGACCAGGGATGCCATGAAGCAGACGGCCGCGTGGGAATATGCGAAGTTCATCACCGGCCCCGAGGCGCAGACGATCATCGTCGAGGCGACGGGATACATGCCCGTCAACAAGCGGGCGAGCGGCCCCGATTACCTCGGGCCGTTCTATGACAAGAATCCCAATTTCCGCACGGTGTCACTGCAATCCGACCGTGCCGTGCCGTGGCAGGGCTATCCCGGTGATACCGTGCGCATCTGGCGGATGCAGCGCGACATCCTCAACGAGGTGATGCGCGGCCAGGTGGCGCCGGGCGCCGGTCTCGACCGGCTCGTGCGGGAAACGCAGGCGATGCTGAAGTGAGGCTGTCGCGCAGTTGCTGCATCCGTGCAGATCTGCCGGACCGATTGACGATGCGCGGGCGACGTGCCCGCGCGGTATCCATGCGCCAGGCATCATCGCGGCGACGACGAACAGGAGGAGGACGATCATGAAACTGTCTTGGAGCAAGCTCGCGGCCGCGGCCGCGACGGTGGTCGCGCTGGGTGTTGCCGGGACTGCACTTGCGCAGAAGGTGACGCTCGACGTGCTCTACGCCCAGCCGGGCTTTGCCAAGTACCACGAGCCGATCGCCCAGGCATTCATGAAGGCGCACCCGGATGTGGAGATCAAGTTCCGCGCGCCGGCCAAGGACTACGACGAAGGCCATCAGGCGATGATGCGCGCCGCGGTGACGAACCAGCTTCCGGACATCTACTTCCCGGGCTTCCACCTGCTGGGCGAGCTTTCGGCCACGCTTGAAAAGCGCGGGCAGATCGTCGACCTCGGTCCCAAGCTCGCCGCCGAGCCCGCCGCGTGGCGCACGGAGAACTACACCGACACGGTGATCAAGCTTGGTCAGGCGCACGGCAAGCAATACGGTCTCGCGGTGAACGCCTCGCTGCCGATCATGTACTTCAATGCCGACCTGGTGAAGAAGGCCGGCGGTGATCCGGCGAAGATGCCGGATACGTTCGACGGCGTGATCGCGCTCGCGGCCAAGATCGCCGCCACTTCGCCGGGCACCGCGGGCATGAGCTACGACACGCATGTCTGGCCGGACACGTGGCTGTTCCAGGCGATCATCGACCAGGCCGGCGGTCGCATGCTCGACGACTCGGGCACCAAGATCGCGTTCGACAACGCGGTCGGCCGCAAGGCGATGACCGACCTCCGCCGCTTCGTCACCGACGGCAAGATGCCGATGCTCGACTTCGAGGCGTCGCGCCAGCAGTTCCTCGCCGGGCAGACCGGCCTCTTCTTCGACACGCCGGCGCGCATGCGCCTCATCACCGACGGGGTCGGCAACCGCTTCACGCTCGGCACGGCAGTGTTCCCGATCGACGACAAGGCCAAGGGCGGCATCCCGACGGGCGGATGCGCGATCATCATCACCACCAAGGATGCCGCCAAGCAGAAAGCGGCATGGGACTACGCCAAGTTCATCACCGGTCCGGAGGCGCAGAAGATCATCGTCGAGATCACCGGTTACCTGCCGCTCAACAAGCGCGCGAGCGGACCGGAGTTCCTGGGCCCGTTCTACGACAAGAACCCGAACTTCCGCACGGTATCGCTGCAGGTCGATCGTGCGCTCCCGTGGCAAGGCTATCCGGGTGACACCGTGCGCATCTGGCGCATGCAGCGCGACATCATCAACGAGGTGATGCGCGGCCAGATCGCGCCCGACGCCGGGCTCCAGAAGATGGTCAGTGAAACCCGGACGATGATGAAGTGACGCTGGAAGGCCGCCCATGACCGCGTGCGGCGACAAGCCGCGCGCGGGTCTTCTGTTCGACCTCGACGGGACGCTCGCGCAAACCGAGCACCTGCATCACGCCGCGTTCAACGCGCTGCTCGCCGCGTATGGCCGCTCGATCGACCACCCGACGTTCCTGCGGCATGTCTCGGGGCGCTCCAACGCCGACATCACGGCGTACCTCTTTCCCGCGCTAGACGCCGACGAGCGCGAGCGGCTGGCGCAGGACAAGGAGCGCTGGTTCCGCGAGCTCGCCGCCGCCGGCGTCGAAGCGACCCCGGGTGCGCTGTCCCTGATCGACTGGGCACGCAGGCGCGGCATCGCGACCGGGCTCGTCACGAATGCGCCGCGCGAAAACGCGGATCTCATGATCGCCGTGCTGGGACTCGGCGCGGCGTTCGACGTCGTGATCACGAGCGCGGAGCCTCCGCGCGGCAAGCCGTACCCGGATCCCTATCTCGCGGCCCTCGCTGCCCTCGGGCTCGATCCTTCGCACACGCTCGCGATCGAGGACTCGGCGACCGGCATCGCGGCGGCGCGCGCCGCAGGGCTCGACGTCGTGGCGCTCGCGACACCGCGCACGGCCGCATCGATCGCGCAAAGCGGTGCGATGCTGACCGTTGGCGACATGACCGATCGGCGCCTCTACGAGCTGTGCGAAGCGCGACTTGGCGTGTGACGCTCGCGTGACGCAACGTGCCGCAGCGGCTCTATCACGCGCTCGGCATGGATTGCATGATGGTCCCGCTTCGTGGCGTCACCGCCCGGGCGTCATTCCGTCAACGTCCACCGCCAGCCGGTCCACGAGCTTCGGAGAGCGCGCGCTCCATCCCCGCAGCCCGCTCGCGCAGCGCGCGCTCGGATTCATGGCGGGCGGTCACGTCGTGCGCGATCGCGAGCGCGCCGGCCACCGCACCGGTACCGTCGGTGAGCAAGGCGAACGTCATGTCGACGTAGATCTTGGCACCGTCCTTGCGCATGGACCGCGTCGTCATCGCGCGCCCCTCGTAGCGCGTGCGGCCCGCCTGCACGGCGCGGTCGAACGCATCCCAGTGCGCCTTGCGCAGCCGCTCCGGGATGATGATGTCCAGGGACTGTCCCATGACCTCGGATGCCAGGTGCCCGAACACGCGCTCGGCGCCAGCATTCCAGAAACGGATGCAGCCATCGACGCCGGCCACGATGATGGCATCGGGGGCAGCTTTCACGATTGCGGCGAACAGTTCGGAATCGGTGATGGTCGGCTCCGTTGCGGTATCTTCATGCGTCATGCGCGTAGCGCGGGCCGCAGGGCCGGGTGCGCAGCCGCTCGCGCCAGTGGCTAGTTTATACGTTCAACGCGGAAGGCCTCCGCTACGCATTGGGTCCCGTTCCGCCAACACAGGCCTCGCTATAATCGACCGCCGCATGTCGTAGACCCGCTTCCACCATGGACCTCTCCCTTGCCGGCACTCGGGTCCTGATCACCGCCGCGGCCAGCGGGATCGGCCTCGCCACCGCGCGTGCGTTCGCGCGCGAAGGTGCGCGCGTGCATGTCGCGGATGTCGACCGCGAAGCGCTCGACGCATTGGCATGCACCGATCCGGAGCTTTCGCGCACGGTGTGCGACGTCGCCGACCGCGGCCAGGTCGCGCGGATGTTCGACGCTGCGCTGGCGTCACTCGGCGGCCTCGACGTGCTGGTCAACAACGCAGGCATCGCCGGCCCGACGGCGCCCTGCGAGGACATCGCTCCGGAGTTGTGGGACCAGACGCTGGCCGTCAACATCACCGGGCAGTTCAACTGCGCGCGCCTGGCCGTCCCGCACCTGCGCCGCAGCAGCAATGCAAGCATCGTCAATCTTTCGTCGGCGGCGGGCCGCTTCGGCTTTCCGCTGCGGACGCCCTATGCCGCATCGAAGTGGGCGGTCGTGGGCTTCACCAAATCATTGGCGATCGAGCTGGGGCCCGGTGGCATCCGGGTGAACGCCATCTGTCCCGGCTCGGTCGCGGGCGCGCGCATCGATCACGTGTTCGCGAGCAAGGCGGCGGCGCGCGGTGTCGATCCATCGGTGGTGCGCGACGAAGCCCTGGCGCGTACGTCGCTGCACCGGCTCGTGACGGCAGACGATGTCGCGAACGCGATCCTGTTCCTTTGTTCCCGGGCGGGCGCGAACATCTCGGGCCACGCGCTTCCGGTGGACGCGGATACGCAGGCGCTCGTGTAATTTCGCGCACGGCCGCTCCGCGGCCATGCATCGATCGCAAAGGGCAAGCGGTCGGTTGCCAGCGGAACACCGGGGTGGCATCATCGTCCGCCCGCGGCATCCCAGCCTCTCGACCGCAAAGGTTTCGAATGGCGCAGACCCTCTTCACGAACGCCGCCCTGCTCGACCCGCGCACCGAGGCCAGCGAGGGCGGCGTGTCGGTGCTCGTCGAGGGCGACACGATCCGGGAAGTGTCGGCGAAGCCGATCAAGGCCGCGAACGCCGCCGTGATCGATTGCCAGGGTCGAACCCTCATGCCCGGACTGATCGATTGCCACGTGCACGCCATGTTGTCGGAGGTCAACCTGCGGCAACTCGAATCGATCCCGCTCACCCTGATGACCGTGCGCGCTGCCGGCCTGGTGCGCGCCATGATCGATCGCGGCTTCACGACCGTGCGCGATACGGGTGGCGCGGACTGGGGCCTCCGCGACGGCATTGCGCAGGGCTATCTGCCCGGCCCGCGCATGTTCATCGCCGGCCGCGCGCTCGGCCCCACCGGCGGACATTCCGACTCGCGCCGGCGCACCGATGTCGGTGGACGCGCCTGCCGGTGCTGCAATGCCATGCGCTTTTGCATGGAGATCGTCGACGGCGCCGACGGCGTTCGTGCGGCGGCACGCGAGCAGCTGCGCCAAGGCGCCGACCAGATCAAGATCATGGTGTCCGGCGGTGTCGCGAGCCCATACGATCCGTTGGACAGCCGGCAATTCACACTCGACGAAATCCGTGCCGCGGTTGAGGAAGCCGAGGCATTCGGGCGTTACGCACAAGCGCATGCCTACACGCCCGACGCCATCACGCGTGCAGTGAGCCAGGGCGTGCGCACGATCGAGCATGGCAATCTGATCGACGAGAAGTCCGCCGCGCTGATGAAGGAAAAGGGCGCCTACCTGGTGGCAAACCTGGTCGCCTATTACGCGATGCGGGAGCGGGCCAGGGAGTTCGGCATGACAGCCGACATGCTGGCCAAGAACGACCTCGTCATCGACGGCGGCCTCAAATCGCTGGAGATCTGCAAGCGCGCAGGGATCAAGGTCGGCTACGGCAGCGATCTGCTGGGCCAGCTGCAGGTGGACCAGAGCCGCGAATTCCTGCTGCGCCGGGAAGTCCTGTCGCCGATCGAGATCATCCGCCAGGCAACGCTCGTCGGTGCGGAGATCGTGCGCATGCCGGACAAGCTCGGTGTGGTGAAGCCCGGCGCGTTCGCCGATCTCCTGGTGGTCGACGGCAATCCGCTCGAAAGGCTCGAGTTGCTCACGGGCCAGGGCGAGAACCTCTCCGTGATCATGAAGGCGGGCCGTTTTCACAAGAACCGTCTTGCTGCCTGATGCCGCATCGAGTGTCGAAGGCGCGCTCCCGCTCGAGCCGGCGAGCGCCTCGTTCGTCGATTCGCGCCTGATCGGGCGCATCGCGCTGCTGGCGGCTGCGGCCTTCGGCTATGCCGTCATCCTGGCACCGCTGATCTTCGTCTGCTGGCTCAGCTTCTTCAGCAACGAGATCGTGACCTTCCCGCCTTCCGGTTACACGTTGCGCTGGTTCGCCCGCATCTTCGACCAGAACAACTTCGTCAGCGGTTTCGCGACCAGCCTGCAGGTAGGCGTCGCGGCCACGATCGGCGGACTGCTCCTCGGCATCCCCGCGAGCCTGACGCTCGCGCGACGCAGGTTCCCCGGCAGAGAGGCGCTGAACACGCTGCTCGTATTGCCGCTCGTGGTTCCGGGCATCGTCGCGGGTACGGCGATCTACGTATTCCAGATCGAGATCGAGATCGCCACGGAGCTGCCGCTGCTCGGATCGCGCGCGGGCCTCGTCCTGGCGCACATCATGATCACGATTCCCTGGACGGTGCGGCTGCTCACCGCCAGTATCGCGGGATTCGATCGCTCGATCGAGGAAGCGGCATTGAACCTGGGGGCCACGCCGCTCCAGGCCTTCCTCAAAGCCACCTTGCCGGTCATCAAGCCGGGCATCGTGGCCGCCGCCTTGTTCAGCTTCGTCATCTCGTTCGGCAATCTGGAAATGACGCTGTTCCTCGTAGCCCCGGGGCAGACGACGCTTCCGATTGCCATCCTGCAATATCTGGAATGGCGCATCGACCCCACCATCGCGGCCGTCTCGCTGCTGCAGATCGTGTTGATCGCCGGCGGGATGCTGATCGCCGACCGCTATGTCAAGCTGACGCGCGTGTTGTAGATGGAACGCCCCCCCAACTCGCTTCGCTCGCTCCCCCCACTGGGGGGCAGTCAGTGGGTCGGGGCGGCCCTTCCCCACTGACATGGCCCGTCTCCAGCTTTCCGGTCTCACCAAGACGTACGGCGACTTTCACGCCGTCGCCGGCATCGATCTCGATATCGCGCAGGGCGAGCTCGTGGTGATGCTCGGACCGTCCGGCTGCGGCAAGACGACGACGCTGCGCATGGTCGCCGGATTCGTGCCTCCGACGGCAGGCCGGATCCGCCTGGGCGGGCACGACATCACCAAGCGACCGTCGTGGCGGCGCAACACGGGGCTCGTATTCCAGAGTTACGCCTTGTTCCCGCACCTGACCGCCGCCGAAAATGTCGGCTTCGGGCTGCGCATGCGCAAGCTTTCGCAAGCCACGATTGCTGCGAAGGTTGCCGAAGCGCTGCGGCTCGTGCGTCTGGAAGGTCTTGCCGATCGCCTGCCGCGCGAGCTGTCGGGCGGTCAGCAGCAACGCGTCGCGCTGGCGCGCGCGCTGGTGATCGCGCCCGACGTGCTGTTGCTCGACGAGCCGCTTTCCAATCTCGACGCCAAGTTGCGAGCGGAGGTGCGGGTCGAGATTCGCGAGCTGCAACGCAAGCTCGGGCTGACCACCATCATGGTGACGCACGACCAGGAAGAGGCACTGACCATGGCCGATCGCCTGGTCGTGATGTCGCACGGAAAGGTGCAGCAGATCGGCTCGCAGCGCGACCTCTACGAGCATCCGGCCAACACGTTCGTCGCGGGATTCGTCGGCCGCACCAATTTCCTGCGCGGCCGCGTCGAATCGCCCGGCCTCTTCCGCAGCCAAAGCGGTCTCGCGATTCGGTGCAGCAAAGCAGCGCCCAGCGCCGGGGGCACGCTGGCGTTGCGGCCCGAACGTCTGTCGATGGCGCCTGCCGTCAGCGCGGCCGACAATGCTTTTCCGGGCACGGTGGAGTTCGCCTCCTACCTCGGTGGCATCCTCGAATACTATGTGCGCCTGACGCCACAAGACCGTTTGCTGGTGCAGGTGCCGAACAGGGTCGGCGATCCGCTGCACGAGGTCGGCGATCGGGTGTTTTTGCAATGGCCTGCGCAGGCCAGCCTCGTACTTGCCGACGATGGCGGAAGCACGAGCTGAAGGAACCCCATCGCTAGATCGGAGGATCGACATGGAAGACGATCGGCTGGACATCAGGCGGCGGCGATTGGTGAAAGGCGCCAGCGCGCTCGCAGGCTTGACCGCGGCCGGCAGCTGGCTGCCTGCCCGGGCGCAGTCTGGCGGGCGCGTCGTGCTCGGCACGTGGGGCGGCGACTATTCGAAGCTCCTGGCGAAGAACGTCGATACGCCGCTGCTGGCGCCGAAGAAGTACGAAGTCGTGCACGACATCGGCGGCGATGCGGAGCGCCGCGCGAAGATGCGTGCCGAGGCGCGGCTGCCGCGCGGCACGAGCGACCTGCAGGGTCTTTCCGCGGCGCAAATGTACGAGATGAACGAAGCGGGACTGTGCCTGCCCATCGACTACGCCAAGATCCCGAACGCGCAATATCTCCTGGCGCCGCTGAAATATCCGTACGGCCTGGGGCACATCTACTCGGGCAAGGTCATCCTCTACAACCCGAAGCTCATCAGCACGCCACCCACGAGCTTCGCCGACGCGCTCGACGCGCGACACGGCAGCAAGCTCGGCATCATCGACATCCAGTACCAGTTCACCATGATGGCCGCGGCGCTCGCATCCGGCGGCTCGATGACCAACTACGAGCCGGGCAAGGAACGGTTGATGGCTTGCCGCAAGGCCGGGGCGAAGATCCTGCCGACCAACGAGGCCATGGCACAAGCGCTGCAGAACGAGGAAGTCGGCGTCTGCATCATGTGGAAGGCGCGCGCGGTGCAATGGCAGAAGGCCGGCGCCAAGGTCGAGACGGTCGCGCCGAAGGAAGGCATTCCGCTCTACGTCTCGGGGTTCGTCATACCGAAGAATGCGCCGAACAAGGACGCGGCGCATTTCTGGCTGAACGAGATGCTCGAGCCTTCGGCGCAGGAAGCGTTCGCCGAAGACATGGGCTACAACCCGAGCGTCACCAATGCCAAGATCCCCGCGGAAACGGAGCGGCGCATCGGTTTCAACGCCGATGAGCGCAAGCGGCTGATCGATCTCGACTATGGCTACCTCGCCAAGAACGATGCCGCTTTGAAGGAGTGGTGGGACAAGTCGTTCAAGGGCTGAAGCACGGGCAAGGGGCATTCGGCGTGAAGGCGGCGACCAGACGTCTTGCGCGCGGCAACGCGCCCGGATGGACGGCCGCCGCCATGCTCGCGCCTGCATCGATCGTCGTGATGATCGGCATCGTCATCCCGATCTTCATCCTCTTTCGGTACAGCCTCAATCAATACACGCCGGCCAAGATGATGGTCGACGCCTTCACGTTCGAAAACTACGCGAAGTTCTTCACCGATCCGTTCTATCGCGCCGTCCTGCTGCGCACGATCCGGGTCGCCGCGGTATGCACCGCGATATGCGTCGTCCTGGCGTTTCCCATGGCCTATTGCCTGGCCCGCACGCGATCGCGGTTCAAGAGCCTGCTGTTGATGATGGTGATCCTGCCGCTGTTCGTCGGCAATGCGGTGCGCGCGGCGGGTTGGATGGTCGCCTTCGGCAATCGCGGGATCGTGAACAGCATGGCCATGGGCATGGGCATCACGCACGAGCCGGTGCAGATCATGTACACGGAGTTCGCAGTGGTCGTCGGCATCATCGCGGTCAATCTGCCGTTCGTGGTGCTGACCTTGCAAGCCGTGCTCGAAGGCATCGATCGCGCGATCGAGGAAGCAGCGCTCGGGCTCGGCGCCGGCCCGTGGAACACCTTTCGGCACGTCCTGTTGCCGCTGGCAGTGCCGGGCGTGATCACCGGCACCATCCTTTCGTTCATTCTCGCGATGAACGCCTACGCGACGCCGGTGCTGCTCGGTGGCCCCACTTTCCAGATGATGGGACCGACGGTGTACAACCAGTTCGCCGGTCTTTCCAACTGGCCGTTCGGTGCCGCGCTCTCGTTCGTGCTCATGACGGCAACCCTCGTCCTGACGGTGGTTTCGAACTGGGTTGCACACCGCGGATACCGGAGGTGACTGTCACGTGGCGCTCCGCAATGCGTGCACAGGTTCGGTCGCCAGCGTAAGCTCGCAACACTGAATTACCGCGTCAGTTTGCAATGCCGGCCGCAGGTTCCATCGTTCGCTATCGCTTCGGGCGTTTCGAGCTCCAGCCGGAAGAGCGGCGACTGCTCGAAGGCGACGTGCCGATAGCCTTGCGGCCCCACGCGTTCGACCTGCTCGTCGCGCTCGTCGAGCACGCGGGGAGCCTCGTCACCAAGGACGAGCTCCTGGAGCGCGTCTGGCGCACCGTCGTCGTGGAAGAAAACACCCTGCAGGCACATGTCTCGGCGCTGAGAAAGGTATTGGGCCCCGAAAGCATCGCGACGGTCACCGGGCGCGGCTACCGCTTCGTGCAGCACGTGGAGCAATGCAGTGCGACAGCCGGCGCGGCGCGCGATGCGGTGGCGGCGCCGCCGCACAACCTGCCGCATGCGCTCACTCGTTTCATCGGCCGCGATCGGGAGATGGCGGAGCTGCGCCGGTTGCTGGGTACGACACGGCTGCTGACGCTCACCGGCTTCGGTGGGACGGGCAAGACGCGCCTTGCACTGG
This sequence comes from Casimicrobiaceae bacterium, assembly GCA_035475895.1. Classification (GTDB taxonomy): domain Bacteria; phylum Pseudomonadota; class Gammaproteobacteria; order Burkholderiales; family Casimicrobiaceae; genus VBCG01. Next base: position 25,537 of record DATILY010000071.1, on the reverse strand, counting down.
AGGTCGCGCGCCACGTCGTGCCGGAATACCGGGGCGGCGTGTGGCTGGTGGAGCTGGCGGCACTGGCAGACCCCGTGCTGCTGCCGCAGACGCTCGCCAACGTACTCGGTGTGCGCGAGCAGGCAGGCACCCTTGTCATGGACAGCGTCGTACAGCACCTCGCATCGCGCCACGCCTTGCTGGTGCTCGACAACGCCGAGCACCTGCTCGACGCGTGCGCGCATATGACGGAGGCCTTGCTCGTCCGTTGCGCGCGACTGACCATCCTGGTCACAAGCCGCGAGCGCCTGGGGATCACCGGAGAGCTTGCCTACGCGGTGCCTTCGCTGTCGATCCCTGACGATGTGCCCAACCCGACCGCGGAGTCGGTGGCCGCGCACGAATCCGCGCGCCTGTTCATCGACAGGGCGCGATTGCAGCAACCCGATTTCACGCTCACCGACGAAAATGCTGCTGCACTCGCATCGATTTGTCGCCGCCTGGATGGCATCGCGCTCGCACTGGAGCTCGCCGTGCCGCGCCTGCGGGTGCTCACGCTCGAGCAGTTGCGTGACCGCCTCGATCACCGCTTCCAGTTGCTCACCGAAGGTTCGCGCACCGCCCTTCCGCGCCACCGTACGTTGCAATCGCTGATCGACTGGAGCCATGACATGCTGAGCGACGCCGAGAAGTCGCTCCTGCACCGGGTTTCGGCATTTCTCGGCGGCTGGACGCTCGAAGCGGCCGAGCGCGTGTGCGTCGGCGGCGGTCTGGCGGCGGCCGACCTCCTCGACCTGCTCGCGTCGCTGGTAGAGAAGAGCCTCGTGCTCATCGAGGAGCACCAGGGGGCCGTGCGCTACAGGCTGCTGGAAACCATTCGCGCGTACGCGTACGCGCGACTCCAATGCAGCGCGGAGCACGCCGGCGTTCTCGCTCGCCATCTCGACCATTTCGTCGACATGGCTGACCAGGGCCATCGACACGAGCTGGCCGCCGATGCAACCGCGTGGCTGGATCGAATCGAGCGGGAGCGTGACAACTTTCGCGCGGCGCTGCGCTGGGGTTGCCAGTGCGCAGGACCGGTTGGAGAGCGCGCGTTGCGCCTCGCCGGGCTGCTCGCGTGGTTCTGGGTTTCGCGGGGCCACTTCGCCGAAGGCCGCGAGTGGGTTTCTGCCGCGCTCGCCGCCGGAGAGGGCACGAGCGATGCCGAAGCGCTCGCGCGGGGCCTGCGCGCGCTGGGAGCGCTCGCCTTGATGCAGGGCGACGTCGCCGACGCGAGACGCGCTTACGAGCGCGCGTTGGAGATCGAAAGAAGTCGCGGGGACCGTCGTCAGCTCGGTATCGCGCTCTATAACGTGGCTTGTCTCGTCACCTTGCAGGAACGCTACAGCGAAGCGCGGGCGCTGTTCGAACAAGCGCAATCGATCCATCGCGAGCTGGGCGACCGTGCCATGACGGCCATGTGCGTGGGTAACCTGGCGATGCTCGTGACCGACCATGCTGCGGCTCGCGCTTATCTGGAGGAGGCTCTATCGATCTGGAGAGACCTTGGTGACTGGCGAACCAGCTTCGCACTCTACGGCCTGGGGGTATTGGCTTATGTTGAAGGCGACCCTCGCGCCGCGGAACTGCTGCTCGAAGAAAGCCTGGCATTGGCACGCAAGGCGGGGTCGCGTCCGACGGCAGCATGGACGCTTTCGGTGCTGGGCCGGGTCGCATACGAGCAAGGCGATCAGCAGCGGGCTGCGCGCTTGCTGACGGAAGTGCTGACGATTCAGCGCGACCTGGGCGACCTGTCGAACCTGGGCAATTCACTGGAGGGGTGCGCCGCCGTAGCGCTGACCGCGAGCGGTCCGCTGGCCGCTGCATCCTTGTGGGGCCAGGCGGAAGCGCTGCGCGAGCGGATGGGTGCTTCGCCAACGCAGCCATACCGTCGCAAAGCAACGGAATCCGTGCTCTTTGCCGCGCACCCTTTGCGCGAACGCCTGGTGCCCGTGGCCCGCGCCGAACTTGCGAACGACCCCGAATTCGACCGCGCCTGGCGCGCTGGCCGCGCCATGTCATGGCAACAGGCGATAGATTTCGCGCTGGAGTCGATGAGCGGTGCACTCACTTCACCAATACCGACCACGCATGCGTCCAATGCAGCGGGCGGACGACCGTGCTGAGTTCGGCGTACGGCTCCCTGATCGAGACTGATCGAGACGTCGCCGTAGCCGTTCGTTATCGCACGCCTATCGCGCGCTTGCGCCGTGCTCCGGACGCTCGGCCTTTTCACGACGGATTGCCGCACGCAGCAAGAGCACGTACGTGACCGGTGTGGTGACGATGGCGAACACTGCGATCACGAGCTCGTGCAGCACCGGCCGGGATTCGAGTGCCGAGAACACCAACATCGATGCGCCGATCACGAGGGCGATCCCCAGTGTAGTGCCCATCGTGGGCGGATGGACGCGCTCGTAGAACGTTGGCAGCCGCAGGAGACCGAACGAGCCGATCAGCGCGAACCCCGCACCGAGCAGCACGAGCACGGCGGCCACCGCCGAGACCACCGGGGAGAGCGTCTCTACGCCTGTCATTCGATCACCTCGCCACGCAGCAGAAACTTCGCGAGCGCGGCCGTCGACACGAAGCCGAGCATCGCGATGACCACCGCAACCTCGAAGTACAGCGCGCTTCCGTCGCGGATACCGAATACGAGGATGAGCAGCATGGCGTCGACGTACATGGTGTCCAGCGCGAGCACCCTGTCCTGCGCGCGCGGGCCGATGATCAGGCGCGCCGCGGCGCAGCCCATCGCGACCGCCAGCATGATGGGGGCCGCGACAAGCGCGATGCCGAGCAACGATGCGCTCATTGGAAGATCTCCATCAGCCGGCGCTCGTAGCGCTCCTTGATCGTGTGCTTCCAGGTCGCTTCGTCGACCAGGTCCAGGACGTGCATCGTGAGCACGTTGGCGCGCGAATCGTAGCCGGCCCACGCCGTGCCCGGCGTCGAGGTGATGATGCACGCGAGTGCGGCAAGCGCCGCTGGATGACGGATGTCGAGCGGGATGTCGACGAAACCCGCGGCACCGCGGCGCGAGCCGGGCCGAAGCACGATGGCCGCAACCGCGACGTTCGAGCGCACGATGTCGACCAGAACGGCGACGAGGAGCGTCCCGGCCGCCCAGGGCCGGCGCAGCCGCGTCGCCGTCGGTTGCAGGCGCGCAAACCCGAGCACTCCACCGATGCCCACGAGCGCTCCGACGATCACATCCGCAAGCGAAAGCGCGTCATTGAGCAGGAGCCACAGGCCGACCAGGCCCAGCCACAACAGTGCAAGCCCGGAGCTCATCGGTTGTTCAGCACTTGGCCGAGGTAACGGCCCGGTGCGTAAAGGTCTTGCGCAGCTTGATCGAGGTAGCGCATGGAAGGCCCCGCCTGCAGCGTCAGCGCCGCGCACAGCGCGAGCAGCAACACGACCGGAGCGAACTCTACGAGCCGCACCCGCGGTACGCTGGCATCCGACGAAGCCCAAAACCGTTGCACACCCGTACGGCCCATCGCAATCACGGTGATGAAGCCGGAGCCGACCAGCAGCCCGAGCATCGCCCACGCCGTCAACGATGCGATCCCCGGCTGGAACAGGGCGTTCAACAAGGCGAACTTGCCGACGAAGCCCGCCAACGGCGGCAGGCCGGCCAGCATGACGGCACATCCGGCGAAGGCGATCCCCAGAAGGGCAGTGGCCGCGGGAATCGCGGTTCCGATGTCCTCGGTCTCCGCGTTCCGGGTGGTGAACGCCTCTGCCGTCACCGCCACGATATCCGCACCGGGCCTTCGCCCTCGCTCGACGAGCTCCACGAGCAGGAAGAAGGCCGCGAGCGCAAGCGCCGAAACGACGAGGTAATACAGCGCGGCGCCGGTGAGCGAGACATTGTCGATGGCGATGGCGGCAAGCAGCGTGCCGGACGACATCAGCACGCTGTAGCTCGCGAGCCGAGGCAGGCTCTGGGATGCGAGCGCGCCGAGGCCGCCGTACGCCAGCGTGGCCATGCCGGCCACGACGAGCCACGGCGTGCCGGGTGACGGCGACGCGGCCACGTCGGCGCCGAGGAACAGCGTGCCGATGCGAAGGATGGCATACACACCGACTTTGCTCAGGATGGCGAAGAGCGCGCCCACCGGCGCGCTGCTGGCGGAATAGGACGCGGGCAGCCAGAAGCACAGGGGCCACATGCCTGCCTTCATGAGGAACGCGATGCCCAGGACGGCACCTCCCGCTTCGTAGAGCGCGCGGTTGGCGAGGGCGCCCTCGCGCCAGTGCCGCGCCAGATCGGCCATGTTGAGCGTTCCAGCGCTCGCGTAGATCAGGCTCACGCCGATGAGGAAGAGCAGCGACGCGGCAAGATTCATCGTGATGTAATGCAGGCCCGCGCGCACGCGCAGGATGCCCGATCCGTGCAGCGCGAGCCCATACGATGCCGTGAGCATCACTTCGAAGAACACGAACAGGTTGAACAGGTCACCGGTCAGGAATGCGCCGTTGACGCCCATGAGCAGGAACTGCACGAGCGCGTGGAACCTTGGGCCTGCGCGATCCGAGCGCGCAAGCGAAAACACGATGGAAGCGGTGCCCAGCACCGCGGTGAGCAGCACCATTGCCGCCGAAAGGCGGTCGGCGACGAGCACGATGCCGAACGGCGCGGCCCAGTCGCCGACGCGATACACGATGACCGGCTGGACGCCGACGCGTTGGGTGAGCGCGACCCCAACGACGATGAGCGAGATCGCCGTGCCGAGGCTGATCGCCGCCTTGAGCGTCCAACGCCGTTCAGCGAGGATGAGGTTGATGGCGCCAGCCGCAAGCGGCAACACGGTCGGCAGTATCGCGAGGTGATCCTGCGCCGTCATCGGTCGCGCTCACCGTCGACATGGTCTGTGCCCGTGAAACCACGTGCCGCGAGCAACACGACGAGCAACAGGGCCGTGGTCGCGAAGTTGATGACGATCGCCGTCAGCACGAGCGCCTGGGGCAGCGGGTCCGCGTAGGACGCCGGGTCGGCCGCCAAACCGGCGGGGACGACCGGTGCAGCGCCGACGTGCAGTCGGCCCATCACGAATATGAAAAGGTTCACCGCGTACGACAACAGCGATAGCCCGATCGCTACCTGAAACGTACGCGGACGCAGCAGCAGCCACACGCCCGAGCCCGCGAGCACGCCGATCGCAACCGAGATGACGAGCTCCATCATGCAACGAATTCCTCGCTCGGGGGCGGGATCCCGGTGTCGCCTTCTTCGGAGGGCGATGGGCCCGGTTCACGCTCGCCGCGATGCGCGCGAAGCGACTGGTGCGCCAGAGCGACCAGGAACAGCGCGGTGGCGCCGATGACGAGGATGAACACGCCGACGTCGAACAGGAACGCGCTCGGAAGATGCATGGCACCGACCAGCGGCAGCTCGATGTGCGCGACGTGCGACGTCAGGAACGGATAGCCGAACCACCACGCGCCCGCGCCGGTCGCGGCGGCGATCGCAAGGCCGATACCCATGAGCATCACCGGCCGCAGTCGAATCCGTTCCTCGAACCAGCGCGTTCCCCCTGCCATGTATTGCAGGATGAACGCCACGGCGAGCGCGATTCCGGCCGCGAAGCCGCCGCCGGGAAGATTGTGCCCGCGCAACAGCAGGAACACCGCAAAGACCGCAATCGCGGCGAACATGCCGCGCATGATCACTGAGGCAACGAGCAAGTCGTCCGCGGCCGCGCGAGGATCCTGCGTACGCTGCTGCGTCGGCCATTCGATGCTTTCGCGCGCCGGCCGAAAGCGCCGCAGCAGCGAATACACGGCAATGGCCACCGCAGCAAGCACGGTGATCTCGCCCAGCGTATCGAAGCCGCGGAAATCGACGAGGATCACGTTGACGACGTTCGTGCCGCCTCCATCCGGATAGGCGTGCCGGACATAGAACGCCGACACGGTCTCGTGCAGCGACCGTGTCATGGCGACATAGGCGAGAGTCGCCAGTCCTCCGCCTGCACCCACAGCGATCAGCAGATCGACGAGCCGCCGTGGAAGCGCGGCGCGCATGGCGGTCCAGCTCCGGCGCTGCGGCAGGCGCTTCGGCAGCCAACGCAGGCCGAGCAGCATCAGCACGGTCGTCACGATCTCGACCATGAGCTGCGTCAGCGCAAGGTCCGGCGCCGAGAACCAGACGAACGTCAGGCAAGTGACCAAGCCGGCGCCGCCTGCGAGCACCAGCGCCGCGAGCCGATGGAATTTCGCCTGCCACGCGGCCCCCACCGCGCAGGCGCCTCCGAGCACCCAGGTGATCGCGAGCGCCGGGTCGAGCGCCGTCGTGACCGCCGCGTGACCGCCGAGGCCCAGGTGATAGACCGGCCAGAGGGGCGCTGTCACGGCGAGCAGCACGAGCCATCGAAGCTGGGGTTGCAGGCGCTCGGTACCCATCCATCGCAGCAGCGTACGCGCCCAGCGCCATGACAACGCAACCAGCACGACGTCGAACACGCGCCGCACGTTCACATTGGGCAGAAGAGGTGCGCCCTCCCCGGCGCGCGCAAAGTATCGACCGAGGACGAAGAACAACGCGGCTCCGCCCGCAAGCGCCACGGCACTCATGAACAACGGCAGCGTCCATCCGTGCCATGGCGAAAGACTGTAGGCCGGGGTCGCGTCGCCGAGCACGGATCCGACCGCAACGCTCAGCAGCGGACCGATCGTCTGCTGCGGAAACACGCCCACGACGACGCAGACGAGCACCAGCACGTCGATCGGCAAGCGGACCCAGCGAGGCGGCTCCCGCGGCTGACGGGGCAGATCGACCGGGTCGGGACCGAAGAACACGCCGTGAATGAAGCGCAGCGAGTAGGCGACGCTGAACATCGCCGCCACCGTGACGACGTACGGCAGCGCACGATCCAGCAACGGCACCGGCCCCTCCACCTGCAGCGCTTCGGCGAAAAACATCTCCTTCGACAGGAAGCCATTCAGGAGTGGCACTCCTGCCATTGCGGCAGCCGCCACGGTCGCGAGGGTCGCCGTGATCGGCATGAAGCGGTAGAGCCCAGACAAGCGCGTGATGTCGCGCGTGCCGGTCTCGTGGTCGATGATGCCGGTCGCCATGAACAGCGACGCCTTGAACGTCGCGTGATTCAGCATGTGAAAGATCGCTGCGACGCATCCAAGCGGGCTGTTGAGCCCGAGCAACAGCGTGATGAGGCCCAGATGGCTGATCGTCGAATACGCGAGCAAGCCTTTGATGTCCCGTTGAAAGATGGCAGCGTAGGCGCCGTAGGCAAACGTCACGAGGCCCGCGGTGCCGACGATGCCTATCCACGCGTCGGTTCCGGAGAGGACGGGCCAGAAACGCGCCATCAGGAATACGCCGAGCTTCACCATCGCGGCCGAATGCAGGTATGCCGACACGGGCGTCGGCGCAGCCATCGCCTGCGGCAACCAGAAGTGGAACGGAAACTGAGCGCTCTTCGTGAGAGCACCGAGCAGGATCAGCACCAGCGCCGGCACGTACAGCCGGTGCCCTACGATGAGGTCGCGTGCGCCGAGCACGCGATCGAGATCGTAGCTGCCGACGATGTGGCCGACGATGAGCATGCCGGCGAGCAGGCAGAATCCGCCTGCTGAAGTGACGATCAACGCCATGCGTGCGCCGTCGCGCGCAGCAGCGTTGTGATGCCAATAACCGATCAGCAGGAACGACGCGAGGCTTGTGAGCTCCCAGAAGAACACCAGGACGATCAGATTCCCGGACAGCACGACTCCGAGCATCGCGCCCATGAACGCGAGCAGGAAAGAGTGGAAACGGGGCACCGGATCCTGCGGCGACATGTAGTAGCGCGAATAGAGCAGCACCAGGAACCCGATGCCGGTGACGATGATCGCGAACATCCACGCATAGCCGTCCATCCGCAGCGCAAAATCGATGCCGCCGGCGGGCAGCCATGCGAACGCGACGCGGATCACGCGCCCCGACGCTACCTGGCCATAGCACGAGAGTGCCGCGAAGAGCGACGCAAGCGCCACTGCACCGGCCAGCGTCGCTGCGGCGTTGCGCGCATTTGCCGGAAGCAGCATCGCGGCGATGCTGCCGGCAAATGGCAATGCGATCAGGAGAATGAGCGCGGTTTCGCCCGACATTCGCCACTTCGCCCTGGTGGCGCCGCGAGGAGGCGGCGAACCGCTACGATAACCTAAGCAGGGCGATCAGCGCCGGGACGCGCAGCTGATATCGGCACGGTGAAGATGCCGCGAGCTCCAGGAGCGGATTATTTCTGCAACGCGCTCCTCCGTTCACGCAGCGGGTCCGGCTCCATTCGTGCCTCCATCAGCTTTCATCCATCAATGCATGATCGCCGGAATCGGAGGGCGGGCGCTGTGCGTCCGTGAATGTGTCGGAGCACTGGGAGACGCGCTCGACCCTTAGCCTGCGGAGCTCGCCCCCCGGGAACGGCCAATCGATCGTTTCGCCGGTCCCGAGCCCGAGCAGCGCCCCGCCCACCGGCGCAAGCACGGATACTTTCCCGCGGGCGACGTCGGCATCCTCCGGCGGCACGACCTGTATCTGCCGGCTGACCCCAGCATGCTCGTCGAAATACCGCACGGTCGAGTACAGCATGACGGTGTCCGACGGGATGGCGTCGGCCGGAACGACGATCGCGCGCTCCAGCTCCGCCCGCAAAGCGGGCGGAGGTTGCAGCGCCATCACCCGGACGAAGTCGTGATCCGTGAGGAGCAGGTGCTGGTTCGCCATGTCGGATTCTCCATTCGCAATCGTGCGCGCGCGAAAATCGCGCGCCAACGTAGATCCATGTCGGGGTCCCCGACGAGTTCGGAAGGCCTGCTCGGGAACAACAGTGTTCCCAGTCGAACGCTCCCGCGTCCGGCGGAGCGGCACGGGATCGGACAGAGGGGCGCGGCGCTATCGAGCCTGATGTCGCCGCGGCGGTTGGGGATCGCTTTGTTGCGTCCGGCGAGCTCGAATCGAGGCCAGCAACGGCAATGGCGTCGCAGCCCCGGCAAAAAGGAGGAATCCCAGCGCGACATAGCCCTGGATCACTGCGAGCAGCGACACGGCAGCCATCACGGCCATCGCGGCCAACGCCATGCGTTCGGCCTTGTTCGTGTTGCTCATGATGCCTCCTTCTCGTGCCATGGGTGTCCTTCCAATATGGGGGCCGACGCGATAGCCGGCGAGAAACGCCATGTTTCCGGATGAGAGCTGGTTTCCCGCGCGCCGGCGCCCATCATTGAAGCATCTCCAACGAACCGAACGGTGGAATGCATGTTCGCCAAGCAAAGATCGAACGTCCCGGTGCACGAGCTACGCGAACGCGTGGCGCGGCTCGCCAGCGCAGAGATGGACATCCGCCAGCGCGTGGACTCCCGGAGCGGACGGGCAGACGCTGCCGTGGTGAACGCGCGGGATCCCGTGCAAGACCGGCTGCTCTGGCTTCTTGCGAAGCTCGGTGTCCAGCGGCGCGCGGCCGAGCGTCAGTTGCGACTGCTCGTCGACCGCGCGCCTCTACCGGCGCGGGACTCGGAAGCCGGGACGATGCCCTCCTCCGTGTCCGCGTAGAGCAGCTCCATCGTCCGTCGATGCGTGTCCACCACGTTTGCCGCCAGCGAGGCAGCGACTGCAAGCAGGGTGAACGGCTCCGACGACGCAGCGGACAAAGCGCGCAGCGCGACTTCGGGGGCCAGTCGCGCCTCCGACAAGGCACGCGTACTTTCCAGCCGCGCGCTGCAGAGGTCCTTCCACGCGTCCAGCTGCGCGGCGTGATGGCGTTCGACGCCCTCGAGCCAAACACCGGCCACGGCTCGACAAGTGTTCAAGACTCGCGCACCGTCGACGATCGAGGGCAATACCGCTGGATGGAAATACATGGCGCACTCCGCAAAAGAGTCGAGGTGTTCGACCGCTATCGAACACGAAGCCGCTGGCGACCTCCTTGCGTGCAGAAGGCCGCTTGCGTTGGATGATCGTAGACGCGCAAGCAACCACGGACAAGCCGTTCCGGGGACATTCATCGTTTCCCAACGCGGGGTGATGCCGCGCTCCGCCGATGCGCCGAGGCCCCCGCACGTCGGCGCTGGGCCCTCATGGGGCAAGCCGTTCGTTGGCTGGCCAGAGCCTCGCTTCTCGGCCAGAATGCAGACGCGCGTCACTGGGCGCGAGCCACCGAGGTCCAGCCATGAAGAACCTGGTCGGTATGGCGATCTTCGCGCGCGTCGCCGAAGCGAAGAGCTTTTCGGAAGCGGCCCGTCGGCTCGGTTTGTCGAAGTCGATGGTCAGCAAGGAAGTGACGAAGCTCGAGAAATCGCTCGGCGCACGCCTTCTCAACCGGACCACACGCAACCTCAGCCTGACCGAAATCGGAGCGGCCTTCTACGAGCACTGCGCACGTGTCGTCCAGGAGGCCGAGGAGGCGGAGCTGCTCGTGGGACGCTTGCACGGTGAGCCCAGGGGCGTCTTGAAGCTGACGACGCCGGTTGCGTTCGGCACCCTGCACATTGCCCCGGCCTTGCCCGAGTTCCTGATGCAATATGGCGATGTGTCGGTCGACCTGACGATCAGCGACCGCTTTTTCGACCTGGCCGAAGAGGGCTACGATCTGTCGATCCGCATCGCGCGCGAATTGCCACCCAATATCGTCGCGCGTCATCTTGCACCCATCAATCGCGTCGTTTGCGCCACGCCTGCCTATTTCGACAAGTACGGCGTGCCTGCCGCGCCCAAGGACTTGGCGAATCACAACTGCCTGATCTACACCCATGCCAATCCGGATTCCGTATGGCGCTTTCGCGCGGCGGGAAACGAAGTGGTGGTTCCAGTGCGGGGAAACCTGACCCTGAACGACGACGAAGCCCTGTGGCAGGCGGTGCTTGGAGGGCTCGGTATCTCGCTGTTGCCCACGTTCATCGTTGGCAGTGACCTCCAGGCCGGCCGATTGCAGGCCGTGCTGTCCGAATATGTGCCGTCGGAGCGCAACCTGCACGCACTCTATCTACCCAACCGGCATCTTTCCGCGAAAGTGCGCGTGTTCATCGATTTTCTCCTGGCGCGCTTCGCAGCTCCGCCTTATTGGGATCGGAACTGGACGCCGAAGAGCCCACGGGCTCGTGCCCCCGCTCATCGTGCGGAGCGCAAGGCGCCAGGCAAGTAGCCGTCGATTGACGGCCCGGTCCGGAATACGCACCGGGCGCAGACGCGTTATGAAGCTGAATGCGCCCCCGAACACCGTCCGACGAAACAGTCTGATGACTCGCGGGTAGCTAGTCCGCCGCCTGCGCAGCCGCTATGTTCCTTGTCGAGCGCCGCTGTCGGCCGAAACGAGCATCCGTGCCGGTTCACGCCGATCGCGAGCGATCCGGGTCGCCATTCCAATGGCGATCCCCCGATACCGGAGATGCGGATGATCCTCTCATTGTTCCCAGGCGCTTCCTCGCGCGCCAAATCCCGCTCGCAGGCCGCTGCTCTATGGCACCCCGAATACCCGATCGAGCAGAGGGCCCGCGGGCAGACGCCGAAAGCAGACGCCCTGGTGCTGCGCGAGGTCAGGCGGCAGTCGCGTGCAGCGATGGATACGTTGTTCGTGGCAGATCACGGCGCCCTCCGGATCCTGGGGCGCTCGGAAGCGGCCCTGAAGGACGCCATCGCGGACCTCATGCATCGATACGGCGGCGCGTTCGTGGCCGAGCCGCCCGGCGTACGGTATGCCCACGGCGCCCGCGTGCTCGAGCCGTGGATGGAAGTCCTCGTCAACGCGCCCGAGCGCCATTGTGAGACAGTCAAGCGGGTATTCCTGCGCCGGCGTGGCGCCATCGGCCGCATCACGCCGCGCGGCGCGGCGTTCGTCCTGGAGGGCGAGGCACCGCTTGCCGACCTGCTGGGATTCGAAGAATGGCTGGGCGATTTGACCGGAGGTGGCCCTTATGTCTCCACATGGCTGTCGCGTTACCGTCCAATCGGCCACGAGCCGGACGCGGCGTAACGCACGTCGCTTGCGTCGGGCAACGCGCAAAACTTCGAAGGCTGGCCCAAAGATGGCCCGTCGTGTGCCTGATCGCGACGGTTCGTTGGGATATCATGGACGCTCACTGCTGCGTCCGCGAGTCGACACCCGATCAAAGGCCACTGCCATGCGCACGGTTTCGCTGAGTCTCATCGTCCTGGCGCTAGCCGTTGCGTTGGCTGCGCCAGACGTGCATGCACAGGACAAATCTGCGTATCAGCAGCGGTCGATCGCCCGCTACCTCGAGACCTTTGCATCGCTGGACGTCGATCGCAACGGCGAGTTGTCGCGCGAGGAAACACAAGGCAACCTCGAGTTCACGGCGGTCTTCAACGACATCGACACCAATCGCGACGGCACCGTCACACGGGCGGAGCTCGATTATTTCCTGGCGCAACGGTTCGCGTACGCGCCGAAGCCATAGCGGGCGCCGGAGCGCGCGCGCCCCTCAGCCAATGCGAACGGACAGCATGGACACGGACCCGCCGTCGATGCCCTCCACCGGAAAGGCTGCGGGCTCGCCCTTGGTTGCTGCGCCGAGCACGTAAAGCAGCGGAAGGTAATGGTCGGGCGTGGGCACCGACAGCACGGCGTCCCGGCCGAGTGACGCATAGTCGACCAGCGGCCCGTGATCGCCGGCCATGATGAGATCGCGCACGCGGCCCTCGAATCGCACGGCCCAATCGAATGGATCCGCCGCACGCTCACCCCATGCATACGCATGCAGGTTATGCACGACGTCGCCGCTGCCGATGATGAGAACATCCTCGTCCCGCAGGGGCGCCAACCGTTGACCCAGTCCGTAATGAAATGCCGGCGGCTTCGTCTCGTCGATGCTGAGCTGTATGACCGGGATGTCCGCGCCCGGAAAGACGTGGCAGAGCACCGACCACGTCCCATGGTCCAATCCCCATTGCGTGTCGAGCGCGACGTCCAGGGGCGCGAGCAGTTCCTGCACCGTCCGGGCGAGCGCCTCGTGACCGGCCGCGGGATACTGGAACTCGAACAGCTCCCGCGGAAATCCTCCGAAGTCGTGAATGGTGCGCGGTCGTGCCGAAGCCGTCACGGCGGTTTCGGGCACATACCAATGGGCGGAAATGCACAGGACCGCTTTGGGCTTCGACAGATCGTTGCCCATCGCCCGCCATCCTTCCGTCCAGGCATTCCGGCGCAACGCGTTCATGGGATTGCCATGACCGAAGAACACCGCGGGCAAGCGCGCGCTCATGGCCCCTCACGCCTGCCGCGTTCCCAAGCGCGCACCACGCGCCACGAGACGATGGCTCCTGCAGCGAGCGCGATCGTCCATGCGAACCCGCGGCCGATGTTGCGCGGCGCCGGGCGGCGGCGCCAGGTTTGCAGCGCGTAGGCCCTGCTGACGACACTGCCGGGTTGCGCTGCCGCGACCGGATCGCTGGCAGGGAACGTGTTTTCGATCGCCTCGTCGAGCAGCCACTCGGCGTGCTGGTCACCGTCGGCGTCGTGCATGCGATCGGGTCGGGTCACGCTTCGGGCTCGTTGGCTGCATGGCACGCACGCCCGTGAGTTACGACACGCGCAGCCATGATGAGCCATAGCATACGCTGATCGCGAGCACGTCGAGCAGCCTCACCGGCCGCGCGCGAAGCGGCCAGCCAGGCGCTCACCCCGGGCTGAAACGCTTTTGCGCGTGGGGTAGCGGACTCGCGTGTCTGGGGCGTACGATGGCGGATCGCCTTGCTGGCCGACAAGTGCCTACCATCATGCTCACTGCACACGCTGGTGTCCGCATGGACCGCGATACCCGCATGGCCGATGCGGCCAGGCTTCTGCTGCGCGTCGTGCTCGGCGTGCTGATCCTGCTTCACGGCATCAGCAAGATCCGCGGCGGTCCCGGCTTCGTGCTCGACGTCGTGGAGAAGGCGGGCTTGCCCGATCCCTTCGGCTATCTCGTCTACGTCGGAGAAGTGCTCGCCCCGCTTCTCGTGGTCGTCGGACTGTGGACGCGCGCAGCCGCAGTGGTCATCGCCCTCAACATGATCGTCGCGATACTGCTGGTCCATACGAGCCAGTTGCTGCAACTGTCGCCGGAGGGCGGGTGGGCGCTCGAGCTGCAAGGCCTCTTCGTCGTCGTGCCAATCGCCATCGCCTTGCTGGGTGCAGGACGCTACAGCATGGGTGGCGTGGAGGGACGCTGGAACTGAAGGCGCCGCGCAGGCGGTGCGTCGCTGCACGCACTGCGGACAATGCCAGCGTAAGCGCGTGAGGAAGCGGGTCCGCTTCGCTCACATCTCGAGCGATACGACCACCGTCGCCCCGCCTGGCACCTCGTCGACGTCGAAGCCGAGCCGCCGGGCCAGCGCGATCATGGCGCTGTTCGATGCATTGACCAGCCCGTAGAGCGACTGCGCGCGACGTTGCCGACACCACGCGATCGCTTTCCGGAGCAGCCTTCGACCCAGTCCCCGCCCTTGCAGATCGGATCGCACGGCGATGGCAAACTCGAAGGTCGCGCTATCCCTATCCTTCTGCAAACGCACTTCTCCAACGATCTCGCGGGCTCCGCCGATGCTGGGCATCGTCGCGACGAACGTCGTTTCCCGGTCGAGATCGACGTTCGCGATGGTGTCAAGTTCGGTATCGGAAACGTCGCTGACGCGGCTGCCGAAGCGGAAGCGCAGGTCGTCGGGGTTCAGGCGGGCGATGAAATGCTGGTGCAGCACCGCGTCCTGTGGCTTCATTCGTCGCACGGCGACGCCAGCGCCACGCGCATTGTCGGCCGGTTCACGCATCCGCTTGCCCCACGTCGACAGCTGGCCCGGCGCCGGAGCGTCAATCCGGCGGCGAGCGACGCGTCGCGTACCGTTGATAGGCAATGCTCCCGGGCTGGCTCGATGACGCAGGATCGCTCGCGGGAAACGAGCCGCGAATCGCTTCATCCAGCAGCCATTCCTCGTGAGCGACTGCATCACCATCGCTGCGCGACCGCGCGATCGCATCGTCGTGGACGGGCTCGTTCACTCAACGGCCCTCCGCGCGCTCGCAAGCGCACTCTGCCAGTCCTGCGTACGCAGATCGCCCGACGGGCTCGCGCGGCTCGACGATGCGCCTGCCGTCCGCCCGTATGGCGGGCCGCCGACTGTAGACGGTGGCGACAACCAGGGAAGCGGCACCAGACGCCAGCACAATGGCGGTGAGGACAACCAGGTTGCTGCCGGTCATCGCCCCGGCCAGCACGGCGACCAGCGCGCCGACGGCAACGATGCCAAGAAGACGGTCAGCACGATGCGATTCCCGCGGCCACCGGTGGACGGTGCTGTTGGCATGATTTCGCATGGTGGTCATGGTCGCGTCTCCCTGTCGTTGTGCGGTGTGCTCCTGTACAGGCCAGCTCGAACGTTTGCCGAATCGGTTCTGATCGGGTCAACGTCGTGCCAGCAGACCCGTCGATGTTAGCCGCCGCACGCGTCTGCCGCTAGCCAGCGAACCGGAACAACACCGTTTCGGGCCGCGGCGTGGCGGCGCAACAGGCGGGGCAGAACGACGGGATTCGAACCCCTGCACCCGCGGTCTACGTTACTTTTCATGGAAGGAGTCCGCTCCGGTAGGCTGCTGAGGCAGCGGTGTGGTGTCATAGCGTCTCTTGCCCAGCGGGTGAAGGTCGAACCGCTCCTCGAGCCCTGTCGATACAGCGCATCGTGGATCCAAAGAGTCCTGCCTTGAAGCTCTACGTCTGGAGGTGACACCTATGATGGAGATCCAGTCCGTGGTCGCCGCCACCGATTTGTCGGCGCCGGCGCGGCGCGCGGTCGATCGCGCTGCGGCCCTGGCCCAGGCGGCGCATGCGTCGCTCACGCTTGTGCATGCGGTCAACCCGTCCGCCCTCAACGAGCTGCGACGCTGGCTCGAGACCGGCGGAGAGGTCGAGCGATCGATCTTCGAAGACCTGCGCGCGCGCTTGCACGACCTCGCCAGTGATATCAGCGCCCGCTACCGGATCGACGTTGACGAGCGTGCGCTTACCGGCCGCCCTGTTGACGAGATCGCGCGCGTCGCGGATGAGCGCGGAGCCGACCTCATCGTCACGGGGACACTGGGCGCCGGGCTGTTCCGCCACCACCTGCTGGGCTCGACCGCCGAGCGCGTCGTCAGGAAGTCGGCGCGGCCGGTGCTCGTGGTCCGCCAGTCGCCTCACGACCCGTACCGCCGCGTGCTCGTTCCAGTCGACTTCTCGCGCTGGAGCGCACCGTCGTTGGAGATCGCGCGGGCGATCGCGCCGGACGCCCATTTCGTGCTGCTCCATTGCATCGCGGTTCCGTTCGAGGGACGGTTGCGGCTCGCCGGCGTCGATGCCGCGCTGATCGACAAGTACCGCGACGCTGCGCGCGAGGAGGCGCGGCGAGGCCTCGCCGAGCTTGCCGCACGCGAAGGGCTCGGCGAGCACCAATGGACCTCCGTTACATCCGTCGGCTTGAATCCGTGGATGCAGATCGTCCAACAAGAGCAGGAGCAGGATTGCGATCTCATCGCGATCGGCAAGCACGGCAGAAACGCAGTCGAGGAGCTTCTTCTCGGCAGCACGACGAACATGGTGATTGCGGAAGGGTCTTCGGATGTGCTCGTGTCCGTCCGCGTCGATGCATGCTGAATTGCCGTACGGCGACGTCGCCCCGACCAGCGGCGCGCTGATGAGCGCGGCTCGCTAGGTGATCAATCGGGAAGCGTGTACCGCGCTTCGACGGCGGCGCACACCATCGCACGAGTCTGTGCCGGGTCCAGATCGACGCGCCTCTCGATGTCCTCGACCGCCGCGGCGAGGCCCGGGTTCTTGATCACGTCACGCATCCAGCGCGAGTAGTCGTTGCGGCGCAGGTGGAACATCCACGTCTCCTCGCCGATGCCTCGAGCGATCTGGCAGAACACGTTGAGGTTCTGCGCCTTGAGGTTGTGCTTGTCCGTGGGACCACGGAAATAAAAGCTGTTGTGGCGTACGTCGCCCTCGGCATACTTGCGGCGGTGACGAACGCGCTCGGCCTGTCCCGGTATGGCGCGAATCGCAAAAGGAGCCTCGCCGGAATGCACGAACCAGCAGGTGGCCTGGTCCTGTTCGTGGTCCACCGAGAATTCCACCGGCGCTCGTCCCGTTGCCTTCGCAAATTCCCCAAGCGTTTTTTCCGGCGATGGACCGACCGCAATGACGACGTCCATCCACGCGAGCATCGAAGGCGTGAGACGCTCCGGATGCACGGTTACGAAAACGCACTCCCTGAAGCGGGGCGGCACATGTCCCCATCCCTCGGGCAGCAGGTGGTGCGCCTCGTCGATCAGCAGCCAGTGCGGCCGGCCGGTGCGCACGCGCATCGCCAGCAGATGGGGCAGCAGGTCCGCGAAGTACGCCGGCCGGTCTGCAAGAGCAATGCCCAGCAGGCTCACATTCGCGTGCACGTAGGGATCGCGCAACACCGCAATGACTTCGGCGACAGCGGGCGCGTGATGATGGTCTCCAATCGTCACCAGCGTCTGCAGATTCACGTAGTCGCCTTCCGGGTCGATCACGCAGAGCTGGTAGAGGTGCTCGGCAATGCGCTCGATGAGGCCGGTCGCGAGCGTCGACTTGCCGCTGCCCGACGGACCTGCAATCAGGACGTTGTTGCCATAGGGCGGCAGCCACACCGTTGCGCCGTCGAGCCGGGTGCCGAGCGCGACATGACGGCGCGTGAGCCGCACATCAAACGGCTCCAGATCATTCGCGATCAACGCGTCGATGAGCTCCACCACGCCAGCGCCCGCCTGCCCTGCCGTCACGAGCGCCGCGATCGCCTTGATCGAATCGACTGCGTTGGCGACCGCCACCGGGCACTCGCTCAGTTGCAGGAACGAATGATCATTCTCCGCGTCGCCGACCGCAACGGCTTCGTGGGGAGACATGCCGAGATGGCGCAGTGCGAGCTTCATGCCCGAGGCCTTGTTGATGCCGGCCGGGAGCACCATTACGGCCTGGCGGTTGAAAATCAACTGCAGTTCGAGGCCGACTTCGCGGATTGCCTCCATGACGCGCGCTTGCTGCGGCGCATGCGTCGCGACGATGACATTGCCCACCTCGAGCGGCTCCACGCCGCGGCGGCGCAGCGCCGCGACGAATCGATCGGGAGGCGGCGCGCCGAGCAGCGTCGCGTCGCGGCTTTGCGGGTCGTACACGACCGCGCCGTTCTCGGCCACCACATAGTCGAAAAGGTCGCTGCACGAGCAAACACGCAGCAAGTCATCCAGTCTGCGCCCCGTCACCAGGATCGCGCGCCGGCCAGACGCACGCAACCGGACGAGCGCAGCGCGCGTCGCATCGGAAACCCGGTCGTCCGACGCCAGAGTGTTGTCATAGTCGGTCACCAACGCGAGGTAGCGCATTTGGGGTTGTCGAGACTCACCGTTGCCACGGAATGCGGGCGGCTTGCGCAGGACCGGCCATGCCGGAGCGTTGTCGTATCACCGCGTCGCGCAGTCGCTTCCCGCGGACGTCGCATTGGTCGCGATATCGCGCATGCTTCGATTCCTAGAACGATGCGGCGTCAATCTCGCCATGCTTTCCCCAATCCACTTCACGCCTTTGCGATGCTGAGCGCCTTGCCCGTGTGATGAACGATGGCCGGCTCGCCAGGATGGTGGTCATGCTGACGTACGCTGTACATCGTGTTGTCTGCCGTGGTTCCCAGCTTGTGCACTCCGGTGACGGTGCCGTGGCCAACGGCGCTGCGGTAGTGCCACGTCACGTTCGTGCCGACGGGAATCGTTTCGAACCTTTTCGCGGTCGTTGGCATCTTTACGCTCCTGAGCCGGACGAATCATTATGCAGCTCCGCCGGCCGCGCCGATATCGAGGCGGCCGGAACCTTCATGTAAGGATTTCTTGAAGTCAACTGCGACTTCGACGCTACGCCCACGCGACAATTAAAATAGGCAATCTGCACAGCCGAGGTCAGGCATCGTTGATACCTGGCCACCGAAGCCCTTGCCGGGAAACCTGGTCACGAGGAAGGACAATGGCAACGCTGCATCCGGTCCACAAAGCGCATCAGGAACACTCCGTTCCATGGTTCTGGCCGTTGGCCGCGGCCATCGAGCTCGGCGACGAGGGCATGCGCCTGTTCGAGCGCAACCTCGAGTTCCTCGTGCAAGCGCACGTCATCAATGCGCCGGCTCCACCGGAGTGGGCCACGCCAAACCGCATCGATATCGAGCTCGATACGCTACGCCTGCGCGATTTCTCGGAACCTGGAGCATCGACGATCTCAACGCCCGTCCTGATCGATCCGCCGTATGCCGGTCACAGCTCATCCCTTGCGGACTATGCCAGGGGACAGAGTCTGGTGGAGACCTTACGCGCAGCCGGACATGATCGGCTTTTCGTGATGGACTGGAAGGGCGCAACCCCCGAGATGAAGGATTACGGCATCGACACGTACCTGGCCGACATCAACGTCGTCGTCGACGACCTGCGAACGCCGGTACATCTGGTCGGATTGTGCCAGGGCGGGTGGATGGCGGCCATGTATGCGTCCCGATTCCCCGGCAAGGTGCGCAGCCTGGTTCTCGCAGGAGCGCCGATCGACACCGATGCGGGCAACGGTCCGATCAAACGGATCGCGCACGGGCTCCCGATGACCGTTTACCAAAATCTCGTCGCTGCGGGCGGCGGACGCATGCGCGGCGAGGTGATGCTTGCCGGCTGGAAGAACATGCATCCGGGCGAACAGTATCTGACAAAATATATCGACCTCTATGACCACATCGCGGACAAGGGCTACGTCGCGCGCAGCGAGCACTTCGAGCGATGGTTCGAGAACACGCTCGATCTGCCCGGCCGCTACTACCTCCAGGCGGTCGAGCAACTGTTCAAGGCCAACCGCTTTGCCAAGGGCGAGTTCATCGGGCTTGGGCGAAAGCTGTCGCTGAAGGACATCAAGGTTCCGCTCTACCTGCTCGCCGGCGAGCAAGACGACATCACGACCAGGGAGCAGGTGTTCGCGGCAGCACATCTGGTCGGGACCCCACATTCGGCCATTGTCACTCGAATGGCGCCCGGGGGCCATATCGGGCTGTTCATGGGTTCGCGGACGTTGGCCGAAGCGTGGCCCGCGATCGGTCACTGGATGAAGAGCCATGAGCACGCTTGACGCCGAAAAGCGTGAATGCGAATGTCGTGCGGCGCGCACTGTTCGAGTTCGTATGCGCCATCATGTTTTGCGATCGAAACGCTGAAGTAAGCGCCACGCGCCGCCGATAGCAGGCGCAGGTGCACGTCACCATGGCATCGCCGCTGCGTGCGTTTCGTCATCCCGCCTACGCCGCGCTATGGGGCGCAACCGTCGTTGCCAACATCGGCACGTGGATGTACAGCTCCGCCGCGGCATGGCTGATGACAGATCTCGACCCCGATCCGCTGATGGTCTCGCTGGTCCAGGTCGCGGCCAGCCTGCCGATGTTCCTGTTCGCGCTGCCGGCCGGCGCCCTCGCTGACATGGTCGACCGACGTCGCCTACTGCTCGTCGCAGAGACCGTGATCACCGCGCTGTCGGCGATGTTCGCTGCACTGGTGTGGCTGGATCTCGTCACGCCGGGCACCCTGTTGCTGTTCGCGTTTTTGATCGGCACCGGCGCCGCGGCCATCGCCCCTGCCTGGCAGGCGATTGTCCCGCAACTCGTGCCGCGAGAGGACCTGACGCCGGCGATCGCGGCGAACAGCGTGGGCGTCAATATCAGCCGCGCGATTGGGCCGGCGCTCGGCGGCGCGATCACGGTTGCGGCCGGCATCGCCGCACCGTTCTGGATCAACGCGGTCGCCAACCTTGGAACGCTCGGCGCGTTGCTCCGCTGGCACCCTGCACCCGCACGCAACGACGCACTGCCCGCCGAGAGGCTCGCGAGCGCAGTGCGCGCCGGCTTGCGATACGCGCGCAACAACCTGCCGCTGCGATCGACGCTGCTGCGCGCGACCGGCTTCTTCCTTTGCGCCAGCGCGTACTGGGCGCTGCTGCCGCTGGTGGCGCGCACGCGGGTCGCCGGTGATGCTGCGCTCTACGGTCTCTTGCTTGGCGCGATCGGCATCGGCGCCATCACGGGCGCGTTCGCGCTGCCGCGCCTGCGTGAAAAGCTGGGCCCCGATTGGCTCGTGGTCGCAGGTGCAGTGGGCACCGCCATCACGTTGGTGCTGTACGCCTGGTCGACCGATGCCGCAACGGCGGTCGTCGCGAGCCTGATTGCGGGGGCGTCGTGGATCGCCGCGCTATCGACGCTCAACGTGTCTGCGCAGGTGGCACTTCCCGAGTGGGTCCGCGGCCGCGGGCTGGCGATGTTCGTCACGGTCTTCTCGGGAGCCATCACGCTCGGCAGCGCGTTCTGGGGCCAGCTCGCGGGCTGGACGGGCGTTCCCGCCGCGCTCTCCATTGCCGCAGCCGCCCAGCTGCTCGCGATCCCGCTGACCTGGCGCTATAGGCTGCAGCTCGGCGCGGCGCTCGACTTGGCACCGTCCATGCACTGGCCGGAGCCCGTCGTGACCGGCAGCATCGACGACGATGCAGGCCCGGTGCTGGTCACCGTCGACTACCGCGTCGATGCGGACCACCGCGATGCATTCCTCGAGTTGCTGCAGCGGCTGTCCCGGCAGAGGCGACGCGATGGCGCCTATGCCTGGGGGTTGTTCGAGAGTACGACCGAGCCGAACCGCTACGTCGAGACTTTCCTGGTGGAATCGTGGCTCGAGCATCTGCGTCAGCACGAGCGTGTGACCCAGGCCGATCGGGTACTGGAGGAGGAGGTGCAGAAATGCGTGCGTGACGGGCCACAGGTGACCCACTTCGTCGCCGCGCGCTCCGGTCGCCGATTCACGGGATGACGTCTAAGCAGTGCTATCCGCCGGGTCGCTGCGACCGCAGATAGGTGACCACCTTCCAGATCTCGTCGGACGAGAGTTGCTTGCCCCATGACGGCATCAGCGTTCCGGGCCGCCCGTCATGGATGGTCCGGAACATTTGCTGCGCATCGAGTTTCGACGCCGTGAGATCGGGCGCGATACCCCCGCCTTTCGCCTCGAGTCCGTGGCAGTTGTAGCAGCCCGTGTTGAGAAAGAGCTGACGGCCGGCCTTTGCAGCCTCGGCATCTCCGGCGAAGGGATTCGCCGTACCGACCTGATCGGGGATGCCGCTCTTGTCTGCGGCCGCCGCACCGAGGACCGTCATTGTCCCGACCATCGTCAGGACAAGGAACACGCTTCGTATCGACATGGCAGTCAACGTTCGGTGAACGGGGCGAAGAACGGCACCCCGTACCGGTCGAAGATGGCCTTGATGCGGCCGTCAGCGAGCAAATCGCCAATGGCTCGGCTCACCGACGCGCGCAGATCGGCGTCCGCACGCCGCACGCCGATGGCCATGTTCCAACGCAGTGGCCGGTCCGGTGCGGCACCTGCGAGTGGACGCATCGCGGTCGTTCGGCCCTGCAGCAGGTGGTCGACGTCGGACAGCCAGACGGCCCCGGCATCCACCTCGCCACGGGCGACGGCCTCCACCACTTCCCGCTGGTTGCCGTAGACGACGAGGTGGGATCCGATCTGCTCGAGACGCATGTGAGCGCCGGACTGCCGCTCGACACCAATGCGGGCCTTGCGCAGATCGGTCGCTTCTGACGTCGCGCTGGCACGATGTTGCGCGGCGATCAGCCGATAACCGGTGCTGTAGTACGGCGTCGTCAACGTCAGCGCATCCGCCGTTTCGGCCGCAGGATCGACCGGCAGTCCCATGAAGAGGTCGCACTGCCCGGCGAGGAGCGAGCGCCGGAGCGCTCGTCCGCCATATGTCGTGTCGACCCATACAAGACGCGGTTGTAGATCAAGATGCTTCGCGACGGCCTGGGCAATTTCCACATCGAGGCCCGGTTGCCCACCCACCCGGTTCACCGAGAGCGGCGGATTGGCCGGATCGACGCAGATGCGCAATTCGCGCGCCGAGTCTGCCGTGATCGCGCGCTCGGCTGCCGCCGTCGGGGCCCCGAACGCTACGAGCGCCAGCATGAGCAGTGCGTGCCGGGCGATCATCGCGGTTGAGCCGGTTGAACCTGACCGAGCTGCGGCTGGCTCGGCGTCGGTTGCGGCTGTCGTTGGTCAGACACGCGTTGTGCGTCGGGCAATGCGAAAACGAAGAGCATCGTGCTGCCAAGGACGTTCTTCTGCCCCGGGGTGTCGAGGAGTTTGGCGCCCGCGATCGCTTTCGACGGCACGATCGACCATCCCGACGAGATGGCGACATACTGTCGACCGTCTACCGCGAAGCTCATCGGGTTCGTGACGATGCCCGAGCCTGTCCTGAATCCCCAGAGCTTTTTGCCGGTCTTCTGGTCGAGCGCTTCCAGCTCGCCTTGCGGATTGCCCACGAAAAGCACGCCGCCCCCGGTCGCGAGCACACCTGCGTACATCGGCCACGCGGTGTCGTATCGCCAGGCCGCCTTGCCGGTCGCAAGATCAATGGCCGAGACGTGACCGGAGGCCGGTGGAACGCGCTCGTGGCCGCCGCCGTAATACGGCCGCCCCTTCTGGTATTCGAGGTCGAGCGCAAAGAACTTGCCGCACATCTCGATGGCCGGCACATACACGAAATTCGTCAGCGGGCTGTACGCCATCGAGACCCATTCCTTCCCCGCGGTGCCATGGCCACAGGCGACCACCGGTTCGTCCGGCTTGGCGAACTTCAGCGGCGTCATTTTTCCAGTCCTGGGATCGACCTTGATGCTGTCGACGCGGATGAAGGGGTGAGCGTAGACAACCTGCCCGTTGGTCCGATCGAGCAAATAGAAGTGCCCGTTGCGGTTGGCCTGGGCAAGCGCCTTCGCCACGACCTTTCCATCGGCCAGCCGCACGTTGTCGAGCAGCATCGGCTGATTGACGCCGTCGTAATCCCAGACGTCGTGTGGCGTGAATTGAAAGTGCCACTTGATCTTTCCGGTATCCGCGTCGAGCGCGAGCATCGAGCTCGTGTAGAGATTGTCGCCCTGCCGGTGAGGACCATAGAACACGGGCGAGGGATTGCTCGTGCCCCAGTAGACGAGGTTCAGATCGGGATCGTAGGCGCCGGTCAGCCACGTCGCGCCGCCCCCGTGGCGCCAGGCTTCGGTGTTTCCTGGCCACGTCTCGCTGCCCGGCTCGCCGGGCGCCGGCACCGTATAGGTCTTCCACGCTTCCTTGCCGGTGTCGGTGTCGTACGCAACGAGGAAGCCGCGAATGCCAAATTCGCCACCGCCGGGACCAATCAGCACCTTGTTCTTCACGATGAGCGGCGCGGCCGTCAACGTGTATCCTGCCTGCCAGTTGGCGACCGTCACATTCCAGATCACCTTGCCGCTTCGCGCATCGAGCGCAAGCAGATGGCCGTCGAGCGTCGCCCAGAAGACGCGGTCTCCAAGCACCGCCACTCCACGGTTGACCACGTCGCAGCACAGCATCGCCGATATGTTTTCGGGAAGGTCGGCCTCGTACATCCACAGGAGCGTTCCCGTCTTCGCATCGAGCGCAAACAGCTTGCTCCATGCTGACGTGATGTACATGACGCCATTGTTGACGACCGGGATGCCATCCTGACCGCCCAGCACGCCCATCGAGAACGCCCACGCCGGCGCGAGCTTGCTCACGTTGCTCGTGTCGATCTGCTTGAGCGGGGTAAACCATGTACCGGCGTAGTTGCCGCCGTAGATCAGCCAGTCACTCGGATGCTCGGCCGCGCGCAGCAGCCGGTCCTGCGTCACCGGTTTGAATTGGTCGGCCGCCGTTGCGCCAACGGCCGGCCCGACAACGCAGCAGAGGATCGCCGCGCCCATCGTGACGATCATCGCGCGCATCCGGGCGCGCATCATTCCTCGAATCATTCCCCTTCTCCTTGACCTGTCGCAACGTGTCGACGCGGCGGGTACGACGCATCTGTGCCCAACGATAGGGCGTGTCGAAGTGATAGACCATCGGGAATGCTTGACGATGCTCGTAGGGAGACTCCACCAGCGGCAACCGAACGCGAACTCGAGATTCGCAATCGTTCAAGCGCGAGACG
This sequence comes from Casimicrobiaceae bacterium, assembly GCA_035475895.1. Lineage (GTDB taxonomy): Bacteria > Pseudomonadota > Gammaproteobacteria > Burkholderiales > Casimicrobiaceae > VBCG01. The sequence continues at coordinate 460 of DATILY010000071.1, read as the reverse complement.
CGATGTCGCGAACGGCACGAAGGTGTCAGGAAAGCGTTATGGGCAAAGTCGAGAGTTCCTGACGCGCTGTTTACCGCTTTCGCGATATCGTGTCCGGCCAGCCGCTCTCACCGTTGGAGTGATACCGGCATCAATGAGAGGATGAGCACTTTCCGCGCGACAAACAGGAATGGCTTCCGCAATTGACCCGAAGACGCTTTCGCCCATTTCGCGTCCCGACTCGACCGTCCGCGTGGCATGTGCTCTCGCCATCGCAGTCGCGGTGGTTGAAATCGCCCTGGATCTCGGCACCTGGGTGGAACTCGACATTGCTTCCATCTACGGCATCCCGCTGGTCGCGGCGGCGTTTACCCGTAATCGGCGGCTTCTGTGGGGATTGATGGTTGCACTGACGCTTGCAACGTTCATTGCCTACGCGTTGCAGATCCCCGCTGGGGCTTTCAGACCGCGCGAGGCACTG
>DATILY010000070.1:0-5447 GCA_035475895.1 Casimicrobiaceae bacterium | reverse complement strand
GCATGGACACGTCTATTACCGGTGGCTCAACGAAATCCCCGCCCTGCCGATCCTCCTCGCGGTCGTCTACCTCGTGATCGCGAAACCGTTCTGAGCCGCACTGCACCCGGTTCGCCTGCGGCAGCCGAGCGCTTCTTCGCGGCGTGCCCGCGTGGCCTCGAGATCCCGCTCGCCACCGAGCTGGCGCAGCTCGACGCGGCCGACGTCGCGCCGGCCGACGGCGGCGTGGCGTTCACCGGACCGCTGTCGCTCGTCTACCACGCGAATCTCGAGTCGCGCATCGCCAGCCGCATCCTCTGGCAGGTGGGCCAGGGACCTTACCGCGACGAGCAGGATGTCTACGCGCTGGCCCACGCCATCGACTGGTCGCGACACTTCGCGCCCACGCGCACCTTGCGAGTCGACGTGGGCGCCACGCGCTCGCCGTTGCGCAGCCTGGAGTTTGCGACCTTGCGCGTGAAGGACGCGGTGTGCGACCGCCTGCGCGCCGACGGCGGAGTCCGCCCGTCCATCGACAAGCGGGCGCCCGACGTGCGCGTGCAAGTGCACCTCACCGACACGCAGGCCACCGTGTACCTCGACACGTCGGGCGAGCCGCTGTTCAAGCGCGGCTATCGGCGCGAGACCGAGGATGCGCCGCTGCGCGAGAACCTCGCCGCGGGCCTCCTCGCGCTCGCGCAATGGACGCCCGAGGACGTCTTCCTCGATCCGCTGTGCGGCAGCGGCACGCTGGCCGTCGAAGCGGCGCTCGTTGCGGCCGACCGCGCGCCGGGGCTCGTGCGTCGCTTCGGCTTCCAGAAGCTTGCGTGGTACGACGGTCCTGCGTGGCAGCGCATCACGCAAGCCGCGCGTGATCGCGTGCGGCCGCCGCCCGCCATGGCGCGCCTCTTCGCAAGCGATATCGAAGCAAGCGCGGTCGCGCGCACGCAGGCGCATCTGGCGGCTGCAAAGGTCGAGGGCTTCGTCGCCGTCGAGCGGGCCGACGTGCTCACGCGCAACGCGCCCGCGCCGACCGGCGTGATCGTCACCAACCCCCCTTACGGCGTTCGGCTGGCCGATGCCGACGCGCTTGCGGCGTTCTATCCGCGCCTGGGCGATGCGCTGAAGCGCCGCTTCCCGGGTTGGCGCGCCTACGTCCTCACGGGCGACTTGCGCCTGGCCAAGCTCATCGGCCTGAAAGCCGACCGGCGCACGCCGCTCTTCAACGGCGCGCTCGAATGCCGGCTGTTCGCGTATCGGCTGGTGGCAGGATCGAACCGCGAGCGCGCCTGACGCTGCCCGGGGTGCCACCCCGACAGGGTAAAATGCGCGCAACCGTCTCATCCGACCCCTGGCCGACATGCCGATGCTGCCTGCGCGACACTACGAATCCGAGCACACGCAGTTCATGCGCAAGCTGCTCGAGCAGAAGCCGCAGCTCGAAACCGAGCAGAAGAAAAGCCGCGCGATCTGGTGGGACAAGACGCCCGCGCAGCTCGACGAGCGGCGCGTCATGGATGCGAGCCGCGTCCAGCAGAAGCCCTACGTCTACGGCAGCGAATAGCTCAGCTGCCTGCCCGTCGCGCGGTGCCGTGCACGAAATAGCGCGGCGTGCGCGCAAGCGTCGCCTGCCATCCGAGCGCGGCCAGCCGTTCGGCGAGCGTGTCGGGTTCCCAGAAGACCTTGACGATCCGGAACGCGCGTCCGTCGTCGAGCTTGCGCGTCACGACGCCGCCGTCCCGCGAAGGCACCGCGTGGTCGCGCGCAGTGGAGGTGGGCTCGTGCGCCGAATCGATCACATAGACCGTTCCGCCAGGCGCCAGCGCCGCGCCAACCGTGCTCCAGAAGCCGTCGAAGCGCGTGGCCGGAACGTGCGACAGCCAGAAGCTCATGAAGATGCAGTCGAAGCGCACGGGCGAGCGCCACGTGAACACGTCACCCTGGACATACTCGACCGGTGCGCCACCCATGCGAGCCCGATTGAGCGCGAGCACTTCGGCCGACGCGTCCACCGCCGTGAGATGGCCCACGCGGGGTGCGAGATGGCGGGTGAACAGGCCAGTCCCGCACGCGAGCTCGAGCGCGCGTGCAGGACGCGCGGCATCGAGCCAGCCGCACAGCGCCTCCTCGACGGCACGCGCGTCGGCCAGGAACGCCGCATTGAGCGCGGTGCCGCGATCGTAGCGGCCGCGCCGCAGCCACCAGTCGTCGTACTCGCCGGCGCGCGCCCGGTAGTAGCGCAGCTGCTCGTCGAGCAGGGCGTCGTCGGATGCATCGTGGCTCACGGCGCCATGATACCGGCCGCATCGGCGCGCGCATGAGCGGCCCCGCACGCAGGACGCGCGCCTCGCCACTGCGCATCTTCGTGCTGGTCCTGCTGGGCATCGGCGCCGTCGGCAGCGTCGAGCTGGTCGCGTTGTGGCGTGCCCATCACGACGCCGTGCCGGCCGCCATCGCGGCGGCGCCGCCGGCCGCACCGGCCGCGCTGCCGCCCGCCCCGGCCGCCGCGCGCGACGTCGCACAGGACATCCAGGGCGAGCTCGATCGACCGCTCGCCGAGGCGATCGTGGGTCCGAAGCTCGCGCTCAGCGGATGGGCGCTCGCGCGTCCGGGACTGCGCGCAGTCGAAGTGCGCATCGATGGCCAGCGCTTTGCGGCCGCGACGGGCATCGCGCGCCCGGATGTCGCGGCGGTCAAGCGCGACTTCACCGATGCAGCGCATGCGGGCTTCGAATTCGCGGGTGACCTCACACCGCATCCTGCGCCAAGCGGCGAGGATCGGCGCGAGCTCGAGGTCGTCGCCATCGCAACGGACGGACGCGAGCGCGTCATCGCGCGGCGCAGCGTGATCGAGCCGTCCGCGCTCACCCGCTGGTCGTTCGTGCAGGCGAGCGGACCGCCGTTCTACCTGCTGCCTGCGCTGTCCGGCATCGGGCTCGGCGCTGCGAGCGAGCTCGACACCGCGTATCAGCCGTATCTGTCGCGCACCACGTCCACCGGCATGCGCGTGCCGATCCTGTACCTGCGTACCACGCGTGGTCCCGCCGCGGATTATGCGTTCGACCCGGCATGGGACATCGAGCGCCGCTGCGGCAGCCGGCGCATCGCCGAGGACAGGCTGTCCGGCACGCTGTCGTACGCTGCCGCGCATCGCCTGCCCGTGCTCGTCACGCTCAACGGGGGCGTATGGGCGGATGCCGCGTGCGACGTGCCGGCCTGGGACATCAACGATCGGCTCGAGCAGGACCCCGTGAACTGCCAGTGGAACGAGCACGACCAGGTGATGCCCGACGACGAGCTCAAGCACCTGCCCGGCTCGCAGGAAGCGCCCGAGCTCGGCCGCACCCTGACGTTCAACGTGTACGCCCGCGCAGTGCGTCACTACAAGCGCCGCAACCTGCAGCAGGCGGCGCGACCGATCGTGGCGTTCATGCGCGCCCATCCGGGGCTGTTCGTCGGCGTGAACCTCGACCCGGACACCTATCTCAATCCGTTCTACAGCGAGCAGCAGTGGTACGACTACAACCCGGGCACCGTGCGGCAGTTTCGCGAATGGCTGTCCGGCACGGGCCCGTATGCAGGCAAGCCGGCCGACGGTGCGCCCGACCTCCGCAGCTATCGACGCGCGCGGCCGTTGACGCTCGCACAGGCCAGCCGCCTCGCCGGCCGCGCTTTCGCCACATGGCGCGACGTCGATCCGCCGCGCAGCTTCTCGCGCGATGCGGCGCACCCGTTCTGGAAGGATCCGTGGGTGCGCGAATGGGAGCTGTTCCGCCGGCACCTGGTGAAGCTGCATTACGACGACCTGTCGCGCTGGCTCGTCGAAGCCGGCGTGCCGCGCGATCGCATCTGGACTTCGCAGGGACTCATGGCCCCGCTGCCCAATGGCATGCCCTTCGCCTTGCGCCTCGACAGCCCCGTCAAGGACGCCGACTCGGGTGGCATGTCGGTGGAGGGCAGCGTGCCGCAGGACGGACACCTGGGCGTGATCCTCTACGGCGCCTCGGCGGTGAACGACGTGCCGATGGAAAACGGCCGGCCACTGTTCCCCACGCTCGCGCAGTTCGATCCCGGCTTCGGCGTCGTCGAGTACAACACCGCCGACCTGCGCAATCCCCAATCCCAGCCGAGCTATGCGGCGGCGTACCGCGGCTTGCGCGACCTGTGGAACGCCGGTGCGCGCTTCGTTTCCCCCATGGCATGGAACGGCAGCAACGGCGTCAACGCCGGCCAGCCCGGCTATGTGACGTACACGGCCTGGCGCAACACGCCGCTCGAGCAGGCGGCCAAGGACTTCCTGCTCGCGCGCGCGGGCTTGCCGCTCGGCGCGCGCTTGTGGACCTTCGGCACGCCGCGCCATGCGGATGGCGACGGCTGGGTTGCCGAGCGTGGCGCCGCGAGCCTCGGCAAGGGACATCTCACCCTCGCTGCGGACGCAGGTGAAATCGTGCTCGTGTCGCCGGGCGATCTGGCAGTCGACCCTCGCCGCGTTCGCGAGCTCGTGGTCGACGTGCCGGACGGCGCGCGCCTGCGCAGCGTCGATGTGCAGGTCGAGCGCGGCGGACGCCCGGAATGGCGCACGGTGGCCCGTGCGGAAGGCGCAGCGTTGAAGCGCGCGGCGGCCGGACGCGTGGTCCGGCTCGCGCTTGCCGGGGTTGCACCAGTCGACCGCGTGAAGCTCGTGCTGCGCGTGGACTCCGCGCAGCCGTTCGACCTCGCGCGGATCGCCCTGCTCCCTTAGCGCTCAGCGATCGTCGAGGCGGTATTCGACGTACGTGCGATCGCGCAGCTGGCGCAGGAAATCGGCGAACTGCTCGTCGCTCTTGCGCTCGCGCAAGGCCTGCCGCGCCTGGTCGCGCCGCTTGGCCTCCGTGACGTCCTGCTTGCGCCGCTCCAGCACCTGGATGAGATGCCATCCGAACGGCGTGCGCACCGGCGCCGATACTTCGTTGGGCTTGAGCTTGTCCATCGCCTTCTCGAAGTCGGGCACGGTGTCACCCGGCGACAGCCAGCCGAGGTCCCCGCCGCGCGCGGCCGTCGCGTCTTCGGAATTGACGCGCGCGAGATCCTCGAATTTCGCGCCGCCGACGATGCGATCGTGCAGCCGGTCGATGCGCGCCTTGGCGTCGGCTTCGGAGGTCGCCTCGTTCACCTTGATGAGGATGTGCCGCGCATGGGTCTGGTCGACGACCGTAGGCGCGTTGCGGCTGCGCATGTCTTCCATGGTGACGATGTGGAAGCCGCCCGCGCTGCGCAGCACGTTGGACACGTCGCCCTTCTTCATGTTGCGCACGTAGTCGGCGAACACGGACGGCAGCCGCGCGGGGGTGCGCCAGCCGAGCGAGCCGCCCTGCAGCGCGTCGGGCGCATCGGAGAAGCTCGCCGCCACCTGCGAGAACGGCTTGCCGCTCCTGATCTCGGCGAGCGCCTGCTCGGCGCGGCGCCGGCGCGCCTCGATCTGGTCGGGC
>DATILY010000069.1:0-4172 GCA_035475895.1 Casimicrobiaceae bacterium | reverse complement strand
GCCTGCGGGTGCCCGGCACGGTGGACGGCTTCGAGATCGCGGTGCGCGCCATCGTAGGTCAGCAGGTCAGCGTGCGGGCGGCGCGCACGCTGCTCGGGCGCCTCGTCGAGCAATTCGGCGACGCGGTCGTCACGGGCGTCGGCTCGCTCGTCTCGTTGTTTCCCGCACCGGCGCGCGTGGCGGCGCTCGATCCGGCAGCGCTTGCCAGCCTCGGCGTGCTGCCGGCGCGCGCACGCACGCTCGTTGCGATGGCGCAGGCGGTCGCGGGCGGAGCCCTCGATCTGCGCCCGGGTGCCGACGTCGACGCCGTGCGCGCGGCCCTGCGCTCGATCAGGGGCATCGGCCCCTGGACGACGGAATACATCGTCATGCGTGCGCTCGGATGGCCCGACGCATTTCCTGCCGGCGACCTCTTGATCCTGAAGGCGCTCGGCGAAACGCGCGCTGCGCGCGCGCTTGCGCGCAGCGAAGCGTGGCGCCCGTGGCGCGCCTATGCCGTGATGCATCTGTGGAGAGGAGCGACACCATGAACGCGATTCATTGCACGACCATCGACACGCCACTGGGCGCGGTGCTCCTGGCCGCGTCCGGGTACGGATTGCGCGGCGTGTGGTTCGACGGCCAGCGTCATTTCGCCGGACGCAAGCCCGAGTGGATCGACGGTGCGCGACATCCGGTGCTCCGGGCGACTGCCGACCAGCTCGCCGCGTACTTCACCGGCACGCTGGAACGCTTCGACGTGCCGCTCGATGCGCAGGGCACGCCATTCCAGCGCGCCGTATGGCGCGCGATCGCCGCCATTCCTTACGGAGCGACGCAGTCGTACGCCGCGCTGGCCGCCGCCGCCGGCGCGCCGGGCGCTGCGCGCGCTGCGGGCGCCGCCACGGGACGCAACCCGCTCGGGATCATCGTGCCGTGCCATCGTGTCGTCGGCGCGCAAGGCGCGCTGACCGGCTACGCCGGCGGGTTGCCGCGCAAGCGCGCGCTGCTCGCGCTGGAGGCACGCCAGCGGCCGCTCCTCCGCGACGAAGCGATCGCCGGCGCTCACGCGTGAGCCGTAACCGCGACGGCGCGCAAGGCGAGCACGCCGCGAAGCATGCAGCGCGGACGGACGCCACATGCCACTGAGGCCGCAGGACATCGCACGGCTCGTCGCGCTGGCACTCATCTGGAGCGCGTCGTTCGTCTTCATCCGCGTGCTCGTGCCGCTGCTCGGCCCGCTGTGGGTTGCCACGGGGCGGCTGCTCATCGCCGGCGTCACGCTCGCCGCATGGCTCGCCGTCGCGAACGTGCAGGTGGGCGTGCGGACGAAATGGCGGGCATACGCGCTGGTGGGCCTCGTCAACTGCGCGCTGCCGTTCGTCCTGTTCGCCTATGCAGCCGTGCGCCTGCCCGCCTCGTACCTCGTGATCCTCAACGCGCTGACGCCGCTTTTTGTCGCGTCGTTGGGCGCGTTGCTGTTGCGCGTGCCGCTCGGGGTGACGCGGATCGCCGGCTTGCTGGCCGGCGTCGTGGGCGTCGCGCTGGTGACGCGCGCCGTGCCGATCGCCGGCGATGCTGCGTTCGCCCTGGCGGTGGTGGCAGGCCTCGGTGCAGCGTTGTGCTACGCGATGTCGGCGTTGTGGTTGCGGCATCGCGGCGCGCGGTTGGACCCGCTCGCGATCGCCGCGTGGAGCCAGCTCTTCGGCGGCGTCATGCTGTTGCCGTTTGCATTGCCTACCACGGCTGCGGTGACGATGACGCGCGCGGCGGCGGCGAACCTGCTCGCCCTCTCCCTGCTGTGCAGCGCCGTCGCCTACATCTTGTACTTCCGGCTGATTCGCGACATCGGCCCGACGCGTGCGCTCACCGTGACGTTCATCATGCCGGCCTTCGGCATGATCTGGGGCGCCTGGCTGCTCGACGAGTCCGTGACCCTCGGCATGACGGCGGGTGCCGCGCTCATCCTGGCCGGCACGGCAGTGGTGCTGCGCAGTCCAGCCATCTCGAGCCCGGAGCGTAGAATCGCCGCATGAACGCGCCCCGCGAGAGCCTTGCAGATCTCGCGGAGCTCCAGGCCTTGTTCGCGCGGCAGCGCGCAGCGTTCGCCGCCGCGCCGTGGCCCGATGCAACCACCCGCCGCAATCGGCTCACGCGGCTCCTGGACGTGCTGGGCGACGAACCGGCGTTCGTCGCTGCGCTGGAGCAGGATTTCGGTCATCGCTCGGCGCACGAGACCCGCCTGGCCGAGCTTTATGTCGTCGCGGCGGAAATCCGTCATGCGCAGCGTCAACTGGCGCGATGGATGCGGCCGCAACGGGTTTCCACGCCGCTGCGCCTGTGGCCCGGCCGCGCGCGCGTGCTGCGCGAGCCGCGCGGCGTCGTCGGCATCATCAGTCCCTGGAATTATCCCGTGCAGCTGGCGCTCGCGCCGGTGGTGGCAGCGTTGGCAGCGGGCAATCGCGTGCTCCTCAAGCCCTCCGAGCTCACGCCGGCGACATCGGCGCTCCTCGCCGAGCGCATCGCGCAACGCTTCGCACCGGAGGAGCTCGCGGTGGTGCAGGGCGATGCCATGGTGGGCGCGGCATTCAGCGAGCTGGCGTTCGATCATCTGTTCTTCACGGGCTCCACGGCGGTCGGCCAGCGGGTTGCGCAGGCCGCGGCCATGAATCTCACGCCCGTGACGCTGGAGCTCGGAGGCAAGTCGCCTGCGCTGTTCCAGGCCGGCGCCCATTACGCGCGCCTCGCGCCGCGCCTCATGGCGGGCAAGCTGCTCAACGCGGGCCAGACGTGCATCGCGCCGGATTACGCGCTCGTGGCGGCGAGCGACGTGGACGCATTCGTCGCCGCTGCGCAGGCGGCGACGGCGCTGTTGTATCCGCCGGCCTCACGCGCGGCCGATTACACGACGGTGGTCAATGAGCGCCACCATGCGCGCCTCGTTGCGCTGCTCGACGACGCGCAGCGCCAAGGCGCGCGCATCGTGCCGCTGTTCGACGCCGCGCTGCCGCATCCGCGCGCGCTCGTACCCACGCTCGTCGTGGGTGTGAGCGACGGCATGGCGATCATGCGCGAGGAGATCTTCGGCCCGCTGCTACCCGTCGAGGCGTACGACGGCATCGATGATGCGATTGCGCGCATCAACGCGCGTCCGCATCCTTTGGCGCTCTACTGGTTCGGCGGCGAAGGCGCTGCGCTCGAGCGCGTGCTGCACGAAACGCGTGCCGGCGGCGTGACGGTCAACGACACGCTGTGGCATTTCGCGCACGAAGGCTTGCCCTTCGGCGGCATCGGCGCCTCGGGCTACGGCGCCTATCACGGCGAGCACGGGTTTCGCACGTTCAGCCACGACAAGCCGGTGTTCAGCCAGCCGCGCTTCGCGTTCGGCGCGCTGCTGCGCCCGCCCTACGGGGCCGCCTTCGAGCGGGTGCTGCGGCTGCTCGAGCGGCTGTAAGGGCGCGACCCTTCGGCGTTACATTGCGCTGATGCGCCATTCGGGCCCGCGGCGCTCGAAGGTGATCATCGATGTCGTGCGCTTGCCGTCGCTGCCCACCCGCGTAACCGCGTACTCCTGGAACGCACCGAGATCGACTGCAAGCGTCAGCCTGGAGAACGCCTGCGCCGCGGCCCTGCGCTGATCGGCGGTCATGGCAGTAAACGGAGCGGCAAATCGCTTACGCAGCTCCGGTGTAAGGCAATCCAATGCCTCTTCAACGCGACCTCGTCGCAGGGAGCCAAGAAACTGATCCCAAGCCCGCGTCGGTGAGCGCAGATGAGGATTGATGCGGATGATGCCGTGATCGTTCGTTGAGGTTCGAAAGCATGCGCGGCGGTGAACAATACCGGCGAATAGCGTCCCGTTGGCGGCGGCGATCCGGCAGCCTCCCGCTGTTCTGCAGTCAAGCGACTTCTCACCAGATTGCTCTCTTCCTCCGTGTACAAGGCGATCGCGAACAGGCAGGCGGTCCAGTAGCCGGCCGGGTCATGCCGTGACAGGAATGCATTGAGTTGCGCGACGCTCGCAACGTTGGGCGCAACTTGCATCATCGCCTGCATCACCAGAGGCGACGAGGGTATCGGCTCGAGCACGGCTTCCAAGTCGTGTCCCCTCAACCCGCGAAGACGCTGCACGGGGCCCTCGTTCACGAACGAGCGCGGAACAAGCTGGTCTCCCATGAGCATCGCCTCGCCCA
>DATILY010000068.1:0-23319 GCA_035475895.1 Casimicrobiaceae bacterium | reverse complement strand
CAAGGATCGCATCGTCGCCACGGTGGGCGTCGAGAACCTCGTCATCGTCGATACGCCCGACGCCGTGCTGGTGGCGCATCGCGACCACCTGCAGCGGGTCAAGGACGTGGTGGGCGAGCTCAAGGCGCGTGGCCACGAGTCGTACAAGCTGCACCGCACGGTGGCGCGCCCGTGGGGCGCGTACACCGTCCTCGAGGAAGGCCCGGGGTTCAAGATCAAGCGCATCGAGGTGAAGCCGGGCGCGGCGCTGTCGCTGCAGCTGCATCACCGCCGCAGCGAGCACTGGGTGGTCGTGCAGGGCACCGCGCGCGTGACGCGGGGCAACGACGTCTTCGACATCGGGGCCAACGAGTCGACCTACATCCCGGTCGAAACCCGCCATCGGCTGGAGAACCCGGGCACCGGGCCGCTCGCCATCATCGAGGTCCAGTGCGGCGGCTACCTCGGTGAGGACGACATCGTGCGCTTCGACGACCGCTACGGTCGCGAAACGGCCGAGAAATCGCGCACCGCGTGATGTGCGGCAGCGGACGCATCTGCGCCGCCAGCGCGTAGCAGCAGCGTCAACCGCCCGGCGTGCGCAGCGGCGTACGCCCGCGCCTCCACCTCGAAGCGGTTGCGCACGTAGCCGCGCCGCAGCGACTCTGCGACGTAGCGCGCCACGGTGAGGCCGCCGGGGTTCCACTGATGCAGCACGTGGAAGTATTCGTGCAGCATGAGTGTCGCATCGGCTGCGAAAGCTGCGCCCGATCCACGCAGGTAGATCGCGTTGCGCCGCGTGGTCGCAACGGCTCCGTGCCAACGGGCGAAGCGCGAGTGCTCCACGATCCTCACGCGTGCAACATCCTCGCGAGCGACCTGCAACACCTGCGCCAGCGCATTGCAATGCGCACCTGGCATCGCGTAGACGCGTTTGCGGCGATGGGGCATGGTGACGCCCGAACGAGCGAGTGACCCGGGGGCAGCACGATTATTGCACTGCGACCCGTGCAACGATCAATGGCGCACGGCCGGCATGGCGGAAGCAGCGCCTAGCGGCCGGTATAATGCGCTGCAGCACGTGCCTTTCGATGTCGCCGGATTCCCTTCTCGCCGGGACGGCCGCCGCGGTCCCGCCGCCGGCTCCGCCACCTGCCCCGGCTCCCTCGCACGCCGCTTCACCCGTCGCGGCGCTGCCCCCGCTCGCGCCCGCGTTGCCCAAGGCCGGCCAGAAGGCGTCGCTCGCGCCACTGCCCGGGTCTGCCGATGCCGTCGCGCTCGCGCAACTCGCCGATGCGGCCGCGGCGCGTGGCCGCACGCTCGCGGTCATCTGTGCGGACGCACTCGCGGTGCATCGCATTGCAGAGGAGCTCAAGTGGCTCGCGCCGGTGCTGCGTGTCGCGGTGTTCCCCGATTGGGAGACGCTGCCCTACGATCACTTCTCGCCACACCAGGACCTGGTGTCCGAGCGGCTCGCGACGCTCTACCGCATCACGCGCGGCGAGGCGGACGTCGTGCTGCTCGCTGCGCAAACGGCGCTCTACCGTCTTCCGCCGCCGTCATACCTGGCGGCACACACGTTCTTCCTGACCCAAGGCGAGACGCTCGACGTCGAAGCGCTGCGCGCGCAGCTGGCGCTGGCCGGCTACTCGCACGTCACGCAGGTCGTCTCACCGGGTGAATTCAGCGTGCGCGGCGGCTTGATCGACCTCTTTCCGATGGGTTCGGCGCTGCCGTATCGCCTCGACCTGTTCGGCGACGAGGTGGAATCGATCAAGACGTTCGATGTCGACACGCAGCGCACGCTCTATCCGGTGCCGAACGTGCGACTGTTGCCCGCACGCGAGTTTCCGCTCGACGAAGACGGGCGCACCCGCTTTCGCAGCCGCTTTCGCGAGGTCTTCGAAGGCGACCCGACCAAGTCCCCGCTCTACAAGGACATCTCCAACGGCATCGTGCCGGGCGGGGTGGAGTACTACCTGCCGCTGTTCTTCGATGCGACGGCCGCGTTCACGGATTACCTGCCCGCCGAATCGACCGTAGCGCTGCACGGCGACGTCACGCGCGCCGCCGACCGCTTCTGGCAGGACACCGATTCGCGCTACAAGCTGCTGCGCGGCGACAAGGCGCGCCCGCTGCTGCCACCCAACGAGCTGTTCCTCGCACCCGACACGTTTCGCGGGCTGCTGAAGAGCTTCGCGCGCGTCGAGGTGCCGGTCACCGATCCGGGCGCCGCCGTGGACGCGGGCACGCCGATCCGGCGCCTGCCCAACGTGGTAGTGGACCGGCGCGCCGACGATCCACTGGTGGCGCTCAAGCGCGCGCTCGACGCGATCGACGGACGCGTGCTCGTGGTGGCCGAGAGCGCGGGCCGGCGCGAGACGATGCAGCAGTATTTCGCCGAGTACGGCCTGCATCCCGCGCTGTACGAAGACTTCGCGGGATTCCTCGCCGGCGACGCCAAGGTGGGGCTCGCCGCAGCACCGCTTGCCGAGGGCTTCGCCTGGCCGCAGGCGCGGCTGGCGTTCGTCACGGAGGCGGAGCTCTATGCCACCGTGATCCGCCGCGGCAAGCGCGACGTTGCCCGGCGCTCCAACGTCGACGCGATGGTGCGCGACCTCTCGGAGGTGCGCATCGGCGATCCCGTCGTGCACGAGGAGCACGGCATCGGGCGCTACCTCGGGCTGGTCAGCCTCGACGTGGGTGACGGCGACACGGAATTCCTGCAGCTCATGTACGCGAACGACGCGAAGCTGTACGTGCCGGTGTCGAGCCTGCATCTCATCAGCCGCTACAGCGGCGCGTCGCCCGAAGCCGCACCGCTGCACGAGCTCGGCAGCGCGCAATGGGAGAAGGCCAAGCGCAAGGCCGCGCAGCAGGCCCACGACACCGCGGCCGAATTGCTGAATCTCTATGCGCAGCGCGCCGCACGGCAAGGTCACGCGTTCACCTTCAAGCAGCACGACTACGAGGCGTTCGCCGAAGGCTTCGGCTTCGAGGAGACGCCGGACCAGCAGGCGGCCATCGAAGCGGTGATCGCCGATCTTGCTCAAGGCCGTCCGATGGACCGGCTGGTGTGCGGCGACGTCGGATTCGGCAAGACCGAAGTGGCGCTGCGTGCCGCCTTCATCGCGCTGGCCGACGGCAAGCAGGTCGCGCTGCTGGTGCCGACCACCCTGCTCGCCGAGCAGCACTTCCAGGTCTTTTCCGACCGCTTCGCCGACTGGCCCGTGAAGCTCGCCGAGCTTTCGCGCTTTCGCTCCGGCAAGGAAGTCAAAGCGGTGCTCGAAGGGCTGGCGAACGGCACGGTGGACCTGGTCATCGGCACGCACAAGCTGCTCCAGGCCGACGTCAAATTCAGGAACCTCGGCCTCGTCATCATCGACGAGGAGCATCGGTTCGGCGTGCGCCAGAAGGAGCGCCTCAAGCGCCTGCGCGCCGAGGTCGACGTGCTCACGCTGACCGCCACGCCGATTCCGCGCACGCTGGCGATGTCGCTCGAGGGCATCCGCGACTTCTCCGTGATCGCCACGGCGCCGCAAAGGCGCCTCGCCATCAAGACGTTCGTCGCGCAGTTCTCGATGGGCATCGTGCGCGAAGCGGCGCTGCGCGAATTGAAACGCGGCGGCCAGATCTATTTCCTGCACAACGACATCGACACGATCCACACCACGGCCGAGCGGCTCAAGGCGCTGCTGCCCGAAGCGCGGATCGCGGTGGCGCACGGGCAGATGGGCGAGCGGGATCTCGAGCAGGTCATGCGCGAGTTCTACGCGCAGCGCATCAACGTGCTGGTGTGCTCGACGATCATCGAGACGGGCATCGATGTTCCCACGGCCAACACGATCATCATCGATCGCGCCGACCGCTTCGGGCTCGCACAGCTCCACCAGCTGCGCGGCCGCGTCGGACGCTCGCATCACCAGGCGTACGCCTACCTGCTGACGCCGCCCGAGGATGCGCTCTCAGCGCAGGCACGCAAGCGCCTCGAGGCCATCCAGATGATGGAGGACCTGGGCTCGGGCTTCTATCTGGCCATGCACGACCTCGAGATCCGCGGCGCGGGCGAGGTGCTCGGCGACGAGCAGTCGGGCGAGATGCAGCAGATCGGGTTCCAGCTCTACGCCGACATGCTGCGCAGCGCGGTTTCGGCATTGCGGGCAGGACGCGAGCCCGATCTCGCGCAGCCGCTCGGCGTCACCACCGAGATCAACCTGCATGTGCCCGCGCGCCTGCCGGAGCTCTACTGCAATGACGTGCACGAGCGTCTCGTCGTCTACAAGCGGCTCGCGAGCTGCGAAACGGCCGCCGACATCGACGCCATGCAGGAGGAGCTGGTCGACCGCTTCGGCCCGACACCCGAGCCCGCACAGGCGCTGCTCGCATCCCACCGGCTGCGGCTGCTCGCCCGCGACAAGGGCGTGCGCAAGATCGATGCCGGCCCCGAACGCACGACGCTGCAGTTCGCGCCGAACCCGCCCTTCGATCCGGGCACGCTCATCCTGATGGTCCAGCGCGACGGCCGCGTGCGCTTCGCCGGACCCGACCGCGTGCGCATCGACCGCGCCGCGCCGACGCTCAACGAGCGCGTGGCGCTCGTGCGCGATTTTCTCGGCAAGCTGGGCTGACCAGGACGCGCGCGCCGTGACCGAGCGGCTGCCGCGACGCCTGCCCCCACTGCATGGACTGGCGGCCTTCGAGGCGGTCGCGCGGCTGCGCTCGTTCACCCAGGCCGCCGAAGAGCTGTGCATCACGCGCAGCGCCGTGAGTCATCGCCTGCGCGAGCTCGAGGAGCGCCTGGGCGCGCTGCTCATCGATCGCGACGCGAAGCCGCTGCGGCTCACGCCGGCCGGAGCGAACTATCTGGCCACCGTGCGTGACGCGCTCGACGCGGTCGCAGGCGCCACGCGCGCCGTGGGGCGCGGCGACGGCGCACGCGTGATCGTCGCCTCACCGCCGACGTTCGCGCGGCAGATCCTCGTGCCGCGGCTGGCACAGTTCCATGCGGCGCACGCCGGCATCGAGATCGCGATCGAGGTGGCCATCCCGCTGCGGGACGTGCAAGCCGCCGGCGTGGATGTCGAGATCCGCTTCGGGCCAGGCATCTATCCCCACCTGGTCACGCTCGACCTGCTCGACGAGCCCGTGTTCGCAGTATGCGCACCGGCCTATCGGGATGCCGTTGTGCTGGCCGATCCCGCGGACCTCGCGCGCGCCACGCTGCTGCGCAGCGCGCTCGAGCCCTGGTCGGCGTGGTTTGCCGCGGCGGGCCTGCGCTGGCCCGAGCCGTCGAGCGGACCACGCTACGAGGATCTGGCGATGCTCTACCAGGCGGCGAGCGACGGGGAAGGCGTTGCGCTCGCGCGCGCATCGCTTGCAGCGCCCGCGCTCGGCGCGGGCACACTGGCGCGCGTGTTCGACGTGCAGGCGCGCAGCCCGCACGCCTATTACGTGGCGTGCCGTCCCGGAACGCTGGCCAGGCCCGAGGTGAGCCGCTTCGTCGAGTGGCTGCGCAGCGCGATGCCCGGTCAGCGCGCGCGGTAGCGCTCCACCGCGGCCGGATCGAAGTCGAGCCCGCTGCCCGGCGCGTCGCTCGCACATACCTTGCCGTCGGTGAGGCGAACCGGCTCGCGCAGGAGCGGCCGGGCGAAGTCGAGGAACTCGAGCCAGTGCGCCGTCGGCGTCACGGGGAGCAGGTGCGCGCTGACCTCGGGAAACACGTGGCTCGACAGCGGCATCCCGTAGGCCTGGCCGAGCGCCGCGGCGCGCAGCCACCCCGTCACGCCGCCGATCTTCATGACGTCCGGCATGCCGAACGTGGACGCGCCGGCCGCCAGGCTCTTCGCCATGTCGTTGGGACCCCACCAGTTCTCGCCGATGCACAGCGGCGTGCGGATCGCCCGGCCGATCTGCGCGTGACCGGCGTAGTCATCGGCGCGCGTGGGCTCCTCGATCCACGTCAATCCTTCGTCGTCGAGCACGCGGCTGCGCCGGATCGCCTCGGCGATGTCCAGCGACTGGTTGAAGTCGATCATGAGCGCCACGCGGTCGCCGACCTCGCGGCGCACGGCGCGTACGGCTTCGACGTCGGTGCGCACATCCGGATAGCCGATCTTGATCTTCATCGCCGCGAAGCCGAGCTCCGCAGTCTCGACGGCGAGCTTGCCTGCCGCCTCCACGCCGTCCATGCCGAGGCTGTTGTACGCGGGCAAGGGACGCGGCGTGCCGCCGAGCAAGCGCACGAGCGGCAGTCCGGCTGCGCGCGCCTGCGCATCCCACGCCGCCATGTCGAGCGCGGCCATGGCCATGCCGGTCAAGCCCTGTGGACCGAGGAGGCGGAAGCGCTGCTGCAGGGCAGCGTCGAGCGCGATCGGCGCAACCGGTTGGCCGCGCAAGGCGGCGCCGAGGTTCTCGAGCAGCAGCGCAAGGGGTCGCAGCGCGGCCGGTTGATAGGCGAAGACATACGCGCTGCCGGTCACGCCTTGCTCGGTGAGGAGGTCGCACAACACCAGGGGCGCGGTACGAATGGCGCCGCTCGCCGTCAGCAGCGGACGCGCCAGCGGCACGTCGACTGCGTGCACGTCGAGCGCGCGCAAGGTGAGCGCATGCGACGTGGCGGCTGCGCCCGGCACGTTGGCGGGCGTTGGTGCGATCTCATGAACGGCGCGCATGGCGGTCTCCAGCGCGAGATCGAGGCTCGCGTCGGGTGCACTGTAGCGCCGCCGCGGCGGCAACGGGTGAAACCTCCGTCTCCCGCCCGTGAGCGTGCTTCACCGCGGCGTTCGGAGCAGGCCTTTTGCTACACTGGGCTCCAAGCACCATGAGCGTCGCGCTGCCACCCCAGCTTCATGTGTTCGTGCGCGACTGGCTGTCCGGCAACCAGGTCGTGTTGCGCAGCAGCACGGGCCACGTCGTCGTCGATTCGGGCTACGGCAAGCACGTCCCGTTGACGCTCGCACTCGTTGCATCGCGCCGCGGCCTCGACGGCGATGCGCTCGCGCGGGTCGTCAACACGCATTGTCATTCGGATCACATGGGCGGCAACGCGGCGCTCAAGCGCGCGTACGGCTGCGTCATTGCGGTGCCCGAGGCCGATGTACCGCTCGTCGAGGCCTGGGATACCCGCGCGCTGCTGCTCGACTATGCCGGCCAGCAGGCCGAGCGCTTCGAAGTCGACGAGCGGCTCGCCGCCGGTACGACGCAGCGGTGGGGCGATCTGACCTGGCGCCTGCTGGCAGCACCCGGCCACGACATGGCGGCGCTCGTCTTCTACAACGCCGAGCACCGCATCCTCATCGCCGGCGACGCCCTGTGGGAAGACGGCTTCGGGTTCGTCATGCCGCCCGGGATGGATGCCGCGGCGTTGCCTGCCACGCGCGCGACGCTCGACATGCTCGCGCGTCTCGATATCGCGCTCGTGATCCCCGGACACGGCGAGCCGTTCAGCGATGTGCGCGGCGCGCTCCAACGCGCGTACGCACGGCTGGCCGCATTCGAGCAGGACGCGCGGCGCATGGCGCGTCATGCGCTCAAGGCGCTCATGATGTTCACGCTGCTCGACCGCGAACGGATGCCGCTCTCGGAGCTGCCCGCCTATGTCGCGCGGGTACCGGTCTTCGCCGATTTCAACGACCGCTACCTGCACATGACCACACCCGCGCTGGCGCAGTGGCTCGCCGACGAGCTGTGCCGCGTCGGCGCAGCGCACGTGACCGACGGCGTGCTCATGCCGCGTCAGCGCGCGTAGCAGCGGCGCTGCGTCAGCCCTGCGGCTGCTCGAGATAAGCCTCGACCGGCAGGGTGATCTGGATCTCGTCGGCCGGGTTGCCGATGTTGAGCCCGTTGGTCATGCCGAACTCGGACCGCTTGATCGTCGCCGTCGCCTCCGCGCCGCACATGGGCTTCTTGTTGAACGTGTTCGGTCCGCACGTGAAATTGGTCACCTTCAGGTTGACCGGCTTGGTCACGCCGACCATGGTCAATTCGCCGTCGACCCCGACCAGGCGGTCGCCATCGAACGCCAGGCTCGTCGACTTGTACGTCATGGTGGGAAACTTCTCCACGTTGAAGAAGCGCTCGCCCTTGACCACGGCGTCGAGGCGCGCGTCGTACGTACGGATCGACGTCGTGTCGATCGACACGTCCACTGAGCCCTTCTTCGCCGCCCGGTCGAGCGTCACCTTGCCGGTCATCTTGCCGAAGCTGCCACGCTGGTTGGAGAACCCGATGTGCCGGGCCTCCCACTGCGGCTGCGAATGGACGGGGTCGAGCACATAGACATCGTCGGCAAGCGCCGGGATGGCGATCAGCGCCGCGACGGCGGCAACAACGGGGCGAAACACCATGATCATTCTCCTTGAGCGTGCGTGGACCCGGGCACGGCGGCAGCGGGCGGCGCTGCTAACACCCCGCGAAGGCGGATTATTTCGCGCCGTCAGCTGCCCGGCGCCAGAACCATGCGAAAACGGACCAGGACGTCGTCGGCCACCGTGGCGGGGTCGGCCCACTCGCCTTCGCCGACCTTGTGCTCCAGGCGCTTGACCGCGAACGCGCCTTCGGCCACCCGGTTGCCTGCAGCGTCGGTCTTGATCGCGACCGGGATCGTGTAATCCCGCGCAATGCCCTTGATCGACAGCTTGCCCGCCACCGCGTAGCGATTGCTGCCCACTTCCCGGATGGATGTCGAGCCGAAATGCGCGACCGGGAAGCGCCGCGTGTCGAACCATTGCGGACCTTTCGCCTCGGTCTCCGAGTCCGCGCTGGCGAGGTCGACGCTCGTCAGGTCGACGTCGATGTCGGCCTTCGACTGCGCCAACGCCGAGGGCTTGAACACGACATCGGCCTTCCATTTGCGAAAACGCCCGTCGAAGTTGACCCCCATCTGCTTCATCGTGAACGCGATCTCGCTCTGGTCGAGCATGACCGGTTCGGCGTGCGCGTCCGCCATGACGAGCGCCGCGAGCGCGGCTGCGGCAAGCAGGATGCGCTTCACCGCGTCGATCCGGTCACGCGCAGGAACGGCAGCATGCGGGCGAGCACGCCATCGCGGTCGATGAAATGGTGCTTCAGCGCAGCTGCCGAATGGAGCAGCACCAAGGAGGCGAGCAGGGTGTTGAGCCCCACGTGCAGCAGGCGCAGCGATTCGGCCAGCGCCTTGTCCTTGCCGACCAGATCCGGTAGCGGCACCAGTCCGAACGGGACCACCTGCACGCCCGTCGACGAGCTGTACACCCAGCCGCTCAGCGGAATCGCGAACAGCAGGACGTAGAGCGCGTTGTGCGACAGCCACGCCGCCCGCTGCTGCCAGGCCGGCATGGGAAGCGCGGCCGGTGGCGGGTGCGTCAGGCGCCACGCGAGGCGCAGCGAGGTCAGCAGGAACACCGTCGTGCCGATCGACTTGTGCCATAGATACCAGTTGAGTTTGCGGGGCGAGATGTGCAGCGGCACCATCGACACGCCGAGGACCAGGTTGGCGAGCACGAGCGCCGCGATGATCCAGTGCAGCGCGATCGCGCCTCGATTGTAGTGCTCCAAGACGGCTCCGGCGTGTCCGATCGGTGCTTTTAGCGGCGCGGCAGGTGCGCTGTCAAGCGTGAGTGGCCGTCAGCGCAGCTGCTCGACGAAGGTACGGATGCCGTTGAGCAGCATCTGCACGGCCAGAGCGGTGAGCACGAGACCCATCAGCCGCTCGGCGGCGAGCATGCCGCGCTCGCCGAGCGCACGCGTGAGCCAGGGCGCCCCGAGCAGCACGGCAGTGGTCACCAGCATCGCCGCCGTCAGCGCGAGGACCCACTCCACAAGGTGCGCAGGATCGCGCGATGCCATCAACATCACCGTGGCAAGCGCCGAAGGACCGGCGATCGCCGGCACCGCCAGCGGGAAGATGAACGGGTCGTCGCCGGGCGTGTCGCCGAACAGGCCTTCCGGATGGCGGAACACCATGCGGAGCGCGATGAGAAACAGGATCGTGCCGCCGGCGATGGCGAGCGATGCCTCGGACAGCTGGAGCCATTCGAGGAACACATGGCCGCCAAGCATGAAGCCGAGCAGGATGGCGTAGGCGATCACGCATTCGCGCAGGACGATGCGCCGCCGCTCTGCCGCCGTGCGTTGCGGCAGCGCGGCCATGACGAGCGGCACGTTGCCGAACGGATCGATGACGAGCAGCAGCAGCACGCCGGCCGAAAAGATCTGCGCGCCGGACATGGTCGCTCAGTGCAGCTTCACGCGCGGTGCGACCCGTCCGCGCAGGAAGCGTCCGACGGTGTCGAGCGCGACGCGAAACAGGCCGAGCAGCGCGATCTGGTGCAGCTTGTAGAGCGACTCGTACATCCAGCGCGCGATCAGCCCCTGGATCAGCATGTTGCCGCCGATCAGCCGTCCCATGAGGTTGCCGACGGCGGAGAGCTCGCCCAGCGACACGAGCGAGCCGTAATCGCGGAAGCGGAACACCGGCAGCGGCTTGCCCCGCAGCCGTGCGGCGACAGTACGCACGAGCATCTGGCCCTGCTGGCGCGCCGCCTGTGCACGCGGCGGCACGCGCGCATTGGGCTGATCGCCGTGCGGCCACGGGCAGTCGGCGCAATCGCCGAATGCGAACACGTCGGGATCGCGCGTCGTTTGCAACGTGCCGCGCACGACGAGCTGATGGTTGCGATTGACCTCGAGGCCGTCGAGCTGCGACAACAGGCGCGGCGCCTTGATCCCCGCGGCCCACACGACGAGATCGGCGCGCAGCAGTTCGCCGCTCGCCACGCGCACGCCGTCTGCCTCCACGCCGATCACGCGCTCGTTGGTGCGCACGGTGACGTCGAGACGCCGCAGCAGCTCGGTGGCCGCTGTGGCGATCGACTCGGGCAGTGGCGGCAGCACGCGCGCGGCCGCCTCGACGACCGTGATGCGGATGTCGCCCGGACGCAGGTGATCGAGCCCGTACGCCGCATGCGCGCGCGTCGTCTGCCGGATCTCCGCGGCAAGCTCGACACCGGTCGCGCCGGCGCCGATGATCACGATGCACACCTCGGCGTCGTCTCCGCCTGCGCGCTTGCCGTCGGCACGCACGCACGCGGCGATGAGCTTGCGATGGAAGCGCTCGGCCTCGGGCGGCGTGTCGATGGCGATCGCGTGCTGCGCCACGCCGGGCACGCCGAAATCATTGCTCACGCTGCCCACGCACAGGATCAGCATGTCGTAGCCGAGCACGCGGATGGGCAGGATCTCCTCGCCCTCCTCGTCCACGACGCGACCGATGGTGATCTCGTGGCGCGCGCGATCGATCCCGGCGAGCGGGCCCTGCCGGAAACGAAAGCCGTGCAGGTGAGCAAGCGCGAGGTAATCGAGGTCGTGCGCCGCGGCGTCCATGCGGCCCGCGGCCACTTCGTGCAGCAGCGGTTTCCACACGTGCGTCTGGAATTCATCGACCAGCGTGACGCTGACGCGTCCTGCCTTGAAGCTCTTCGGAAGGCGGGCAGCGAGCGGCAGCCCGCCCGCGCCGCCGCCGACGATGACGATGCGATACGAGGTTGGCGCAGCGGCGGTCATGGCGTCCGGATTGTAAGGTCCGGCTGGCCGCTACGTCGCCGGCGCAGAAAAACCAAAGGCGGCCGACGGCCGCCCTTCGTTCGCGTGCACGCTCACCGCACGCGTCATGGGCCTCGGCTACTTGCCCGTTGCGGGTGCCGCCGGCGCAGCGCCGGGCGCCGCAGTGGTCGCGGGCGCAGCGGTGCTTGCCGGTGCCGTGATGGGTGCCGGGCTCGACAACGCGGGACGCGCCGGCGCGTGCAATGCCAGCAGCGGCACGATCATCAGTGCGACGATGTTGATGATCTTGATCAACGGGTTCACGGCGGGACCGGCGGTGTCCTTGTACGGATCGCCGACCGTGTCGCCCGTCACCGCCGCCTTGTGCGCATCGGAGCCCTTGCCGCCGAAGTGGCCGTCTTCGATGTACTTCTTGGCGTTGTCCCATGCGCCGCCGCCCGTGGTCATCGAGATGGCCACGAACAGGCCGGTGACGATGGTGCCCATGAGCAGGCCGCCGAGCGCCTGCGGCCCCAGCAGCAGCCCGACGACGACCGGGACGAGCACCGGCAGCAGCGACGGCACGATCATCTCCTTGATCGCGGCCTTGGTCAGCATGTCCACGGCCACGCCGTATTCGGGCTTGGTCGTGCCTTCCATGATGCCCTTGATCTCGCGGAACTGCCGGCGCACCTCGACGACGACGGCGCCGGCGGCGCGTCCCACGGCCTCCATTGCCATGGCACCGAACAGGTACGGCACGAGGCCGCCGAGGAACAGGCCCACGATGACCATCGGATTGGACAGGTCGAACGACACGGCGATGTTCTGCGTTTCCAGCGCGTGCGTGTAGTCGGCGAACAGCACCAGCGCGGCAAGGCCCGCTGAGCCGATCGCATAGCCCTTGGTGACCGCCTTGGTCGTGTTGCCGACCGCATCGAGCGGATCGGTGATCGCGCGCACCGAATCGGGCAGATCGCTCATCTCCGCGATGCCGCCGGCGTTGTCGGTGATGGGACCGTACGCGTCGAGCGCGACGATGATCCCCGTCATCGACAGCATCGCCGTTGCGGCGATCGCAATCCCGTACAGGCCCGCGAAATAATAGGAGGCGAGGATGGCGACGCACACCGCGACCACGGGCCAGGCCGTCGCCTTCATCGACACGCCCAGGCCGGCGATGATGTTGGTGGCGTGGCCGGTGGTGGACGCGGAGGCGACGTGCTGCACCGGCTTGAAGTCCGTGCCGGTGTAGTACTCGGTGATGACGACCATCGCCGCGGTCAGCGCCAGTCCCACGAGCGAGGCGAGGTACAGGCGCGTGGTGGTGAGCGTGGCGTCGGCGCTGCCGACGTCGCCCATCATCCAGTTGGTGATGAACCAGAAGCCCATGGCGGAGAGCACGCCCGCGACGATCAGGCCGCGGTAGAGCGCGTTCATGATCTTGCCGCCCTCGCGCGCCTTGACGAAATAGCAGCCGATGATCGAGGCGACGATCGAGAAGCCGCCGAGCACGAGCGGGTACACGACCGCGGCCTCGGCGATGGTGGGCAGCAGCAGCGCGCCGAGCAGCATCGTCGCGACGATGGTGACTGCGTACGTTTCGAACAGGTCGGCCGCCATGCCGGCGCAATCGCCGACGTTGTCGCCCACGTTGTCGGCGATCACTGCCGGATTGCGCGGATCGTCCTCGGGAATGCCCGCTTCGACCTTGCCCACCAGATCGGCGCCGACGTCGGCGCCCTTGGTGAAAATGCCGCCGCCCAGCCGCGCGAAGATGGAGATCAACGAGCCGCCGAAGGCCAGCCCCACGAGCGGCTCGATGGCGCTGTGCAGGCCTTCACGCATCGCATTGGGCGCATGGAACGCCGAACCGACGAGGAACCAGTAGAAGCCCGCTACGCCGAGCAGTCCCAGCCCGACGACCAGCATGCCGGTGATGGCGCCGCCGCGAAACGCCACGGCGAGCGCGTCGTTGAGGCCGGTGCGCGCGGCCTCGGCGGTGCGCACGTTGGCGCGCACCGACACGTTCATGCCGATGTAGCCGGCAAGTCCCGAGAGGATCGCGCCGAGCGCGAAGCCACCCGCGGTACGCGGGCCGAGGAACCACCAGATGATCACGAAGAGCACGACCCCGACGATGCCGATCGTGGTGTATTGGCGGTTGAGATACGCCTTGGCGCCGGCTTGCACCGCCGCCGCGATCTCCTGCATGCGCGGATTGCCGGCCGGCTTCGCCAGGATCGTGTTGATCCACACGGCGCCGACGACGATGGCGAGGACGGCGCAGACGAGCGCGATGTAGAGCCCGGTATTGGACATCAGAGAATCTCCCTGTGCTTGCAAATGCGGCTGGCGAATGCGGCCATCACGGGGATGCGTTGTCGATCCGCATCGCCCGCGTCCGGTGGCCAGGACCTCGAATGCGTCCCATCCCCTCCACCGGGCGTTGACCGCCTGGCGCGCGATGGCCCGAAGATCGGGCCGGCCGGCGCCAAAACACGCTATTGTGCCAGCGCGCGCCCGAGGAAGTCGAGCCGGTCTTGACCCCAGAACATTTCGCCGCGCAGCACGTACGTGGGCACGCCGAACACGCCGCGCTCGATGGCCTCCTGCGTCAACGTGTCGTAATGGATGCGCGTGTCCGGCGCCGCCGCGCGCTCGGCCAGCGTGGCAGCGTCGAGTCCGGCCTCGGTCGCGATGGCGCGCAGCGTCTCGGTGGCGCCGATGTCGCGCTCGTCGGTCCAGTAGGCGCGGCCGATCGCGCCCAGCAGGCGCAGCGCTGCGTCTTCGTCGTCCTGCGACGCGGCGACGATCCACAGCGACGCAGCTTCGGCCGGCGCGGGAAAGTGCCTCGGCGTGAGGTTGAATGCGATGCCACGGTGCGCCGACCAGCGCTTGAGCTCGACGAGGCGGTAGGCCTGGCGTTGCGGCGCGCGCTTCTGCAGCGGCAATCCGCCCGATACGGGGAACACGCGGCCGAGGTCGATGGGCTTGACCGCAGCGGCTGCGCGATGCTGCTTCAGCAGCGCAACGAACGCCTCGTGGCCGAGGTAGGTCCAGGGCGATACGGGCGAGACGTAGTAGTCGACGATGTCGGTCATGAGGCTTGCTTGCGCATCACACCTTGAAATCGGTGGCCAGCTTGCGCGGCACCGGCGCGTTCTTCAGGCGCACGTACACCGGCAAGCCATCCTTGAACGGCGGCGGATCCTCACCGCGCATGAGGGGGGCGAGATACGCGCGGGCCTTGGCCGTGATGCCGTAACCGTCGGCCGAGATGAAGTTGCGCGGCAGCATCTTCTCCTTGTTGGCGACGTCGGTCAGCGGCGCGATGCCGATCTTCCAGCGATACGGCTTGTCGGACACGCGCACGATCGCGGGCATCACGGCATTGCGCCCCGCCAGGGCGAGCTCCACCGCCGCCTTGCCCACCGCATACGACTGCTCGACGTCCGTGCGCGATGCGAGGTGACGCGCGGCGCGCTGCAGGTAGTCGGCGACGGCCCAGTGGTACTTGTAGTTGAGCTTGTCCTTCACCAGCGACGCGATCAGCGGGCCCACGCCACCGAGCTGCGCATGGCCGAATGCGTCGCGCGTGCCGACTTCGGCCATGAGCTTGCCTTCGGCGTTCTGGAGGCCTTCGGACACGCCTACGCAACAGTAGCCGAACGCCTTGGTCTTCGTCTCGACGGCCGCGAGGAACCTGGCCTGGTCGAACGGCATCTCGGGAAACAGCAGGATGAGCGGCAGCGGCGTCTGCGCGTCTTCCGCCATGCCGACCGCGGCCGTGATCCACCCGGCGTGGCGGCCCATCACCTCGAGGACGAACAGCTTGGTGGACGTCTTGGCCATCGAGGCCACGTCGAACGCCGCCTCGCGCATCGACGTCGCGACGTACTTGGCCACCGAGCCGAAGCCGGGACAGTTGTCGGTGACGGCGAGGTCGTTGTCCACCGTCTTGGGCACGTGCACGGCGATGAGCGGATAACCGAGCGTGCCTGCGATCTGCGACACCTTGAGGCAGGTGTCCGCGCTGTCGTTGCCGCCGTTGTAGAAGAAGTAGCCGATGTCGTGCGCGCGGAAGACGTCGATCAGCCGCTCGTATTGCGCGCGGCTCTCCTCGAGGCCCTTGAGCTTGTAGCGGCAGGACCCGAATGCGCCGGCGGGCGTATGACGCAGCGCCGCGATGGCGCGCGCGGATTCCTTGCCCGTGTCGATCAGGTCTTCGGTGAGCGCGCCGATGATGCCGTTGCGGCCGGCGTAGACCTTGCCGATGCGATCCTTGTGCGCGCGCGCGGTCTCGATCACGCCCGCGGCACTGGCGTTGATGACGGCGGTGACCCCGCCGGACTGGGCGTAGAACGCGTTGCGACGTGGCATGGCGATTACAGCTTCAGCGCGGCGAGCGCGGCTTCGCGCACGGCCTCGACGTCCTTGAGGCCGTCGATCGCCTGGTAGCGCGGCGCGCGCGGATCGCCACTGGCCGCCCACTGCTTGTAATACGCGATCAGCGGCTCGGTCTGCGCGTGGTACACGGCGAGGCGGTGCTTCACCGTGTCTTCGCGATCATCGACGCGCTGCACCAGGTCCTCGCCGGTGACATCGTCCTTGCCCGGCACGCGCGGCGGATTGTATTTCGTGTGGTAGGTCCGGCCGGACGCGACATGCACCCAGCGGCCGCTCATGCGCTCGACGATCGCAGCGTCGGGCACCTCGATCTCGAGCACGTGGTCGATCGGCACGCCGGCATTCTTCAACGCATCGGCCTGCGGGATCGTGCGCGGAAAGCCGTCGAACAGATAGCCGCGCGCGCAATCCGCCTCCCGCAGGCGCTCCTGCACGAGGCTGATGATGATGTCGTCGGACACCAGCGCGCCGCTGTCCATCACCTTCTTGGCGGCGAGCCCGAGCGGCGTTCCAGCCTTCACGGCCGCGCGCAGCATGTCGCCCGTGGAGATCTGCGGAATGCCGAACGCGTCCTTGATGAAAGCCGCCTGCGTGCCCTTCCCCGCGCCTGGCGGGCCCAGCAGGATCAAGCGCATCGATGGCTCATGAGTGGGTGGGATTGGCGGCCGCCTGCGTCGTCATGGCCGTTGCGATGGAACGTCGGGCAGGTGATTCTCGCCGGTCGCGCGCCCAAGGGTCAATGCCGCGCTGCGTACAGGGCATTCACCCGGCCGAGGTCCTCCGGCGTGTCGACACCGGGTGCCGGCGTGCCGGCCGTGATCGCGACGACGATGCGGTAGCCGTGCCACAGGGCGCGCAGCTGTTCGAGCACCTCGAAGCGCTCGAGCGGCGACGGCGCCAGCGCAGGATAGGCCTGCAGGAACGAGGCGCGATACGCGTACAGGCCGTAGTGCCGGTAGAGCGGCAGGCCCGCGGGCAGGGTCGACGTGCCGACGGCGAAGGCATCGCGCGCCCAGGGAATCGTCGCGCGGCTGAAATAGAGCGCGTAGCGCCGCGCGTCGAGGGCCACCTTCACCACGTTGGGATTGAAGGCCTCGCGCGGGTCGTCGATCGGATGGCACGCGGTCGCGATGGCGGCGTCGCTGCTCGCGTGCAGGAGGTCGGCCATCTCGCGGATCAGCGCGGGCTCGAGCAGCGGCTCGTCGCCCTGCACGTTGACGACGATCGCATCGGGCGGCAGCGCGAGCACGCGCGCGGCTTCGCTGAGCCGGTCCGTGCCGGTGGCATGGTCGACACGCGTCATGACGGCGTCGAAGCCGTGCGCCATGACGGCTGCGCGAATGCGCTCGTCGTCGGTCGCGACCACGACGCGGTCAGCGCCGCTGGCCTGGGCGCGCTCGGCGACGCGCACGACCATCGGCTTGCCTGCGATGTCGGCCAGCGGCTTGCCGGGCAGCCGCGTCGAGGCATACCGCGCCGGCACGAGAACGGTGAAGGCGGTCATCGGACGCGCCCGCGCGTTGCGCGCCCGGCGATCGATGGGCGCGCGGGGTGGCCCGTCGCACTCATCGGATCATCCCGGGCGACGGTCGCGTCAACGCTCCGCTTCCTCGGGCGTGAGCTTGCGCGCTTCGTCCTCCAGCATCACCGGGATGCCGTCGCGGATCGGGTAGGCGAGCCGTGCGGACTTGGAGATGAGCTCCTGGCGCTCGCGGTCATACACCAGCGGACCCTTCGTGACGGGGCAGACCAGGAGCTCGAGCAGCTTGGGATCCATTGAGCATGTCCTCGACGAGGGTGATGAGCGCAGGATCGAGGAGCGCGCGCACCGGCCGGTAGAACATGCGCGCATCCGCGAAGGCCCGGCATTTTACCGCGTCCTTCTCCGTCATCAGGATCGCCTGCGCGGCTGGAAAGGCGACATCCGAGGACGTGAACGCGTGGTGATCCGGGAATGCGTGCGTCTGGGCCGCGATGCCGTCATCGCGCAGCTGCCCGAAGAACCGTGCAGGATGCGCGATGCCCGCGATCGCGTGGACGCGATCGGGTGCCAGCGCGGCGAAATCCGGCGGTGCGACACCCTCGAGCAGCGGCTGCCAGGCGAGCGGCTCGAGCGTCATCGCGAACTGCGGGGGCACCGACGTCGATGCGCCCCGTGCGCCGCCGGCGACGACGAGCGCATGTGCCGCGCGCGCGCGCCGTGCGGGCTCGCGCAAGGGTCCCGCAGGCAGCAGCCAGCCGTTGCCAAAACCACGCGAAGCGTCGACGACCACGATTTCCACGTCGCGCGCGAGCGCGTAGTGCTGCAGGCCGTCGTCGGCCACCACGACGTCCGTTTCCGGGTGCCGCGCGAGCAGCAGCCGCGCCGCGGCTGCGCGATCGGCACCCACGACGACCGGCGCGCCGCAGGTTGCCAGCAACAGCGGCTCGTCGCCGACCGCAGCAGCGTCGTCGTGCGGGCCGACCTCGCGCACGTCGCGCGCTCGTCGTCCGTAGCCCCGTGACACGATGCCCGGATGCCATCCACGCGCCTGCAGCGCCTCGCAAAGGGCGCGCACGAGCGGAGTCTTCCCGGTCCCGCCGACGGCGACGTTGCCGACCACCATCACGGCGACCGGCAAGCGGCTTGCAGACAGCCAACCCAGCCGATACAGCGTACGACGCAGCGCCACGAGCGCACCGAACGCGAGCGCAAGCGGCGTGAGCGCAGCCGTCAGGAGCGTGAGGCGCGGCCGATACCACTGCGCGGCAAGGCGCGCGGCGAAGCTCACGGGTGGCGGCGAACGGCCGCGTGGGGCGCGCGATGGTGGCGGCCCTGCGCGCGCACGGCGTGCCCGGCTACTTGCCCGCCGGCGTCTGGGTCGCGAAGGTGATGTGCAAGAGACCCGCCTGCCGTGCGGCTTCCATCACGTGCACGACCGACTGATGCGTCGCCTGGGCGTCCGCATTGATGATGACCACGGGGTCCTTCGCGTCGCCGGCCACGCGCTTCAGCAGGTCGGCCATTGCATTGACGGTGGTGAAGGTGAACACGTTGCGGTCGATCACGTAGCGGCCCTGCGCGTCGATGCCCACGTTGATCTCCTTGGGCCGCTCCTTGCTCGGGTCGGCGCTCGCTTCGGGCAGCGTGATCTGGAGCTCGGCGATGCGCTGGTAGGTCGTCGTCACCATCAGGAAGATCAGGATGACGAGCAGCACGTCGATCAGCGGAATGAAGTTGATCTCCGGATCCTCGCGCGTGCGGGTTCCTCGCAGGTTCATCGCCGCGCCTTACTTGCGCTCGCCGTGCGCGAAGTCCACGAGCTTGATCGCCTGCTGCTCCATCTCCACCACCAGCCCGTCCACCTTGGCGCGGAAGTAGCGATAGAAGATCATGCTCGGAATGGCCACGATGAGGCCCATCGCCGTGTTGTAGAGCGCGATCGAGATGCCCTGTGCGAGCTGGATCGGGTTGGAGCTCGCGGAGCCCTGGGAGCCGAAGATCTCGATCATTCCGACCACGGTACCGAACAGCCCGAGCAGCGGCGCCATCGCGGCGATCGTGCCGAGCGTGGTGAGGAAGCGCTCGAGCTCGTGCGTCACCACGCGGCCGACCTCCTCGATCGCTTCCTTCATCACGGGCCGCGGGCTGCGCACGTTGGCGAGCCCCGCCGCGAGGATGCGCCCCAGCGGACCCTGGGCGGCCGTCTTGCCGAGCAGCTCCGGCGTCGGTCCGTTCTGGCGAAATTCGGCCAGTACGCGATCGACCATGCCGGCCGGCGCGACCATGCTCTGGCGCAACGAATAGAGCCGCTCGAAGATCAGCGCGAGCGCGACGATCGACGCGATGATCAGCGGCCAGATGGGCCAGCCAGCTGCCTGGATGATCGACCACACGTGTTGGCTTCTCCGTTGAAAGTGTCCCGGAATGTAGCGTGCGAGCCCTGCTCGCGCAACTCGCGTGGCGCTGCGGCCGTCAGGCGCGTCCCCGCCGGCCGCCGTCGGCGAGCGTCGCGGTGACCGCGGCGCCGGTGAGCACGATGATCCAGCACAGGTAGATCCAGACGAGGAACACCGGGATGGCGGACAGCGCGCCGTAGATCAGCTGATACGTGGGCACACGCACGACGTAGAGCGCGAACAGGTACTTGGCGCCTTCGAGCGCGATCGCCGCAGCCAGGCCGCCGGTGAGCGCCGGCGCGAGCGCAACGCGGCGCGCCGGCACGAACTTGTAGAGCAGTGTCAGGCCCGCGGCGAGGAACGCGAAGGGCAGGCCGTGCGCGATCGTTTCGCCGAGGCTCTTTTCGAGCGGCACCGCGGCGAGCGATTCGGCGAGGGCCCAGGTCGTGATGGAGATGCTGGCCCCGATGACCACCGGTCCGACCGTGAGGCCGAGCGCGTAGACCACGAGGCGGCGCGCGATGGAGCGGCCCTGCCGGATGCCCCAGATCGCGTTGATGTCGCGCTCGACGGTATGCAGCGCGAGACCCGCCGTGATCGCGACGAAGATGATCGACACGCCGGTCAGCCGCGCCGCCTGCTCGGCGAAGCCGATCACGTACTCGCGCACCAGGCGCGCGGCCGAATCGGGCAGCAGATGCTTGAGCAGGAACGCCTCGAGCGTATCGAGCGCGCGATCGAAGACCGGGAAGCGCGTCACGAACGCGATGCCCACCGAGGCGAGCGGCACGAGCGCAAGGAGCGTCGTGAACGCGAGGCTGCTCGCGGTGCGGGCAAGCCGGATGTCGCGCAGGCGCGCGATCACGCGCGCCGGGAAGGTGAAGGGATTGGTCACGGGACGCCGCCGCCGCTTGGTGCCGACGCAGTGGCCGCTAGGCGCGGCGCGTGAGGAAGCCGCCCGTGGTGAGGAACACGCCGGCGAACCACAGCACGGGTGCGAGGCCCACCGTGCCGCCGATCGCCCCGAAGAGGAGCGGCACGGCGACGGCCATCGAATTGACCAGCGACATGCGCACGCCCGCCGCCTCGCCCATGCGACCGGGCGGGGCATGCGCGTGGAGCACGGCCATGACCATCGGCTGACCCGCGCCGAGCGCGAGGCCCAGGCAGAACGACAGGGTCATGAGCGCGCCGACGCTGTGCATGAACGGAAACGCCAGGAATACGAAGCCGGCGACGAACAAGGTGAAGGTGAGCAGCTGCTGGTCGCGCAGGTGGCGCATGAGCAGCGGCATGGCGAGGCGCACCACGAACGTCGCGGTGGCGAAGGCGGCGAGCACGAAGCCGATCTGCGAGGCCGACAGGCCGATTGCGTGGCCGTAGATGGGCACGAACAGGGTGTGCAGCTCCCAGGCCATGGCGGTCAGCGAGTTGATGACCAGCACGCGACGCAGCTCGCGATGTCCGAACAGGTCGGCGGCACTGCGTCCTGGGTGGC
This sequence comes from Casimicrobiaceae bacterium, assembly GCA_035475895.1. Lineage (GTDB taxonomy): Bacteria > Pseudomonadota > Gammaproteobacteria > Burkholderiales > Casimicrobiaceae > VBCG01. The sequence continues at coordinate 2,033 of DATILY010000068.1, read as the reverse complement.
TCGCGTGGGCCGGATGCGGACCGGGCAACGCGATGCGGTCGCCGCCAAGGAGCGCGATCGGGACGAGCGGCGCCAGCGCGAGCAGCGCGAACGTCGCGCGATAGCCGGCATGGTCGATCATCAGTCCGGCGATCAGCGGGCCGGCGATCGAGGACGTCGAATAGCCGACGGCGAGCAACCCGAAGTTGCGGCCGCGATCCTCCGGCGCGCCCGCTTCGCCGGTGGCGTACTGGTTGGCCACTTGAAACGCCATGAACGAGACGCCCATCAGCGCTGCTGCGACGAAGAGCGTCGCAAGGCCCGGCAGCACGACCGGCAGCAGCGCCGCGAGCGCAATGCCGCACGAGCCGACGAGCATCGGCCTGCGCACGCCGATGCGATCGGCGAGACGGCCCGCCGCGATGGCGAGCAGCATGGGCAGCACGGCGTACAGCGCCATGAGGGCACCCACCGTGGCGGGCGACGCACCGCGCGCGAGCGCGTCGAGCGATGCGGTGACGCGCGATCCGGTCAGGACGACGTGGTTGGCGATGCCCAGTCCGATCAGGGCGGACATGTGCGCCGCGGCGCGGCGCGTCATGGCGCCAGCCGCACGATCGACCAGCCGCCGCCTTCTGCGCGATAGGCGATGCGATCGTGCAGGCGGCTTGGCCGTCCCTGCCAGAACTCGAAGGCGTCGGGCGTCACGCGATATCCGCCCCAGTGAGGCGGTCGTGGCACCTCGGCATCGAAGCGCGCCGCAGCCTCGGCGTAGCGGCGCTCGAGCCCGGCGCGTCCATCGACCACCGCGCTTTGCGGCGAGGCCCACGCGCCCAGGCGCGAGGCACGCGGGCGCGAGGCGAAATACGCATCCGCGACGGCGGGCTCGACGCGCGCGGCATGGCCCTCGATGCGCACCTGGCGCTCGAGCTCGACCCAGTGGAACAGCAGGGCGACGGGCGCGCCGGCGGGAAGCTCGCGACCCTTGCGGCTGTCGTGGTTGGTGTAGAACACGAACCCGCGCGCGTCGACGCCTTTCAGCAAGACGATGCGGGCGGACGGGCGGCCGTCGGCACCGACGGTCGCCAGGGTCATCGCGTTGGGCTCGGGCAGGTGCGCTGCGACCGCTTCGTCGAACCAGCGCGCGAATTGCGCGAAGGGATCGCGGTCGACCGCCCCCTCGTCGAGCGTCTCGCGCTTGTACTCGGTGCGCAGCTGGGCGGGGTCGGTGGCGGGGGCGGACATCGTTGCGCCGTCATTCTACCGCGCGACGCGCGCCGAAAACGCGCGGCCGACACGCGCTGACCGTTACGCAACAGTGCGCGCACAGAGGGGAATTTTCCCCGTGGAACCGCTTCCTCTCCCTCTGAAATGCGGTATAGTCGCCGCCGATGGAGCGGTGTGCCCGTGACAGGAGGGTCCGCTTCAGAACGCTCCGGCGTTGTCCGCTCGCACACCCGACAGGAAGGAGAATCGATGGCTACTGCCAAGAAAGCTGCGAAGAAGTCAGCCGCTAAGAAGCCCGCCGCGAAGAAGCCGGCCGCCAAGAAGTCCGCAGCGAAAAAGGCCCCCGCCAAGAAGGCCGCTCCGAAGAAGGCACCGGCTGCCAAGAAGGCCGCCGCGCCCAAGAAGCCCGCAGCGAAGCGCAAGCCCAACGCCGCGTTCATGAAGGCGATGACGCCCTCGCCCGTGCTCGCCGCGGTCGTCGGCGCCATGCAGATGCCCCGCACCGAAGTCACCAAGAAGATCTGGGACTACATCAAGAAGAACAAGCTCCAGGACGCGATGAACAAGCGCATGATCAACGCCGACGCCAAGCTGCGCGAGATCTTCAAGAAGGCGCAGGCATCGATGTTCGAGATGACCAAGCTGGTCAATGCGCACCTGAAGTGATTCGCCGAAGCGCCCGGGCCGCGTGCCCGGGAGCGATCAGCCAAGCCCGGCCCTGCCGGGCTTTTTTCATGCGCGCTGTAGTCCGCGTCCGACAGGGCTTTCGTCCGCCGCCGATGGTGCGCCGCCGCGCCGCGCCTTAGCCTCGCTGCATTCGCGCCGCG
>DATILY010000067.1:0-24301 GCA_035475895.1 Casimicrobiaceae bacterium | reverse complement strand
ATCCTCGATGCGCTTGGCGATCTCGATCTCGCCTTCGCGCGTGAGGAGCTCCACCGACCCCATCTCGCGCATGTACATGCGCACGGGATCGGTGGTGCGGCCGAACTCGCTGTCGAGCGTCGACGCCGCAGCTTCGGCTTCTTCCTCGACGTCCTCGGCGGGTACCGTCGCCGGCGCTTCGGACATCAGCAGCGCTTCGGCATCCGGCGCTTCGTCATACACCTGGATGCCCATGTCGCCGATCATCGAGATGATGCCCTCGATCTGTTCGGCGTCGAGAATGTCGTCGGGCAGGTGATCGTTGATTTCGGCGTACGTGAGGTAGCCGCGCTCCTTGCCGAGCACGATCAGCGTCTTCAGGCGGCGCTTGCGGGCCTCGACGTCCGCGGGCGTGAGCTCGCGCGGCGCTTCGGGCGCGTGCCGGCCGTTCTTGCCCCGCTTGTTGGCGGCGTCCTCGGCCCGCTTGCCGGCGATGCGCGCGGCGACTTCTGCCACCGACGGCTTGTGGCCGGCGGCGGGTGCCTTGGTGGCCGCGGCAGCCGCCGTTGCAGCTGCAGCCGCCGCCTTGGCCGCGACGCCGGCGGCGGCCGCCGGCTTGCCCTGCACCTTGTCGGGCTTGGGCGTCGCGACGGGCTTGACCGGCTTTTGGGCGACGGGCTTGGCCGGCTTGGCAGCTGGCGCAGCTGCCTTCGCCTTGGGCGGCGTCTTCGGCAGCGGCTTGGCCTTGGCGACCGGCTTTTTCGACGCGGGCTTGCGCGCGGTCGGGCGGGCCGACGGCTTGCGCGCCGGCTTCTTGGGCGTGGCCCGCTTGTTGGAGCGGCCAGCGGCGGTCTTGCCGCGCGAGGGCGTCCTGTCCGATGCCTTGGCTTTCTTGGGCGGCGTGCGTCGCGCCGGCTTCGCGGGCTTCTTGGCCTTGATCATGCCGATAGTCCTCGTATTTCCTTCGTCAGGCGGCCCGGGGGCTTCGGGCCGCGAATGCTGCGCAGTGCTCTGCGTGCCCGCAATGCTGCGCGGACGCGAAAAGACGTTCTAAAGAGCTTCTTCCAAGGGCTCTTGGGGCCACCCGCAGAAAACCTCGAATTATAACATTTTCAATGTGGGGACGCCGTCACGGGGTTTCGACCCCGTTGCTCGCCGCAGCGCCGGCGCCGCGGCGCACGAATTCGAGCTGGCGCAACCGCTCCGCCTCCTCGGGACTGTGGGCCATCTCGTCTGGTGCCTTGGCCGTTCCCGCCCGCTCCGCCTGCTGCCAATAGCGCTGCACACCCGCCCGCAGGCGCTCACCGGCCAGCTCGGAGGTGAGGGCCTGGTCTTCCGCGGTGACGAGCGCCTGGGCGATGACGGCTTCGTGCGGCGTATCGATAAAGGACTGGACGATTCCAGCGGGCGTCAGTTCCCCGCTCGTGGCGGTGCAGAACGCGACCACGGCGCGCAAGGCTGCGGCGTCCGCGCCGGTTTCGTCCGCAGGCGGCAAGGCGATCCCGCGCGCGAGGTCCGGCGCGAGCAGGACGCCCTGCAACAGCTCCCGCGCGAGGGACGGCGCACGCCGCCCGGCAGCGCGCAGTGCCGGTCGGCCGCGATCGCTGCGACCCTGGGCGAGTTCCGCCGGGCGGCTGCCGCCCAACAGGCCGGTCACCTCGGCCTCGTCGAGCCCGGCGAGCAGCGCGAGCCGCCGGCGCAGCAGCGCGGCCAGGATCGGAGCCTCGATCTGTGCAAGCAGCGGGCGGGCTGACGCGAGCAGTGCGGCGCGGCCCTCGGCGGTGTCCGGCGCATGGCGCGCGATGAGCTCGGCGAGCAGGTATTCGGACGCCGGCGTCGCCTCGGCGATCGCCGCTTCGAACGCCGCCCGGCCCCGGGCGCGCACGAAGTCGTCCGGATCCTCGCCATCCGGCAGGAACAGGAAACGGGCGTCCTTGCCGTCCTGGAGCACCGGCAGCGTGTTCTCGAGCGCGCGCCACGCCGCCTTGCGGCCGGCAGCATCGCCATCGAAGCAGAACACGACCGAATCGGCCAGCCGAAACAGCTTCTGGGCGTGGACCGGCGTGGTGGAGGTGCCCAGCGTGGCGACCGCGTACTCGACGCCGTGCTGCGCAAGCGCCACCACGTCCATGTAGCCCTCGACCACCACGACCCGGCCCGCGTCGCGAATCGCGTTGCGCGCAAGATAGAGGCCGTACAGCTCTCTTCCCTTGGAGAAGACTGCAGTTTCCGGGGAGTTGAGGTATTTTGGCTCGCCCGATCCGAGCACGCGGCCACCGAAACCGATCACCCGGCCGCGGCTGTCATGGATCGGAAACATGATCCGGTCGCGAAAGCGGTCGTAGCGCTTGCCACCTTCGCCCGCAATGACGAGGCCTGCCTGCTCGAGAGCGGGGTCGTCGTAGGCCGGGACGTGTCCCGACAGCGGCTGCCAGGCGTCGGGCGCATACCCCACGCCGAAGCGCGCTGCGATCGAGCCGGTCAAGCCGCGTCCCTTCAGGTAGGCGATCGCCGGCGGCGAGTCCTTCAGGGCGCTCCGGTAGAACTTGGCCGCCGTGAGCAGGAGCGCCGCGAGGTCGGTGGCTTCTTCCCGGCGCTCCGCTTCGCCGGGCCGCTCGACCCGTGGCACTGGAATGCCGGCATCCCGGGCGAGGTCGTCCACGGCTTCGGGAAAGGACTTGCCGGCGTGCTCCATGAGGAAGCCGATGGCCGTGCCGTGCGCTCCGCAGCCGAAGCAGTGATAGAACTGCTTGGTGGGGCTGACCGTGAACGAGGGCGTCTTCTCGCTATGGAAGGGGCAGCACGCCTGGTAGTTGGCGCCGGCTTTCTTCAGCGGCACGTAGCGGTCGATCACCTCGACGATGTCGACCCGTCCGAGCAACGTCTGGATGAAGTCGTTCGGAATCATCGCGGTGAGTGCATCCCAAAGACGCTCGCGCGGCCGGCGAGCCGGCCGCGCGAGACGTTTCACACGGCAGGGAACCTTTGAATTATAGGCAACGACTGCTGGTTCGCCAGCCGAATTGCGCGCGGCTGCCGACGAGTGGCGCCGGTCAGCCGAGCCGGGCCTTGACCCGCGCCGAGACCGCGCTCATGTCGGCGCGACCGGCGAGCTCGGTCTTCAGCGCGCCCATCACCTTGCCCATGCCGGTCGGCCCGGCGGCACCTGTGCGTGCGATCGCAGCGTCGATGGCAGCGTCGATCTCGACGTCAGACAGCCGCTGCGGCAGGTAGTCGAGCAGGATGGCGAGCTCCGCGCGCTCGGCATCGGCCAGGTCGATGCGCTTGCCGGCCTCGAACTGCGCGATCGAATCGCGCCGCTGCTTCACCATCTTGTCGATCACGGCGACGATGTCCGCGTCCGCCAGCTCCTTGCGCTCGTCGACTTCGCGCTGCTTGATCGCGGCGAGCAGCAGGCGGATGGTCGACAGGCGCGCGGTTTCCCGCGCGCGCATGGCGGCCTTCATGTCGTCGGTGATGCGTGCCTTGAGCGTCATGTCGGGCAACCTCGAACGCCACGTGGTGATGCCGTGCGCGTTTTACAAATGGCGCGAGGGGCGAATCGCTTCGCCCCTCGCCGTAGAGCCAGGCCGTCCGGACCGGACGGCCGCATGCATGATCAATAGAGCTTCGGCGGCAGCTGCTGGCTGCGCAGGCGCTTGTAGTGGCGCTTGATCGCGGCGGCCTTCTTGCGCTTGCGCTCGGACGTCGGCTTCTCGTAGAACTCGCGTGCGCGAAGCTCGGTCAGGAGGCCGGTTTTCTCGATCGTGCGCTTGAAGCGACGCAGCGCGGCCTCGAAGGGCTCGTTCTCGCGGACGCGGACGCTGGGCATGTACGGTGGACCTTTGCTCGTTCGATGGTGCGCTGGTGAATGATCCGGGGCGCCCGGCCGCGTGGCGGATCGGGTGTGCCAACGCGGCGGCCCGGATGCTCCCCGGGGCTGGCAGCGGGCTGAATATCGCCGGCTGATCGCTGCCCGAATCGGTAACTCGCAATTATAGCCGGCGCGGCAGGGGCCGGCAAGAACCGTAGAATGGCTGCATGATCGTCCTCGGCCTCGAATCTTCCTGCGACGAGACCGGCGTGGCCGTGTTCGACACTGCGCGCGGCCTGCGCGCCCACGCGCTGCATTCGCAGGTCGAGCTCCACCAGGCGTATGGCGGCGTCGTCCCGGAGCTCGCCTCGCGTGACCACGTCCGCCGGCTGGTGCCGCTCATCCACCAGGTGCTCGACGAGGCGGGCGTGCCGCTCGGTGAGCTCGATGGCATCGCGTACACCCAGGGCCCGGGGCTTGCCGGCGCGCTGCTGGTGGGTGCGAGCGTCGCCGAAGGTCTTGGCTTTGCGCTCGGCAGGCCCGTCATCGGCATCCATCACCTGGAAGGCCATCTGCTCTCGCCGCTGCTCTCCGAGCCGCGTCCCGCGTTTCCGTTTACCGCGCTGCTCGTGTCCGGCGGCCACAGCCAGCTGTTCGACGTCGGCGGAGTGGGCGCTTACCGGCTGCTGGGAGATACGCTCGACGATGCCGCAGGCGAAGCGTTCGACAAAACCGCGAAAATGCTGGGCCTTCCCTATCCCGGCGGGCCCGCGCTGGCGGCCCTCGCAGCGTCCGGGCGGCCGCGCCGCGTTCAGCTGCCGCGTCCCATGCTGGACTCGGGCGACCTCGATTTCAGCTTCTCGGGCCTCAAGACCGCGGTCATGACGCTTGCGCGCACGGCGGCGCCCGGCGGCGACCCGGCAGCGCTCGACGAGCCGGCCAAGGCGGACATCGCGCTCGAGTTCCAGTCGTCGGTGGTGGACGTGCTGAGCGCCAAGGCGCTGGCTGCGCTGCGCGCGACCGGCCATGCGCGACTGGTCGTGGCGGGTGGCGTCGGCGCCAATCGCGCGCTGCGCGAGCGCTTGCTCCGCGAAGGCGCCGCACGCAACGTGCAGGTGTTCTTCCCCGATCCGGCGTTTTGCACCGACAACGGCGCGATGATCGCGCTCGCAGGCGCGCTGCGCCTTGCGCACGACGGCGTGGCGGCAGGTCCGTTCACGATCCGGCCGCGGTGGCCGCTCACGGAAGTGGCTCCGCCACGCGTCGACGCGGCAGTCCGATGACGACGATCGCGCGTGGCGCTCCGCTCAACGGCCGATGCGCCGCTCGCCGCCCGCGAGGAGCTGCGCGATGTTGGCCCGGTGGCGCCAGAACAGCAGCAGCGCGATCGGCACGCCGGTCCACGCGACGGCGCTCGGCCCGAGCACGTAGAACAGCCCGAACGGCAACAGCAACGCAGTGACCAGGCCCGCGAGGGAGCTCATCTTGAAGCCGAACGCCAGCGCGAGCCACACGACGGTGAGCGCCAGCGCGAGCGGCCAGTGCAACGCGAAGACGATGCCCGCCGCGGTGGCCACACCCTTGCCGCCGGCAAAGCCGTGGAATACGGGGAAGAGGTGGCCGAGGAAGACGGCGAGCGTCACCGCCGCGACGCACCAGGCGTCGGCACCCCATGCGGGGCCGAGCTGCTGTGCCGCGAATACCGCCACGAAGCCCTTGAGCCCATCGCCGAGCAGGGTGAGCACCGCTGCCACCTTGTTGCCCGTGCGCAGCACGTTGGTGGCGCCCGGGTTGCCTGAACCGTATGCGTGGGGATCGGGCAGGCCGAAAGCACGGCTCACCACCACGGCGAACGAGATGGAGCCGAGCAGATACGCGGCGAGGGCGAAAAACGCGGTGACGAGCATCGGAGCCTGAGCGAGAGCCTACAATTTTCGCATGAACACCATCTTCATCCACGACTTCCGCCTGTCCACCCGCATCGGCGTGTACGACTGGGAGCGCGAGCTGCCGCAGACGATCCGGCTCGATCTCGACATCGGGCTGCCGTCGGCGCGGCCGTTCGAGTCGGGCGAGCTTGGCGACGCCGTGGATTACTCGGCGGTGGTGAAGCGCATCAAGGCGTTCGCGGCCACCAATCCGCATGCCCTGCTCGAGCGCTTCACCGAGTCGATCGCAATGCTGGTGCTCGAAGAATTCGGGGCGGCCAGCGTGAAGGTCCGCGTGGCGAAACTGGGTGCGCTGCCGGGCGTGCGGGAGATCGGCGTGGCGATCGAGCGCAAGCGCTGAATCACGCGTCGCCTTGCGCGAGCAACGCTGCGTTGCCGCCTGCGGCAGCCGTATTGATCGACAGCGTCCGCTCGACCGCGAAGCGGAACAGGTAATGCGGTCCTCCGGCCTTGGGACCGGTGCCCGACAGGCCCTCACCGCCGAACGGCTGCACGCCGACGACCGCGCCGATCATGTTGCGGTTGACGTAGAGATTGCCCACGCGTGCGCGCGCCACGATGCGCTCGACCGTCGCGTCGATGCGGCTGTGGATGCCGAGCGTGAGCCCGTATCCGAACGCGTTGATCGCATCGACCACGGCGTCGAGCTCGCTGGCGCGATAGCGGTAGACGTGCAGGATCGGACCGAAGACTTCGCCGGTGAGCCGGTCGAGCCGGTCGAGCTCGATCAGCGTGGGCCCGACAAACGTGCCGTGTGCCGCCAGCGGCGGCAGATTCAGCCGATGGCGCACGAGGCCCGCTGCGCGCATCGCCACGACGTGGCGCTCGAGCGCGTCGCGCGCCACTTCGTCGATCACCGGGCCGACGTCGGTGGCAAGGTCGGCGGGATCGCCGATGACGAGCTCGTCCATCGCGCCTTCGAGCAATGCGAGCACGCGCGGCGCGATGTCGTCCTGGAGGCACAGCACGCGCAGCGCCGAGCAGCGCTGTCCTGCGCTGTCGAACGCGGAGACCAGCGCATCCTGCACGACCTGCTCGGGTAGCGCGGAGCTGTCGACCAGCATGGCGTTCTGGCCACCGGTTTCGGCGATGAGGGGCACGATGGGCGTGCGTGCGGCGAGCGTGCGCGCGATGTGCGTCGCGACGGCGGTCGAGCCGGTGAATGCGACACCCGCGATCCGCGGATCATTCACGAGCGCTGCGCCGACGCTCTCACCTTCGCCGGGCAGCAACGCCAGCACGTCCTGCGGCACGCCGCCTTCGCGCAGGCACGCGGTCGCGTACGCCGCGGTGAGCGGTGTCTGCTCCGCGGGCTTCGCCGCCACCGCGTTGCCGGCCGCGAGTGCCGCGGCCACCTGGCCCGTGAAGATGGCGAGCGGGAAATTCCACGGCGAGATGCAGGCGAAGACGCCCCGGCCATGCAGGGTCAGCGTGTTCGCTTCGCCGGTGGGCGACGGCAACGCGAGCGGACGATCGAAGTGGTCGCGCGCGAGCGCCGCGTAATAGCGGCAGAAATCGGCGGCCTCGCGCACTTCGGCGAGCGCGGCCGGCCGGGTCTTGCCGGCTTCACGCGTGAGCAGCGCAACCAGGCCGTCGCGCTCGCGCTCGAGGACACCGGCCGCGGCGTCGAGTGCCGCGGCACGCGCCGCGCCGCCATGCGCGTCCCACGCGACTTGTCCTGCGACCAGGGATTCGACTGCGCGCGCAACGGTCGTCGCATCGGCGTCGACGACGGTGCCGATGCGCCGGCGCCGGTCGGCCGGATCGAACACGACGCGCGCCGTCCCCGAAGCGGTGCTGCGCGCGACGAGCGGTGCTGCGACCCACGCCGGCGCGCGGGCGGCTTCCAGCGCCTCGTCCAGGACGTGCATCGCATCCTGGTCGGCGAGGGACACGCCGGTGGAGTTGGCGCGCGTAGGTGCGAACAGGTCGCGCGGCAGCGGAAGGTTCGGCGCGGGCGCGTAGTCGTGCGCACGTGCCCGCGCCACGGGATCGGCGATCACGTCGTCGACGGCGATCAAGGGGTCGGCGATGCGATTGACGAACGAGGTATTCGCGCCGTTCTCGAGCAGGCGCCGCACGAGGTAGGGCAGCAGGTCCTGATGCGACCCGACCGGCGCGTACACGCGGCACGCGAGCCGCGACGACGGCCCGATGACCTGTGCATACAGTGCCTCGCCCATGCCGTGCAGGCGCTGGAACTCGAACGCCGCGAGGTCGAGGCCGTGCTGATGCGCGTGCGCGGCTACCCACGCGATGGTGTGCGCGTTGTGCGTGGCGAACATCGGGTACACCCGCGGCGTCGCCTCGAGCAGCGCCCGTGCACAGGCGAGGTACGACACATCGGTGTGGGCCTTGCGCGTGAACACCGGATAGTTCGCCAGCCCCTGCACCTGCGCGCGCTTGACCTCCGTGTCCCAGTACGCGCCCTTGACGAGGCGCACGGGAATGCGCATGTGCGTCGCGCGCGCCAGCGCGGCCACCCATGACACGACGGCGCGTGCGCGCTTCTGGTACGCCTGCACGGCAAGCCCCAGCGCGTCCCATTCGGCCAGCGACGCATCGCGGCGCACGCGCGCGAGGATCTCCAGCGACAGCTCGAGGCGATCGGCTTCCTCGGCGTCGATCGTCATGCCGATCCCGCCGTCGCGCGCGAGCGCCGCGAGCTCCAGCAGGGTGGGAACGAGCTCGGCCAGCACGCGGTCGCGTTGCGCGAATTCATAGCGCGGATGCAACGCGGAGAGCTTCACCGAGATCGACGGCTGGGTGACGGGGTCGGCGGTGGTGTCGGCTCGGCTGCGTCCGATCGCGACGATGGCCGCGGCATACGCATCGCGATAGCGTGCCGCGTCGGCGGCGGTCAGCGCCGCCTCGCCGAGCATGTCGAACGAATGCCGGCAGCGCGCCGGATCGGCCTGGCGCGCGCGCGCCAGCGCCTCGCCGATGGTGCGGCCCATCACGAACTGCTCGCCCATGACGCGCATGGCCTGGCGCACGGCGACGCGCACGACGGGCTCGCCGGCGCGCGCGATGATGCGCTGGTACCACGCCGAGGGATCGCGCGCGTCGTCCGTCTCGATGCGCGTCAGGCGGCCCGTCAGCATGAGGCCCCAGGTGGACGCGTTGACGAGCAGCGAATCGGACGCGCCGAGGTGCCGCTCCCAGTCGCCGCGCGCGAGCTTGTCCCGGATCAGGGCATCCGCCGTGTGTGCGTCGGGAATGCGCAACAGCGCCTCGGCGACGCACATGAGCAGCACGCCTTCCTGCGTGGACAGGTCGTATTGCGCGAGGAACGACTCGATGCCGGCATTGCCGTCGGCACGCGCGCGCACGCCCTCGACCCACACGCGCGCTTGCCGGGCGACTTGCGCGTCCAGCGAAGGCTCGCTCGTCGCCTGGGCCGCGAGGGCCGCCACCGTCATGCGCTCGTCGGCCAGGAACGCCTGGCGAATCGCCGCGCCATCCGGATCGGCTGGCACATAGGCAGGCACGAGCGGGTCCGGTGCCGTCATGCCGGTGCGCCGATCGCCACGTCGACCAGCGTCGGGTGCAGGACACGCACGAGGTCCGTGGGCGCGATGCCCACGAGGTAGCCGCGGCGGCCGCCGTTGACGTAGATGCGCGGCAGCGCTGCGATGCTGCGCTCCATGTAGACCGGCATCGGCTTGCGCGTGCCGAACGGGCTCGTGCCGCCGACCTGGTAGCCCGAGTGACGTTCGGCCACCGCGGGTGCGCAAGGCTCGATGGATTTGACGCCCAGCGCGCGGGCGAGGGTGCGCGTGGACACCTCGCGATCGCCGTGCATCAGCACGATCATGGGGCGTGCCGCATCGTCCTGCATGATCAGCGTCTTGATCACCGCATGCTCGTCGACGCCCAGCTCGCGCGCCGATACCGCCGTGCCGCCGCGCGCCTCGTAGTCGTACGGATGGTGCGTGAAGGCCACCCCATGCTCGCGCAGCACGCGTACCGCGGCGGTGACCGGCAGGCGGGCTTCTGCTGAACGGGTCATTCCACGTGACCGGCCGTCAATGCAGCGCTTCGAGCTCTTCGAGCAGCGTCAGCCGCAGGCGCTGGATCTCGTCGGTGATCGCGATCATGGCATCGGTGTCCGTCTCCACCTTGTCGGCGTTGTCGCGCCAGGCGACCCACAGGCGTTCAGCATCCTCGGGTGCCGGCGCGGGCAGCAGGCGGGCCAGATCGCGGATGTACTGCGCGCGCGCAACGCCTTGCACCGGATCGCCCCGTTGGCGGTCCTTCTTGAAGTGGGCGTATTCGACGATGACCTGCGTCTCCCCGAGCGTCTTCAGCGCTTCGAAGGCGGCGATGCGCGTATTGCGGTTGTGCTCCGTGCGCTCGTTGCGATACGTGTTGTACGCAAGGCCCGTGAGCGCGACGATGACGCTCACGATGGCGACGATGTTGACCTTGACCTGGCGCCAGATGAACGCGCGGTCGAGGCGAAACGGCTCGCGCGGAGGCACCGGCAACGGCTCATCCGGCATACGCAACCAGCGGGAACGACCAGGGGTCGGCCCATTCGATGCCGAAGCGCGGGTACGCTTCGTTGGCCATGCGCACGCGCGCAAAGCCGGCGGCAAGGAACGCGCGCTCGAGCGGCGCGCGCGCGAAGAGCCGCATTTCCAGCGCGGTGCCCGGTTTGCCGTCGTCGCCGAGGTCCTCGTGGAACACCAGTCCGGTGAAGGTCTGCACGCGCCCGTCGCGCGTGACGTTGCGCAAGCGCCAGCTATCACCGTGCCGCTCGATGCGCCAGTCGTGGAGCTCGGGGAAGTGCTCCACCGTCGCCTCGTCGAGGGTGAACGGCACGGTGAGCACGCAGATGCCGCCGGGCTTGAGCAATGCGCGCGCGCCGTCGAAGGCGCGCTGCACCGGCGGGAGCACGTGCTCGAACACGTCGCTCGCCGTCACGAAGTCGTAGCGGCCGCGATGCGCGGGCGGAACGTCGGTGATGTCCAGCCTGGGCTCGGCATCGAAGAACGTGTTGCGATAGTCGAACACCCTGGCAAGCGCGGGTGCCACACGATCGTCGTCGGACAGGCCGATGCCGGCGATCCGGCGCTGCAGCTCGAGCTGCGGGAGCGCACGATCCGCGCCCAGCACCTCGTGCACGACGAGATGGGCCACCGCGCGCAGCCGCACCGTGGAGCGGCAGGTCGCGCACGAGGGCGTCTCGCGCGTGATCTGTTCCGGCGGCACGATGTTGTCCCGGCCGCACAGATTGCATTCGAATCGCACCTGTTCGAGGCCGCGCCGCGTCGGAGGCGTGCCCCCAGCGCGCGCGGGACGTCGCGTGATCCAGCGGGCCAGCGCCAAGGGCGACATGAGGGGCTTGATGACGAAACCGGCGCCGATTGTACGCCCGAAGCCGCACCCGATCGTGCACGGCGCCCGCGCGCCGCCATGGCGTACGCGCGCGGCGGCTGCACGCTCGGTATACTGCGCGCGACGACGAGGATGGTGCGCGCGCGACGGCGCACCGCGGAAGCACTGTGGATCCTGGCACGACACTTTCGGAGCACGCCGCGCGTGCGCACGGGCAGCCGCGCACGGCCGCAGGCTTGGCGCCCAACGCCCCCACGCACGGCAACAACTTCGACTTCCTGCGCTGGCTCGCGGCAACCTTCGTGCTGTTGTCGCACGAGTACGCCGTGCTGGGGCGCGGCGGCGAAGAGCCGATCCTCGGACCGACCGGCGGCTTCACGACGTTCGGGACGCTGGGCGTCGACATGTTCTTCGTGATGAGCGGGTGCCTCGTCACCGCCAGCATGGCGCGGGGCACCGGCCTCACGTTCTTCATCGCCTCGCGTGCGCTGCGCATCCTTCCCGGACTGTTCGTCGCGTTGCTCGTCTCGACGGTGGCAGTGGGCCTGTTCGCGACGACGCTTCCGCTTGCCGACTACCTGCGTGACGGGCGCACCTGGCGCTACGTCTGGCGCGGCCTCACGATGCACGACCTGCAATGGACGCTGCCGGGCGCGTTCGAGCGCCTGCCGTTCGCCGGCGTCGTGAACGGATCGCTCTGGAGCCTCTGGCCGGAAGTGCAGATGTACGCGGCGGTGGTGACGCTGGGCGCGGTCGCCTCGCTCACGGGCGCATCGCGGCGCGTGGTGCTGTTGGCGGGCATGGGCGCCGTCGCGGTGATCGCGTGGAGGAGCCATCCCGATCTTGCGGGCAAGCTGCTCGAGGGCCCGACGCTGCCGCGCCTTGCGCTGTTCTTTGCCTTCGGCGCCATGCTCGAAATGCTCGGATGGCGCGGCCAGCGTGGCCTCGTCGTTTGCGCAGCGGCCATCGTGTGCGCGATCCTGCTGCGCCACTCGATGCTGTTCGTGCCCGCATTCGACCTCGCCGTGGCCCTTTGCGTCGTTGCGTTCGCCTACGCGCCCCTGCCATGGCTGCCCCACTGGGCGCGCTTCGGCGACTGGTCGTACGGCATGTACGTCTACGCCTTTCCGGTGCAGCAGCTCGTCACCCTGTACGGCCCGCGCTTGCCGTTGCCGTTGCATTTCGCGCTGGCTTACACGATCACCGTCGTGCTGGCGGCGCTGTCGTGGCACCTGGTCGAAGCACCTGCGCTGCGCCTCAAATCCCTGCTGCGCAGAACCGCGGCGCCGGTGCTCGGGGTGCCTCAGCCGCGCGGGTGATGCATCGCATGCAGCTGCTTCAGGCGCTCGCGTGCCACGTGCGTGTAGATGGTCGTCGTGGTGATGTCCGCATGACCGAGCAGCAGCTGCACGACGCGCAGATCGGCGCCGTGGTTGAGCAGGTGCGTCGCGAACGCGTGGCGCAGCACGTGCGGTGAAAGCCGCTCCTGTGCAATGCCGGCGCGCACGGCATAGCGCTTGATGAGCGCCCAGAACGCCTGGCGCGTGAGCGGTCCGTGGCGCGTCGTCAGGAACACGTGATGGCTGCGCCGCTGGCCCGCAAGGCCCGGGCGGGCGTCCTGCTGGTAGCGCGCGATCCACGCGACGGCTTCTTCGCCGAGCGGCACCAGGCGCTCCTTGCTGCCCTTGCCGAGCACGCGCACCACGCCGGCATCGAGCGACAGCTGCGCGTGGGTGAGCCCGCACAGCTCGGAGACCCGCAGGCCCGTCGCGTACAGCGTCTCGAGCATTGCGCGGTCGCGCAGGCCGAGCGTCGTGCCAACGTCGGGCGCCTCGAGCAGCGCTTCGACCTGACGCTCCGACAGCAGCTTGGGCAGCCGCCGGGGCTTGCGCGGCGCGGTGACGCGCAGCGTGGGATCTTCGCGCACGCTGCCGGCGTCGAGCTGCAGCCGGTAGAAGCGTCTCAGTGCCGACAGCCGGCGTGCAACCGAAGTGGCCTTGGCGTTGGCACGGAACTGGTCGCCGAGCCACGCTTCGCAATCGGCGCGCGAGGCAGCGAGGAGCGTCGCGCCGCGGGCTGCGAGCCACCGCGCGAAGGCCGTGACGTCGCGCCGGTAGCTTGCGAGCGAAGCCGGTGCAAGCCCGTCACGCAGCCACAGCTGATCGCAGAACGCGTCGATCAGGGGATCCGAGGCCGCCATCGTGGCTAGAACAAGCCGAAGCGATAGCCTTCGTGCGCGAGCAGCCACCGCTTGATGGCGATCGGATCGCCGGCGGCCGCGTGCATGAAGCCCCCGAGCGCCCCGCGCGTGCCCACCACGCGGTGGCACGGAATGATCAGCGCGATGCGGTTCGCGCCGCAGGCCTGGCCGACGGCGCGTGCGGCGCTGGCGACGCTGCGGGCCACTTCGAGATAGGTGCGCGACTCGCCGCGCGGGATCGCCGCGATGGCATCCCAGACGCGCTGCTGGAACGGCGTGCCGCGCGGCGCGAGCGGCACGCTGAAGCGGAATTCGGGATCGTCGAGATAACGCCGGAGCTCCTGGATCGCCCGCTCGGCGATGCGCTCGCGTGGTGCCACGATGCGCGCGTCGCGCGCGAGATAGGCGACTTCCGTCACCGCGCCATCCTGCGTGCGCACCGCCAGGGTAGCGAACGGCGCGCGCAGCGTGGCGCTCCATGCGTCCGTGGCATCACGCGCGGGCGCGTGCAGCGCTCGGGCGGCCGCAGCCGGCTTCATCCCAGCTTCATCTTCTGCGGCAGCAGCGTCACGATCTGGGGAAAGATCCACACCAGCGCGATCGCCGCGCACATCAGCAGGAACATCGGCAGCGCGTGGCGCGCGATCCACGTGATCTGCTTCTTCGTCATGCCCTGCAGCACGAACAGGTTGAAGCCGACCGGTGGGGTGATCTGCGCCACTTCCACGACGAGCACGATGAAGATGCCGAACCACAGCAGGTCGATGCCCGCCTTCTCGACCGTCGGCAGGATGACGCCCATGGTCAGCACGACCATGGAGATGCCGTCGAGGAAGCAGCCGAGCAGGACGTAGAACAGCGCGAGCGCGATCACGAGGACTGTCGGCGACAGGCCCAGTGATGCGATCCACTCCGCCAGCGCGCGCGGCAGTCCGATGTAGCCCATCGCGAGCGTGAGGAAGGCGGCGCCGGAGAGGATCAGCGCGATCATGCAATACAGCCGTGTTGCGCCGAGCAGGCTGTCGCGGAACGTGACCCAGCCGAGCGAGCGTTGCGTTGCCGAGATGACGAGCGAGCCCACCACGCCGAAAGCGGCCGCCTCCGTGGCGGTGGCCCAGCCGGCGTAGATCGATCCGAGCACCAGCGCGATCAGCAGCATCACCGGAATCAGGTGCCGCGAGGCGTACATCTTCTGCGTGAAACGCGTCCGCTCCTGCGCGACGGGCACCCGCTCGGGATGCACCAGCGCCCAGACGACGATGTACCCGGAGAACAGCGCGGCGAGCAGGATGCCCGGCAGCACGCCGGCGATGAACAGCTGCGCGATCGACACGTTGGCCGTTACGCCGTACACGATCATGATGATGGACGGCGGGATCAGCAGCCCAAGCGTGCCGGCCCCGGCGAGCGTGCCGATGGTGATGTCCTCGGGATAGCCGCGCGCCTTGAGCTCGGGCAGGGTCATCTTGCCGATCGTGGCGCATGTCGCGGCCGAGGAGCCGGACACCGCGGCGAAGATCGTGCAACCGATGATGTTCGTGTGCAGCAGGCGGCCCGGCACGCGCTCGAGCCAGGGGGCGAGGCCGCGGAACATGTCTTCGGAGAGCCGCGTGCGAAACAGGATCTCGCCCATCCAGACGAAGAGCGGAAGCGCGGTGAGCGTCCACGAGGACGCCGTACCCCAGATCGTGACCGCCATCGCGTCGCCGGCGGGCCGCGAGCTGAAGAGCTCCATGCCGATCCACGCGACGCCAAAGAGCGCCAGCCCGATCCACACGCCACCGGCCAGCAGGCCGAACAGCGCGACGATCAGGAGCGTGGTGACGAGCGCGCCCATCTATTCGTGATGCAGCGCTTCTTGAGGCGTCGCGACGTGCCGTACGCCGCGCCATTCGAGCACCAGCTCGTCGACAAAGGCGATGGCCAGGACGATCGCGCCGAGCGCCATCGTGAGCTGCGGCAGCCACAGCGGCGTCGCGTCGTTGGCGGTCGAGATATCGTTGAAGTCGTACGACTGGTAGGCCAGGCGGGCGCTGTACCACGCGAACGCGACCGCGAGCAGCGTCGCCGCTCCCAGCGCGAACAGCTCGAGGCCGCGACGCGGGCGCCCATGCAGGCGTTCCAGGATGAGCGTGACGCGGATGTGCTCGCCTCGCTTGAGCGTATGGGCGAGCGCGAGGAACCCCGCGCCCGCCATGCAGTAGCCCGCGTACGCATCCGTTCCCGGCACGAACCAGTCGAGCAGCCGCCCTACGATGCCGAGCAGCACCATGGCGAGCGTGCCGATCATGCACGCTGCCGCAAGCCATGCGGCGATGTCGTACAGACCGTCGAGCGCGCGGCGCACTACGGCACGGCCCGATGCGTGCGCACGGCGCGCGTCATGCCGCTATTGCAGTGCGCGGAAATTGTCGATCACTTTCTTGCCATCCGGCCCGGATTTCTTGAGCCACTCGGCCAGCATGAAGTTGCCGACCTTGCGGAGGTCGGCCATGAGCTGCTCGCTGGGCTTGATGATGGTCATCCCCTTGTTGCGCAACTGCTCGAGGTACCAGCCGTTCTTCTCCTCCGACAGTCTCCAGCCGCGCGCCTCGGCATCCGCCGCCGCCTTGGTGAGCGCTTGTTGACTGGCCTTGTCGAGGGCGTCGAACGCCTTGCGGTTGACGATCACCGCGTTCTTGGGCAGCCACGCCTGCGTGTCGTAGAACATCTTGATCTGCTCGTACGTCTTCGAGTCGTAGCCCGTCGCGCCCGACGACATGTACGAATCGATCACCCCCGTGGCGAGCGCCTGCGACACCTCGGCGGCCTGCACGGTCACCGGCTGCGCGCCGACCAGCTCGGCGATGCGCGACGTCGCGGGGCTGTACGCGCGCCATTTGAGGCCCTTCATGTCCGCGGCGCTGTTGATGGTGCGGTTGGCGTAGATGCCCTGCGGCGGCCAGGCGACCGTGTAGAGGAGCATCATCCCCTGCTTCGCGAACTTGTCCTCGAGCGCCTTGCGCGAGGCCTTGTAGAGCTTGAATGCCTCGGCGTACGACGTCGCGAGGAACGGCACGCCGTCGAGCCCGAACAGCGGGTCCTCGTTCTCGTAGTTGACGAGCAGGATCTCGCCCGCCTGCACCTGGCCGCCCTGCACGGCGCGCTTGATCTCGGGCGCCTTGAACAGCGACGCGTTGGGATGGAGCTGGATCTTGAGCTTGCCGCCCGTCGCCTTGTCGACGTCGTTGGCGAACTGCTGCAGGTTCTCGGTATGGAAATTGTTGGCAGGGTACGCCGTGGGCAGGTCCCACTTCGTCTGCGCGAAGGCAGGCAGGGCGAGGCCAAGAGCGCCGGCGATGAGCACGGCGAGCAGACGTTTCATCGGGTTTCTCCTCGGGAAAGCACAAGACGCGGCGATCGGCGCGATTTTTACCACAAATCCACCGCGCGC
The DNA here is from genome assembly GCA_035475895.1 of Casimicrobiaceae bacterium. Classification (GTDB taxonomy): domain Bacteria; phylum Pseudomonadota; class Gammaproteobacteria; order Burkholderiales; family Casimicrobiaceae; genus VBCG01. Next base: position 7,583 of record DATILY010000067.1, on the reverse strand, counting down.
GCCGCCTCGCGGCCGCTGCGATAATGACGGATGCCCGCCTTCTCCGACCCGGGCCGCTGGCAGTTCTGGATCGACCGCGGCGGCACGTTCACCGACATCGTCGCCCGCCGACCGGACGGCGCGCTGGTGACCCACAAGCTCCTGTCCGAGAACCCGGGCCGTTACCGCGATGCCGCCGTGCACGGGATCCGCGAGCTGCTGGGCATCGGACCCGACGCGCCGATTCCGCCCGGCGTGATCGAGGCGGTGAAGATGGGCACGACGGTCGCGACCAACGCGCTGCTGGAGCGGAAGGGCGAGCGCACGGCGCTGGTCATCACGCGGGGCTTCGGTGACGCGCTGCGCATCGGCTACCAGAATCGGCCGAAGCTCTTCGTGCGGCGCATCGACCTGCCGAGCGTGCTGTACGAGCGCGTGATCGAGGTGGACGAGCGGCTCGGCGCGCACGGCGAAGTGGTGCGCCCGCTGGACATCGACGCGGCCCGCGCGGCGCTGCGCGAGGCACATGCCTCCGGCGTGCGCGCCGTCTCCATCGTGTTGATGCATGGATACCGCTATCCCGCGCACGAGCAGGCGCTTGCCGCGCTGGCCCGCGAGACGGGCTTCGGCCAGGTGTCCGTGTCGCACGAGGTGTCGCCGCTCATGAAGCTCGTGTCGCGCGGCGACACGACGGTCGTAGACGCGTATCTGTCGCCGATCCTGCGCCGGTACGTCGAGACGGTGGAAGCGGACCTGCTGGGTGTTCAGCGTCCCGGCGAAGGCGGGCCCGATCGTCGCAATGACGGACCCGCAGCGCCCGTTCCGCGCCTTCAATTCATGCAGTCATCCGGTGGTCTCACCGACGCGCATCGATTCCAGGGCAAGGACGCCATCCTTTCGGGTCCCGCGGGCGGCATCGTGGGTGCCGTCGAGGTGTCGCGGCTCGCGGGCTTCGACCGCATCATCGGCTTCGACATGGGGGGCACGTCCACCGACGTCACGCATTGGGCGGGCGAGTACGAGCGCGCGTTCGTCACCGAGATCGCGGGCGTCCGCCTGCGTGCGCCGATGATGCGCATCCACACCGTCGCGGCCGGTGGCGGCTCGATCTGCAGCTTCGACGGCGCCCGCTTGCGCGTCGGCCCGCAATCGGCAGGCGCCAACCCCGGTCCGGCCTCGTATCGGCGCGGCGGCCCGCTGACCGTGACCGATTGCAACGTCATGGTGGGCAAGCTCGACCCTGCGTTGTTTCCACGGGTGTTCGGTCCGGAAGGCAACGAGCCGCTCGATCGTGACGTGGTACGCAGGCAGTTCGATGCGCTCGTCGCCGAGATCGCGCAGCGCACCGGCATCACGCGCACCCCCGAGGAGATCGCCGACGGGTTCCTGAAGATCGCGGTGGAGAACATGGCCAACGCGATCAAGCACATCTCGGTGCAGCGCGGTTACGACGTCACGCAATACGTGCTGTGCTGCTTCGGCGGCGCGGGTGGGCAGCATGCTTGCCTGGTGGCCGATGCGCTCGGCATGACGCGCGTGTTCATCCATCCGCTCGCGGGCGTGCTCTCGGCCTACGGGATGGGACTCGCGGACGTACGGGCCCTGCGCCAGCAGGCGGTCGAGGCCCGGCTGTCGGATGCGCTGCTGAACGAGCTTGCGCCGGCATTCGACACGCTGGAGCGAGCCGCGCGCGGCGAGATCGCGGCACAGGGTGTCGAGACCACGCGCATCCACGCCGTGCGCACGCTGCACGTGAAGTACGAGGGCACCGACACGACGCTCGAGCTGCCGCTGCTCGCAGAACTCGATGCGCTCGGCGCGGTGTTCCAACAGCGCTATCGGCAGCAATACGGCTTTCTCATGCCCGGCAAGGCGCTGATCGTCGAAGCCATCGGCGTCGAGGCGGTCGGCCGGACGCAGTCGGTGGACGATGAGCGGCCCGCGTTCGCCGCGCGCACCGGACCGCTGCAGCCGCTCGCGCTCAACCGCGTCTACACCGCGGGCACGTCGCGCAGTGCACCGGTGTACGAGCGCGCCGAACTGCGCCCGGGCGACGCCATCGACGGTCCGGCCATCATCCGCGAGACGAACGGAACGACCGTCGTGGAGCCCGGCTGGCGGGCAACGCTGACCGGGCGCGACCACCTGATCCTCACGCGCGTCGAGGCGCCCGTGCGCACGCATGCCATCGGCACGGCGGCCGATCCAGTGCTGCTCGAAGTGTTCAACAACCTCTTCATGGCGATCGCCGAGCAGATGGGCGTGACGCTGGCGAACACCGCGTACTCCGTCAACATCAAGGAGCGCCTCGATTTTTCGTGCGCGCTGTTCGACGCGGAGGGCAATCTCATCGCCAACGCGCCGCACATGCCCGTGCACCTGGGCTCGATGGGCGAGAGCGTGCGCACGATCATCGACCGGCGTGCAGGCACCATGCGCCCGGGCGACGTGTACGTGCTCAACGCACCGTACAACGGAGGCACGCACCTGCCCGATGTGACGGTCATTGCGCCGGTGTTCCTGCAGCGCGGGGGCGACGCTGCGGGCTCCGCGGGCATCGTCGAGTTCTACGTCGCGGCGCGGGGGCATCACGCGGACATCGGCGGCACGACGCCGGGGTCCATGCCGCCCGATTCTCGCCACGTCGACGAGGAAGGCGTGCTCCTCGACAACGTCGAGCTCGTGGCGCAGGGGACGTTTTGCGAGGATGCGTTGCGCCGCATCCTCACCGGTGGACCGTATCCCGTGCGCAACGTGGAGCAGAACATCGCGGACCTGCGCGCGCAGGTCGCCGCCTGCGCGCGCGGCGCCGACGAGCTTGCGCGCATGGTCGAGCACTTCGGTCTGCCCGTGGTGCGCGCGTACATGCGGCACGTGCAGGACAACGCCGAGGAAGCGGTGCGCCGCGTGCTCGGTGCGCTCACCGACGGCCATTTCGCGTACGAGCTCGACAACGGGTCGGTCGTGCAGGTGGCGATCCGCGTCGACCGCGCCGCGCGCGAGGCCACCATCGACTTCACGGGCACGAGCGCACAGCAGGCCACCAACTTCAACGCGCCCTCGGCGGTGTGCAAGGCGGCGGTGCTCTACGTGTTCCGCACGCTGGTCGACGACGAGATCCCGATGAACGCGGGATGCCTCAAGCCGCTGCACATCGTCATTCCGGAAGGCTCGATGCTGCGGCCGCGCTACCCCGCGGCGGTCGTTGCGGGCAACGTGGAGACGTCGCAGACGATCACCGACACGCTGTACGGCGCGCTCGGCGTGCTGGCGGGCTCGCAGGGCACCATGAACAACTTCACGTTCGGCAACGCGCGCTACCAGTACTACGAAACCATTGCGGGCGGCGCGGGCGCCGGTCCGACGTTCGACGGCGCGACCGTCGTGCAGACGCACATGACCAATTCGCGCCTGACCGACCCCGAGGTGCTCGAATGGCGCTTTCCCGTGCGCCTGGAGTCGTTCGCCATACGGCGCGGCAGCGGCGGCGCGGGCGCGCACCGGGGTGGTGACGGCGCGGTGCGCCGCGTGCGCTTCCTCGAGGCGATGACGGCGGTGATGCTCGCCAACCATCGGCGCATTGCACCGTTCGGCGTGGCGGGCGGCGCGGCTGGTGCGGTCGGGCGCAACTGGGTCGAGCGCATCGACGGCACCCGGGTCGAATTCGGAGCCACCTGCGCGGTGGAGGTGCAGCCAGGCGACGTGTTCGTGATCGAGACGCCGGGCGGAGGCGGTTTCGGGCCGCCGCAGTGATCACCTTGCTGCTTCGGGGCGGCGGGGAAGGTCTTGGCGAGCGCAACGCCGGTTGGCATGATCACGGCCATGCGCCATCGGATGGAGGCTCGATGAACGTGAATCGGAGAACCGCACTGCTTCCGGTCGCTGCGATCGCGTTGGGACTGTCGTTGCCCGCGCTCGCACAGACGCGCAGCCAGCAGGCGGAGAAGGAACTGGCGCGCAAGCCCCCGGCGGGTTCGCTCGCGGCCTGCTCGTTGATCACGCGCGCCGATGTGAAGGCCGCGACCGGACACGACCCGTTGAGCGACCCGGAGCCCGCCGGGCAGGGCGGATGGATCTGCAGTGTCGGCAGCGCCGAGCTCAAGGTCTATTCGGGGGCCGATTCGTGGGCGGCATGGGAATCGACGCTGAAGAACTTCAAGAAGGACAAGGAGCCGCGCACGCCGGCGCCGGGTTTCGGCGAGCGGGCGTATTTCATCTTCCTGAAACCCGACAACGCATCGCGTGACGCCGCTGCGATCCTCGCCGCGAAGGCGGGCGACCATACGCTGGTACTTTCGATCGATGCGGACCCGGGCAAGAGCGCCGAGTCCACCCGTCCCGCGTTGGAAAGCCTCATGAAGTCCATCGTCGCTCGGCTGCGCTGACGGTGAACGCCCGGCCCGTGGCGCGACGGGCGCAGCGACGACGCAGATGACTAGAGCGCGCCGGGTGGACCGGGCGGTGGCGGCTGCGCAACCGTCGGCGCATCGGGCAGCGGAATGAATTCCGTCTCGCCCGGCACGCGACCGAAGCGCTGCGCACGCCAGTCGTCCTTCGCGCGCTCCACGCGCTCGCGCGACGCGGCCACGAAATTCCACCAGATGATCCGCTCGCCATCGAGCGGCGCCCCACCCACGAGCATGACGCGCGCTGCGGTGCGCACCGACAGTGTCGGACGAGCGCCAGGAGCAAGCACGGCGAGGTGATGCTCGGGTACGGGCATGTCGTCGATCAGGACATCGCCGCTCACGACGTAGACGGCACGCTCCGCATGCTCGTCGGGCACACGGAGCCGGGCGCCGGCATCGAGCTCGAGCGCAACGTACAGCGTGTCGCTGAAGGTGCGCACCGGCGCTGTGTGGCCGAAGCCGTGACCCGCGACGACGACGCCGCGCACGCCAGTCTCGGCGAAGCGCGGCAGTCGTGCAGCGGGTACGTGCGTGAAGCCCGGCGGCGATTCGGCGTCGGCAGCCGGCAGCGCGACCCATGTCTGCAGCCCGTGCACGGGGCCGCCGCGCACCCGCTCGGGCGCGTCGGTGCGCTCCGAATGCACGATGCCGCGCCCGGCCGTCATCCAGTTGACGTCGCCAGGCTCGATGCGTTGTACCGTACCCAGGCTGTCGCGATGCATCAGCGCACCGGCGAACAGGTACGTCACAGTCGCAAGGCCGATGTGCGGATGCGGGCGCACGTCGATGCCTTCGCCGGGCGCGAAATCGACCGGGCCGAAATGATCGAAGAACACGAATGGACCGACGTTGCGGGTGGGATGCGCGGGCAGCAGGCGGCGCACCACGAGGCCGCCGAGGTCGCGCAAGTGCGGTCGAAGCAGGGTCGCTGGCTCCATCTGCCTACTGTACCGGCCCGCCGGGCGTTGCGCCATAATGGCCGATCGCACCGCCCGGAGCCGCGCATGCCCAGCGTCCATGATTTCACCGTCAACGACATCCACGGCAAGCCCGTGCCGCTCGACCGGTACAAGGGCGAGGTCCTCCTCATCGTCAACGTCGCGAGCCAGTGCGGCTTCACGCCGCAGTACAAGGGTCTCGAGGCGTTGCAGCGCAAGTTCCACGATCGCGGCTTCGACGTGCTCGGCTTCCCGTGCAACCAGTTCGGCGCGCAGGAGCCCGGCAGCGAGGACGAGATCGCCCAGTTCTGCGAGGTGAATTACGGCGTGACGTTTCCGCTGTTCGCGAAGGTGGACGTCAACGGCGACGCTGCGGCGCCGCTGTATCGCCATCTCAAGACTGCGAAGAAGGGCCTGCTCGGCACCGAGGCGATCAAGTGGAACTTCACCAAGTTCCTGGTCGACCGGCAGGGCGCGGTGATCGCACGCTTCGCGCCCAACGACACGCCCGAATCCATCGCATCCGACATCGAGAAGGTGCTCTGATGCGGGCGCGGCTCTTCGCGGCCATCGCGATTGCCGCGCTCGCGGTGGCGCCGGCGCCCGTCGCGGCGCAGGGCGATCCCGGCAAGGTATTGCGCGTGGCATTTCCCATTGCCGAGACGGGCTTCGATCCCCAGGCTGCGGGCGACATCTACTCCGTCTACGTCAATCGCGTCATCTTCGATTCCCTGTACAAGTACGACTACCTCGCGCGGCCGTACAAGATCGTGCCGAACACGGCGGCAGCCATGCCCGAGGTCTCCGCGGACGGCAAGACCTACACGATCAAGGTGAAGCCCGGCATCTACTTCACCGACGATCCCGTGTTCAAGGGCCGGAAGCGCGAGCTCACCGCTGCCGACTACATCTACGGCATCAAGCGCATCCTCGACCCGAAGCTGCGCAGCAATTCGATCATCGTCGTCGAAGGCCGCTTCGTCGGCGCCGAGCCCGTCGTCGAGCGCGCCAGGGAGACCGGCAAGTTCGATTACGACGCACCCATCGAAGGGCTGCAGGTGCTCGACCGCTACACCCTGCGCCTCAAGCTCAACTTCGCCGATACCGAGCTCATGGCCAACCTCACGTCCGCTTCGATCGTCGGCGTCGCGCGCGAGGTGATCGAAGCGTATGGCGACGGGGCCGGCTGGGCGATGGCCAACCCGGTCGGGACGGGGCCGTACCGGCTGAAGGACTGGCGCCGCGGGCAGCGCATCGTGCTCGAGGCCAATCCCGGCTTTCGCGATGAGCGCTTTCCGGCGCCCGCGGATGCCACCGACCGCGCGATTGCAGGCAAGCTGGTCGGCCGCAAGTTGCCGCTCGTGCCGCAGGTCGAGATCAGCATCATCGAGGAATCGAATCCGCGCTTTCTCTTGTTTCGGCAGAAGAGCCTCGACTACCTCGCCGTACCGGCGGACATGATTCCCAACGTGATGAATCCGGGCACGACGCTCAAGCCCGACCTCGCGGCCGAGGGCATCAAGCTGCAGCGCGACGTGCTGCCCGCGATCACGTACATGTACTTCAACATGGAGGATCCGGTCGTGGGCGGCTACACGCCGGAGAAGATCGCGCTGCGCCGGGCGATCGGCCTCGGCTACAACGTGGACGAGGAAATCCGGGTGATCCGCCACGACCAGGGCATGCCGGCGACGCAGATCATTCCTCCTGGCATGAGCGGGCACGTGTCCTCACTCGACACGCGACGCGTCTTCGATGTCGCGGCCGCGAAGGCGTTGCTGGACAAGTTCGGCTACAAGGATCGCAACGGCGACGGCTTGCGCGAGATGCCCGATGGCAAGCCGCTCACGCTCAAGATCAGCTCGGCGCCCTCGGCGCTCGACCGCCAGTTGGACGAGCTGTGGCAGCGGAGCATGGCAACGCTCGGCCTCAAGGTCGAATTCATGAAGCAGAAATTTCCCGACCTGCTGAAGGCGGCACGGCTCGGCCAGGTGCAGATGTGGCAGCTCGGCAACATCAACACCACTCCGGAGGGGTACGGCTTCCTCGGCTTGCTCTACGGGCCGAATGCGGGTTTCGCGAACCTCGCGCGCTTCCAGCTCGCAGAGTTCGACCGGCTCTACGAGCAGGGACGTGCGATACCGGACGGACCGGCGCGCACCGCGATCGTGCGCAAGATGACCGACCTGTTCTATGCGTACTCGCCGTGGGTGCTGACCGCATTCCGGGTGGAGAACGTCGTCGTGCAGCCATGGGT
>DATILY010000066.1:0-21265 GCA_035475895.1 Casimicrobiaceae bacterium | reverse complement strand
GGTTCCGCGCTACCTCGCAGAATCGCTGCGTCGCGGCTACGCGCGCAATCGCTACGAGATCGAGGCGCGCGCGTTCGCGCGCGATCACGTCACGGCGTTCCGCGCGCTGCTGCGCCCGTAGCGATCGTCGAAGCGCACGATGTCGTCCTCGCCGAGGTAGTCGCCGCACTGCACCTCGATGATCGCGAGCGGATCGGTTCCCGGATTCTCCAGGCGATGGCGCGTCTCGACCGGGATGTAGGTCGATTCGTTGTGACCGATGTCGAAGACCTCGTCGCCGCGCGTCACGCGCGCGGTGCCCTGCACGACGACCCAGTGCTCGCTGCGTTGATGATGCATCTGCAGCGACAACGCCGCGCCGGGGCGCACCTCGATGCGCTTGATCTTGAAGCCGGGGCCTTCCTCGAGCAGGGTGTAGCTGCCCCACGGCCGCGTGACGGTCTTGTGCAGCTTGTACGCCTCGTGCCCGCGTGCCTTGAGCTCCCCGACGACCTCCTTCACCCGCTGCAGGTGGTCGCGATGCGCGACGAGCACGGCATCGCCGGTGTCCACGATCACCAGGTTCTCGACGCCCACGGTGGCGACAATGCGATCCTCGGCATGCACGTAGGTGTCGCGCGTGTCGATGGCGACGCGCTCACCGCGTCCACGGTTGCCGGACCCGTCCGCCTCGGACAGTGCGGCGACCGCCTGCCAGGATCCCACGTCGCTCCAGTCGAACGAGCCGCGCACGACCGCGACTTCCCCTTGTGCAGCGGCCGGCTCCATCACGGCGTAGTCGATCGAGATATCGGGCACGGCGGCGAACAGCGCGGCGTCGATTTCCTGCATGCCGTCGGCACGGTGCGCCTGCATGGCGTCGGCCACGCGCCGGCACGAGGCGAGCAGGGCAGGCGCGTAACGCTCGAGGGCGTCGATGATCGCCGCAGGCGTGAACGCGAACATGCCGGAGTTCCACACGAAGTGGCCGGCGGTGAGGTATTCGAGCGCGAGGGCGAGCGCCGGTTTTTCGACGAAGCGCCGCGCGGCGAAGGCACTCGGGCCGCTCGTGCGTCCGGGCAGCGCGTCGCCGCATTCGATGTAGCCGAAGCCGGTTTCAGGATGCGTGGGGGTGATGCCGAAGGTCACCAGCGCGCCCCGTTGCGCGAGATCGACGGCGCGCTCCACCGCCGCGGCAAACGCGGCCTGATCGCGGATCAGGTGATCGGCCGCGAGGACGAGAAGAACGCTGTCGGCGGGCGCACGCGCCGCGGCGAACAGCGCAGCGACGGCGATCGCCGGCGCCGTGTTGCGGCCGAACGGCTCGAGCAGGTAGTCGACCGGCACGGACAGCTGCGCGCCCAGACCGGCATACACGTCGCGGCTGTGGAAGAAATAGTCGCGATTGGTGACCGTGAAAAGACGCGCCACGCCCGGCAATTCGAGCGCGCGCCGCGCCGTCTTGGCGAGGAGCGTCTCACCGTCGGGCAGCGGCATGAACGGCTTGGGTGCGGCTTCCCGCGACAGCGGCCAAAGCCGCGTGCCGGCACCGCCGGACAGGATGATCGGAACGAGGTTTGCAGCCATGGCGCGCGCTTTACGAAGGGCGGTCATTTTAACCGTTCGCTCGCTGTAGGACAAACCACGACATCAGCTTCCGGAACCTGCCGATACGTTGTTTGCAAGCTTTTCCGCATGATGCCGCACGTTACCGATGTTTCACCCCGTGAGGATGCGATGGCCTTGAACGAACCTGACAACAACGCACTGGACCCGACCGGCGAACGCGTGATCGTTTCGCTGCCGTTCATCGCAGCCGCCCGTGCCGCGTCCGCTCCCGCACTTGGGCGTTTCGGACGGCTGTATGGCAGCTCGCCGACCATGCAGGAGGTGTACCGCATGATCGAGCGCGTGGCGCCGACCGAGGCGACCGTCTTCGTCGCCGGCGAGTCGGGCTGCGGCAAGGAGCTCGTTGCGCGCACGATCCACGAGCGCAGCGCGCGCTCGCGCGGTCCTTTCGTCGCCATCAACTGCGGCGCCATTCCCCAGAACCTCATCGAAGCCGAGCTGTTCGGGCACGAGAAGGGTGCGTTCACGGGCGCGAACCGGCAGCATCGCGGCTGCTTCGAGCGCGCCGAGGGCGGCACGCTGTTCCTCGACGAGATCACCGAGATGGCGCCGGAGATGCAGGTGCGCTTGCTCCGGGTGCTCGAGACCGGCCGCTTCACGCGCGTCGGTGGCGACACCGAGAACCGCACCGACGTGCGCGTCGTCGCCGCGACCAATCGCGATGCGATGGAAGCCGTGCGCGAAGGGCGCCTGCGCGAAGACCTGATGTACCGCCTGGCGGTCTTCCCGATCTCGCTGCCGCCGTTGCGCGAGCGGGAGGGCGACGCCGAGCTCCTCGCCGAGCACTTCCTCCAGCAGATGAACGCCGAGGGCGGGACGGCCAAGCGTTTCTCCCGCGCGGCGCTCACGACCATCCGGACGTATCACTGGCCGGGCAACGTGCGCGAGCTCAAGAACGCCGTGCACCGCGCTTTCATCATGGCCGAGGACGTGGTCGAGCTCGATCTCGCGGGGCTTGCGTGCCCGGCGGTGGAAGGCGAATGCCTGCGCGTCCCGATCGGCACGCCGCTGGCCGAAATGGAGCGCCAGGCGATCTTCGCGACGCTCGACCACTGCCGTGGCAACAAGCGGCGTGCGGCCGAGATGCTGGGCGTGAGCCTCAAGACGCTCTACAACCGGCTGACGGCGTACCAGGCCGACGGCGCCCGCCTCGCGACGCTGTAGCGCGACGACCACTAGAATCCCGGGCTTGTCTAGGACCCCGCCGGGGCCCAGGGGAGAGTCATGATCCGGATCCTGATCGCCGACGACCATGCCATCGTCCGTGCCGGCCTGAAGCAGTTCATCGCTGACCAGGTCGACATGGAGGTGGCTGCCGAAGCCGCCAGCGGCGCCGAAGCCATCGCCGCCGTGCGGGCGGGCGACTTCGACGTGGTGCTGCTCGACATCTCGATGCCGGACAAGAACGGCATCGACACGCTGAAGACGCTGCGCCACGTCAAGCCCGACCTCCCGGTGCTGATGCTCTCCGCCTATGCGGAGGATCAGTACGCCGTGAACCTGCTGCGCGCCGGGGCCGCGGGCTATCTCAACAAGGAAGCCGCCTCCACCCAGCTGGTCGGCGCCATCCGCACCGTCGTGCAGGGCCGCAAGTACGTCAGCCCGTCGCTCGCCCAGATCCTGGCCGACGGCGTGTCCGGCGACGCGGACAAGCCGCTGCACGCCGAGCTGTCGCAGCGCGAATTCCAGATCTTCTGCAAGCTCGCCGCCGGTGCGGCGGTGTCCAAGATCGCGGACGAGCTCAATCTCTCCGTCAAGACGGTGAGCACGTACCGCACCCGCATCCTGGAGAAGATGGCGATGAAGTCGAACGCCGACCTCACGTACTACGCGATCAAGAATGGCTTGATCGAGTAGACACGGGAACGGCTGGCGTCGCGGATCGTCAGAGCAACCGTGGAGGCAAGCATGAACAGGCATTGCACGAACGGGCATACGTAGGACAGAAACCGACAGCCATGCTCATTTCATGCTGGTAACGTGACCGCCCCCGCGCCGCTTCCGCAACCGGGAACCCTAGCCGCGACCATGGACAACAGCCCGCTTCGCGTCCTGCTCATCGAGGATTCCCCCCTCATCCGCGAGCGCCTCGCCGAATCGCTGGCGACGCCCGGACGCGTCGAGATCATTGGTCAGGCCGACAGCGAGCAGGCTGCCATCGGCCTGCTCGCGGCCGCACCGTGGGACGTCATGGTCCTCGACCTGCAATTGCGGCACGGGACGGGCCTTGGCGTGCTGCGCGCGCTGACGTCGCGTCGCCCACCCAAGGCGAAGGTCATCGTGCTGACCAATTACGCCTTTCCGCAATACCGCGCGAAGAGCCTGGCGCTCGGAGCGGACTTCTTCTTCGACAAGGCGCGCGAATATCACCGCGTGCGCGAAGTGCTCGATTCACTGGCGTCGGAAAGAACGTCGGGCGCGCACTGACGCGCGTGTAATCCTTGCGTCCGGCCGCATGCGGTGCTTGCCGTGCCGGCTCTCGCACCCTAATACAACTCGTTGTTCGGCCATCGCTTTCGCTCTGGCATGCAGGCTGCATTGGTGGTTCTGAGTACCGGCGTGCCTCACGGCACCCACTCTCTCTCAACCGACGAAAGGGGTACACCATGAAGCGCCTGATCGCTCTCGTTATGGCCGCGTCGTTCGCCATGCTCGCGACCGCCTGCAACACGATGCAAGGTGTGGGCAAGGACGTCGAACGCGGCGGCGAAAAGATCCAGAAGGAATCCATCGAGCACAAGAACTATTGATCCTGATGGCCGCGCACTGACCGGCCAGCTCAAGCGAAACGGCGCCAGGGGTCGGGTGGGATCCCCTGGCGCCGTTCGCACGTCCATGGAACCTCTCGAAGACCCTCCGCGTCCCTGGAAAGCCGGCGAGCGCGCGCTCGTCGTGTTGGCAGTGCTCGCGCTCATCGGCGCTGCCAAGATGACGGAGGCGTTCATCGTGCCCGTGGTCGTGGGTACGCTGATGAGCTATTCGCTCGAGCCGCTCGTGCGCACGCTCGAGCGCTGGCACATCCACCGCCTGATCGGCGCGGCGCTCGTGCTGCTGTGCTCGATCGCGATCGTGGCAGGCAGCGCGTTCCTGCTGCGCGCGGATGCCACCGCGCTCGTCGCCGAGTTGCCCGATGCCGCGCGCCAACTGCGCATCGCCGCGCATGATCGTCGCGGACCGGACGGCCCGATCGATCATGTACGTGCAGCGGCGGCAGAGCTCAACAAGGCGGCGGCGGAAGCGACCGGCTCGCCGCAACCGCCGAGCGCTCCGCCGCCACCTACGATCGCGAGCGACCTGCAGCGCTGGCTCGCCGACCAGTCGACCAAGGTGCTCAGCGTCATCGGGCAGTTCGGCATCGCGTTCCTGCTCGCCTATTTCCTGCTCGCCGCGGGCGACACGTTCCGGCGCAAGGTCGTGCACCTGGCGGGACCTACGCTCGCCAAGCGCCGTATCACCGTGGAGATCCTCAACGACATCCACGTGCAGGTGCAGCGCTACCTGCTGATCCTCCTGGCGACGAACTTGCTCATCGCCTTCCTCATCTGGGGCCTGCTGCTCGCGTTCGGCATCGAGCGCGCCGGATTGTGGGCAGCCGTCGCGGGCATCCTGCACATCGTGCCGTATGCGGGTACAGCGGTGACCACCGCAGCGATCACGGTCGCCGCGTATCTGCAGACCGGTTCGATCGGCCAATCGGCCGGCGTCGGGTTCGCGGTGTTGACCGTATCGAGCGCCATCGGCATGGGGCTCGTGCCCTGGCTGCAGGGTCGCGCCTCACGCATGAACGCCGCCGCAGTGTTCATCGCGCTGCTCTTCTTCGGCTGGTTGTGGGGCGGATGGGGCTTGCTGCTTGGCGCCCCGCTGGTGGCCGTGCTGAAGACGGTGGCCGATCGCGTTCCGCGCATGGAACCGTTGGGTGAGCTGCTCGGCGGCACCGACGAGCCGCCCAAGCCGCCGACCGCCGAGGCCGAGGCCGAGGCCGAAGTGCCCGCCGCAGCGCCGCCGCAGCGTGCGGCGACGCAGTCAGGCCGGCGCAAGCGCGCACGCGCCACCACCTGACGCGCAGGACGGCGGCGCGCGCGGCGACCGGACGCGTCCTACAGCGCGGTCCAAAGTTCCAGCGCGCGCTGCGGCTTTTACACCGAGGCGCTCGCTGACACCACCTAACCCTTTGAACGCACGGTGAAATCGCCATGGCACGGCGGTTGCGACCGTGTTCCTATCGCCGGGCCGGTCGAGACCCCGGCGCAGGGAAGGAGAACGGCATGAACTGGGATCGCGCACAAGGCAACTGGAAGCAGTTCAAAGGGAAGGTCAAGGAGCAATGGGGCCGTCTGACCGACGACAGCCTCGATCTCATCGCCGGCAAGCGGGACCAGCTCGCCGGCAAGCTGCAGGAGTCGTACGGCATCACGAAGGACGAAGCGGAGCAGCAGATCGCGGACTTCGAGCGCAAGTACGGCGACGATATCGAAACCGACACCCGTCACTGAACAGGAGAAATGCAATGTCCAAACTGTTGATCAGCCTGATGGCCGCCGCGGGTATCGCCTATGCAGGCGCGGCCGGTGCCATGAACGACACGAACCACGCGACGATGTCCCGCGACGCCTACAAGGCGGACAAGGACAAGATCGAAGCGCAGTACAAGTCCGACAAGGACGCATGCAAGTCGCAAACGGGCAACGCCAAGGACGTCTGCGAGAAAGAGGCCAAGGGCAAGGAGAAGACTGCCAAGGCCGACCTCGAGGCGAGCTACAAGAACACCGACAAGGCGCGCTACGACGCCCGCGTCGCCAAGGCGGATGCCCAGTACGACGTGCAGAAGGAGAAGTGCGACGACCTGAAGGGCAACGACAAGGACGTCTGCGTCAAGGAAGCCAAGGCGTCGTACACCAAGGCCAAGGCGGATGCCAAGGTCGCGCGCGTCGAGCGCAACGACGTCATGAAGACGTCGAGCAAGACCGCCGACGCGAAGCGCGATGCCGCCGAGGACAAGCGTGACGCCGACTACAAGGTCGCGAAGGAGAAGTGCGACGCGCTGTCCGGCGGTGCCAAGGACAAGTGCGTGAACGACGCGAAGGCGCGCTACGGCAAATAAGTCAGCCGGGCGATCCTGATGCATCGAGCCGGGCCCGCGGGCCCGGCTTTTTCATGCGCGCGCGGCGCGTCATTCGACCGGTGCGGTCACGCGGCCTTCGGGCAGCGGCGCCGGTTCGACCGGCGCAGCGCCGGCCTTGCGCAACGGGATGTTCACCTCGATGGTCGTGCCCGCGCGCGGCTTGCCGCGGATCACGAATTCGCCGCCGAGCGCGCGCACGCGCTGGCGCATGCCGCTGATGCCGTGGGACAGCGCATTCGTGTCGGCGCCGGCGGGCAGGCCGACGCCGTCGTCCTGCACGACGAGCGACACGGCCTCGGCATTCTGCACGAGCTCGACGTCCACGTGGCGCGCTTTCGCGTACTTGACGACGTTCGTCATTGCTTCCTGCACGATGCGGTAGAGGGCGATGGTGACCTCGGGCGGCAGCTCGACGTCCGATTCCTCGAGGTTCAAGGTGCATTGCAGGCCTGCGCGCTCGCACACCTGCTTGACCTGCCAGTCGATGGCCGACGCGAGGCCGAGGTTGTCGAGCAGCGTGGGCCGCAGCTCCTCGATGATGCGGCGCTTCATCTCGACGCCTTCGTCGAGCATGACGAGGGCGCGGCGCAGCTTTTCGGCGACCTCCGGCTCGCGGTTGCGGAAGCGCTCCGCCACCCACGCGACATCCATCTTCGCGCCGACGAGGATGCCGCCGAGCTCGTCGTGGATGTCGCGCGCCAGGCGCGACTTCTCCTCTTCGCGCACGGTCTGCAGGTAGTTGGAGAGCTCCGACAGCTCGGCGGTGCGCGTACCGACCTCGCGCTCCAGGCGCTCGCGCTCTTCCAGCAGCGAGGCGCGCTTGTCCTCACGCGCGAGGATCTCGCGTCGCGCGAGCACACCGACCACGATGAGAAGCGCCACCGTGAAGCCGGTCATGGACAGCATGCCGATCCGGCCGACCTCGATGTCCTGCGACCAGCGGGCGCTGCCGCTGTTGGCGGACTTGTGCAGCTCGTCGAGGATGGCTTCCGCTTCCGCGCGGATCTCGTCCATCTGCTGGCGCCCGATGCCGGTCGTGACGACTGCGAGCGCAGCGTCGTGGCCGTCCTTCTCGTTGATGGCGAGCGTCGTCTGCAGCTCGTTGAGCTTGCCGCCGATGAGCGTCGCGAGCCGTCCGGCATGCAGGTTCATCGCCTCGGTGCCATTGGCGTTGGTCAACGCGCGCAGGCGATCCGACGCCGCCTGCAGCTTGGGGAGGGCCGCGCGATAGGGATCGAGGTATGCGGCATCCCCGGTGAGCAGGAACCCGCGTTGCCCGGTCTCGGCATCGCTGACGAGCGCCAGCGTCTGGTTGACCGCGGCCTCCATCTCCAATGCCGATCCCATGGCCGCGTTCGCAAACTCGAGCCGGCGATAGCCGAGCTCGGCGAAGCCGAGAATCGACAGCGACACGACGACGCCCAGGACGAGCGGCAGCATCATGCGCAGCGGTAGCAGTCGTTTCATGTCGCGAGTGTTCCTGGCGGTGGCGCGTCGCACGCGTCGCCGCGTCCTTCGACTATACGCAAGGACCGGAGGAGGCTCAATTGCACGGCGTACGGGCCGTCCGTGTTTGTCCTACAGGCAAATCGGCGGTGCGCCGATAGGGCGCGCGAGGCCGAACCACTACGATTCAGCCATCGATTGCTGTCCTTCGTGTGCCTGCGGCAAGCCCGTCAGGCGGACGCGGGACCTCTCTCCTCCCTACCCTCGAATTGCAGCGAGGGGCCTTAAACGCCGCGGCCACCCGCGGCGTTTTTTTATGTGCGTCCGTCCGCACGGCTTTCAACGCGTGGATGCGCAAAGGCCCGCACGCGGCGGGCCTCGTATGCGCTGTCGCGACGCGGCTGTTGCGCCGCCGCGGCACGAGGTGCGTCAGCCGAGCTGCTGCTGAAGGCTCCGCGTTTCCCGCGGGTGCAGGTTGCCGCCCTCGTATTCCCAGGTCTCGAGCGCGGGTCGCGCAGGATGCGCGCGCGCGCGCCGCGCCGAGGCGAGCAGCTGGCGCGTGCCCCAGGTGGCGAAGGCGGTGGCGGCGGTGACGGCAAGCAGTGGCAGCAGTCGGCTTCTCATGGGCATCTCCGGGGTGGTATTGGCACGTGCGACGCCGCGCTTATTTCTGTGGTGTCTGCCCGCGCGATTCTTCCATCGAGGTGCTCGAATGGTTGTTCACCTGGCCAGCCTTCGGCATGGCGTTGCTTTCTTCGCCGGCCTTCATCGAGCCGGTCGGATTGTTGGCCGCGGTGTCCGCGCTGTTCGACGTGCTGCTCGACGAGGTGGCAGTGCTGCTCGACGACGGCGGGGTCGTGGTATCGCTCGAAGAGGATGACGAGGTGCCCGTGGGCCCGTTCGTCGACGTGTCGCTCGGCGTGCCGGCGCCCGTCGGATTGTTGGGCGAAGCGGGCAACGGCGGCGCGGCCGATTCGCTGGTGGAGGTGGACGGCGTCACGGGCGGCGTCGCGGTGGTCGACGTCGACGAGGTGTGATCGGTGCGGCTGCAGCCGCCGATCAGGGCGGCGGACAGTGCGAATGCGACGGCGAGGGTGGCAGGCTTGTTCATGGCATCTCCTGGAGGGTTCGGTGAGGGCAGGCACCTTCGGTGCCGCAGACACGATGCAAACCGTAGCCCATTGCTGCGCTGCGACGTATCGGCTCTGCCCCGAAACCCCTGTAGGAGCGCTCCGACCGCCCCGCCCGATTTGCAACGCGCCCGCCGAATCCTTGCGTCGCCAGGGTCCGCGAGGGGCACCCGGGCGTGCACAAGCCGTTGAACGCGTGCGCGATTCGAGAGTCTGAGGTACTGGCACGAAGGGTGCGAGCGTCTGGGGGTCGGCGGATTCGTCCGTCATGTCATTCCCATCGGAGGCTTCCAGTGCTCTACTACGCCGTAGTGTTCCTGATCATCGCGCTCGTCGCTGCGTTGTTCGGGTTCGGCGGTATCGCCGCGGGTGCGGCGGGTATCGCCAAGATCCTGTTCGTCGTGTTCCTGATCGTCGCGATCGTCACTTTCCTGCTCTCGCTGGGCAGACGCTAAGAGGAGACGCACCATGACTCCGAACAACGGTGAGATGCTGTCCTCCGGAAACGGCATGGAGCAGCAGCTGCCGCCCCAGATCAACGCCGACGTCGAGCGCCTGCGCGACGACTTCCGCACGTTCATCGCCGATTGCCAGACGCTGCTGCGCAATGCCGGCAACCTGTCGGGCGAGGGCGCTGCGCTGGCGCGCCAGGAGCTGTCGCGTCGCATGGCGGACGCGCAGGTCCGTCTCGGCGATTTCCGCCAGACTGCGAATGACCAGGCCATGCGCCTGCGCACGACCACCGAGGATTACGTCCGCCGCGAGCCGTTCAAGGCGGTCGGCATGGCGGCTGCGGTGGGCGCGCTCGTTGCGCTGGTCGTGGCCCGCCGATAAGTCGATGGAGCGCGCTGCAATGGCCCAAGGCAATGCGACGACGGCGAGCGGCGGCAGCCAGCAGCCGTTCCTCACGGACGTGAAGACGCTGCGCGAGCGTGCGCGCCAGCACATGGACAAGGGCGCGGTCACGGCGAGCTATGGCGCCGATCGCGATACCGTAGTCAAGGTGCTGAACGAGGCGCTCGCCACCGAGATCGTGTGCGTCCTGCGCTACAAGCGGCATTACTACATGGCGCAGGGCATCCATTCCGAATCCGTGAAGGCGGAGTTCCTCGAGCACGCGAGCGAGGAGCAGGCGCACGCCGACCAGATCGCCGAGCGCATCGTGCAGCTGGGCGGCGAGCCGGATCTCAATCCGGACAGCCTGACCGCACGCAGCCATGCGCAATACGTCGAGGGAACGAGCCTCGTCGACATGATCCGTGAAGATCTGGTCGCCGAGCGCATCGCCATCGACAGCTATCGCGAGATCGCGCAGTGGCTGGTGGGCAAGGATCCGACCACGCGCCGCATCATGGAAGAGATCCTGGCCAAGGAAGAGGAGCACGCCGAGGACATGAGCTCGCTTCTGCAGGACTTCACAGGCGGCGGCAAGGGTTGAGCGGCCGGATTGAACGGCCGCCTTCCGCCTCCATGTAAGGGAGGGCGGCTCTCACTGGTATCATGGGGCCGTCATCTGCGCCGATTTCGTCGGTGGCGCGTCACAGCGCCGCCGACCCGACGATCATCCGGGGGTGTACCGGTTTCGACGGGGGTTGCGAAGCAGCGCGGGGCATGCCGAGGCGCTTGTCCTCGTAAAACTCGAGCACTCGCAAACTTAACTGCGAACGACGAAACGTACGCTCTGGCGGCTTAACCCCGCCGGACCTTGCACCGGGACGCGCTCGGCCCGGGTGGCAAGCGGGTAAAACCGCAAGCCACGGCAAGGACATCTAGAGCGATCGCGCTCGCCCGGGTCACTTGGGCGAAGCGTTAAAGCAAGGTGACTGGTCCGCCCACAGCCTGTCCGCCGGCGGTGGGAGGGCGAGAGCCAAACGACGAGACTAAGCATGTAGTCCCGACTGTGGAGTGCTTCCGGACGCGAGTTCGACTCTCGCCACCTCCACCATCACAGCAAGGCACGACCCGGGCCCGACCTCGTGTCGGGCCTTTCATTTTTGGCGCCCACCCGGTAGCAGCGCCGCAATGCGCGTCTTGCGCGTCAGGTTGCTGGCCCGCCCGGTGGCTGCCCGGCTCGCATGCCGATGGCCTTCACCACTTCGTTGCGCAAGCGCTCCTCGAGCGAATCGGCCTCGGCGGGACTGATCATGCCCTTGGGTGTCGCGACGAGCGCGCCCGCGTGATCGCGCACGATGGCGCGCCAGGTGATGTTGCCGGCCAGCTCCTTGAAGCTCACGTGGTAGGTGAACTGCAGGCCATCGCGCTCGTATTCCCCGAACCGTACTTCCATGACTGCTCACATCGTTCAAAACGCGATTTTGAACGCAGGTTCAACGCTTGCGGTATCGGGCGTTGTCCTACATGGGTCCCTAGGCAGTCGCCTGCGGCGGTACCGTCGGTGCGGCGCCCGGTGATGCGGCATCGATCACGGTCATCGTGCCGCAGCGAGGGCACAGGACGAACGTTCCGAGCGGGCTCGTCTGCAGCGGCACGCTGATGGGCCCCGGTTGTTCGCTGATGCGCAGGATCGCGCCGCACGGTGCGCTGTCGCAGATCACTACGTCCTTGAAGTGCATCGCGTGCGCGCTCCCATCCCCATCGAAGGCTGCGCGCGCGTTGAGGCATGCGCCATCGGCCGTTGGTGCAAATCCACGTCGGACTTGGCTGACACGCAGGTTCCGGTCTTTGCACCAGGCGCCGGTCGCGAATGCCGTTTTCACCAGCGGATTTTGGCCTACATGCGATTGCGCGCCCGTCTGATTGGTGGGCCAGGTCCGCGCGCCAAGAATGCGCGACGGCCAACGCAGCAGACGGCCGTCGAGCCACCCATCGCTGTGCGAGGTCGACATGTCGAGTAAGCGCGTCGCTCCGGAACCGCAACCTGCCACGAGCACGAGCCCGGCGATCGACGCGGCGCGGACGCGTCTTCTGGCCGGCAGCGATTACCTCGGCAGCTTTCCGCTCGACCTGTCGGCAGCACGGCGCGATCGTCCCGCCGCGATGAGCCGTGATGCGCGCGCGACGTTTCACGCGCTGCGCGGCGCTGTCCCCAAATAGCTCGAGGCCTTGCGCGCGGCAGCGCCGCGGGTCGCGCGTGCGCTCGCTTCGTGAACGCCAGCCGCAGGGCCTCTGATCGCAGCAGGCGGCGCCTCACCTTCGCGCTGGCGCTCGCGCTCGTCGCCCCGCGCACCGGGCGCGCGGCAACGAGGTCCTCGGTGACGCTCCACACCTTCGGCGATTCGGTGCTCGATTGCGGGCGCTACAACCGCTACGGCGTGACGCCCGGTGCGCTGATCGTGCGCAACGACGATACGCTGTTCCCGGAGTTCGCCGGGCGCGATCTCGCGTCGCGCGGCCCTGCCACGCTCGTGCATCGTGCGGTGGACGGGGCGACCGTCGACGCTCTGCCCGCGCAAGCGCGCGATCTGCCTGCGGCTTCCGGCCACGCGGTCGCGCTGCTCACCGTCGGTGGCAACGACCTGCTGCGCGGACTTGCGCGCGGCGACGGCAGCGGCGTGCGCGCCTTCGCCGCCAGGCTGGATGCGTTCGTGCGCGCGCTGCCGATTCGTCCCGTGCTGTTGGGCACGGTGTACGACCCCACGTTCGGCGACGATGCGCGCAACTTCCTGGACGTCGATGCACGTACGGCGCGAGCCAATCATGCGCGCGTCAACCACGCGATTGCCGATGTCGCGGGTCGCTACGGCGTCCTGGTCGACCTCCACGGCCATTTCCTGCGCGGCGATCCGTCGTGGTTCGCGAACGTCATCGAGCCGAGCTTGCGCGGCGCATCGGAAGTACGGCGGGCCTTCCTCGCCGCGCTGTGATCGGTCGTACCCGCAGCGCGGCAGGACCAAAGCGGCGGCCATCCTGCGCGGGCGCGGCCGTTTGGTACGATTGCCCCTAGCCGCGCCGCTGCGGCTGCCTTGAATCATTCCGGGCAGTCGATGTCGCAGCGGATGGCCTTCGAGCGCCGGCAGGGTACTGCGCTGGCGCGTGTCGCTTCCTCTTCACCCGCCCATCCATGACGCCTGCCGCCCGCGTGACGGCTCCAGATCGTTTGTTGCTGCGCTCGTTGCTCGCCATTGCCGCGACCGTGGTGATGACAGCCTGCAGCCGCGGCCCCGAGGCGGAGGCACAGAAAGCAGGCGCCGAGGCAGCCCCGGGCGGTCCGCCGCCTGCGGTGCCGGTCCACACCGTGAAAGTGGAGGCGCGCTCCGTTCCCATCCGCTTCGAAGTCGTCGGGCAGGTGGAGGGCTCGAAGGAAGTGGAGGTGCGCGCACGGGTCTCCGGCACGCTGCAGAAGCAGGACTACCGCGAAGGCGACCCGGTCCGTGCCGGGCAGGTGCTGTTCGAGATCGACCCCGCGTCGTTCGAGATCGCCGTCGCCAACGCGCGCGCGCAACTCGCGCAGAACAATGCGCGGTTTGCGCAGGCGCGCCGCGATGAAGCGCGGCTGAAGCCGCTCGCAGCAGACCGCGCGGTCAGCCAGAGGGAGTACGACGACGCCTTGGCGGCGCTGCAGACCAGCGAGGCCGCCGTACAACAGGCGCAGGCTGCGGTCCGTGAAGCGGAGTTGAATCTCTCGTATACGAAGGTCACGGCACCCGTGGGCGGTATCTCGGGCCGTGCCCAGCATTCGATCGGCTCGCTCATCACCACCGATGCCAACGGCAGCCTGCTGACCACCATCAACCAGGTCACACCGGTCTGGGTGCGCTTCAGCCTTGCGCCCACCGACCTGGCGAAAGTCCCCGGCGGACGCCTCACCCGCAGCACGCCCGCCGATGTGACGCTCGTCCTGGCCGACGGATCGGTCTATCCGCAAAAAGGACGGCTCAACTTCGCCGCCACGGCGATCGACCCGGCGCTCGGCACGCAGCAGCTGCGCGCGGAATTCGACAATCCGCGCGAAACGCTGCTGCCGGGACAGTTCGTGCGCGTGCGCATCACCGCGGGTGAGCGCAACAACGTGTTCCTGGTTCCACAGGATGCGGTCGTGCAGACGGAAAAGACCAGCCTGGTGTTCGTCGTGGGTCCCGACGGCAAGGCCCAGGCGCGGCCGGTGGTGCCGGGCGACTGGTTCGGCAAGGACTGGGCAATCCTGCAGGGGCTCAACGCGGGCGACGAAGTCATCGCGGACAACCTGCTCAAGGTGCGGCCCGGTGCGCCGGTGAAGATCGTGGAGGGTGCTCCGGCGAGCGGTACTGCAGCGCCGGCCGGAACCGGGGCGCGCACGCCGGCCGCGAGTGGCGCAAGCGGGCCGTCGCAAGGCGGTCCGGTGCCCGCGGGTCCGGCAGGCGGAGGGCCGTCACCCGGCGGGCCTGCGGGCGGTACGCCGACCACGGGCGGGCCCGTCGGCACGCCATCGACCGGCGCGCCGGCCAACCGCGCAGGCCCGATCAGTGCACCCACCGGCACGCCGGGGGCGCCAAGCACAGCCACGCCCAACACCGGCAACAATCCAGCGGCCGGACAAGGCGCGCCGGCCACCAACGCCGCCGGCGCGGGCACCGCCACGTCGCGCAGCGGCACCTCGAAGTAACGCCGCTCGATGTTCTCGCGTTTCTTCATCAACCGGCCGATCTTCTCGGCGGTCATCGCCATCATCATCACGCTCGCCGGCATCGTGTCGTGGCGCGTGCTGCCCGTGGCCCAGTATCCCGAGATCGCGCCACCGACTGTCACGATCACGGCCGCGTATCCGGGCGCCAGCGCGGACACGCTGGCCCGCACGGTTGCCGCCCCGATCGAAGAGCAGCTGTCCGGCATCGAGAACCTGATCTATTACTCGTCGAGTGCCGCGTCCAACGGGGTGCTGACCATCACCGTGACCTTCGAGGTCGGCTCGAACGTCGACAAGGCGGTGATCGACGTCAACAACCGCCTGCAGGTCGCGCTGCCGCGCCTGCCGGACCTCGTGCGGCGCAACGGCGTGGTGGCGCAGAAGCGCTCGACCGACATCCTGCTCGTCGTTGCGCTGTCGTCGAGCGACCCGCGCTACGACACGCTGTACCTGTCGAACTACGCGACGATCAACATCCTCGACGATCTCAAGCGCGTGCCCGGCGTGGCCGACGCCACCATCTTCGGTGCGCGCGACTACTCCATGCGCGTATGGCTGAAGCCGGATCGCATGGCGCAGCTCGGCGTGACACCCACCGACGTGGCAGCCGCGATCAATGCACAGAACAACCAGTACGCCGCGGGCAAAGTGGGCGCAGAGCCGGCGCCGGCCGGCCAGGCGCTCACCTATACCGTGACGGCGCGCGGACGACTCGATACGCCGGAGCAGTTCGGCGACATCATCGTGCGTGCCAGCGGGCCCAACGGCGTGCTGCGCATTCGCGACATCGCGCGGGTGGAGCTCGGCGCGCAAAGCTACGACGCGTTCACGAGCCTCGACGGCCAGCCCACGATCGGCATTGCCGTCTATCTGCAATCGGGGGCGAACGCGCTGCAGGTCGCGCAGCGCGTGCGCGCGCGCATGGCCGAGCTGCAGAACGGCTTTCCGCAGGGCGTCTCGCAGCTCGTGCCCTTCGATACCACGCTGTTCGTGCAGGAGTCGATCCACGAGGTCATCGTCACGCTCGCGATCGCCGCGTTCCTGGTGCTGGCGGTGGTCTTCATCTTCCTGCAGAACTGGCGCGCGACCATCATTCCCTTCGTCGCCGTTCCCGTGTCGCTGATCGGCACCTTCGCCGGCCTGCTGCTGTTCGGGTTCTCGATCAACACCCTCACGCTGTTCGCCATCGTGCTGGCGACGGGCATCGTGGTCGACGACGCCATCGTCGTCCTCGAGAACGTGGAGCGCCTGATGGCCGAGCGCAAGCTCTCGCCCAAGGAAGCGGCGATCGAGTCGATGCGCGAGGTGACCGGGGCCATCGTGGCCATCGAGCTCGTGCTCATCTCCGTGTTCGTGCCGGTGGCCTTCCTCGGCGGACTCGCGGGCCGCCTCTATCAGCAGTTCGCCGTCACGGTTGCGACGGCCGTCACGATTTCGGGCCTGGTCGCGCTCACCCTCACACCGGCTCTGTGCGCGCTGCTGCTGCGTCCGACGCACACCGAATCGCGCATCTTCCGCCCGTTCAACCGCGGGTTCGCCTGGGTAACGGGGCTCTACGTGCGCGGCGTGCGACTGGGCATCGCGCGCTTCATCGTCGGGCTGATCCTCTTCGGTGTCGTCATCGCGCTCGACGTGATCCTGTTCCGCGCGGTGCCGTCGGGCTTCGTGCCGCCGGAGGATCAGGGTTACCTGATCGGTGGGGCGATCCTGCCCGACGGCGCAACGCTGCAACGCACCGACCGCGTCGGCGCGCAGCTCGAGCAACTCATCGGCAAGGATCCGGCGCTGTCGCACATGTTCTTCGTGAGCGGCTTCGACCTGATCGGCGGCGGCTCGAAGACCAACGCGGCAACCATCTTCCTGCCGCTCAAGCCGTGGAAAGAGCGTTCGACCAGCGCGGAGAGCTTCGCCAAGACCGTCATGGGCAAAGGCGCATCCATTTCCGAGGCGATCATCCTGGCGTTCAACCCGCCGCCCATCCGTGGCCTGGGCACCGCGGGTGGCTTCGAGGTGTATCTGCAGGATCGAGCGGATGCGGATCCGCGGCTGCTGTCTGCGCAGCTCAACCGGTTCACCGAGGCGCTGCGCAAGCGTCCGGAGCTCACGGGCATCAACTCCTTCTTCCGTCCGACGGTGCCGCAGCTGTTCGTCGACGTCGACCAGGAAAAGGCGAGCGCGCTCGGCGTGCCCGTCAACCAGATCTTCGACGCCCTGCAGGCCACGATGGGCCCGCTGTACGTCAACGACTTCAATCGCTCGGGCCGCACGTTCCGCGTGCAGGTCCAGGCCGACGCGAACTATCGCGACCAGCCCGAGGACATCGGCAACATCTACGTGCGCAACGCCGCAGGCGAGATGCTGCCGGTCAAGTCGGTGATCCGCGTCGAGCGCATCGTCGGTCCCGAGCAGATCGACCGTTACAACGGGTTCATCGCCGCGAAGGTGATCGGCAACGGCGCCCCGGGCGTGAGCTCGGGCCAGGCGATCACCACCGTGGAGGAGGTGGCCACCGCCACGCTGCCGCCTGGCTACACGATCGAATGGACCGGTCAGGCGTTCCAGGAAAAGCGCATCGGCACCACGGCCATCTTCGCGTTCGTGTTCGCCATCGTGATGGTGTTCCTCATCCTGTCTGCGAACTACGAGCGCTGGGCCTTGCCGGTGGCCGTGCTGCTCGCGGTGCCGTTCGGTTTGCTGGGCGCGCTGATCTTCGTCTGGCTCCGCGGCTTTTCGAACGACATCTATTTCCAGATCGGGCTGCTCGTGCTGATCGGCCTTGCGGCGAAGAACGCGATCCTGATCGTCGAGTTCGCGGCGCAGAAGCAGGCCGACGGACTGTCCGCCGCGGACGCCGCGGTGGAAGCGTCCCGCCTGCGGTTCCGGCCGATCGTCATGACGTCGCTCGCGTTCATCCTGGGGACGATGCCGCTGGTCATCGCGAGCGGCGCGGGCGCTGCATCGCGCCAGTCGATGGGTACGGGGGTGGTGGGCGGCATGATCGTCGCGACGTTCGTGGCGACGCTCTTCATCCCGATGTTCTACATGTTGCTCGCGCGGCGCCATCGCAAGCCGGCCGCCTCCGTGCTGCCGCCCGCGCCGGAGGAAGAGCCGACATGAAGGCGCGGCTGACGGCGTTCGCCTGCGCAACCGCGCTGCTCACGGGCTGCATGGTGGGCCCGAATTACCAGCGGCCCGAAGTTCCTCTGCCTGGACGCTTTCCCGAAGCAGCCGACGCCGCGGCCGGCACAGCCGCGAGCGCGATCGCGCCCGAGTGGTGGCGCGTCTATGGCGACACGCTGCTCGACGATCTCGAGCGCGCGACGCTCGCGGACAACGCGGACCTCGCACAGGCCGTTGCACGCATCGACGAGGCGCGCGCGGTGCTGCGCGCGGCCAACGCTGCCTTCATTCCCGAGCTCGACCTGGGTGCCAACGCGGGCCGGCAGGCGCTCAGCAACGCGAGCCCGACGCCGCGTGTCATCACGGGCTACGCATTCTCGTTGTCCACGAACTACGAGATCGATTTCTGGGGCCGGTTGCGGCGCAACACCGAAGCGGCGCAGAACACCCTGCTCGCGTCGACCTACGCGCGCGACGTCGTGTCGCTGTCGCTCGCGAGCGCGACGGCGCAGGCGTACTTCACGTTGCGCGGGCTCGATGCCCTCATCGCGGTGACGCGTGAGAGTCTCGCGACCTACGATGAGACGGTTTCGTTGACGCGCCGGCGCGCTGAAGGCGGTGTCGCCTCGGAGCTCGACCTGCGCCAGGCCGAGGGACAGCGCCAGCTCGCGCGCGTGCAACTGGCCGACCTGTTGCGCCAGCGCTCCGCCACGCTGCATCAATTGCAGGTGCTCACGGCGCGCCTCGATCTCACCATCGCGCCCGGCGACGTGCGCACGCTGCCCGTGCCGGTCGAGCCACCGCCGGACCTGCCGTCCACGCTGCTCGAGCGGCGCCCCGACGTGCGCCAGGCCGAAGCCGCGCTTGCCGCGCAGAACGCGCGCATCGGCGTGGCACGTGCGGCCATGTTCCCCACCATCAGCCTGACGGGCGACTATGGCGGCGAGAGCACCGCGTTGTCCTCGCTCCTCGCAGCGCCGGGACGCATCTGGTCGATCGGATTCGGGCTCGCCTTGCCGCTGTTCGATGCCGGCCGCCGGGAGGCCCAGACGCAGCTCGAGGAAGCGCGCACGCGCGAAGCCGTAGGTGCATACCAGAAGGCCGCACAAAGCGCGTTTCGCGAAGTGCAGGATGCACTGTCGAACGTGCGCCAGTATGCGGCGTCCGAAGAGGACGCGCGCCTGCGCGTCGAGTCCGCGGCGGAGGGCGTGCGACTCGCGCAGCTGCGCTATCAGGCGGGCTATACCGCGTTCCTGGACCTGCTGATCCAGCAGCGCACGCTGTACGAGGCTCAGCTCGCCGCCGTGCAGATTCGCCAGGCGCTGATGCTGTCGACCGTCGATCTCATGCGCGCGCTCGGTGGCGGATGGGATGCGGGCCAGGTGGCCGCCGCGCGTCCATGACGGGCGCGGCGGGCGAAAGTGTCGGGCATCGTGCGATGGTCTTTTGCATCGCCGGCTGGTCCGGTTTCTTCGTGATGGGCGTCGAGCTCCTGAGCGGCCGCATCCTCGCGCCGAGCTTCGGCAGCGGCATCTACGTGTGGGGCGGCGTCATCACGGTGTTCATGCTCGCCTTGTCGCTGGGATACCTGGCCGGTGGCCGCTTGTCGATGTGGCGGCCCTCGCTGCGCAAGCTCGCGGCGCTGCTCATTGCGGCGGCGCTGACGACGGCGCCGGTCGCGCTGCTCGCCGACTCGGCGCTCGACTACCTCTTCGGAATCTTCGAGGATCCGCGCTACGGTTCCCTCGTGTCCGCGACCTTGCTCTTCTTCATTCCCACGGCCATCTGCGGCATGGTGTCGCCCTACGCCGTGCGGCTGCTGGTCAGCGAATATCGCTCGAGCGGCCAGGTCGCGGGCCTGTTGTACTTCGTCTCGACGCTCGGCAGCGCAGCGGGTACGCTCCTGACCTCGTTCTATCTCGTGCTCTACCTCGACATCACGCAGATCCTCTGGGGCATGACGGGCATTTCGCTCGCGCTCGGATCGCTCGGGCTTCTCGCAAGCCGGTCTTCCCGTGAGACCCGGTAGAAGGCTCGCGCTTGCCGGCTTGCTCGTCGCGCCGGCGGCGGTGGCAGAGACCGTGCTGCATACCGAGCGCTCGCTCTATCGTCAGATCGTCGTGTACGACGACGACGAGTTGCGCTGCATGCGCTTCACGAAGGCCGCGGGCGCGCGCCAGTCCTGCCGCTCGCGCACCGAGCCGCGGCGCCTGGTGTTCGAATACCTGCGCATGATGATGGGGGCGCTCTACCTCGCGCCGGCACCCGCGCGCGTGCTCGTCATCGGCCTCGGAGGCGGGTCGCTCGTCGCGGCGCTTGAGTCCGTCACGCCCAATGCGACGATCGACGCGGTCGAAGTCGATCCCGCCGTCGTGCGCGTCGCACGTCAGTACTTCGACTTCGCGCCCGGACCGCGCGTACGCGTGCACGAATTGGATGGCAGGGTCTTCGTCAAGCGTGCGCTGCGCCAGGCGGAGCGGTACGACCTCGTCATGCTCGATGCCTACGACCACGAATACATTCCCGAGCACTTGCTGACGCGCGAGTTCTTCGAGGAGGTGAAGGGCGTCATGACGGCGGGCGGCGTGCTGGCGGCGAATACCTTCTCGTCCAGCCGGCTGTACGACTACGAATCGGCCACCTACGCCGCGGTGTTCGGTCCGTTCTACAATCTCAAGCGCGCCAATCGCGTGATCCTGCTCCGGCGTGACGGCCTGCCACCGCTCGACGTCGTCGAGCGCAACGCCGAGTCCCTCGCGGCAGCGCTCGCGCCGCTCGGCATCCAATCGAACTGGCTCCTCGCGCAATTCAGCACCGCGCGCGACTGGCCCGCCGACACCCGCGTGCTCACCGATCGCTTCTCGCCGTCGAACCTGCTGAATGCGAAGGAGCGGCCATGACCGGCGCAGCGGACGGACGCTGCTGGTGGGCCGGGGACGACGCGCGCTACATCGCTTATCACGACGACGAATGGGGCATGCCGGTGGCCGACGACTCGCGGCTGTTCGAGAAGCTGTGCCTGGAAGGGTTCCAGTCGGGCTTGAGCTGGCGCACGATCCTCCACAAGCGCGAAGCGTTTCGCCGGGCCTTCGCCGGTTTCGACATCGAGAAGGTCGCGCGCTTCACGCCGCGCCATGTCGAGCGATTGCTGCAGGACGCCGCCATCGTGCGCCACCGCGGCAAGATCGAGTCGACGATCAACAACGCGCGCCGCGCACGCGAGCTGGTCGCTGAAACCGGCTCGCTGGCGGCGTTCCTGTGGCGCTACGAGCCTGC
>DATILY010000065.1:0-2232 GCA_035475895.1 Casimicrobiaceae bacterium | reverse complement strand
CCCGTGACCGCGATCTTGAACTTGCGCGGCAGGTAGGCGAACTCCGGGTTGAACGTCGCCCACTGACGGATGAGCTCGGCGTAGGGCCGCGGGTCGGCCGTCTCGTCGAGCGCGACGCCGGCGTAATGGTCCGACGTCACGTTGCGCACGCAATTGCCCGAGGTCTGGATGGCGTGCATCTGCACCGTCGCCAGCTCCGCCAGGATGTCCGGCACGTGCTCGAGGCGGGGCCAGTTGAGCTGCAGGTTCTGCCGCGTCGTGAAGTGGCCATATCCGCGATCGTAGCGACGCGCGACGTAGGCCAGCTTGCGCAGCTGCCGAGTCTCGAGCATCCCGTACGGGATCGAGATGCGGAACATCGGCGCGTGCTTCTGGATGTACAGGCCGTTCTGCAGCCGCAGCGGCCGGAATTCATCCTCGGTCAGCTCGCCCGCAAGGAAGCGGCGCGTCTGGTCGCGGAACTGCGCGACCCGCTGATCGATGAGACGTTGGTCGAAGGTGTCGTATCGATACATGGCGGGGCCCTTGGAGGCACTGTAGGGGCCGATCCTCATAATTGGAAGCGATTTGGCGCTATTGCGTTATATGAAACGGGTCTAAGCACGCGTTGTACTGAACGGTGGCTCAAAAGCTGCTTCTGCCGGTCGCCGCTGCGCCTCCCCCGCTCCAATGCCCATCCCGACCGGCTCCGTTTTCGCTCGCGTCTCCGACGTGGGCACGCGCACGGCCGCCGCCCCGGATGCCCCGAGCCACCCAGCGGGGGTGCGGCGCGGCTGGTCGCTGCGCGCCTATGCGCACGTCCTGATCCTTGCCGTCGTCCTGCCGCTCGGCGCGCTGCTCTACGCCGCTTTGCGGCAGATGGCGGACGACGACGAGGCCTACGCCGCCGTGTCGGCGCAGCGCCAGGCGCATCTGTTCGCCCTCCAGACGGACCTGGTGCTGGCCGAGGCGCGTGGCGCGCTGGAAGCAATGGCGGCGCGCGTGGGCAACCGTCTGCCGGAGGGCATCCGCTGTGAAGCCCCCATCCCCGACGGTTTCGGCCCGCTCGTCGCCGACATCGTCATCACCGACCCCGAGGGCCGGCCGGCGTGTGCGGCCGGCTCCGCCCCGGCACCGGATCCCGACTCCGTACACCAGGCGCTTGCCGTCAACGGCTTTGCCGTCGGCACGCCGCGACCGGCCGCTCGCAGGGCCGGAACCGTGATCCCACTTGCCTTGTCGCTGCGCCGCCCGGACGGCGCCGGCATCGGTGCCGTGACCGCGACGCTCGACGTCGACCGGCTGAAGCCGCCCGGGGATATGGGTGGGCTGGGCACCGCGTCTGCTCTTGTGCTGCTGGGCGTCGGCGCCGAGCCCATCGCCGAAGGACCGAGCGCGACACCGCTGAACGTGTCACCCGATCTGCGCAGCGCCGTGGTACGCCACGGCGACGGGCTGCATCATGAGTTGGACGCCGAGGGCAACGAGCGCCTCATCGGTTTCGCCCGCCTGTCACGTGCGCCATGGACCGCCATTGCAAGCGTGGCGCATCCGGCGACGTTCGCCGGCGGCAAGCGCGTGGCATGGTTCGACGCGGTCGGGATTGCGCTCGTGCTCGCGATGGCCTTACTTGCCGCGGCAGCGCTGTCGCGGCGCATGCTGCAGCCGTTCAAGGCCATTCGCAGCGTCGCGCGCGCGGTCGCGCACGGCGACGTGGCGGCGCGTGCGCCGCTCGACGGACCACGTGAGCTGCGCGACATCGCCGCGGGCATCAACGTCATGCTGGACGAGCGGCAGCGCGACGAGGGCGCCCTGCGCGAGAGCGAGGCGCGGTTCCGCCAGCTGTTCGAGACGTCGAACGACGCCATCGTCATCGTGGATCAGGACAACCGGATCGTGTTCGCCAACGCGGCCATCGAGCGGGTGTTCGGCCACGCGCCCACTGCGCTTGCCGGACGGGAGCTTTCGATGCTGCAGCCCGAGCGCTTTCGCGAGCCGCACCGCCAGGGCATGCGGCGTTTCCTCGCCAGCGGGGAGCGGCGCGTCGACTGGCGCGGCACCGAAGCGATCGGCCTGCACGCCGACGGCCGCCAGCTGCCGATCGAGATCGCGTTCAGCTACCTGCGCGTCGGCGGCGCGGATGTGTTTGCAGCCTTCGTGCGGGACATCTCCCGGCGCAAGCGCGCCGAAGCCGAGCTGCGCGAGAGCGAGGCGCGATTTCGCGTGCTCGCCGATTCGGCGCCATCGCTGATC
>DATILY010000064.1:0-18177 GCA_035475895.1 Casimicrobiaceae bacterium | reverse complement strand
AAGGCGAAGTCGGAGATCAGGCCGATGATGCCGATGACGATGATGCCGAAGATGATCTGCCCGGTGTTCAGCAGCGCCTGGCTGTCGGTGATCATGTGGCCGATGCCTGAAGACGAACCGATCAGTTCGGCGACGATCACGTAGGTCCAGGCCCAGCCAAGCACCAGCCGCAGCGTCTCGGCGATCTGCGGCGCGGCGGCGGGGATGAGCACGCTCTTGACGATGCCGACATCGCTCGCGCCCAGCGTGTAGGCCGCCTCGACCAGATCGCGCCGGGTGCCGCCGACCTGCAGCGCGATCATCAGCACCAGCTGGAAGAACGAGCCGATGAAGATCAGCGACAGCTTCTGCGCCTCGCCGATGCCGGCCCACAAGATGAGCAGCGGGATGAAGGCCGAGGCCGGCAGGTAGCGGGCGAACGAGACGAACGGCTCGAAGAACGCCTCGACCGGCTTGTACGCGCCCATCGCGATGCCGAGCGGCACGGCAACGGCAGCGGCGATCATGAAGCCACCGACGACGCGCCAGACGGTGATCGCAACGTCGCGTGCGAAGCCGTAGCGCGTGAAGAGCGACCAGCCTTCCTCGAGCATCGCCCACGGGTTGGCGAGGAAGGTGCGAGGCACGAAGCCGCCGAACGTCGCAATGGACCACAGTGCGACGAACACGACGAAGAACGCGACACCGAGCGCGAGCCGGCGCCGGGGCGCGATCGGCGCAAGCGGCGTCACCGGTCCTGCGCCCGCATGGCGTGCAAGCTGAATGGGCCCGCGGACGGCCCGCGCGGCCCACCGGTCATTGGATGAAGCGCGTGTCGACGAGTGTCTTCATGTCCGGCATCGTCTTCAGGATGCCCATCTCGGTGAGCAGATCGCCGGCCTCCTTGCTGAACTGCGCATGCTCGCCTGCGAAGAATTTCTGATTGGCCGCCTTGTCCTGCCAGCGCAGGTACTTCGCCGACGCCTCGAAATCCGCGCCGCTCTGCTTCACGTCCGCCCCCATGATCTCGTAGCTCTTCTTCGGGTCGGACTTGATCATCTCGAGCGACTCGAAATAGCTGTCCGTCAGCGCCTGCGCCGCCTTCGGATTGTCGGCGAGGAACTTCGGCGTGCAGCCGAACGTATCCATGATCATCGGGTAGTCGAGCGTGGTGGCGATGATCTTGCCCGCCTGCGGATTGGCGCGCACGGTGGACAGGTACGGCTCGTAGGTCATGGCCGCGTCGTTCTGGCCCGCGACGAACGCCTGCGCCGCGGCGGCAGGCTCGAGGTTCACGACGGTGACGTCCTTCACCGACAGGCCGTTCTTCTTGAGGAACCACGCGAGCGTGAAGTAGGGCGCGGTACCGGGTGCCGAGGCTGCGACCGTCTTGCCCTTGAGATCGGCGATCTTCGCGATGTTGGAGCGGACCACCATGCCGTCCGCGCCGTAGCTCTTGTCCATCTGGAAGATCTGCTTGGTCGCCACACCCCCGGCGTTCCACACGAGCCACGTCTCGACGGTGGTTGCCGCGCACTGCACGTCGCCCGACGCGATGGCCAGGTGCCGGTCCTTCTGCGGGATCTTCTTCAGCTCCACGTCGAGCCCGTGCTTCTTGAAGATCCCTGCTTCCTTGGCGAGCGTGAGCGGCGCAAAGCCGGTCCAGCCCGAATACCCGATCGCAACCTTGGTCTGCGCGGCGGCCGGCAGCGCGGTCAGCGCAAGCGAGCAAGTGGCGATGGTCAGTAGTTTGCGCATGGGATGCTCCAGTCGGAGGAAGGGTCGAATCTAGGCGGCGGCAGGGCCTCCTGTCAACGAACCCGCCAGTCCCGGTACAATTGCGCGCCGTGGTTGCGGATCCCACCTCGTTGCGCATCCAGCCCCGCGAGGCGCAGCCGCGCATGGGATGGCGCAACGGCGGTGGATGGACCCGCGAGGTGTTCGTCTGGCCGCAGTCCTCGGACCTCGACACGTTCGCCTGGCGCGTGAGCATTGCAAGCATCGAGCGCAATGGTGCTTTCTCGCGCTTTGCGCAAGTCATGCGCACTGCTGTGCTGATCGACGGGGCCGGCGTGCGCCTGCGCTCGGGGGCGCGGTCGATCGAGCTCGCGCAACCGTGTGCGAGCACGACGTTCGACGGAGCCGCCGAATGGCACTGTGAACTGCTGGAGGGGCCGGTGCATTTGTTCAATGTGATGGTGCGCCGCCCGCTCACGGCGCAGGTGAAGATGAGCCTCGACGCGCCTGTCGAAGCGCCGTCGGCCCGCTATCGCGTGGCGTATGCGGCGCACCACAGCGCGAGCGTCCGCCTGGCAGAGCAGCGATGCGAACTGGCCGAAGGCGACGCGTGCATCGCGGCGGGCGATCGCGCGCTGCCCTTGTCCATCCGGGCCGCGGGTCCGCACGGGTGCGCGCTCATCGTCCTGATCGACGGACCGGCCGTGCCATGACGGTCAGGCTGTTCGCCCGGCAGGCGTACCTTCCGCATGGTTGGGCCGAGAACGTGCTCGTCGAGGTGGCCGACGACGGCATCATCGGCGCCGTTGCAAGCGGCGCCGCCGTGCAGGACGCCGAGCAGGCCGGCGGTCCGCTGGTGCCTGCGATGCCGAACGTGCATTCGCACGCGTTCCAGCGCGGCCTCGCCGGTCGCACCGGGCGCCATTCGCATGATCGCAGCGACACCTTCTGGACCTGGCGCGACGTGGTCTACGACTTCCTCGACCGGATCGACGCCGATGCGCTCGAGGCCGTGACGGCGCAGGCATTCGTCGAGATGGCCAAGGCCGGCTATGCCACCGTCGCGGAATTCCACTACGTGCATCACGACGCCGAGGGGCGTCCGCTGGCCGATCCGGCCGAGAACGCGTGGCGCGTCGTGCGCGCGGCCGAGACCGCCGGCATCGCGCTGACGCTGTTGCCGGTGTTCTATGCGCACGCCGGGTTCGGCGGCACGCCGCCCACGGCCCGCCAGCGCCGCCTCGTGCACGCGCCGCACACCTTCCAGCGGCTGTACGAAGCGCTCGAGCGTGCCAAGGCCGACCACGGCTACGTGCTCGGCATCGCGCCGCACAGCCTGCGCGCCGTGATGCCCGAGGAGCTGGTCGAGGTGCTGCGCTTCGCTGCGTCCGATGCGCCGGTGCACATCCACGTCGCCGAGCAGACGCGCGAAGTGGACGACTGCTTCGCCTGGAGCCGCATGCGGCCGGTCGAATGGCTGCTGGCCCATGCTGCGGTGGACGAGCGCTGGTGCCTCGTGCACGCGACGCACATGACCGAGCGCGAAGTGAACGGCCTCGCCGCCAGTGGCGCGGTCGTGGGACTCGCACCGACGACCGAAGCCGACCTTGGCGACGGCACGTTTCCCGCCGAAGCGTTCCTGGTGCACGGCGGGCGCTACGGTGTCGGCAGCGATTCGAACACGGTGATCGATCCGTTCATGGAGCTGCGCCTGCTCGAATGGTCGCAGCGGCTGCGCTTGCGCCGGCGCAACGTGCTGACCGGCGAGGGCGACGTCACGGTCGGCAATGCGCTGTGGCAGCGCGCGGCCATCGGCGGTGCGCAGGCGGTCGGACGACACACGGGGCGCATCGCTCCCGGGGCGCGTGCCGATCTGGTCGTGCTCGACGAAAACGATCCGGCGTTGGCGGAGCAGCCGGCCGACTGCGTGCTCGATGCCGCGATCTTCGGACCAGTCCGCACGCCCGTGCGACATGTCATGAGCGGCGGCCGCTGGATCGTGCGCGACGGGCATCACGCGCACGAAGACGACGTGCTGCGCCGCTATCGCGCGGTGCTCGCCAACATCAAGCTCAACACGTGAGCTGCGCGCCGGCGCGACTGCAATGACTCGAGGCGTCGACCTCCTGATCCGCGAGGCCGACGTTGCGACGATGCGCGCGCCCGGCGAGATCGGCCTCCTGCACCGGGGCGCGATCGCCATCCGCGGAACGCACATCGCGTGGGTCGGCCCCGACGCCGACGTGCCGCGCGATCTGGCGGCGGCGCGCACGCTGTGCCTGCCCGGGCGCCTCGCAACGCCGGGCCTGGTCGACTGCCACACGCATCTCGTGTACGCCGGTAATCGCGCACAGGAGTTCGAGCGGCGCGCCTCCGGTGCGACGTACGCCGACATCGCGCGCGAAGGGGGCGGCATCCGCGCCACCGTCGCCGCGACGCGCGCAGCCGACGACGACGTGCTGCTTGCAGCATCGCGCGCCCGTGCCCTCGCGCTCATGGAAGAAGGCGTGACGACGGTGGAGATCAAGTCCGGTTACGGCCTCGACACGCCGACCGAGCTCAAGCAACTGCGCGTTGCGCGCCGCCTCGGGCAGGTCCTCGGTTTCGACGTGCGCACCACGCTGCTCGCGGCGCATGCGTTGCCGCCGGAGTTCGGCGATGCCGACGCATACGTCGACTACGCCTGCCGCGACATGATTCCGGCGGCTGCGGCCGCCGGCCTGGCCGATGCGGTCGACGCCTTTTGCGAGACGATGGCCTTCACGCCCGCGCAGACCGATCGCGTGCTTGCCGCCGCGCACGCGCACGGCCTGCCGGTGAAGCTGCACGCCGATCAGCTCTCCGATTCCGGCGGTGCCGCGCTCGCGGCGCGTCACAAGGCACTGTCAGCGGACCATCTGGAATACACCGGCGCGGCCGGCGTGCAAGCGCTGGCTGCGGCCGGCACGGTGGCCGTGCTGCTGCCGGGCGCGTTCTACGCGTTGCGTGAGACGCGCCGTCCGCCGATCGATGCGTTGCGCGCGGCGAACGTGCCGATGGCGCTTGCCACCGACTGCAACCCGGGCACGTCGCCCACGACATCGCCGACCCTCATGATGAACATGGCGTGCACGCTGTTCGGATTCACGATCGCCGAAGCGCTGGGCGGCTTTACGCACGCTGGCGCACAGGCGCTCGGCCTGACCGATCGCGGCATGATCGCCGCGGGCATGCGGGCGGACATCGCGCTGTGGGACGTGAGCGAGCCGGCGGAGCTGGCGTATCGTATGGGAAGCACGCGCTGCGCGGGCGTCGTGCGCGCAGGCGTGCTTGCGCCAGGACCGCTCCACGATGCTGCTCGCTGAACTCTGGTGCGGCGACGCACCGCTCATTGTCGACGTGCCACACGCCGGCACCCACGTTCCAGACGCCATCCGCCTGCGTCTGTCCCCGGCTGCCCGTGCCTTGCCCGACACCGACTGGCATGTCGACAAGCTCTACGCGTTCGCCCGCTCCACCGGCGCCACGGTCATGGTCGCGACGCATTCGCGCTACGTCGTCGACCTCAATCGCGACCCGCACGGCGTGGCGCTCTATCCGGGCGCCGACAACACGGAGCTTTGCCCCACCCGCACGTTCGCCAACGCGCCGCTGTATGCGCCCGGGGACGAGCCGCAGGCAAGCGAGATCGCCGCCCGGCGTGCCGTGTTCTTCGCGCCGTACCACGCGATGCTCGCCGACCAGATCGAGCGCGTACGCGCACGTCACGGCTACGTGGTGCTGCTCGACGCCCATTCCATCGAGTCGCAGGTTCCCCGCTTTTTCGCCGGACGCCTACCCGATCTGAATCTCGGCACGGCGCAAGGCGCGAGCTGCGCGCCCGAGGTCGCCGCGCTCGCGACCGGCGTCATTGCGGCAGCGCCATTCAGCCATGTCGTGGACGGCCGCTTCAAGGGCGGTTACGTGACGCGCTGCTACGGCCAGCCGGCGCGGAACGTGCACGCGCTGCAGCTCGAGATGACGCAATCCTCGTACATGGAAGAAGGACCTCCTTACGCCTTCGACGCCGCGCGCGCCGAGCGCCTGGCGCGCGTGCTCGAGCGGCTGGTCGTGACGCTCGCCGAGTGGCGTCCATCGGGACGCGGCTCATGATCCTGTTCTACACCGCCCGGCAGCGTTTCGACGCTTACCTGCTCGCCGATCGGCTGAAGCAGGCGGGCATCCGGGCGCATGTGTTCAACGAGCACGCTGCGAGCATCGTGGGCGAGGTGCCACCGGAGGTCGGCCAGCCGCAGGTATGGCTGGAGCGCGAGCTCGACCGCGAGCGCGCCGGCATCGTGCTGGCTGCCATGGCCGCCGATGCGCGCAAGGTGGGCAGCCAGCTGTGTCCCGGCTGCAGCGAGGAGTCGCCGGCGAACTTCGACCTCTGCTGGAACTGCGGCGGCCCGCTCTGAGACAGCTGTCAGCGTAGCGAAGCTAGTGCTTCGACGCCGTCAGGACAGCAGCTCGCGCGCCGTCCGCTCCGCCGCCGGTGTGGGCGCTTCGGCGCCGGCAGCGCGTGCGCGCGCGCGCAGCACGGCCCACCCGATGACGCCGCCCACGATCAGCAGCGCGAAAGGACCCAGCCAGAGCAGCCACGTGATCGGCGTGAAGCGCGGCTTGTAGAGGACGAAGTCGCCATAGCGCGCGAGCAGGAACGCGCGGATGTCGTCGTCGCTGTGGCCTTTGACGGCCATCTCGCGGATCTCGTTGCGCAGGTCCACCGCAAGCGGCGCGTCGGAATCGGCGAGCGTCTGGTTCTGGCAGACCAGGCAGCGCAAGTCGGTTTCGAGGCGCTTCAAGCGCGCATCGAGCGGATCGGGCGCAGGCTGCGCGTGTGCGAGGCTCGCGGCCATCAGCGTGCACGCGAGCATGCGGAGAAGCACGTTCACGAGCGCTGCAGCTCCCGCACCAGCGGCAGGATGGTCTGCTGCAGCGCCTCGGCGGTGACCGGCCCGATGTGCTTGAAGCGAATCGTGCCGTTCTTGTCGATGACGAACGTCTCGGGCACGCCGTACACGCCCCAGTCGATGCCCGCGCGGCCGTCCACGTCCTGCACGGATACCCGGTAGGGATCCCCGTGCTGCGCGAGCCACGCGCGGCCATCGTCCGGCTTGTCCTTGTAGTCGAGGCCCACGACGGGGACGATGCCGGCCTTGGCAAGGTCGAGGAGGAGCGGGTGCTCGACGCGGCACGACACGCACCACGACGCCCACACGTTGAGCAGCCATACCTGGCCGCGCAAGTCGGCGGGGCCGAGCAGCTTGTCGGGCTGATCGAGCTGCGCGAGGCGGAACGCCGGCGCGGGCTTGCCGATCAGCGGAGAGGGCACCTCGCGGGGATCGCGCGTGAGCCCGATCGCGAGGAACACGACGAGAATGGCGAAGACGGCGAGCGGAATGGACCAGCGGAGCGTCTTCATGGGGTCAATCGGCAGCCACGGCGCCGGCCGGAACCGCAGCGCGTTGCCGCGCCGCCACGCGATAGCGCCGATCGGACACGGCGAGCAGGCCGCCGAGCGCCATGATGAGCGCACCGATCCAGATCCAGTCGACGAAGGGCTTCACGTAGATGCGCACGCCCCACGCGCCTTGCGGACCGGCGTCGGTCACCGGCTCGCCCAGCGAGAGATAGCGATCGCCGAGCAGGCCGGGCTCGATCGCAGCCTCGGTCATCACCTGGCCCGACGCCCTGTAGCTGCGCTTTTCCGGATGCAGCTGATCGAGGACCCGCTCGCCGCGCTTCACGTCGAACGTTCCGACCAGCGCGTCGTAATTGGGCCCCGCTGCGGACGCCATGCCGCGGAACGTGAACGTGTAACCGCCGACGTCGATGCTCTCGCCGGGTGCGAGCCGCACGTCGCGCTCGATCTCGTAACCGCGCACGAGCGTGACGCCCACGATGAACACCGCGATGCCCAGATGTGCGACCAGCATGCCGTACCACGCCGGCGAATTGGCGGTGATGCGATCGATCAGCCCGCGCTGCGGCATGCCCGAGAAGCGCTGACGCACCGCGACGACGGTTGCCCCGACCACCCACACCGAAAGGAACAGGCCGACCGCGGTGAGCGGCATCCACGTGCCGAGCATGAACGGCAGCAGCGCGGCCACGACGATGGCCACGCCGAGCGCCCAGCGCAGCCGCACCCACAAGTCGGGCAGGGAGGCGTTGCGCCAGGCGGCAATGGGCCCGATGCCCATCAGATAGACGAGCGGCGCCATGAAGATGGGGAACAGGAAATTGAAGTACGGCGGGCCCACCGAGAGCTTGCCCGCGTCGAGCGCGCTGACCACGAGCGGGAACAGCGTGCCGATGAGCACGGTCGCCATTGCCACGCCCAGCAGCACGTTGTTGGCGAGCAGCAGCGACTCGCGGGACACGGGGGCGAAGCCGGCGCCGCCACCCACTGCACCGGCGCGCGCGGCGTACAACGCGAGCGACCCGCCGACCACGAGTGCCAGGAAGACGAGGATGAAGATGCCGCGCGCAGGGTCGGTCGCGAATGCGTGCACGGACACGAGCACGCCGGAGCGCACGAGGAACGTGCCGAGCAGCGACAGGGAGAACGCGACGATCGCGAGCAACACGGTCCAGCTGCGGAACGTGCCGCGCTTTTCCGTCACGGCGAGCGAGTGGATCAGCGCGGTGCCGGTGAGCCACGGCATGAACGAGGCGTTTTCCACCGGATCCCAGAACCACCAGCCACCCCAGCCGAGCTCGTAATACGCCCACACGCTGCCAAGCGCGATGCCCAGCGTGAGGAAGCACCACGCCACTGTCGTCCACGGCCGCGACCACCGCGCCCATGTCGCGTCGAGGCGCCCGCCGAGCAGCGCCGCGATGGCAAAGGCGAACGCCACTGAAAACCCGACGTAGCCCATGTAGAGCATCGGCGGATGAATCACCATGCCGGGATCCTGCAGCAACGGGTTGAGGTCCGCGCCTTCGGCTGCAGCGGGAAACACCCGCGTGAACGGATCGGAGGTCAGCAGCAGGAACAGCAGGAACCCGACCGCCACGACACCCATCACCGCCAGCACGCGCGAGCGCAGGATGAGCGGCAGGTTGCGCGAGAAGAGCGTGACCGCGCAACCCCAGCCGGCGAGCATGAGCGTCCACAGCAGCAGCGAGCCTTCGTGGGAGCCCCAGGTCGCAGCGATGCGGTAGTGCAGCGGCAGGCGCGAGTTCGAATGCTGCGCGACGTTTTCGACCGAGAAGTCGCTGGTCGCGAAGCTGTACGCGAGACAGGCGAACGCGAGGCCGACGAGCAGCAGCTGCACGCGTGCGGCCGGAACCGCAACGCTCATGAGGCCGTTGTCATGGCGCGCGGCGCCCACGAGCGGCACGATGGCCTGCACGAGCGCCACGAAGAGCGCGAGGACCAGGGCGAACTGTCCGATCTCGGGGATCATCGTGCCGATGCCTGCGGTGCGGCGGCGCCTTGCATGCTGCCTCCCTTGCGTTGCGCGTCCTGGAGAGCCTTGCCGGCTTCGGGCGGCATGTAGTTCTCGTCGTGCTTGGCCAGCACCTCGGTGGCGCGGAACGTGCCATCCGGCTGCAGCGACCCCTGCGCGACGACGCCCTTGCCTTCCTTGAACAGGTCCGGCAGAAGTCCGGTATACACGACCGGGATGGTCTGCGCGGTGTCGGTCACGCGAAAGCGCACGGTCAGGGTGTTCGCATCGCGCGTGAGGCTCCCCGGTTCGACGAGACCGCCAATGCGGAACGCACGGCCCTGCGGGGCCTCCTTCGCGGCGACCTGGCTCGGCGAGAAGAAGAACACGAGGTTCGACTGGAATGCCGACAAAGTGAGGGCGGCGGCGCCGGCCAGCGCGAGCAGGCCCACGCCGATCCACATGAAGCGGCGATGACGCGGCTTCATGTGCTGCGCGCCGGGTCGAAGCGCGCCGTTGGCGCGGCGGGTGCGGCGGACATGTGCCGCGCCTGCGAGCGCGCCCGGCGCAGCCGCGCGCGTGTCGCGACGATCTCGGTTGCGACCACGATCGCCACCGCCCCGTACGACATCCAGACGTACCACGCGTAGCCGCCCATGGCCAGGAACTCCATCATGCCGTTGCCTCCGCGGCCATCAGCTCGCGCGTCCACGCGCTGCCGCCTTCGCGCTCGAGGATGATGGCGCGCACCCGGACGAGGGCGATCGCGATCGCGTAGCACCATGCGGCCAGGGTCATGACGAGCATGCCGGCCAGCATGGTCGCCGCCATCTTGGGCGCGCTCGTGAGGCTCACCGTCGACCCCTGATGCAGCGTGTTCCA
This sequence comes from Casimicrobiaceae bacterium, assembly GCA_035475895.1. Lineage (GTDB taxonomy): Bacteria > Pseudomonadota > Gammaproteobacteria > Burkholderiales > Casimicrobiaceae > VBCG01. Next base: position 8,164 of record DATILY010000064.1, on the reverse strand, counting down.
CCAGCGGACCGAAAAATAGATGATCGGCACGTTGATGGCACCCACGAGCGCGAGCACCGCGCACGCGCGGTCGGCGCGGCGGGCATCGGCGATGGCGTGGCGCAGCGCGATCACGCCAAGGTAGAGGAACAGCAGGATCAGCGTGGACGTCATGCGCGCGTCCCATGCCCAGTAGGTGCCCCATGCGGGGCGGCCCCAGAAGGCGCCGGTCCACAGCGCCAGCAACGCCATCAGCGCGCCGGTCGGCGCGAGCGCCTGGGCCATCATCGCCGACAGCCGAGTGTTGAAGCCGAGGGCGAGCGCGCTCCAGCCTGCCATCACGAGATAGATGAACATCGCCATCCACGCGGTGGGGACGTGGATGAAGATGATGCGGTACGACTCGCCCTGCGTCGCATCCGTGGGCGCCACGACGAAGGCGAGGTACAGGCCGGCGACCGTCAGCGCCGCGGCCGCCACCGCACATGCGGCGCCAATCCGGCCCGCGAGCGGGTAGAAGGAGGAGGGCGAGGCGTACTTGAACCAGTTCATGGTCATTCAAGGGCGATCCGCACGGCCGCTGCGGCGCCAAAGGGTGCGCCCACCGCAGCGACCAGCAGGCACGCGGCCAGCAGCGACAGATGCGGCGCCGCCGACAGCCCGCCGCGGACGGCTTCGACGGCACCGGCACCGAAGATCAGGACCGGCACGTACAGCGGCAGCACGAGCAGCGCGAGCAGGCTGCCGCCACCGCCGCGCAGACCGAGCGTCAGCGCCGCGCCGACTGCACCGAGCAGCGACAGCACCGGCGTACCGAGGAGCAGCGCCGCGGCCAGCGTGTAGCGCGCAGGATCGTCCAGCGCGTATTGCAGGCCGAGCAGCGGCGCGAGCAGCGCGACCGGCAGCCCGGTCGTCACCCAATGTGCCGTTATTTTACCGGAGATGAGGGCCGCCAGCGGATACGGCGACAGGGCGAGCTGCTCGAGCGTGCCGTCCGCGAAATCCGACGCGAACAGCCGCGGCAGCGACAGCAGCGACGCGAGCAGCGCGGCGACCCACAGCACGCCGGGGCCGAGCGCCGCCAGGAGCGTGCGCTCCGGCGCCGTAGCGAGCGGAAACAGCGTGGCCACGAGCACGTAGAACAGGACCTGTACGCCGAGCTCGCCTTTCGTGCGCACGCCGATGCGCAAGTCGCGGCGCAGCGCCCAGGCGAATCCGGCACCCGCCCCGCTTGCCGCTGGCGCCGGGAAGGGCGGCGCGGCGGCGTCGGGGATCATCCGAGCGCCAGCGTGGCCGTGCGCGCGGGTGCGACGGCAAGCGGCTGATGACTGGCGGCGACCACGATGCCTCCCGCGCGCAGGTGACGCTCGACCAGCTCGGCGAGCCAGGCAAGCCCGGCATCGTCGAGCGCCGTGGCGGGCTCATCGAGGATCCACAAAGGTCGCGCGGTTGCGGCGAGCCGTGCAAGGCCGATACGGCGGCGCTGACCCTGGGAGAGCACGCGCGCGGGCAGCGTGCGCTGCGCCGCGAGGCCGGCGGCGGCAAGCCCGTCGCGGAGCAGCGCATCGCCGGCAGGCTCGCCCATGAGCGTCAGCAGCGCGTGCAGATTCTCCTCGGCGGTGAGCTCGTCCTTGACGGCGGGCGCGTGCCCGGCGAACGAGACCACGGCACGCAGCCGCGCGTCGAGCGGACGCATGCGCTCGCCGCACCACGCGACCGCGCCGTCGAGCGCAGCCGAGAGCCCCGCGAGGGTGCGCAACAGCGTCGTCTTGCCCGCGCCGTTGGGTCCGCGCACGAGCAGGAGCTGACCCGCCTGCACGTGAAAATCGACACCGCTGAACAGCCGCGTGGTGCCGCGGATCGCGCCCAGGCCTTCCACGTCGAGTCGGAGGAGGGCGGTCATCAGCGTCGAAGCGCGGCGATCGACGTGCGCGCCACTCAGGGCACGGTGTGGTCGAGCACGACGCGCACATCCTGCGCGCCCGGCTTGGCCTCGACGCCTGGACCCATCACGTCGCCCGGATGCGGCGTCGCGTCACCCGAATGGCTGACGCGCGCCTCGATGATCACCGCATCGACCGACGACAGCTTCGGCCCGCCTGCCATGGCCATCGTGTCGTCCAGCCGGAATGGGCGCGGCCATTGCGTAGTGGTCGTGCGCCACACGGCCAATGGCATGCGCGGACCGTTGCGCGCACGGGCGAACACGTACAGCGTGTCGCCGGGCGAGATCTTCGACGCGAGCGCGGGCGCGATGTCGATCTGGCCCGCCACGGCGGCGCTGCCGGGCGCGGCCGCGGAAGACGACGGCGCGCGTGGCGACGATGCGGCTGCGGAGGGCGACGATATCCCCGAGGAAGACGACGCCGAAGAGGATGTCGCCACAGGCGAAGACGCCGTTCCGGTGGAGCCGGGCGCCTGCGTCAGCGATGACGCCCCTGCGCGCACCCGCTCGATCTCGGCGATCGCAGCGGCGGTCTGGGCGGCGTCTTCGCCGCCGGCAGGAACGACGGATTGCAATCGGCGCCACAGGGCGATCGAGCCGTCGAAGTCGCGGCGCTCGAACGCGGCGGTCGCCAGCAATGCCAATGCCTTGGGATGATCCGGTTGCACGGCCAACGCGCGCTTGGCGAGCTGCTCGGGCTCGCCGCTCACCGTGCGGTCGTGCGCGAGCGCGAGGACTTCGGCCCAGTCGGTCAGGTCGTCCGCGTTCTCGCCGCCGCGCTGCACCGCGTTGGCATAGGCCTTGGCGGCGGCGTTGTAGCGGCCGAGCGCCGCATAGCTGCGCCCGAGCAGGCGCCAGCCTTTGGGATCCGCGGGATTGGCCTGCATCTTCGCGGCGAGGCTGTCGACCATGGCCATGATCTGCGCGTCGTCGGGACGGGCGCTCGCTTCCGTGCGCGCGCGGAGCGCGTCCGGCGCGCCGAGCACGAGGTAGAGGACGATCGCACCCGCCGGAATGATCGCAACGACGGCCAGCGCTGCGACGAAGCTCGAGCGCTCGCGGCGCTCCTCGCTCGTTGCCTGCGCCGCCTGGTCGAGCTCGACGCCCAGGCGGCGGGCGAGCTCGTCGACGCTGGCCGCGTGCTCCGCCGGCGCGAGCACGCCGGCCGCGAGGTCGTCGTCGAGCTGGCGCTTCTGGTCGCGGTAGACGGCCAGGCGCGCGGCCGCTTCGCTGGGCGCGCTCGGTGCGCGCCGGCGCATGAGCGGGCGCAACAGCACCGTGACCGTCAATGCAAGCAGGACCAGCGCGACGGCCCAGAAGATGGGAACGCTGTTCACCGGCAGGCGGCGGGATCGCGCATGGACCTCGATTATATCGGCCCGACCGGCGGAATGCCGTCGTAAGGGCCGGCGTATCATGGCCGCGATAACCCGCACGGGCCGCGTACACGCGTGGCGATCACTCCCATGACCGACGACACGATCCGCCAGGACGCGCTGCAGTACCACCGCCGCCTGCCGGCCGGCAAGATCGCAATCTCCGCGACCAAGCAGCTCACCAACCAGCGGGACCTCGCACTCGCCTATTCGCCCGGCGTCGCGGCCGCGTGCGACGAGATCGTGCGCGACCCCCAGGAAGCGTTCGCACTGACCGCGCGCGGCAACCTCATCGGCGTGGTCACCAACGGCACGGCGGTGCTGGGCCTCGGCACGATCGGACCGCTCGCGGCCAAGCCGGTGATGGAAGGCAAGGCGGTCCTGTTCAAGAAGTTCGCCGGCCTCGATTGCTTCGACATCGAGCTCAACGAGCGCGATCCCGACAAGCTGGTCGACATCATCACCGCGCTCGAGCCGACGTTCGGCGGCATCAACCTCGAGGACATCAAGGCGCCCGAATGCTTCTACATCGAGCGCAAGTGCCGCGAGCGCATGAAGATCCCCGTGTTCCACGACGACCAGCATGGCACCGCGATCATCGTCGGCGCGGCGGTCCTCAACGGCCTGCGCGTCGTCGGCAAGAAGCTCGAGGACATCAAGCTGGTGTGCTCGGGTGCGGGCGCGGCGGCGCTCGCGTGCCTCGATCTCCTCGTCTCGCTCGGAGTGCGCCGCGAGAACATGTGGGTGAGCGACATCAAGGGTGTCGTGTACGAAGGCCGCAAGGAGGAGATGGACGAGAACAAGATCCGTTATGCGCAACCGACCAAGGCGCGCGCGCTCGCCGACATCCTGCCCGGCGCCGACGTGTTCCTCGGCCTCTCGGCGGCGCGCGTGCTGAAGCCCGAGTGGCTCGCGCAAATGAATGCCAGTCCGCTGATCCTGGCACTGGCCAATCCCGAGCCGGAGATCATGCCCGACATCGCCAAGGCCGCGCGGCCGGACGCCATCATCGCGACGGGCCGGTCGGACTTCCCGAACCAGGTGAACAACGTGCTGTGCTTTCCGTTCATCTTCCGCGGCGCGCTCGATGTCGGGGCGACTGCGATCAACGAGGCGATGAAGCTCGCCTGCGTGCGCGCCATCGCCGATCTCGCGCTGGCCGAGCAGTCGGACATCGTCGCCTCCGCGTACGGCGTGGAGGACCTGTCGTTCGGCCCGGAATACTTGATCCCTAAACCTTTCGATCCCCGGCTGATCGTGCAGATCGCCCCGGCGGTGGCGCGCGCGGCCATGGAGTCGGGCGTGGCGACGCGGCCCATCGCCGATTTCGACGCGTACCGCGCGCGCCTGACGAGCTTCGTCTACCACTCCGGCCTGCTGATGAAGCCGATCTTCACGGCCGCCAAGCAGTCGCCCAAGCGCATCGTCTACGCCGAGGGCGAGGACGAGCGCGTGCTGCGTGCCGTCAAGGTGGTCATCGACGAGAAGCTCGCGTTCCCGCTGGTCGTCGGACGGCCCGCCGTGATCGAGCAGCGCATCGAGCGTTTCGGCCTGCGGCTCCAGCCGGGCAAGGACTTCGAGATCGTCAATCCCGAGTACGACGCCCGCTATCGCGAGTACTGGACGCAGTACTGGCAGCTGACGGAGCGCCGGGGCGTGTCGCAGGAGCGGGCGAAGATCGAGATGCGCCTGCAGCACACGCTCATCGGGGCCATGATGATCCATCGTGGCGAGGCCGACGGCATGCTGTGCGGCATCACGGGCACGCACGCGCAGCATCGCCTGTACATCGACCAGGTGATCGGGCTGCGCAAGGGCGTGCGCGGCTATTCGGCCATGAACGCGGTGATGCTTCCCAGCCGCACGGTGTTCATCGCCGACACGTACGTCAATCCGGATCCAACCGCCGAGCAGCTCGCGGAGATCACCATCCTGGCAAGCGAGGAAATCCGCCGCTTCGGCATCGTGCCGAAGGTCGCGCTGCTGTCGCATTCATCGTTCGGCACCAGCGACGATCCGCAGGCGAAGAAGATGCGGGCCGCGCTGGCACTCATCAACGGCATGGATCCCGACCTCGAGGTGGACGGCGAAATGCACGGCGATGCCGCACTGAGCGAAGTGGTGCGCAACATCGCGTTTCCGAACTCGCGGCTGAAGGGCGACGCCAACCTGCTCATCATGCCCACGCTGGACGCCGCCAACATCTCCTTCAACCTGCTCAAGGTGGCGGTCGGCGGCGGCGTGACGCTCGGCCCCATCCTGCTCGGAGTCGCCAAGCCGGCGCACATCCTCACGCCATCGGCGACGGTGCGCCGCCTCGTCAACATGACGGCGCTCGCCGTGGTCGACTGCACGCAGCGGCAGCCGCAGCTGCTGTAGTGGGGCGTGTCGGCGCACGGCCGACAGCGCAAGGTGAAGGAACTCTGGAACGCCATGGCAGGCGCGTGGTTTCCGCATGGACCCGACGACCCGAATCTCGGGCTGCTGCGCATCGACGTGGAGAGGGGCGAGTACTGGGATCCCGGGTCGAGCAAGATGGTCCGGATGCTCGCCATCGCCAAGGCCGCGATCACGCATTCGCCGCCCAAGAACGTGGGTGAGCATCGAGAGTTTCGCAACTGATCCGTCGTACCGGGACGCCGGCTGATGAGCCGCCACCGCCCGGTGCTTGCTTTCACGGACCTTGCGCCGCGCTTGCCATTCGCGTTGCGAGGCATGCCGGTTCGCCGAGGGCGACTGTATACTCGGGCGCCCGCGAGCGGCACGCACGTCGGTCATGGGCACGACCACCATGATCACGCGCGCCAAATCCTTTCTCGATCGGCTCGGACCCGGCCTCATCACCGGGGCCGCGGACGACGACCCGAGCGGCATCGCGACGTATTCGCAGGCCGGGGCGCAGTTCGGGCTCGGCATGCTCTGGAGCGTCCTGCTCACGACGCCGCTGATGGTGGGCATCCAGATCGTCAGCGCGCGCATCGGCCGGGTGAGCGGCCACGGCATCGCCTTCAACCTGCGCGAGCACTACCCGCGGCCGCTGCTGTGGTTCATCGTGTCCCTGCTGCTGGTGGCGAACACGATCAACATCGCGGCCGACATCGGCGCGATGGGCGAGGCGCTGCGCCTGGTCATCGACGGCTCGGCGCAGGTGTATTCGATCGGATTCGGCATCCTGGTGGTGGCGGCACAGCTGTTCCTGCCGTACCGGCGCCTCGCGCCCGTGCTGAAGTGGCTGACGCTCGCGCTGTTCGCCTACGTTGCCGTGGTCTTCAGCGTGCACATCCCGTGGCGCGAACTGTTCATCGCCACGATCGTGCCGCCGGTGGAGCTCACGCGTGACTACCTCATGCTGCTCGTGGGCGTGCTCGGCACCACGATCAGCCCCTACCTGTTCTTCTGGCAGGCGTCCCAGGAAGTGGAGGAGCAGCGCATGACGTCCGGCGAGCAGCCGCTGCGCTTCTCGCCCGACAACGCGCGCGCTCATCTGCGCCGCATCAAGTGGGATACGTATGCCGGCATGATCTTCAGCAACGCGATCGCGTTCTCGATCATGCTGACCGCCGCGGTGACGCTGCACACAGCCGGGGTGCACAACATCGACTCATCCGCGCAGGCGGCGCAGGCATTGCGGCCGATCGCCGGCGACCTGGCCTTCGCGCTGTTCGCTGCAGGCATCATCGGCACGGGGATGCTCGCCGTACCGGTGCTCGCCGGGTCGGCGGCGTATGCCGTTGCCGAGGCCATGGAGTGGCCGATCGGCCATGGGCTGCAGCCGGCGGAAGCGAAGGGCTTCTATTCCATCATCACCGCGTCGACCGTCCTGGGGCTCGCGCTCGGCTTCACGCACATCGACCCCATCAAGGCGTTGTTCTGGGCAGCGGTGCTCAACGGCGTCATCGCCGTGCCCATCATGGCCGTCATGATGCGCATGGCGGTGCGCGCGGACATCATGGGTCCCTTCGTGATCACGCGAAAGCTCCAGCGGCTGGGCTGGTTTGCGACGGTCGCGATGACGCTCGCCGTGGCGGCGATGATCGTGTCGTTCGTCCTGTAGGGGCGCCGCGTCGCCCCGCGAGGTAAAATGGCACCACCGGAGAGGTGGATGAGCGGTTTAAGTCGCACGCCTGGAAAGCGTGTTTAGGGTAATCCCCTAACGCGGGTTCGAATCCCGCCCTCTCCGCCAGCAGTTTTCATCGGCCTCCTCGTTTTCTGTCGCGCTGGGCCGGCTAACTCGCCAGCCGGGTTGCAGTTTCGCGCGTTGCAGCTTGTCCGGCTCGGTCCAGGAGGGTCGTTGGACTGGTCAGCCGAAGAACAACTGTGTCAACAGCAGATATACAGGGCCGAGCACGAGCAGCGACCAACCGAGGTATCCGAAAAAACTCGGCATTCGGACGCCATGGGATTCGGCGATCGACTTCACCATGAAATTCGGTGCGTTGCCGATGTACGTGTTCGCACCCATGAACACGGCACCGGCCGAGATGGCCGCGAGCGTTGACGCCAGCGGGCCCATCAGCTGCACCGGGTCGCCGCCCGCGAGGCTGAAGAACACCAGGTAGGTGGGGGCGTTGTCGAGGAACGATGAAAGCATGCCGGTCAGCCAGAAGTAGCGCGCGTCCGACGGCTCGCCGGCCGCACCGGTCAGGAGCCCGAGCACCGGCGCGAGGACGCCCTCGTGCCCGGCGCGCAGGATCGCCAGCGCGGGAATGATCGTCAGGAAGATGCCGGCGAAGAGGATCGCCACCTCGATCATCGGCCGGAACGAGAACTCGTTCGCCGCGCGTGGCCCGCGCGGTGTCAGGCGCAGCGACGCGATCGTAATGCAGATCAGCGCAACGTCGCGGAGCGCGTTCTGGGCCTCGAT
>DATILY010000063.1:0-40586 GCA_035475895.1 Casimicrobiaceae bacterium | reverse complement strand
CATGCTCGACCCCTACCGGGTGTCGCAGGATGCGAAGGATCTCGAGAAGGCCACCGGCTACAAGATCAACTGGAAGCAGTTCGGCGGTGGCGGGGAAGTCATCAAGGCGATGGCCTCGGGCGCAGTGCAGATCGGTGAGGTGGGATCCGCAGGCGTCGCGGCGGCGGTGTCGCGCGGCGAGCCCCTCGAGCTGTTCTGGATCCTCGACGACATCGGTGATGCCGAGGCCCTGGTCGCGAAGAACGGCTCGGGCATCAACTCCGTCGCCGATCTGAAAGGCAAGAAGATCGCGATGCCCTTCAACTCGACCACGCACTTCCACACCATGGTCGCCCTCGAGCAGGCCAAGATCAACCCGGCCGACGTGCAGATCCTGAACATGCGTCCGCCCGAGGTGCGCGCGGCATGGCAGCGCGGCGACATCCAGGCGACGTGGATCTGGGATCCGGTGCTCTCCGAGGTGAAGAAGGACGGCAAGGTCATCCTGACATCGGGCAAGCTTTCGGCGGAAACCGGCAAGGCGACGTTCGACGGCTACGTCGTCAACAAGGACTGGGCGAAGCAGAACCACGACTTCATGGTGAAGTTCGTCAAGGTCCTGGCGGCCGCGGACGAGAAGTACCGCGCGAACAAGGCCAAGTGGACTGCCGACTCACCGGAAGTCAAGGCGGTCGCCAAGTGGTCGGGCGCCAAGCCCGAGGACGTGCCCGCCGGCATGGCGCTGTATCGCTTCCCGACCCTGGCAGAGCAGAACAGCAAGTGGCTCGGCGGTGGCAAGAACAGCCTGGCGGCGAAGGCGCTGGAGGCAACCGCGCAGTTCCAGCTGTCGCAAAAGCAGATCGAGAAGACGCTGCCCGACTATTCGACCGCAGTGACCGACGCCTACGTGAAGGACGCGATGAAGTGATCCTGCGCGGCCCCGGGCCGCGCAAGGGTCGTCCCCGCGAGCCGGGATGCACTGTCGTTCGGGCCGCCGGCAGAGCCGGCGGCCATGTCCGCCCGGAAGGCTCGCGCGCGTACTGAACGCATGGCCGGCGCATCGTGCGCGGCATCGTCCTTTCGAGAGGCCACCATGACCCGCAAGCTGCTCCTCCTGGTGCTCGCCCTTCCGCTCGGCGGTTTGGCCGCACCCGGCTTCGCCGACAACGCCGCGCTCGCCCAACGCAAACCGGGACTGTGGGAGGTCCAATACAGCGTCGGCGGCGGCAGCGCGGAAGACGCGGCGAAGATGCAGGAGATGCGCCAGCGCCTCGCGGCCATGCCGCCGGAACAGCGCGCGCAGATGGAGCAAGCGATGAAGCGTGGCGGCATGGGCATGACGCTCGGGGCCGACGGCACGCCGACCATGGTGACGCGCGTGTGCCTGACTCCCCAGGACATGGCCGACGAGTCCAACCTGATGAAGGGCGTGTCGAAAGACCACGCGTGCACTCCGCAGGCGTCGCAGCGCTCGACCACGGAGGTGCATATCCACGCCGTCTGCAAGGGACCCGATGCAGCGTTCTCCGAGATCGACGGGCGGGTGTACGACATTGCGCCGGACCGCTACGCGCTCGAGATGGACATCAAATCCGCCTCGCGGGGCAACACGCACATGGCGCAGAAGGCGCGCTGGCTCGGCCCCGACTGCAAGGGCGCGCAGTGACGCTCCGGGCTCTCGCGCTTCCGCACCCCACGCGGTAACCTTGGAGGCTTCCACCGCCTGCGGAAAGCGCCCTTGAGCAAGCTCGAGATCCGCCACGTCAGCGTCAATTACGCCGGGTCCGGCGGCCGCACCACGCTGGCGCTGTCCGACGTGAACCTGGCACTCGATCCCGGCGACTTCGTCGTCGCGCTCGGCGCGTCCGGCTGCGGCAAGACGACGCTGCTGTCGTGCATCGCCGGGTTCATGGAGCCTTCCGAGGGCGACATCGTCCTCGACGGCCAGCGCGTGACGGGACCGGGCGCCGAGCGTGGTGTGGTGTTCCAGAAGCACGCGCTCATGCCCTGGCTCAACGTCGTCGACAACGTCGAATTCGGCCTGCGCATGCGCGGCGTGCCCAAGCCCGAGCGGCAGCAGGTGGCACTGGACAAGCTGCGTCTCGTCGGCCTGGAAAAGTTCGCACGCCATCCGGTCTATCAGCTTTCGGGCGGCATGCAGCAGCGCGTCGGCCTTGCGCGCGCGCTGGCGAGCGACCCCGAGGTGATGCTGATGGACGAGCCGATGGGCGCACTCGACGCATTGACGCGCGAGCAGATGCAGGAGCTCATCCTCGAGCTGTGGTGGAAGACGCACAAGATGTTCTTCTTCATCACGCACAGCGTGGAAGAAGCCCTGTTCCTCGCCACCGAGCTGATCGTCATGACGCCCTCGCCGGGACGCATCGCGCATCGCTACAAGCTCGACTTCAGCCGCCGCTTCATCGACACGCGCGATGCGCGCGCCGTCAAGGCGGATGCCCAATTCATCGGGTTGCGCGAGGAGATCCTGCGGCTCATTCACGCCGCGCCCGCGCAAGCGGATGCGGCGGCCGCCTGACATGAGCTCGTTGCCCACGCCAGTGCCCGACCTGCCCCCCGCGGCCGGCGCGGCCGGAGCACAGGCTCCTGCAGCGGTCGACGGCGCAGCCACACGGGATGCGCGCACGGTGCGGGCGATCAAGGGCTACAGCGTACCGGGCGAAGGTCCGAGCACGCTGATCAGCGTCATCACCGTCGTCGGTCTCGTCGTGCTGTGGTGGGTCGCCACGCACGAGGGCTGGATCAAGGACCTGTTCCTGCCCACGCCGGAAAAGATCGTCAAGAGCTTCGGCGAGGCCTGGCGCGGCGACATCCAGGGCGGCAAGCCGCTCTCGGAGCACTTCTGGTGGAGCCTCTATCGCGTGTTCGCCGCGTTCGTGCTGGCGTGCGTGACCGCCGTGCCGGTCGGCATCGCGATGGGCGTGTCGCGCATCGCGCGCGGCATCTTCGATCCGCCGATCGAGTTCTACCGCCCGCTGCCACCGCTCGCGTACCTGCCCCTCATCGTGATCTGGTTCGGCATCGACGAGACCGCCAAGGTCGTCCTGATCTACCTCGCGTGCTTCGCGCCGCTCGCCATGGCAGCCCGCGCCGGCGTACGGGGCGTGACCATCGAGCAGATCAACGCCGCCTATTCGATGGGCGCCTCGAAATGGCAGGTCATCTTTCATGTCGTCATCCCGGCCGCGATGCCGGAGATCCTCACGGGCATGCGCATCGCGATCGGCTTCGGCTGGACGACCCTCGTCGCCGCCGAAATGGTCGCCGCCACCGTGGGGCTCGGCCAGATGGTGCTCAATGCGTCGAACTTCCTGCGCACCGACGTCGTCATCATGGGCATCGTCGTCATCGGCGTCGTGGCCTACCTGTTCGACCTGCTGATGCGCTACGTCGAGCGCCTGGTCGTGCCCTGGAAAGGCCGCGTGTAGGGTCCAGGCGCGCCGCTACCGCCTGTCCCCGGCCATCGTCCGCTCGGCCGCCTGCTGCGGCAGCCCCTTTGCGGCCGGTCGTTCGCGGTTGACAATGCCGCTTCCGATCGCCAACCTGCCCGGCCCATGGTGCAACGCCCGCACGTGCAGAAGCTGGTGGAGCGCGCACGCCGCAGCAACCCGCTGCGCGCCGCTCACGTCTTCCCATGCGATCGCGACAGCATGCAGCTCGCGCTGTCCGGTGCGTTCGCAGGCTACCTGCAGCCCACGCTCGTGGGCCCGGAAGCGCGCATCCGGGACGTTGCCAATCACGCCGGCCTCGATATCTCGCGCCTGGCCCTGGTCGACACGGCCGATGAGCCACGCGCGGCCGCTGCACGGGCCGTCGAGCTCGCACGCGACGGCGTGATCGATGCGCTCGTGAAGGGCAGCCTCGGCAACGAGGACCTGCTCGCGCCTGTCGCGGCACCCGAGTCGGGGCTGCGCACCGACACCCGGCTGTCGCATGCGTGCGTGCTCGACCTGCCGGGGCTCGATCGCATGATCGTGCTGGCCGACGCGCAGCTCAACGTCACGCCCAACCTCGCGGCCAAGCGCGACATCCTGCGCAATACGCTGCAGCTCGCCAGTGCGGTCGGCATCGCGACGCCGCGCGTCGCACTGCTCGCGGCGGTGGACGGTCCGTCGCAGGCATTTCCATCCACCACCGATGCCGTCGCGCTGAAATCGATGGCCGCGCAGGGCGTGTTCGGTAGTGCGCTCGTCGAAGGACCGTTGACCCCTGACCAGGCGCTCACCCTCACCGACGAGCGCTCGCAGGTCGCGGGTCATGCCGACGTGCTGCTTGCACCCGGCATGGAGTCCGCCATCATCCTGTTGCGCACGCTCACGGCGCTGACGCAGGGCCTGGCCGCGGGTGTCGTGCTCGGCGCACGCGTGCCGATCGTGCTCACGAGCCGCTCCGATACCCTGGAAGCGCGCACGGCAAGCTGCGTGCTGGCGCTGCTGATGCACAATACGCCCAGGATCGAAGCCGCGTCGCCGGCCAGGCCCGACAAAGGCACCGGCCCGGCCGACGACGGCCGCGCAATCGCTGCCTGACGGCTCCTGCGGTTGCGTGGCATTTGCGCGCCGGCCGGTGCGCACCGCATCATCGCGGCTGATCTTTCGCCGCGAACCCCCGTGTCCCCGCTGATCCGCGCTCTCTTCCCGTTCCTCGCCTGGCGTCATCGGGTCAACCGGGAGACGCTGCGCGCGGACCTGATCGCAGGCGCCATCTCGGCGGTGCTCGTGCTGCCGCAGGGCGTCGCCTTCGCCACGCTCGCCGGCATGCCGCCCGAGTACGGCCTGTACGGCGCGATGGTCCCCGCCGTCGTCGGCGCGCTGTGGGGCTCGTCGTGGCATCTGGTGTCGGGCCCGACGAACGCGACGTCGCTCATGGTGTTCGCCACGGTCGGCGCGATCGCGCCGCCGTTCGGCGCCGCGTACGTGCTGCGCGTGCTCACGCTCAATCTCATGATCGGGCTGATCAAGCTCGGCTTCGGCATCGCGCGCCTGGGCTTCCTCGTCAACTTCATCTCGACCACGGTCGTGCTGGGCTTCACCGCGGGCGCCGGACTGCTGATCATCAGCGCCCAGCTGCGCAACTTCTTCGGGCTCGACGTGGCGCAGCAGCCGAGCTTCATCGGTGCGTTGCTCACCTTCATCGAGCACGTGCGCGAAACGCACCTGCCGTCGCTCGCCGTAGGCATCGTGACGCTCGCGGCCGCGCTTGCCGGGCGGCGGTGGCTGCGCCAGGTACCGTACATGCTGACGGGCATCGTGATCGGGTCGCTGTTCGCGTTCGGATTGAAGGAGGCGGGCATCGCGGGCATCGCCACCCTCGGCGCCTTGCCGTCCGCGGTGCCGCCGCTGTCGTGGCCCGAAATGTCGCTGCAGGCATGGCGGGAGCTCGCGCCGATTGCGCTCGCGCTCACCCTCATCGGCCTCACGGAGGCGATCTCGAGCGCCCGTGCGGTTGCGCTGCGCTCCGGCCAGCGGCTCGACGGCAACCAGGAGCTCATCGGCCAGGGCCTCGCGAACATCGTCGGTGCATTCACGTCGAGCTATCCCACATCCGGCTCGTTCAATCGCACCGGCGCGAACTTCGAAGCCGGCGCGCGCACGCCGCTGGCGGCCGTGTTCTCCGCCGGCTTCCTGCTGCTGATCCTGCTGCTGGTGCGTCCGCTGGCGAGCTACGTGCCCATCGCGGCGATGGCGGCGGTGCTGTTCATCGTCGCCTGGCAGCTGATCGACGTGCGGGCGATGCGCCAACTGGCCCGCGTCAGCCGGGGCGAGGCGCTGACGCTCGCCGTGACGTTCGTCGCCACGCTGACCATCCGGCTCGAGGTGGCGATCCTGCTCGGCGTGCTCGTGTCGCTGGTCGTGTACCTGCATCGCACGACGCATCCGCGTGTCACGCGCGTGCAGCCCTCGCCCGAAGAGGCGCGGCACTTCCGCGCACCGTCCGCCGGTGCGCCGAGTTGTCCACAGCTCGACATCCTGCGCATCGACGGGTCGCTGTTCTTCGGCGCCGTCGACCACGTCCAGGACCAGCTCGAGGCGGCCCATCGTGCGCGCCCGGCCACGCGCCACGTGCTGCTCGTCATGAGTGGCGTGAACTTCATCGACGCAACCGGCGCAGCCCTGCTCGCGCAGCACGCGCAGCTGTTGCGCAGCGCCGGCGGGGCGCTCTACCTGTGCAACGTCAAGGCGGGCGTGCTGCAGATCCTCGAGCGCTCGGGGCGTCTTGCGACCATCGGCCTCGAGCGCATCTTCGACACGAAGGACCAGGCGCTGCGTACGATCTATGCGAGGCTCGACGCCGCCAAGTGCGCGGGGTGCGCGGCGCGGATCTTCCACGAGTGCATGACCACGTTACCCGACGGGTCTTTACGGGACGCGCCGCGTCCCGAGCTGCGACTGACGCCACCGATCGGCTCATGACCCTCTCAGGGCGGCGCAATGCCGGCGCTTTGATCTAAATCATCATCTCGCATCTACCTTCACCATAAGGTGCGGTCATGCCCGCGTTCGCGGGTCCGCGCACAGGAGATGCAGGATGCTGCCCGCTCGCTTTCGGATGATCGTTGCCGGCGTGATGACGCTGGCTTTTGCAGCCGGATGCGGCCCCGCGCCCGAGCGGGCGGCTGCGCCACCGCCGCCAGCCGCAGCGGCGCCGGCCGCGAAGACGCCCACAGGCGACGGCGGCGCGAACGATGGTTATGAACAGGCGAAGATGGACTACAAGCCCTCGGCCGCCGTCCTGTCGGCCGAGCGCCACACCGGCGCCTTCGCCGAGGGCTCTTCGTTGTCGATGGATGCAGCGGTGAAGCCGCTGGTCACGGATGCGGTGAAGGAAGTGCGCCTCGACACGACGCACAAGATCATCGAGATCGCGCCGGGCGTGCGGTTCTCCGCGTGGACCTTCGGCGACCAGGTGCCCGGTCCGGTCATCCGCGTGCGCGTGGGCGATCGCATCAAGTTCTCGATGACCAACCGCTCCGACGAGCCTGCGCCCGCGCTCAAGATGACCGCCGCGCCGATGATGCACTCGATGGATTTCCATTCGGCGATGGTCTCGCCGCAGGACAAGTACCGGTCGGTGGCGCCGGGCCAGACCATCAGCTACGAGTTCACGCCCAACTACCCGGGCGTGTTCATGTATCACTGCGGCACGCCGATGGTGCTCGAGCACATCGCGTCGGGCATGTACGGCATGATGATCGTCGAGCCGCGCGAAGGTTATCCCACCAAGGTGGATCGCGAGTACGCCGTCGTGCAGAGCGAGTTCTACACCAAGCCCGATCCCGACAAGCGCAAGGTCGACGGCGTGCCGCTTTACGTGCTCGACGGCGAGCGCGTGCGCTCCAAGGCGCCCACCTATACCGTGTTCAACGGCCGCTACAACGGCCTCGTCGACAAGCCGCTGCCGGCCAAGCCCGGCGAGCGCGTGCGCCTGTTCGTGCTGAACGTGGGGCCGTCGAACACGTCGAGCTTCCACGTCGTCGGCACGATCTTCGACCGCGTGTGGGTGGACGGCAACCCGGACAACCAGATGCGCGGCATGCAGACCGTGCTGCTCGGCTCGTCGTCCGGCGCGATCACGGAATTCGTGGTGCCCGAGGCGGGCAGCTATGTGATGGTCGACCACCACTTCGCCAACGCCTCGCAGGGCGCGATCGGCCTCATCAAGGCAGGTGGGAAGCCCGAGGAAGGTGCGAGCGATTCGGAGCACCACAACATCCCGGCCACTGGCGCACCGACCGACGCAACCGCCGTGCGCGGCAAGCTCGCCTTCGAGTCGAAGTGCCTTGCGTGCCACTCGATCGCAGGCGGCGACAAGCTCGGCCCTGATCTCTACCAGGTCACGAAGCGGCATGACGAGGCATGGCTGGCGCGTTGGCTGAAAAGCCCCGAGCAGATGCTCGCCTCCGACGCGACGGCCAAGGCGCTGCTCGACACGTACAAGATACCGATGCCGAACCAGAACCTGTCCGAAGCCGAGATCCGCGAGTACCTTGCGTACTTCAAATGGGCCGACGCGAACATCCGGCCGCAAGGAGCCACCCAGCCGCAGCCGGCCGCGCCGGGAACCGCCAAGAATCCTTCGGAGACGCTGTCGGCTGCGCCCATGGCGCCGCCGGCGGCGAAGGGGAAATGACGATGGCACCCACACGACCTTCCCTGGCGCCGGCGCTCGCGCTCGCGCTGCTCGCAACACCCATCGCGGCGGCCGCGTGCGGCGCGTGCGTCGAGGACAAGGTGGCAGCAACCTATGACCACGCCGTCGTCACCCGCGCTGCGGCACGCCACGACGTCGTCGTGTACGCCGGCATCGAAGGCAGGGGCAATGTCGAGGCCCTCGCGCGGGCGGTCAAAGCGGCTGCGGCTCGCACGCACGGCGTGGATCGCTCGTCGATCCGCGTCTCGGCCGACCCGGCGGCGGTGTCCTTCGCCGTGGACGCCGGGGCGCGCACGCCCGAAGCCGTGGTGCAGGCCGTGGCACGGTCCACGGCCACGCCAGGCGTCAAGCTGGAACTGCTGCGCGTCGTGCGCTGACTCCAGCGCCACCGGATTGCATCGACCACGCGCCTTTTGACGCGGATCAAGGAAGCGTCAGATAAGGTAGATACGCAATAGATCTTTAGCGCCACCGCTCCTAGAATGCAGCTACACCAAGTGCACACACAAAGGAGAGGATTCGATGAAACCCGGGCGCAGATTGTGGCAATGTCTCGCCGTCGTTTTCGTGCTGTCGTTCGGCGTGCTCGGCTGGCTCGGCCGCGAGATCTACCTCGCGGCGCCCCCGATTCCCAACAGCGTGATCGCCGAGGACGGCAAGGCGCTCTACGACGGCGCGCAGATCGAGGAAGGCCAGCGCGCATGGCGTTCGGCCGGCGGCCAGCAGCTCGGCACCGTGTGGGGCCATGGCAGCTACGTGGCACCCGACTGGTCGGCCGACTGGCTGCATCGCGAAGCGGTCGCGCTGCGCGACATCCTGGCGCGCCAGCGCTTCGAGCGCAGCTTCGACAACCTGTCCACCAGCGATCGCAGCGCCATCGACGCCGCCGTCAAGGACGAGCTGCGCCGCAACCGCTACGATGCCGCGACCGGCACGCTGACCGTATCCAGCGCGCGGGCGCAGGCAATCGGCGAGGTCGAGCAGCACTACACCGCGCTGTTCGGCGACGACCGCACGCAGGATGCGCTGCGCGAGCAATACGCCATGAGCGACAACGCCCTGCCGCGCGCGCAGGACCGCAAGGCGCTCGCCGCGTTCTTCTTCTGGACCTCGTGGGCCGCGGCGACGGATCGTCCCGGTGAATCGGGGCTCTCGTACACGAGCAACTGGCCGCACGAGCCGCTTGCGGGCAACACGCTGACCGCCGGCAGCGCGATGTGGTCGATCGCCTCGATCGTCCTGCTGATCGCCGGCATCGCGGGCATGGTCTGGTTCCAGGGCGCCCACGCCGAAACCGCGCCGCCCGCCACTCCGGCCTCCGATCCATTGATCAACGCCGTGGCAACGCCGTCGATGAAGGCGACACGCAAGTATTTCTTCGTCGTCATCGGGCTGATCCTCGCGCAGATCGCCTTCGGTGCCGTGACGGCGCATTACGCCGTCGAGGGTCGTGCGTTCTTCGGCCTGCCGCTCGCCGAGGTCCTGCCGTATGTCGTGAGCCGGACGATCCATACGCAATTCGCCGTGTTCTGGATCGCGACCGCGTGGCTCGCCACGGGGTTGTACATCGCGCCGCTGCTGTCGGGCCACGAGCCGCGCCTGCAGAAGCTCGGCGTCGACGTGCTGTTCTACGCCCTCCTCGCCATCGTCGTCGGATCGACGGCCTTCGGCTGGCTCGGCACGCTGCACAAGCAGGGCTTCGACTTCAGCTTCTGGTTCGGCAACCAGGGCCTCGAATTCACCAGCATGGGGCGCTTCTGGCAGATCCTGCTCTTCGTCGGCCTGCTCTTCTGGCTGCTGCTGCTCGGTCGCGCGCTGTGGCCCGCGCTGCGCAAGCCGTCGGAGACGCGCGGCCTCGTCGCGATGGTGTTCCTCTCCGCCACGTGCATCGGCGTGTTCTACGCGAGCTCGCTCACCTGGGGCCAGCACACGCACTACTCGATGGTCGAGTACTTCCGCTGGTGGCTCGTCCACCTGTGGGTGGAAGGCTTCTTCGAAGTGTTCGCCACCGCGGTGATCGCGCTCATCTTCACGCGCCTCGGCCTCATCGGTTCGGCGAGCGCCAATCGCGCCATCGTGCTCGAGACGATCGTGTTCCTCTTCGGCGGCATCCTCGGCACGCTGCATCACCTGTACTGGACCGGCACGCCGACCTCCGTGATCGCGATCGGTGCGGTGTTCTCCGCGCTCGAGGTCGTGCCGCTCGCCCTCATCGGCGCCGAGGCGTTGCAGAGCTACCGTCGCACCAAGGCCGCGGCCTGGGTGGCGGCGTACCGCTGGCCGATCCTGTGCTTCGTCGCGGTCGGGTTCTGGAACACGGTGGGCGCCGGCTTGCTGGGCTTCGCCATCAACCCGCCCGCGTCGCTCTATTACGTGCAAGGACTCAACATGACGCCGGCCCACGGGCATGCGGCGCTCTTCGGCGTGTACGGCATGCTGGGCATCGGGCTGATGCTGTTCTGCCTGCGCGGGCTCTACGCGCGCTCGCTGCACGCCGACCGCTACCTGTCGTGGACCTTCTGGTCGCTCAACATCGGCCTCGCCATGATGGTGTTCGGATCGCTCCTGCCCGCGGGGATCTATCAGGCCTGGGCCAGCATCGCGCACGGCCTGTGGTTCGCCCGCTCGCCGGCGATCGTGCATTCTCCGGTGATGGAAACGCTGGTGTGGATGCGCGTGCCTGGTGACGTCGTGTTCGCCGTGGGCGGCGTGCTGCTCGCAGTCTATGCCGGCATGCTGCTGCGCCGGCCGCCGCGTGCCGAGGCACGCACGATGGGCGTGCTGCAAGGCGCGGATTGAACACTCGCGTCGCGGCCGGGGCGGTGTGAATCCGCACCGCTCCGGCTGCCGTCCATCACGATGCGTCTTACGAACTACACCGATTACTGCCTGCGCACGCTGATCTTCGTCGCGGCGCAGCCCGACGGCCGCGCCACGATCGCCCAGATCGCACAGCGCTACGGCATCTCCGAGAGCCATCTCGTGAAAGTCGTGCATGCGCTCGGCAAGGCGGGCTTCCTCGCCAATGTCCGGGGCCGCGGCGGCGGCCTGCGTCTTGCGCGCCCCGCGGCGGATATCCGCATCGGCGACGTCGTGCGCTGCGCCGAAGGCGATCCCGTTCCCGCCTCGTGCTTCGACGCCGCGGCGCCCCCGTGCTCCATCTATCGCGCGTGCCGCCTGCGCAACGTGCTCACCGAGGCCGTGGATGCATTCCACGCCGTGCTCGACCGCTATTCGCTGGCCGACCTCGTCGGCACGCAGGACCATCTCGGCGTGCTGCGCGGCCTGCTCGGGATCGTCACCGTGACCCGCTCGCCGGCCGCACGCAGGCGCCCATGACGGATACCGTGACGGTATGGCAGTGCATCGGCTGCGGCAAGATCGAGGCGCCGCAGACCTGCATCGGCGTGTGCCAGGATCGCAAGGTGGAGCTGGTCTACGCCGGCGATCACGCCGACGCGCTGGTCGCCGTCGAGGACGTCACCGCACAGCGCGACCGGCTCGCGCGGCTGGTGCGCCGCATCGCCTGCACGACGCCGCGGCCGGGGGATGAGGAGGCCACGCTGCAGGCGTTCCGCACGCAGGCGCGCGAGCAGCTGGCGCACCTGCGCGCCGAGGAGGCTGCATCCTCCTCGACCATCGTCGCGCGCTGATCCATGCAGATCCAGCACGCTCGCCGGCCCGACAGCGCGCAGACGCCGGGCGGCGCTCCGTTCGCGCTGTGGGCGCTCGGCATGCGGCCGTTCTATCTGCTCGCGAGCGTTTTCGCTGCCGTGTCGATCCCTTTGTGGGCGTTGCAGTACGCCGGCGTCCTGCCGGTTCAGTACGTGCCAAGCGCCGCGTGGCATGGCAGCGAAATGCTCCTCGGCTACACGCTCGCGGTGGTGACGGGCTTCCTGTTGACGGCCGTGCGCAACTGGACCGGCCAGCCGACCGCCAGTGGAGCGCATCTTGCAGCGCTCGCCGCAGTATGGCTCGCGGGGCGCGTGCTTGCGGCGACGCGCTTCGAGGTGGCGGCCGCGTGCGTCGACGTCGCCTTTCCGCTGGTCGTCGCCGCGAGCATCGGCAGGCCGCTGTGGCGTGCGCGTAACCGGCGCAATTTCTTCTTCGTGGGTCTCCTGCTGCTGCTCTCGTGCGCCGCGCTCGTGCTGCACCTGAGCGCGCTGGACGTCGTCGCATGGCCCGAGCGCACGACGTTGCGCGTGGTGCTCGACGTGATGATGCTCATCATGGCGATCATGGGCGGGCGCGTCATCCCGATGTTCACCGCCAACGCCATTCCAGGCGCGCACGCGCGCCGGCATCCCGCGGTCGAACGAGCCGCGCTCGGCGGTATCGTGGTCCTGATCGTTGCCGATGCGATCGGCGCTCCCGGCTGGCTGATGCTGCCGCTGACGAGCGCGCTGGCCGCCGTGCATGCCGCGCGCCTGGCGCTCTGGCAGCCCTGGCGTACCGTGCACAAGCCCCTGGTCTGGGTCCTGCACGCCGCGTACGCGTGGATCGTGCTGCACCTGGTGCTGCGCGCGCTCGCCGCAGCGGGCCTGGTACCCGATCCCCTCGCCGTGCACGCACTCACCGTGGGTGCCATCGGCGGCCTCACGCTCGGCATGATGACGCGCACCGCGCGCGGGCACACCGGACGCCCGCTCGTCGCGGATCGGCGTGACGTCGCCATGTACACGCTCGTCTTCGCGGCCGCGCTGATTCGCGTCGGTGGTCCGCTCGCATGGCCGAGCGCTTACGTCGGCACCGTCCTCGCCGCCGGCACGTGCTGGTCGCTCGCGTTTGCGCTGTATGCCTGGAGCTACGCGCCTTCGCTCGTCCGCGCCCGCGCGGACGGCCGGCCCGGCTGATCGTTCGGAAGCTAGCCCGCCAGGACGCTCCACGGCGATTTGGTGATCGCCACCGATACGATGTAGCCGAACGTGGCGACGGCCGCGATGGCGGCGCCCATGCTCACCGCACGCGGTGCGCCACGGCGCAGCGCGATGCTGCCCAGCACGATGTAGGCGACGAGCGCGACCAGCTTGGCGGGCAGCCAGCCCCGCACACCTGCCGCACCGAGCTGCCAGGCGAGCCACGCGCCCGACAGCAGCAGCACCGTGTCGATCAGATGCGGGAGCACCTTCACCCAGCGCCGCGCGAGCCGCTCGGGAGCCCGGGCGCGCCAGACGGCCCGCAGGACGAACAGGCACAGCGACAAGGTCACCGCCGCGACATGGACATGCCGTACGCCGATGTAGGGAAGCTCCATGGCGGCCATTATCGCAAGCGCGCGCACCGAGCAGCGCGGCCAGGCGTCACGGGCCGACGACGCAGCGGCGCCCGGCCGGGCGGTCTTGATCCACGTCAATCACCGCGAACGGCCGGGCAAGGACAATTCGACCATGCAGACCTCGATCTCAGCCCACTCCACCGGCACCCCCGCCGCGCGTGCAACCGCGACGCCAACGTTCGATCCACAGCTCATCCGCAAGTACGACGGCCTGGGCCCGCGCTACACGTCGTACCCCACGGCCGACCGGTTTCACGAAGGCTTCGGGGCCGACGCCTACGTCGCCGCATTGCAGGCGCGCAACGAGATGCGGCCGGTGGCGCCGCTGTCGCTGTACGTGCATCTGCCGTTTTGCGACACGATTTGCTACTACTGCGCGTGCAACAAGATCGTGACGCGCAACCGGGCACACGCTGCACCCTACGTCGAGGCGCTCACGCAGGAGATCGCGCAGGTCGGGGCGCTCGTGCACGGCGACCCGCCGGTGTCGCAGCTGCACTGGGGCGGCGGTACGCCGACGTTCCTGGCGCACGACGAGATGAGCACGCTCATGCGCGCGCTGCGCACGCACTTCCGCTTTGCCGCGGACACCGAAGTGTCGATCGAGGTCGATCCGCGCCGGGTCGATGCGGGGACGATCGCGTTCCTCGCCGAGCTCGGCTTCAACCGCATGTCGGTCGGCATCCAGGACTTCGATCCCGGCGTGCAGCAGGCGGTCAACCGCCTGCAAAGCGAAGCAGGCACGCGCGCGGTGATCGACGCGGCGCGTGTCAACGGCTTCGTGTCGGTCAACACGGACCTGATCTACGGCCTGCCGCGGCAGACGGTGAAGGGCTTTGCGGCCACGCTCGAAAAGGTCGTGGCCGCTGCGCCGGACCGCATCGCGCTGTACAGCTACGCGCATGTGCCGCACCTGTTCAAGACGCAGCGTCAGATCGTCATCGCGGAGCTGCCGGCCGCCGACGTGAAGCTCGACATCCTGGCGCTGGCGATCGACCGGCTCACGCGGGCAGGCTACGTCTACATCGGCATGGACCATTTCGCCCTCCCCGGCGACGAGCTCGCCGTGGCGCAGCGCGAAGGCAAGCTGCACCGCAACTTCCAGGGCTATTCCACGCGGCCCGATTGCGACCTGCTCGGATTCGGCATCTCCGCCATCGGCAAGGTCGGCCCCACCTACGCGCAGAACGTCCGCACGCTGGACGACTACTACGCACGCATGCACTCCGGCATCCTGCCCACGCTGCGGGGCATCGAGCTCGGCTTCGACGACCTGGTGCGCCGGGATGTCATCCAGCGCGTCATGTGCGACTTCGCGCTGGACTTCTCCGATGTGGAAGCCGCGCACGGCATCGACTTCCCACGCTATTTCGCCCCGGAGCTCGAGGCGCTCGACACGCTGATGGACGATGGCCTCATCGAGATCGACGAGCGCCGCCTGGCGATCACCGCGCGTGGTCGCCTGCTCGTGCGCGCGGTCGCCATGCGTTTCGATCGCCACTTGCGCGAGTCGCGCGAGCGCGCGCGCTATTCACGCGTCATCTGACCTCAGGGGTCGCCTGACCGGCCCGCGCCATCGGGCGCCGCCGCATGCTAGAGCAGCGTGCAGAACGGCCCGGACGCCAGCGTCCCCGGCAGGAACACCACCCGGTACAGGCCGATGAGCGCGAACGCCGCGATCACGACCGCCGCCGCCGTGCGCGTGCGGCCGGTGCCGAGGCGTCCGGCGAGGCCGCCCGCGAGCGTGAGCGCCGGCAGCGTGCCAAGCCACAGTCCGAGCATCACCGTCGCACCCGACCACGCGTTGCCCGACAGCAGCGCAACGGGCAGCAGCCCGTAGATGAGCGCACAGGGCGTCATGCCCCACAGCAGGCCGAGGACGAAGCGGCCGGGCCAACCGGGGGCGGCGATGAAGCTGCGGGCCAGCGGTGCAGCCTGGCGAAACAGTGCGAGCCCCGCGCGCTCGAGCGCAGCCATGGCCGTGAGCGGCCGCGCAATGCGCAGCGCGGTCACGAGCAGCACGCCGTTGGCGATGCCGTAGAGCACCCGCTGGGCCGCCGGCCAGTCGAGCGCCAGTGCGGCGCCGCCCGCCGCACCGAACGCCGCACCGAGCAGCAGGTAGGTCGACAGGCGACCCGCATGCGCGGCCAGCCGCTCCATGCGCAATGCGCGCGCCGGGCGCAACGGCTGCACGGAACGCGACCCCGTGAGCGCGACGTAGCCGCCGCACATGGCGAGGCAGTGCAGGCTGCCTGTGAGGCCAGCCAGCACGGCGGTGACGAAGCCCGCGTCAACCATGACAGAATGGGCGGCCCGACGGACGCGAGCCGCGTTCGCCCGACTTCACCCTTCGATGCCGCAGACGCCCGTCAACCGCCCGCAACCCGACCCGAAGGTCCCCGCCGTGGAGCCGGTCGGCGCGGTCATCTCCATTCGCGATCTCAAGGCCGCTTGCGCAACGTGCAGCCTGCGCGAGCTCTGCATGCCGTTCGGCTTCACGGCCGAGCAGCTTGCGCACATCGACTCGCTGGTCGGCTCGCGCAAGCGCCTGCGCAAGGGCGAGACGCTGTTCGACTCCGGCGACGGGTTCAGCGACCTGTACGCCGTCTGGATGGGGTCGCTCAAGACGACCGTGCTCGCCGAGGATGGCCGGGAGCAGGTCACCGGCTACCAGCTGCCGGGCGACATCATCGGCCTCGACGGCATTGGAGACGACCGGCACACCGGCCGCGCGGTGGCCCTGCAGGACAGCGAGGTGTGCGTGCTGCCGTTCCACCGGCTCGAAGTGCTTGCCCGCAAGGTGCCTGCGTTGCAGCACAACCTGCAGCGCTTCCTGGCCCGCGAGATCACGCGCGACCAGACCGTGATGCTGCTGCTCGGCAGCATGCGCGCCGAGGAGCGTGTCGCCGCGTTCCTGCTCGACGTGGCCGAGCGCTACCGGCGGCGTGGCTATTCGGGCACGAATTACGTGCTGCGCATGACGCGCGAGGAGATCGGCAGCTTCCTCGGTCTGAAGCTCGAGACCGTGAGCCGCCTGTTCTCGCGTTTCCAGCAGGAAGGCATCGTGCGCATCCAGGGACGCGAGGTGACGATCCTCGATGGCGTCGCGCTGCGCCAGCTCTGCGGCACGCGCGCCTGAGCGTTGGCTCACGGCGCCTGCGCGGACGCCGCAGGATGAACCGGGCCGCGCAGCAGATAGAGCGTCAGCGCCGAGGACAGCGCGCCGAGCGCCCAGAACACGAAGAAGCCGACCGTGTAGGCCGCGGGGCGTGACATCGACTCGCCCGACGGCAGGTGCAACGCCGCCGGATCGAGCAGTGCGAAAACGACGAATTCGGCAAAAGCGGCGATGACGAAGGCGGGCCACAGCACCGCAACCGGTCGCGGAGGACCACGACGTAACCCGTAACCGTTGCCGTTGCCATCGCCATTGCCGTTGCCGTTGCCGTTGCCATGGTCGCCGTTCGCGCCAGGGCGCCCGTTGCCGTTACCGTCGGCGGCCATCAGTGCACCGCGGAAGCGAGCGTCACGTCGAGCGCGTCGCCCCGGGTCTCGACGGGACCCAGGCGCCAGTCGAGCGCTTCCACCACGACGAGCCTGCGTCCCCCGCCGACTGGCGGCAGCTGTCCGGCGTAGCGTCCGTCAGGTCCGAGCTTGAGCTCCCCCGTCTCGTCCAATCCCGCACGCGTCGGATGCACGAGCCGCAAGCGGATGATCGGCGGCAGCGGTCCGCGGCCTTCGAGCGCAATGCTCGCGCGGCCATTCGGCTCCATGTGCACGCGGGCTGCGAGCCCCAGCTGTGCCGCGCGTGCCGCGCGGTCGAGCGTCTGGTTGATGGCGAGGCCGCGCGCGTAATAGTCGTCGGCGACCAGGCCGTCGTCGCTGCGAAACGCGATCCACAGCGTGACGAAGCCCGCGACCACGACGATGCCCGGGCCGAGCATGAGCAGCCACGGCCAGCGCTGGCGATACCAGGGCGCGCGCGGCGGGCTCGAAACGGGGATGGCGAGAGCGGTCATGAGGGCTTCCTAGCGCGGCAGGATGAACGTGGCTTTTTCGTGTCGGTTGATCGCAGGATCGGCCTGGTCGGTGACGATGATCTCGATGACGTGCGATCCGGCCGCGCTCGCCGCCTGCGGTGCCTGCAGGCGCAGCGGCAGGAGCCGGCTGCCGCCCGGTGCCATCGCCACGGGCTGGTCGACGCCGAGGACCGTGAGTCCCGGCAATCCGGCCGCCTCGATGCGCAGGCTGCGCGGTGATTCGTCGGTATTCATGAGCTGCAGGCGATAGACGTTCTCGATGCGCTCGCCAGCCACCTCGCGCGCGAGCGCGCCACGGTCGCGCATGACGTCCACCTTGAGCGGGTTCTTGAGCGCGAGCGCCACGGCGCCCGCCGTCGCGATGGCGAGCAGCAGCGCGCCGTAGAGAATGGAGCGCGGCCGCAGGGCCCGGCGCCATAGCATGTGCCGGTCGTACCCCTTGGCCAGCCCGTTCTGCGACGTGTAGCGGATCAGGCCACGGGGATAGCCCATCTTGTCCATCACCTGGTCGCAGCCGTCGACACACGCGGCGCAGCCGATGCATTCGTATTGCAGCCCGTTGCGGATGTCGATGCCGGTTGGGCAGACCTGCACGCAGATCTTGCAGTCGATGCAGTCGCCAACGCCGAGCTTGGCCCGGTCGGCCGTGCGGCTGCGCGCGCCGCGCGCTTCGCCGCGCGCGCCGTCGTACGCGATGACGAGCGTGTCCTTGTCGAACATGACCGACTGGAAGCGTGCATAGGGGCACATGTACTTGCACACCTGCTCGCGCATCCAGCCGGCGTTGCCGTACGTCGCGAAGCCGTAGAACAGGATCCAGAACGCTTCCCATCCGCCGAGATCCCACGTGATCGCGCGCACGCCGAGGCTCTCGATGGGCGTGAAGTACCCGACGAACGTATAGCCCGTCCAGAGCGCGATCGTGAACCAGGCGGTGTGCTTGAGCGCCTTGATGACGAACTTCTCGAGCGACCAGGGTGCCGCATCGAGGCGAATGCGCGCCAGGCGATCGCCTTCGATCTTGCGCTCCACCCACAGGAAGATCTCGGTGTAGACCGTCTGCGGGCAGGCGTAGCCGCACCACACGCGTCCGGCAATCGCCGTGAACAGAAACAGCGACAGCGCCGCGAGGATCAGCAGGACGGACAGGTAGATGACGTCCTGCGGCCAGAACACGAGCCCGAGCACGTAGAACTTGCGCGACGCGAGGTCGAACAGCACCGCCTGGCGGCCGTTCCACTGCAGCCACGGCAACCCGTAGAACACGAGCTGCGTGGCGATGACCAATGCCACGCGGGCGGTTGCGAACGAACCGGTCACCGCGCGCGGATAGATCTTGCGCCGGATCTCGTAGAGCGAGACCTCTTCGGT
The DNA here is from genome assembly GCA_035475895.1 of Casimicrobiaceae bacterium. Lineage (GTDB taxonomy): Bacteria > Pseudomonadota > Gammaproteobacteria > Burkholderiales > Casimicrobiaceae > VBCG01. The sequence goes on along the minus strand of DATILY010000063.1, from coordinate 21,749 downwards.
GGACGGCAGCGCCGGGCCTGCAAGCGACATCTTGAGCTTCCTCATTACCCGCCACCTGCCGCGGATTCAGCGCCGTGCGGCTCCGGTCGACAGGCCCCACACGTACGCGGCCAGCACATGCACCCGGGCTTCACCGAGCGTGTCCTTCCAGGCGGGCATCGCGCGACTCTTCGAAGCAGGGTCGTTGTGCCGGCCGAATGTCACCGTCTCCGTGATGGTCGCCTCGGAGCTGCCGTAGAGCCAGTCCTCGTCGGTGAGATCGGGCGCGCCGACCGCCGTGTTGCCCTTTCCTTCCGCTCCATGGCACGCTGCGCAATTCTGCATGAACAGCGGCTTGCCGAGCTGCGCGCGCAGCGAATCGCTCGGCAGCTTCGACAGCGACCGGACGTACGCGACGACGTTGCGCACGCCCTCGGCGCCGAGCGTCGGACCCATCGCCGGCATCACGCCCATGCGGCCTTCCATGATCGACGCCTTCACCACCTCGGGGTCGCCGCCGTAGAGCCAATGGTTGTCCGTCAGATTGGGGAAGCCCTTCGATCCTGAAGCGGACGACCCATGGCACACCGAGCAATAGTTGAGGAACAGCCGCTCGCCCATGGCGCGCGCTTCGGGGTTGGCCGCGAGCGTCTTCAGGTCCGTTGCAAGATAGGTCTCGAACAGCGGCCGCGTCTTGTCGTCGATCTCCTGGCGCTCCTTCGAATAGGCGCCCGCGGACGTCCAGCCGAGCGCGCCCGGCATGTTGCCGAAGCCGGGGAAAAGGATGAGATACGCGACGCCGAAGAAGATGGTGATCCAGAACAGGTTCAGCCACCATTTGGGCAGCGGGTTGTTGTATTCGCGCAGGTCGCCGTCCCACACGTGACCGGTCGTGCCGGGCCCGTCGGCGCCCTGCGGGGCCGCCTGCTTGGCGCGCGCGCGGGACATCACGACGAGCAGCAGCGCGCACGCTCCGATCGACAGCAGCGTGAGCAGCGCGACGTAACCGCTCCAGAAACTCGAGATGAAGTCACTCATGTTGGGGCTTTGCCTTGGGCAGACAGGTCGGCGTGCTGCAGGTCGTCCGGCAGCGCGAACGGCGCTTGGGCGGCCGCGGCGAACCGCTCGCGACGGCTGCGCCCGAGCGCCCACCACAGCACACCCAGGAACGCTGCGAACGACAGTACGGTCGTGATGGTTCCGATGAGGCTCTGGAGCGTCATGGCTATCTCGCGTTCTTCATGACAAGGCCGAGGTTCTGCAGGTATGCGACGAGCGCATCCTCCTCGGTGCGGCCCGACACTTCCGCCGCCGCCTTGGCGATCTGCTCGTCGGTATAGGGCACGCCGACGCGGCGCAGGGCGGTCATCTTGTTGACGATGTCGTCGCTGTTCGCCGAAGCGCGCGCAAGCCAGGGATAACCCGGCATGTTCGACTCGGGAACGACGTCGCGCGGATTGCTGAGGTGCGCGCGATGCCATTCGTCGGAATAGCGCGCGCCGACGCGGGCCAGGTCGGGGCCCGTGCGCTTGCTGCCCCACAGGAACGGATGGTCGTACACGAACTCGCCGGCGACGGAGTACGCGCCGTAGCGCTCGGTCTCCGCGCGGAACGGCCGGATCATCTGCGAATGGCAGTTGTTGCAGCCTTCGCGGATGTACACGTCCCGCCCGGTGAGCTGCAACGGCGTATAGGGCGTCAGCCCCTTGACCGCCTCGGTGGTCGATTTCTGGAAGTAGAGGGGCACGATCTCGACGAGACCGCCCACGCTCACCACCGCCACGATGAGCGCCACCATCCATGGCAGGCTGCGCTCGATCAGATCATGCGAAAGCTTCACTCCGGTCTCCTTGTCAGGCGGCCGCGACGGCAACCGGGATCGGCGCCTCGTACGGACGGCCGCCCGCGACGGTGCGTGCGACGTTGTAGGCCATCACCAGCATGCCGGCGAGGAACATGACGCCGCCCATCAGGCGGATCGCGTAGAAGGGATAGGTCGCCTTGACGCTTTCGACGAACGCATACGTGAGCGTTCCATCGGGATTGGTCGCGCGCCACATCAGGCCCTGCATCACGCCGGCGATCCACATGGCCGAGATGTAGAGCACCACGCCGAGCGTCGCGATCCAGAAGTGCACCGTGATGAGGCGGATCGAGTACATCTGCGGCCGGCCGAACAGGCGCGGGATCATGTAGTAGATGCAGCCGATGGTGATGAACGCGACCCAGCCGAGGGCGCCGCTGTGCACGTGCCCGATGGTCCAGTCGGTGTAGTGCGACAGCGCATTCACCGTCTTGATCGACATCATCGGACCCTCGAACGTGGACATGCCGTAGAACGACAGCGAGACGATGAGGAACTTGAGGATGGGGTCTTCGCGCAGCTTGTGCCAGGCACCCGACAGCGTCATCATCCCGTTGATCATGCCGCCCCACGACGGCGCGAGCAGGATCAGCGAGAACACCATGCCGAGGGACTGCGTCCAGTCGGGCAGCGCGGTGTAGTGCAGATGGTGCGGGCCGGCCCACATGTAGGTGAAGATGAGCGCCCAGAAGTGCACGATGGACAGCCGGTACGAATAGATCGGCCGGCCGGCCTGCTTCGGCACGAAGTAGTACATCATCCCGAGGAAGCCCGCGGTCAGGAAGAATCCGACGGCGTTGTGCCCGTACCACCACTCGACCATGGCGTCCTGCACGCCGGCGTACACGGGGTAGGACTTCCACAGCGTCACCGGCACCTCCGCGCTGTTCACCACGTGCAGCAGGGCGATGGTGAGGATGTAGGCGCCGAAGAACCAGTTGGCGACGTAGATGTGCGGCGTGCGGCGTTTGGCGATGGTCCCGAAGAACACCACCGCGTACGCTACCCACACGATCGTGATCAGCACGTCGATCGGCCACTCCAGCTCGGCGTACTCCTTGCTCGTGGTGTAGCCCAGCGGCAGCGTGACGGCGGCTAGCACGATGACCGCATTCCAGCCCCAGAACGTGAACGCTGCAAGCGTGTCGGAGAACAGGCGGACCTGGCAGGTGCGCTGCACGCAGTAATACGACGCCGCGAACAGGCCGGAGCCGCCGAACGCGAAGATGACCGCGTTGGTGTGCAGCGGGCGCAGGCGTCCGTAGGACAGCCACGGAATGCCATAGGTGAGGTCGGGCCAGAGGAGCTGGGCGGCGATGATCACGCCGACGAGCATGCCGACGATGCCCCACACGACCGTCATCACGGCGAATTGCCGGACGACCTTGTAATTGAAGGTTCCGTTCTCGGCCACGCTGTCGGGCAGAGCGTCCCCGATTGCCGTCGCGGCCAGGCCGTTCGCGATCATTGCATTCCCTCGTGCGCGTGCCGCGCGGCGCGCGGACCAGGCGCGATGATCGGCGAGCGCTGCGATCCGGCGCTTGACCGGCATCAACCCGGACCGTGTGGCACCGCGCGATGTTTGACGCAGATCAAGTTTCTTCGGGTAGCGCCGGGGGTGCGTCCTCGTCGGTGAGGATGCGGTGCGCGGGCCCTTCGAGATCGTCGAACTGGCCGGATTCGACGCTCCACCAGAAGGCGGCTCCGATCGCGAACACGAGCACCACCGACAGCGGCAGCAGCAGGAGCAGGATGTCCATCAGCCGGCAGTCCCGCGTCCGGCTCGCAGGGCGTTCGCGACCACGATGATCGAGGAGACGGCCATGCCGGCCGACGCCATGAGCGGGGTCACGAAGCCGCAGGCGGCTGCCGGCAGCGCCGCGACGTTGTACACGAGCGCCCAGCCGAGATTCTCGCGGATGACATGGCGGGTGCGCCGCGCGATGGCGAGCGCCGCGGGGATTCCGTCGAGGCGTCCATCCAGCATGACCAGGTCGGCACTGGTTTGCGCGAGCGGCGTGGCCGATCCGAGGCTGATGCCCACGTCCGCGGCGGCCAGCGCCGGCGCGTCGTTGACGCCGTCGCCCACCATCGCGACGATCGCGCCGCGCTGCTGCAACCCTGCGATGGCCGCGCGCTTGTCCTCCGGCCGCAGCGCACCGTGCACGTCGGTGATGCCCGCTTGCGCTCCCACCCACTGGACGGTCCCCGCGCGATCGCCCGACAGCATCGACGTGGCAACGCCGTGGTGCGTGAGCGTGCGCACCGTCGCCGGCGCTTCTTCGCGCAGCACGTCGGCAAAGCCCAGCAAAGCGGCGACGCCGGCGTCGTCGCCCAGCGCCACCACGGTGCACGATGGCGGCATCGCTGCGAGGCCGGCTGCCAGTCCGTCAGTGGACGAAGCGGCGACGAAATCGATCCGGCCGAGCCGCCATGCGTGGCCCTCGACGACGCCTTCCACCCCCTCGCCCGGACGATTCCGCGGCTGTGCTGCAACGCCTCGGACCGGCGCCGCGCTGCGCAACGCGCGCGCCAGCGGATGTTCCGAGGCGTGCTCCAGCGCGGCGGCAATCGACAACGCGTGCTCGCGTGTAAGCGGACGAAGCGCGACGAATGCAGTGAGCGCCAGCGTGCCTTGCGTGAGCGTGCCCGTCTTGTCGAACGCCACGTGGTTCACATGGGCAAGTGCTTCGAGCGCTTCCGGCCGGGTGACGACGATGTGGCGTCGCGCGAGCGCACCGGCAGCGGCCGTCAAGGCGGCCGGGGTGGCGAGCGACAGCGCGCACGGGCACGACACCGCGAGCACCGCGAACGTCACGGCGAGCGCGCGGCCAGGCTCGGTGGCCATCCAGTACAGCGCCGCAGCGGCCGCAACGCCGAGCATGACGGCCGTGAAGATGCCCGCGACGCGATCGGCTGCCTGCGCCAGCGGCGGACGGGCAGCCGCCGCCGCAGCAACCAGGTGCGACAGCAGCGCGATCTGCGTGCTTTCGCCGGCGTGCTGCACGCGAAGCACGAGCATGCCGTCCCGATTGATCGCACCGGCGAGCGCGCGATCGCCTTGGCCACAACGGCGCGGCAGCGCTTCGCCGGTCAGCCACGATTCGTCGACATGCGACTGCCCTTCGACGATGATGCCGTCTGCCGGCACCAGCGCCCCCGGACGCACGCACACGACGTCGCCGGCACACAGCTGCTCCGCTGCCACCGGATCGAGCGCGGCGTCCTCGCCGTAGGCGCGATAACGCTCCGCGGTCATCGGCACGACGCGCGCGGTCAGCTCCAGTGCGTCGGCGGCACGCTGGCGCGCGCGGTGCTCCAGCAGGCGGGCGAGGAGCAGCAGCGCGACGAACATCGAGATGGAGTCGTAATACGTTGCGCCCGCACCGTGCACCGTGGCGGCCAGGCTGCCGGCGAACGCAGCCGCGATGGCCAGCGCCACGGGAACATCCATGCCGAGGCGGCGCCGCCGCAGGTCGCGCAACGCGCCCGTGAAGAACGGCGCGGCGCAATAGAGCAGCACGGGGAACGTGAGCGTCAGGCTCGCCCAGTCGAGCAGCCGCCGGTCGGCCGGTGCGACGTCGGCGGAGCCGAGGTACGTGGGCAGCGCCAGCATCATGATCTGCATCATCGCGAGCAAGGCAAGGGCCGTGCGGCGCAGCAGCACGCGACCCTCGCGCCGGGCCAGCGCCTCGCGACGCGCCGGATCGTATGGATGCGCGCGGTAGCCGATGTCGCCGATGACCGTGAGCAGCTGGCCAAGCGCGATGCGCTGCGGATCCACCCGCACGACGGCGCGCCGCAGCGCGAGATTCACCGCCGCGTCGAGCACACCCGCCTGGCGTTGGAGCCATGTCTCGATCAGCCAGACACACGCGCCGCACGTGACGCCTTCGAGCAGCAGGGAGATCTCCGCCGTGCCATCGTCGCGCCTGCGAAGCCATCCGGCGCGCGCCGCGACGGCGTCGTCGTAGGTGGGGGCAGCCGACTCGGCATCGTTGCGCGGGAACGCTGCGGCGGGCTGCGGACGGTCGCGGTAGTACGCCGAAAGACCCGCTCCGGCAATCGTCTGCGCTACCGCCAGGCAGCCGGCGCAGCAGAACGCCCGCGGCGCGCCGGCGATCTCCGCCGTCCACGACGTCCGTGGCGGCAGCGGCAGCGCGCAGTGGTAGCACCCCGCGGCTGCACGCGGCCCGCCGGCAGCCGCACGTGCTTCGCGAAACATGCGCGTGCGGCCTTACGCCTTGTGCGGCTCGGAGCTCCGCTGCGGCTCGGGCCCCACGCCGATCGGCGGCGGCGCCAGGTTGGCGATGCGTGAGAACAGGTGCGTCCACTGCATGCCCGGCTCGATGCCCAGCAGCGGATCGGTGCTGCCCGTGAATGCGGCATCCACGGTGTCCCAGTCGCCTGCCGTGAGATGCTTCTCGGCAACGGGCAGGATGTCGCGTTCCTCCCGGCGCATGTGGTCGCGCTCGAACAGCACGTAGTCCTCGGCGGCGGTGAGGAATGGCGCCGCCTCGGCCGCACCCCCCTCGCGATAGCGCGTGAGCGCCTGCATCAGTGCCCGCATCTTGGTCGCCCCGACGACGTGCTCGGCTTCCAGCGCGTCGATCAACGGGCCGCTTTGGGGCGCGCGCGCACGCACGAGCGGAAAGAGATAGCGGTCTTCCTTGGGATGGTGGAAGCGCTCGGGGAATGCGTCGATGTAATAGAGCATCGCCGAGAGCACCGCGAAATCGGGCGCCGTGCGGCGGTCGCGGATGTCACGCACGAGATAGAGCAAGCCGTGCAGCACCGCAGCGAGCGCGCGATGCTCGTCGCGGATGATGGCGAGCGATTTCATGGGTTCGTTCCTGCAGAGTCTGGACGGGCCTCATTGGCCATGACCGGACGGTAGCCCGCGAGCGCCATGGCCGGCTTGACGAGGATCAAGCCGCGGGGACGCCGGCCGTGCGAGATTGCGCCATGTTCCGCCGCATCCTGGTCGCCCTGGACGACAGCAGCGCCGCCCGGCGCGGCCTGCGCGCCGCGATGGCGCTGGCGGTGGACCAGCGGGCGATCCTGCTTGCCGTCTGCGTGGTGGACGACAGAGCCCTGTTGCCCGCGCTGGACGCGACGTACGTGCCGGCGACCCTGTTGCAGTCGTGGCGCGACGCGGCCCAGGTGCGCGCCCGGAAGACCCTGGCGCGCGCCGAGGCCTTCGCGCGCACCTGCGGCATTCCGTGCAAGCCGGTGCTGGTCGAGACGAGCGGATCGGCGATCGCCGACGCGATCCTCGAACAAGCGCAGCGCTTGCGCGCCGACGTGATCGTCATGGGCACCCATGGACGGCGCGGCTTGCGGCGGCTTCTAATGGGCAGCGATGCCGAGGCCGTCCTGCGCGAAGCGCAAGTGCCGGTCCTGCTGGTGCGTGGCGCCTATCCGGCGGTACGCAGCCACCGCGCGCCGAAACGCCTTTCCGCATCCGGACGCCCGGTCAAGCGTCGCGCCTCCCGCGCTCGTACCGCGCCTCGATGATGCGTCCGCGCCACACGCATTGCCATGCCGCGTCGACGTACCACCCGACCTCCCCGCGGCGGGGAATGCGCAAGCCTTCGACGCTCGCGTAGTCGCTGAGCCGGCCTTCCCAGCCGCGCCGCTCATGACCGCCACGGACCTTGCACGGCCGCCCGGCCGAATGGACGCCGCTGACGCTTTCGTCGTGGTCCGCAGCTCGCCGCGCTGCACCAGCGTGGCGGCGACGATCGGATGGCGTGAAGCGTCGAGCGCACGCTCGAGGTAGCGTGCAACCACGGCAGAAGCCGAGTCGATGGTATTCAAGCGCGCTGCCGCGGCGCGATGCCGTGGTGCCGGGGGCATCGCCTAAGGCATGCCCAGCTTCGCCTTGATGGCGGTCAATTCGTGTTCCAGGGCTGCCAGCTTCTCGTCGCGGTCGTGCAGCATGCGATGCAGGCCCTGGATGGCGGCAAGTGCCACGCCCGCTTCGTCGATGCTCGTGATCGACTTGTCGTTCGCACCCAGCGTGAAGGCGGAATAGAAGTCCTGTGACACCGGACCGAGGTGGCGAATGTGCGCGCCTTCGGTGATGTAGTTCCAGCTCGCGATCGGCATCGCGCTGACTCTCGCGAGCACGTCGCGCGCATCGATGGCCTGGAAATTTTCCTTGACAGCGCGATCGCTGGTTGCAGCCCAGGCGCCGCTGCCCGGCGTGACATAGGGGCCCGTGAGCGGCAGCCCGGTGATGTCCAGACCGGTGACAAACCATGCCCCGCCAGTGGCGCGTACGTTGAATGTATTGGTAGGGTCCGACCAGCCATGCACGCCCGAACCGGCAGTGGACGGCTCGAATGAGGCAGCGTTGAACGCGCCGTCGGCCCAGACGAACTCGCCCCGGGCGGTTGCGTGCGCAGAATGTCCACCGGCGAAGGAATGAGCGCCATCGGCGGTATTCGCCTCGCCACCTGGCACGGCGGCGTACGCGCCCCCCGCTATGTTCGCCCTTCCGCCGCCGACTGCGCCATAAGGTCCCGCGGTATTGCTCTCGCCGCCACCGATCGCGCCGCGATTTTCGACTACGGTATTGTCGATGCCTCCGGCAATCGCAGCGAACGTCGCAACGCCGTATACCGTGTTGCGTAGTCCACCCGCGATTGCGGAGTAGTCCGCGAAGACGTTGTTGCTCTTTCCGCCCGCCACCGTCGTGAACACCGTGCCACCGGCGCGATTCCCCTGCCCCCCGCCGACCGTCGAAAAATTGCCTGAAGCAACATTGTCTTCGGCGGACCCGCCGGCGCTCGCGCCATCGGCGGTCTGCCGTCCACCACCGCCGATGAACGCCCACTGGCCGCTGGCGAGGTTGTAGCCCCCGCCCACCACCACCGCCCGGGCACCGGTCGCGCGGTTGCCGGCGCCAGCGCCCACCAGCGAATCGATCGCGGTCGCGTGATTGTCGAAGCCGCCGATCACCAGCGACGAAACGCCGTTGGCGGAATTGCTCTGGCCCGCGAAGATCGACGCGTTGGTGTTCACCGCCGCGTTGAACTTGCCCGCGGCGACCGCGCTGCCACTGCCGCTCGCCACGTTGCTGCCCGCCGTGTAGCCGATCCACGATCCCGCGCCGCTGCCGGGGCCGTCCTTGGCTTCAGCCCGCGTACGCGACTCGGCAATGACGGCGAGCGCAGCAGGCGCCGGCGCGAAATAGCCGACGACCTGCGCATCGCCATTCAATGCGAAATCTGCTGCCTTCACGATGCGCAGCGCGTCGCCTTCACGCACGACATACGCGGGCGCCCTCGGCAATGCGCTGGGCGACGACCGGCTCGCCGGCGTGATCGCCGTGAACCGCAGCGTTGCGGCCGCGTCGACGGGCACGTCGGTGGCGATGGCAGTCACATCGTCGAGGCTGTCGACCAATGACGCGGCCAGCAGTTGATCGGCCCGCAGCGACGCCATGACGGCGCGAAAGGCCTCGACACCGATGCCGGCCGCGGTGAGCGCCGCCGCATGGCGATTCGCCAATCCGTGGACGATCGCCTGACGATTCGCTTCGATCGCCAGCAGCGGATCGGCTGTGGCACCAAGGCCCACGACGTCTACGGCCTGATTGCGCACCAACGATGCGGCAACCGCCACCTGGGTCACAAGGCCAATCGCGGCCGCCACGCCGATCGACACCAGCGCTCTCTTGAACATCGCAATCCTTTCGCGTGCGGACCAGGCGCCGTCCGCGATGGCGTCATCGACGTCGCTGGCGTCGATACGGATCCGCGGTCGCCAAGCGGACATTCGTCCACCCGGGCGGACCGCCGCGAAAGGGTCGGTGCCGGTCAGGACTTCTTGACGCTCCGCACGCGCAGGTTCGGCATGGCGGCGATGACGCGCGCGCCGGCCACGCAATCGACGAAGTAGCGTTTGCGCCCGCTGACGTCTTCCTCGACGAGGCCGTGGATGTCCGTGTCGAAGCCCGGGAAACGCTCGTTGAAGTCGCGCGCGAACTGGAGGTAGCGCACGATCTGCGCGTTGAAGCGCTCGCCCGGAATGAGCAGCGGGATGCCGGGCGGATACGGGGTGAGCAGCACGCTCGTCACGCGGCCCTCGAGGTCGTCGATCTCCACCCGCTCGATCTCGCGATGCGCCATGCGCGCGAAGGCATCAGCCGGCTTCATCGCGGGCTCCAGATTCGACTGGTAGATCTCGGTGGTGAGGCGCCCGATGTCGTTGGCGCGATAGATGCCGTGGATGCTGTCGCACAGGTCGCGCAGCCCGATCTTCTCGTAGCGCGGATGCGCCTGCACGAATTCGGGCAGCACGCGCCACAGCGGCTGGTTGCCGTCGTAGTCCGACTTGAACTGCTGCAGCGCGGTGAGTAGCGTGTTCCATCGGCCTTTCGTGATGCCGATCGTGAACATGATGAAGAACGAGTACAGCCCGGTCTTCTCCACGATGACGCCATGCTCGGCAAGGTACTTGGTCACGATGGCCGCGGGTATGCCGACATCGGCGAAGTCGCCCTGCACGTCGATGCCCGGCGTGAGCACCGTCGCCTTGATCGGGTCGAGCATGTTGAAGCCGGGTGCGAGGTCGCCGAACCCGTGCCAGGTGTCCTCGGCGCGGATCATCCAGTCCTCGCGATCGCCGATGCCTTCGTCGGCGAGGCGATCGGGACCCCACACCTTGAACCACCACGAGTCGCCGTACTCGTCGTCGACCTTGCGCATGGCGCGGCGAAAGTCGAGGGCCTCGGCGATCGACTCCTCCACCAGCGCCGTGCCGCCGGGCGGCTCCATCATGGCCGAGGCCACGTCGCACGACGCGATGATCGCGTACTGCGGCGACGTGGACGTGTGCATCAGGTAGGCCTCGTTGAAGCGGTAGCGGTCGAGCTGGCGCGTCTCGCTGTACTGGACCAGGATCTGCGATGCCTGCGACAGGCCCGCCAGGAGCTTGTGCGTCGACTGCGTCGAGAAGATGAGCGCATCCTTGCTGCGCGGCCGGTCGCGCCCGATCGCGTGCATGCCGCGATAGAACTCGTGGAAGGTCGCGTGCGGCAGCCAGGCCTCATCGAAGTGCAGCGTGTCGATCCTGGTCGACAGCAGGTCCTTGATCGTGTCGACGTTGTAGAGCACCCCGTCGTAGGTGCTTTGGGTCATCGTCAGGATGCGCGGCTTGGTCTTGACGTTGCGGGCGAACGGATGCGCACGGATCTTCTTCTCGATGTTCTCCCAGCGGAACTCCTCGATGGGGATCGGCCCGATGATGCCCATGTTGTTCCGCCGCGGCTGCAGGAATACCGGAATGGCGCCGGTCATGGTGATCGCGTGCAGCACGGACTTGTGGCAGTTGCGATCGACGACGACGACGTCACCGGGCGCCACGGTGGCGTGCCACACCATCTTGTTGGACGTCGACGTGCCGTTGGTCACGAAGAAGAGCTCGTCGGTGCTGAAGATGCGCGCCGCGTTGCGCTCCGAGGCCGCCACCGGGCCCGAGTGGTCGAGGAGCTGGCCCAGCTCGTCGACCGAGTTGCACACGTCGGCGCGCAGCAGGTTCTCGCCGAAGAACTGGTGGAACATCTGGCCCACCGGGCTCTTGAGGAACGCGACGCCGCCCGAGTGCCCCGGGCAGTGCCACGAATACGACCCATCCGACGCGTAGTGCACGAGCGCGCGGAAGAACGGCGGGGCGAGCGTGTCGAGGTACGCCCGGGCCTCGCGCAGGATGTAGCGCGCGACGAACTCCGGCGTGTCCTCGTTCATGTGGATGAAGCCGTTCAGATGCCGCAGGATGTCGTTCGGGATGTGCCGCGACGTGCGCGTCTCCCCGTGGATGAAGACCGGGATCTCCGAATTGCGAAAGCGGATCTCGTCGACGAACTCACGCAGCTTCGAGAGCGCGAGCTGCGTCTCCTCGGGCGTCCCGCCGCCGAATTCCTCGTCGTCGATGGACAGGATGAACGCGGACGCGCGGCTTTGCTGCTGCGCCAGGCGCGACAGGTCGCTGTAGCTCGTCACGCCCAGCACTTCCTGCCCTTCGGTCTCGATCGCGCGCGCCAGCGCACGAATGCCGAGACCGCTCGCGTTCTCGGAGCGGTAGTCCTCATCGATGATGACCACGGGAAAACGGAATTTCATGCACGGCTCCTGACTGCCAGCAGCGAAACGCAAAAGGAAAGGGGGCGCCCCCTGTGACGGCGGCGCCCCTCGCGTCGCGTGATTGTGCGCCGGTCGGAGGCGCGAGGCGAGCCCCTTGGACCGGCCGCCCGTCCCAAGGTGCCGGCGCGCCGCCGAAAACGCAACGGCACGCTTGCCGCGCACGGCGGCCGTGGGAAACTAGCGGCTGCAAGGCGCGCGCGTCCGGCGTGCTTTCCGCCTGGCGCCGGCGATACCGTCCTTTCGGAGAACCTGCCATGACTCGAATGCTCGTGCGCGCGCTCTTCTGCGCCGCGACCCTGCTGGCCGCGGGTGCAGCGTCCGCCCAGCCGTATCCCACCCACCCGATTCGCCTGATCGTCGGCATTCCACCCGGCGGCGCACCCGACATCGCCGCCCGCGTCCTGGCCGAGCGCCTGGGGCCGCTGCTCGGCCAGCCGGTGGTAGTCGAGAACCACGCCGGCAGCAACGGCAACATCGCGGGCGACATGGTGGCGAAGGCGGCACCGGACGGCTACACGCTGTGCCTCTGCCAGGACACGATCGTCACCGTCAACCCGCATCTGTACAAGACGATGCCGTTCGACGCGCTGAAGGACCTCCTGCCCGTGGCCACCATCGCGCAGAACCAGTTCGTGCTGTCGGTGAACCCGTCGGTGCCGGTGAAGACCTTCGACGAGTTCATCGAGTACGCGCGCAACGCCAAGCCGCCGCTCGCCTACGCTTCGGGCGGCAACGGCAGCCAGCATCACCTGGCCATGGAGCTCCTCAAGCGGCGTGCCGGCATCGACATGCTGCATGTGCCGTTCAAGGGCGGCTCGCCCGCCACCACGGCCACCGTCGCCGGTGAGACGGCCGCGATGTTTTCCGGTACGTCGACCGCCCCGATGATCAAGGCGGGCAAGCTGCGCGCGCTGGCCGTGACCGGCAAAGCGCGCTCGCGCGACTTTCCGGACCTGCCGACGATCGGCGAGAAATATCCCGGCTACGAGGCGACGATCTGGCTCGGGCTGTTCGCACCCGCCGGCACACCCGCACCCGTCATCGACCGCTTGCGCGCCGACGTCGCCAAGGTGCTCACCGACCCTGCCACCGAGGCCAAGCTGCACAGCGCCGGAGGCCTGGAGCCGATGATCACCAAGCCGGACGAGTTCGCCGCGCTCATCCGCAGCGACTACGACAAGTACGGCCGCATGGTGCGCGAGGTCGGCGCGCGCATCGACTAGGGCCTCCGATGGCCAATCTCAAGCTCGCGCTCGCGATCGGCGAGTACGACCACGTGCGCGACCTGCTCGACGGCACGGTCGGCGTGGCCGGCGTCGACCTCACGGTGCTGCGCCTGCCGATCGAGGAGATCTTCTTCCGCTCGACATTCAATCGCGAGTTCGACGTCTCGGAGATGTCGTTCGCCAAGATCGTGTCGCTCGCCTCGCAGGACGACACGGGCTTCGTCCCGCTGCCCGTGTTCGTCTCGCGTGCGTTTCGCCATTCGTCGATCTACGTGCGTGCCGATGCCGGCATCGCGGCACCCGGGGACCTGGCGGGCCGACGCGTCGGCCTGCCCGAATGGGCGCAGACCGCCGCGGTGTATTCGCGCGGCCTGCTCGCGCACGAGTATGGCGTCGACCTCGCCTCCATCGAGTGGCATCAGGCGGGCGTCAACGACGCCGGCCGCAAGGAGAAGGTGAAGCTCGCGCTGCCGCGCGGTTTGAATCTCACGGTAGTGCCCGACCGATCGCTCTCGCAAATGCTGCTCGACGGACAGCTCGACGCCGTGCTGTCCGCGCGGCCACCCGCGCCCTTCCTGGCTGGCGACGATCGCATCCGCCGGCTTTTTCCCGATTCGCGTGCCGTCGAGGAAGCGTACGTGCGCAAGACCGGGATCTTCCCGATCATGCATGTCGTGGCGATCCGCCGCGCGCTCTACGACGCGAACCCCTGGCTCGCGATGAATCTCTACAAGGCGTTCGACGAAGCGAAGGCACGCAGCGTCGCGCGGGCGGCGGACATCACGGCGTCGTTCTACCCGCTGCCGTGGACCGCGCAGATCGTGCAGTCGGCGCGCGCATTGTTCGGTGACGACATCTGGCCGTACGGCATCGGGCCAAATCGCACGACGCTCGACGCATTCTTGCAGTACGCCTTCGAGCAGGGCGTGTGCCACCGGCTGCTCACGCCCGAGACGCTGTTCCCACAGGAAGTGCAGACGCGCTACAAGGTCTAGGTGGCTGCCGTTGGGCGCGGCAGCCCATGTAAATCCGGCACGCGAGCGTGTAACGACGGGGCCGCACGGGCAGTGGTGCGCGCCGGGACTGGCGTGGTCCTGCTGCGAGGGCCTGGCATACGCGACGCAGGAACGCTTCCTGCTTCGTGTTCGAGTTCGGCGTCCGTCAAGGGTGCTCCATGCCGAAGTCGATCTGGCAAGCAGCGGCGCAGCCCGTCTCGTTCGACGCGCTCGAGCGCAGCATCAAAGCGGATGTCGCGATCGTCGGTGCGGGCATCACCGGCGTGCTGTGTGCGCACGCGCTCGTCGACCGCGGCCTGCGCGTCGCGGTTCTCGAGGCGGGCCGCGTAGGCGAGAGCAGCACCGGCAACTCGACGGGCAACCTCTACGCGCTCGTCGGCGAGCGCCACGGTGCGCTCGACCGCAAGGCGGCGGCGCAGCTGTGCGCGGCGCGCGGACAGGCGGTCGATCTCATCGAGAATTTGGTGGAGGGCCACGAGATCGACTGCGGCTTCGTGCGCTGTCCCTGGGTCATGCATGCGTCGCAGGCGGGCCACCCGGCGCTTGCCGATGCCCGTGAACTGGCCGCTGCGGCGGGATTGCCGACGCGCCGCGCAACCGATCTGCTGCCGTTCCCGGTCGCGGACAGCGTCGTCGTGGACGGCCAGGCGCAATTCGATCCGCTGCGCTTCACCAAGGGTCTGGCAGCGCGTCTTGCGAGTGACGAGTGCCGTATCTACGAGGCGACGCGGGTGACCGACATCGACGTCGAAGACCGGCGCCTGACCACGCGCCTGGGCGACGTGCATGCCGAGTGGATCATCCTGGCCACCCACACGCCGAAAGGCCGCCTGCTCCTGCACGCCGAGCTCACGCCAAACCGCGAATACGGCGTCGCCGGGCAGGTGAAGTCGGGCGTGCTGCGGCCAGGCATCTTCTGGAGCGCCGACGCGCCGTTTCATTCGGTGCGTCTCTACGAATGGCAGCAGCGCAGCTATCTGGTCGTCGTAGGCGCCGAGCATCGCACGGGAGCCGAGGACGACACCGACCGCTGCTACGCCGAGCTGGCGCAGTTTGCGCGCGAGCGTTTTGGCGTGACGCCGATCGAGTATCGCTGGTCGGCACAGAACTATCGATCGGCCGACGGCTTGCCCTTCATCGGGCGCAGCGCGCAGAGCGACCACGTGCTGGTCGCGACCGGGTTCGCGGCCGACGGCCTCACCTATGCAGGCGTTGCAGCGCCACTACTCGCCGACGTCATCACGCGGCGTGACAACGCCCTGGCCGACCGGCTCGATCCGCAGCGGCGGCCGGCGCTGGCCGCGGCCAAGACGATCGGCGCCGAAGCCGCGCACATGATCGCAGGACTCGCGCACGACCTGCCCGGCCTGGATCGCGGCGACATGCCGTCGCTTGCTCGCGGTGAAGGCCGCATCCTCGATCGCGGCACGCAGAAGCTCGCGGTGCATCGCGACGATGCAGGCAGTTTGCACGTCGTCTCGGCGGTGTGCACGCACATGCAATGCATCGTGCATTGGAACACCGCCGAGCGGACGTGGGATTGTCCGTGTCATGGCAGCCGCTTCACCCCCGACGGCAAGGTGCTCGAGGGTCCCGCCCTCGCCGACCTCGCGCAGCGCGACCTCGATTGATCATGCTGACCGTCGCGCTCGTGCTGCTCATTGCCGCCGCCCTCGCCGGGGCCAGCCTTCTCGTGCTCGCGCTGCGCGGACGGCATACGCCAAAGGGCATCGCGCTGCTGCACGGCGTGCTGGCGGCGGCCGGCATCGTCGTGCTCGCCGCGACGTGGCTCGTGGTCGGCGAAGCGCCGCGCCTTGCATTGGGTCTCTTCGTCATCGCGGCGGCCGGCGGCGCTGTCGTGCTGGCACTGGACCTGCGCCGTGGCGGCGTGCCGCGGCTCCTGGCGGTCGGCCACGGGCTCATCGCATTGGCAGCGCTCGCGCTGCTCGTGAGGTTCTGGATCGCGCGTTAGCATGCGTTTCCGCTCCCGCATGAAGGACGGGGCACGCCGGCGTTCCTATTTGGTCAGCGCAGACAGCTGGCTGGTGTCGTAGCGGCCTCTCAATTCCGCAATGCGCTTCGGATCCGGAGGCGTGCCTGCGCCAACCAGCTCGGCGAGCTCCTCGAAGTAGTGCTCGTGGCCCGGCGGCGATACGGTCATGAGCATGCGCGCTGGGCTGCTGCCCGCGTTGCTGATGCTGTGCGGCACGCCGGGAGGAATGAACACGTAGGCGCCCGGCCCCGCCGTCACTCGTTCATCGCCGATTTGCCATTCGCACTCGCCCTCCAGCACGTAGAACGTTTCTTCCTGGACGGCATGAACGTGCAAACCGGTAGAGAAACCGGGCGCCACCGTCCAATCGAACATGGACGTATGCTTGGTGCTCTTGCCCGTGACCAGGAATACCAGGGGTTGTCCGGCGAGCTGGACGCCTTCACCTTCCCCGGACTTGCGAATGACTGCGCGCGTGTTCATGGCTGGCCCCTTGCTGATTGTCCATCGGAGACGACGGCGTGAGGATGGACCGGGCTCAGCGGAAAGTCCTTAAGCGACCGCTAAACAGTTGCTAAGGATTTGCGGATGCATGTCCAACAAGGCGACCAATGCCGATGACTCATCGATTCGGACCCTTCCGCCTCGACCCTGACGCCGGCATCCTGTTCCACGGCACCGAACCGCTGCCGGTGGGCCAGCGCGCTGTGGCACTCCTGCGGGTGCTCCTGGAAAGCGCCGGCGCGCCCGTGCCCAAGGACGTACTGATCAGCGCCGCGTGGCCGGGCCTGGCAGTCGAGGACAACAACCTCACGGTTCAGATTGCGGCGTTGCGGCGAGCGCTGGAGGACGCGGCTCAAGGCGCAGCATGGATCGAAACGATACCGCGCCGGGGCTACCGTTACGTGGGTCCGACGGTCGCGCCATCAACGCCGGGTGACGACGCTCGATCGAGACCCGCGCTGGCGTTGCCCGATCAACCATCGATCGCCGTGCTGCCCTTCGCCAATCTCAGCGGGGATCCGACGCAGGAGTATTTTGCGGACGGAATAGTGGACGACATCATCACAGGGCTCTCCCGCGTCAAATGGCTGTTCGTCATAGCGCGCAGCTCGACGTTCACGTACAAGGGCCGGACGGTCGACGTGAAGCAAGTGGGTGTCGAGCTTGGCGTTCGCTACGTTCTGGAAGGCACGGTGCGCAAGGCGGCGGACCGCATACGGGTCACCGTCCAACTGATCATCGCGGCAACGGGCGCTCAGGTGTGGGCCGAGCGGTACGACCGCAGCCTGGGCGACATCTTCGCCCTCCAGGACGAGATCGCGATGTCCGTCGTCGGTGCAATCGAGCCGAGCTTGCGGCAGGCCGAGGTGGAACGCGTAGCGCGCCAGCGTCCCGAGAGCCTGGGCGCTTACGACCTCGCCTTGCGGGCACTTCCCGACGTCTATGGCGCAATGCCGGCTACGGTCAGCAAAGCGCTGATCCTGCTCGAGCGCGCACTCTCGCTCGAGCCGACGTATGCCACTGCGCACGGTTATGCGGCGATGTGCCACCACTGCCTGTTCCTGCGTAATGGCTTGCACGAGCACAACCGCATAGCGTCCATCCATCACGCTCAAGCAGCGTTGTCACACGGCAAGGACGACGCAGTCGCGCTTACCTTTGCCGCGTTCTCGCTTGGCATGGACGCCCATGACCGTCCTGCTGCCCTCGCGGCGTTCGAGGCCGCACTGGACCTCAGTCCTTCTCTCGCGCTGGCTTACATACTTGGTGCAGCGGTGCTTTCATGGGCAGGAGACGCGCCACGGACGATCGACTGGGCCCGGCGCGCCCTGCGCCTGAGCCCATTCGACCCATGGAAATTCATCGCCTACCGCAGCCTCGCGCTCGCGCACTTCCTCATGGCGCAGCACGAACTGGCAGCGGAGGCAGCGCGCAGGGCCGTGCAGTTCAATCCCGGATTCGGCAGTTCGTACATGCTGCTGGCCGCGCCACTCATGAAGCTGGGACGGCACGCAGAAGCTACCGCAGCAGTTGCACGACTGTTGGAGCGCGAGCCCGCCTTCAGCATGTCCGGTCAGTTCAAGGGCGTGGACTGCGCGCCGCCGCTCGCAGCTGCCCTGGTTGGTGCTCTGCGCGGTATGGGCATACCGGACTAGCACCAACCGGTGCTCGAGCGTCGGCCTTGCAGCCCTGCTCGGCAGGGCATTTCGACCGACGCCTTCGACGCTTGCCTGACCTTCGCAAAAGAGGATCAGGCCACCCGACTACTGCGCTTTGTCAGCCTCGGTGTCTTCGAGCCTTGAAGGCGAAGACGGCCAGCAGTGCAGCGAGCAGACCCAGCATCGACAGGGAAAGGGTCGGAATGTTGGCCGCTGTCGCTGTGGTCGCGAGGGGATCGACGACGAAGTTGTCAACGATGAATCCGTTGTCATTCGTCCCCGATTCCGGACTCTCCTGCACGCGAAGGCGAAGAGGGTTACCGGTGCCAACGACTACGGAACTGACATGGTGCGTACCCGTCGCCCATGTGAAATTCCCGTGGTACAGGACCGCTGAAGTGACCGTATCGGTGATGCTTACGTCGAGGTTTGCGGTCGTGGAAATCCAGCCTGACCAGTCGAACTGAAGCTGGTACTGCTGTCCCGCCGAACTGGCGAAATCCTGATAAACGTTGGCGTTGTGCCCGCCGAATCCCTCGCCATCGGTATTGACGCTGAATGGCCCTGAGATGAACGGATACGTCGACGTGTCGTGAATCGTCACGGCATGGCCGGGCTCGATGGTCCATCCTGGAATCTGGGAACCGGTCAGCGCGCTGAATCCGACCCCATTCACGACCCCCGATCCGTAGTTCGGTTCGCTGTCAAAGCCTCCGTTGACCAGAAGGTTTGCACTTGCGATCGACGGACAGCCAATGGAAGCTGCGAAGACTGCACAGAATGCAATGGTGGAGAGTTTCGACACGATGGTCCTTTTTTCGGGCTCTTGGGATGACCCTTACGGGCGCGCGTACTCTAGCGCAGCCGCCCCTTGCTTGCAATTGGCTGCCAATTTGCCGCTGCCTTGCGGTCGAAGGGATTCTCGACGCCGGCTCGATTGCCGCTCCTGCGAAGCCGGGTCCCTCCTGGCCGAAATCAGACCTTCACCGAGGTCCGCCTTTGCCCCCAGCGACATCCACGGTTGCGTTACATCTATGCTACCGATGTGTCAGGGCCGCTAATCGATCGACAACTTGTCGACACAGATGTAGCCGACGCCGCAAAGGCCATTACGGGCCCTCACGTACGCGAATTGCGGCATTTGCCAGAACTGGCACCGGGGAACGGCCGGCCCGTAGAAGGTATCGCCCCAGCCACCCTTGGGTCCTGACAGGATGCTCATTGTCCCGGCACTCTTGAGTTGAGCCTTCAAGTCGTCGCAGGACAAGCCCTGCGGGTCAACCGGAGCAACAGGTTGCTGTCCAGTCGCAGGAACGGGACTTTGGATGATGGGGGGTTGCTGACTCTGAGCGTGGCTTCCGGACATCAGGCAAAAGGCGGCCGCGCCGACGCAGGCTGCAATGAACCTGGACCGTGCAGTCCTTGGCGACGAGGTTGTCTTCATTGCTGCCATCCTTACGCTCGAGTTGCCTTCCGCCGTTAGCCTATTCGAGTCGGCGATTTGCTTCAAGGTGAAGGTGTAGCTGTCCTTGTCGCGTGGCTTGTGGCACGCGAGGCGACCTTCCTTTGTGGACCTTTGCCCGCTCTACCCGCCCGGATCAGGAGCGCGAACACTGGACGACGCCAGGTCATTCCGTCCGCTTTCGTGCGCCAGCGTAGATCCTCGTCGAATTATCGCCTTGACGCGCGCCCCGGTGCGGACCACGCTGCCGGCGTCACTCCACGGGAGGTGCACCATGAACACGCTCGTCGGTACTCGCCGGTCGTCGGGATTCACCTTGATCGAGCTGCTCGTGGTCATCGCGATCATCGCCGTGCTGATCGCGCTGCTGTTGCCTGCGGTGCAGGCGGCGCGTGAAGCCGCGATGAAGGCGCAGCAGTTCGACAATCTCGCGCCCGTGGCTACGCGGGTGCTCGACACGGTCGGCACGAATTGCGACGACCCGGAAATATTCTGCCCGTTCGAGGAGACTGTCTCCCGCCTGAACGCGCTGGTGCCGGCCGTGCAGCAAGGACAGATCCCGGATATCGACGAGGTCGTCGACATTCTGGGCACCCTCGAGACGAGCGAGGCGAGCCTGCGCCAGGCGTTGCGGGACCTGAAGAACCCGGCGCGCCATCACGTGCCGGGCGAGCTCGAAGCCTACCTTGAGCTCAAGCACAGCCTCGAGGCCGCAACCGGCGACCTGCACGCGCTCGTCACGCATACGCGCAAGCTCGTGCACATCCTGGACGAGTAACCGCTGCGTTCGGACGGTTGCCCGTGCGCGGAGCAAAGCGCTGTCAGGGCGCGGGCTCGGTTGGCATCATCCGTCCAGACGAATCGCGCCCGGGCGCCTAGGCCGGATTGAAAACGAGGCGGGCTTTCGGGAACAGCAGCACCACCGTCGAGCCGACGATGAAGCCATGGCCGCGACTCCACCCCCCAGTTCCACCGCGTTTCTCCGCATCCCCGGGGTGGAACTCGCCTGCGCCAGCTTCACTGCGCGCGCGCTCACGCTGACGGCGCAGCCGGACGGACACGCGACCCTGGCGGCGGCCGCGATCGTCATGCAAGGCGTGCGCGCGACTACCGCCGGCGCACGCATCGACATCGAGCGGGTGGCGCTCGAGGACGTACGTGCCGCGGTTGCGCCTATCGCGGGGGCCCCGGCCATAACCTCCTTCGTTGCGCGACACGTCGTCGTCGAGCATCTGCAGGCCGCGCTGGCCCGTGGCGCGGTGGCCACCGGCGATGCGCCGCAACCGCTGCAGCTCGAAGCGCTCCGCACGCTCGACGGGCTGGTCCACGCGTTCGTCAAGGACGCGTTGTGGTTCGCCGATGCCGACGTCGCGGTGCCGATCCGGCAGGGCGCGGTCGATTTCAATGCAATCGTGATCGAGAACGTCGGGCCCAATTCGTTGATGGGCGTCTCTCCTGCGGGCATCCATGTGACGGGGCCGGCCGGCCAAGTGCGGATCCCGCTGGTAGCATTTCCGTCGCCGCCGCCAGGCGTGTCCTTCGGGACGGACGGCGGATTTCCCTTCGCGCGCCGTGACCGCGGCCGCATCGACCTGCTGCCGTTCCTGCGGGCGCTGCTGGAATCGCCGCCGGGTCAGCCGCTTGCCCGTCCCGCCGATCCAAACTTGTCGGGTGCGCTCGCGCGTACCCGCGTCAAAGGCGAGGTGCAGCTCGGGGACGGCACGCTCGCACGCGGCGGACAACGAATGGAGCTCACCGGCCGCGCGGCGGGCAAGAACCGCTGCACGCTCGACTCGCCATCGATCGCCCAGCGGTTGGTGATCGGCGTCCCGCAATTCGCGGCAACCGCAGCTTCACTGGCGCTGCCGGGACGGGAACTGCGCGTCGCCGCACTCG
>DATILY010000062.1:0-123944 GCA_035475895.1 Casimicrobiaceae bacterium | reverse complement strand
CAGCGCGGGGTTGGGCTGGCAGTCGCTCGTCGGCGCCGAGCTGATCGTCGCGTCGAGCGGGATCGGCTACCTGCTCGTGCGCGGACAGGCGAACATCAGCACGTCCATCGTCATGAGCGGCATGATCGCGATCGGGATCGTCGGCTTCGCGCTCGATGTCCTGCTGCGACTTGCCGAGGCGCGCATCCAGCGGCGGCGGGGGCGGTAGGGTCAGGCGTGTAGGGCGGCTACGGACCCCAAGGAGTCGTACGCACGTCGAGCAAAGCGCTCACTTTGGCGCTTCGGCTGTCGCTGCTCGGCATTCACCGTTTTCAATGCACCGTTGCTGCGTCAATCAATGACGTTGGCATGACATTAATTCGTGGGCGACTGTTAACGACAATTCGTTAGTCCGTTACCGAAGACCGTCTGGCAATCTGAACGTTCGCACCTGGCGTGGGCGGGCCATCATTGATGCATGGCTCCGAAGCATGCCCGCCAGCCGTCGAACGTCAGTCAGTGGCCGGATCCACTTCCCTTCAACGCGCGCCTGACAGACGAACAACTTTCGAGCTTGCGAGAGTGCGCCAAAGGCATATCCCTTCGTTTCGAGAAAGCGGACATAGTCAATGCGCTCATCTGGCACGGCTATGCTGAACGGAACGTGGCGGGGGTCATCACGGTAACGCCGAAGGGCCATCAATACTTACGCGCACACGGCTATTGATACGCGGGACCGCGGCCCGCTGATCGTTCCAACGGCTCGGCAAAACCGCGAGCTGGTTGATGGCAATGGCGTACTACATCATCGATATCGAAAACCTACCGAGCGGCAGGTATGCCGGACGAGTAATAAGCGCCCATCGATCGCTGCCGCTCGCGGTGGCGGGTTGTCGCCTGCTCGCGGATCGCGTGCAAAGAATGGGGCTGATGGCTCGAGCAGTTACCATAATAATGTCCGCGCTTGAATTCACTCCAGGTGACTTCATCGCCGCCGAAGACGCCACCATCGCGTATGCGACGGACGGTACCGAGCTGACGTAAGCGTTCTACACCTCATTGGACTCCGAGAACCGGAGCGTTGAAGTCGCCTTGACCCTGTGTCGGCCGCGGCGTAGCGTCGAATTTGTGTTGACGACGCCACACACGGGGATCGTCCTTGGCCCCCACGGTCCGGCGCCCGTGTTCGCGATGTCGCTCGGCGACATCTCGCGCGAGCGCATCCGCGACCGGCGGCTGCCTCGATGCGATAGATCCCCACTGATCGCGCGAGCGTGGGCCGTGCGCGGCCGCGTGCCTAGCTGACCATGGCGGACGAGGCCCGGCGCTGGAACTGGGTGAGCATTGCCGCGGCGGTCCTGCTCGCCTCCTACCTGGGCTTGGCGATCTGGGCGCTGGCCGCGCCGTCCGAGTACGACCCGCAGCAGGGGATGGCGATCGGCTTCATCATTCCGGTCGCGCTGGTTCTGGCCGGTCTAATGCTGCTGCTCTGGCGCGCCGTTGCACGCGGCCGGCGCTGGCTCGTGTGGACGATCTTCGTCCTCGCGGCCTACCCGGCAGTCATGCGGGCGGCGCAGTTCGTCTACGAGCATTCGTTCCGCACGCCCGGATGATGCTTCGAACACGTTTAGTGAGGCCTCGTATCCCAGTAGCGTTGCCACCCGGCATGCCGTTTGGGTTCAGCTCTTCTCCGGCATCGCAGATGAATGATGGCTGGTGATGAGCCACTGCTTGCCGTTCCACTTGTACGTATACGTGTACCGCGCGTTCACCTGGCTGCCGTCCTTGAAGGTGAACGTGTAGACCCCTGCATCGAACGCCGTATTGCAGTCGATCTGGATCGTCCTCGAATCGATCTTGCCTTGCGGTTTGTTCTCCAGGAAGTGGACAAAGTAATCCTCCTTTTCGCCAGGGGTTAACCGTGGCTTATTCGAAACCGTCGGTAGCAGGACAGACTTGGCCGCATAGTTTGCGACCACCTTCTTCGGATCGCCGGTCTGCAGACTGTTGTTCCAGCGGTCGAAGAGTCCAGCGATCTCTCGTTCGCTCGTGGCATGACACGTTTCCGATCGTGCAAGTGCCTGTGACGAGCCAGCGATGAAGACGACACACGCGGCTGAAAGCATGACGTATTTCATCATTCCCCCGTTGTTCGGAAAGTTGAAGGTGAGCGTGACTGGCGGACCATATCATTCTCACGCTGCGAACGATACAGGGATCAGTTGAACTGGTTGTTGCCGATAACCCTCGTGTTACCGCCAATTCCATCCGACACGCAGATGTTCGCGAGATTGCAGGAATGGTTGCCAATGACGCTGGTTGCGTCGATGCCGGCCAGCTCGCAGGCTTCAAGAGCACTGCAGGAACTGTTGCCGATGGTGCTGTTTCCGCCGTTCGCCCCGGCAGCCACGCAGGCGGACACGCCATTGCAGGAATTGTTGTTGACCCGGCTTTTGCCGCCGCCTCCGGCGCCCCAACAGGCGCCCTCGACATTGCAGGAGCCGTTACCGATGACGCTGCTACTGGTCGCGTCGAACCCTCCGACGTTGAGGCAGGCGTTGAGCGCATTGCAGGAGGCGTTACCGATGGTGCTGCTTCCGCCTAGAAATCCGGCGCTCGAGCAGGCTTCTACCGCATTGCAGGAGCCGTTGCCGATGCTGCTGCTTCCACCCCAGGCCCCGGCAGCCAGACAGCCGGCCTCGGCGTTGCACGAATCGTGGCCGATACGGGTGCCGTTTCCGAGAACGATGCACGAAAATAACACGTTGCACGATCCATGCGCGATCACGACGTCCTCGCCCGTATCGATGAAGTCGCAGTAATCGCCGATCGGCCCGGCCCCGGCTCCACAGGATCCGGGATCGATGTTCGGTGCCTTCGCCGCGGCCATCTGCGGCGCCAGCACGGCGGCTGCCCCGAACCACAACGCTGCCGTCGCGACCAGCAACCCGAGCTTGCGTAAACCCGTGTTCATCATGTTCTCCCCTATTATTTGACCATCCGCGCACCGGTCCCCTGCGCTCCGGAATGCAGGCGACCCATTGCCTGCGTTCCAGCGCAAGCAATGTAGGCTCATCGAGCGGGCCTCGCAAGGCGCAGCGAGCGGCGACACGCTGTGGCCGACAACCGGTCATGCGGTCTTGGCCATGCGGTACGATTCCCTCCATGTCACTGCTGCGAACACTCGCGTTGCTGCTCACGGCCGGAGCGCTGCTCGATGGGGCCATCGCGGCCGATGCGCCGCCCCCCTCGCCTGTCGCCACATCGGCGCAAGCCACAAGGTCTCGCGCCGTCATGACGGGCGAGCAGGTCGTGCGGATCCTCGATGAGACCGTGGACTGGTACCGCACCCTGGGCGCCCAGCAGCAATCGGCGACTCAGCCGAGCGACCTTCTCATCCTGTACGCCAACCGGCAGATCGCCGACCGGGCCGTCGGCCTCGCCTTCCAGATCGCCAGGGCCAATGCAGAGCTGCTGAGCAGCGAGGCAGAGGTCACGCGGAAAGCCGCTGCGGACGCCGCTTCGTCGCCGCAGGCGCTGCAGCGGGTGAAGCAGCAACTGGATGGACGGCGCGCCGAAATACAAGCGGAGATCGCATCCACGCAGCGCCGCCTGGCCAGCGCGCCCAAAGCACAGGCAGCCGAGTTGCAAGCGAAGATCGCTGAGCTGCAAAGCGAGCTCGACCTCGTGAACGCGCGGCGCAATCTCCACGACTCGATGTCGCAGTTCATCTACCAGAGCGATGCGAACGGCGCCGGCGTCAACGCGCTGAAGGCGCACATCGACGCCATCGCGGTATCGATTCCCTCGTCGGGCGGCGGCGCCGGGCCGGTCGGTGCCGGGGCGGGGTCGGCCCCGGGGCCGGCGGCTACGCCAACGTCGTCGAGCCCGCCGAGCGCCGGGAGTGACAGGAACCTCGGCCGCCTCGGCATCTGGGACCTGGCGGCGAACGTCCTACGGCTCGCGGACAAGATCCGCACGATCGATGTCGTCGACGGCCGCACCGCCGCCTTGCAGGACACGTTCACCAAGATACGCATTGCACCGCAGGAGCAGATCAAGACGCTGTCGGCGCGTGGTGACGCCCTCGCGGACCAGGCCGATTCGTCCAACGGCACGGCCTTGAAAGGCGTGCGCGATCAGTTCGACACGCTCGCGTGGCTCTTCAAGCAGACGGCCGACATTCTTCTCCCGCTGAGCCAGGAAGGCGTGTTGCTGGATCAATACAGGCGCAACCTCGCCAGCTGGCGCAGCAACACGCACGGTCAGTACGTCGACGCGCTGAAGGCGCTGGGAGCGCGCCTCGCGATATTGCTGGCATTGCTGGCCATCGTGTACATCGCCACCGAAGCATGGCGACGCGGAGTGCTGCGCTACGTGGACGAGCCGCGGCGACGCTATCAACTGCTGTTGGCGCGCAGAATCGTTTTCTGGGTGCTCGTGGTGGGCATCGTCGGCTTCACCTTCGCCACCGAGCTGGGGTCGCTCGCTACGTTCGCCGGCCTCATCACGGCCGGCGTGGCAGTGGCCATGCAGAGCGTGCTCGTGTCCATGGTCGGTTATTTCTTCCTGATCGGGAAATACGGCATCCGGGTGGGCGATCGCGTGCAGGTTGGCACCGTGACCGGCGAGGTCATCGACCTCGGCCTCGTGCGGCTGCATCTGATGGAGCTGAGCGGCCATGGGGCGCTCGGACCGACCGGCCGGGTCGTCGCGTTTGCGAACTCGATCGTCTTCCAGGCCTCGGGCGGCATCTTCAAGCAGATTCCCGGCGTCAACCTGGCCTGGCACGACATCACGCTCACCCTGCCTCCAAAGGCCGACCCGTCTGCGATGAAAGAAAAGCTGCTGGCGGCCGCCAACCAGGTTCTGGGCGAATACAGCGAAGACATGGCGCGCCAGACGCTGGAAATTCAGAAAACCACGTCACTGCATGCGGGCGGCAAACCACAGGCCCAGGTGCAGCTGCGCTTCTCCGCCACCGGCGTCGAGGCGCTCGTGCGCTATCCCGTGCAGCTGCAGCGCGCCGCGGAAATCGATGAGCGCATATCCCGTGAACTGCTCGCGGTGATCATGGACGCTGCCGCATGAATCGGCGCTTCACCCTCGCTGGCTGAGGACCAGCTTTCACGCGGCCCCGGCAGGCCGCTTCTGAGGCGCACGGCGTCATTGATGCACCTGACGCATCAATAGCACGAACATTGCAATTCCATTAACCCTCATTACAAGGGACACTCGCTCCATCGACTGCGCTCATCGACGCAGCGGGTGAAGGAGGCGACGTGGACGTGCCACGACCGCCAGCATGTGACGCAGGTCGAGGGTTACCCGGGCCTGATCGTCCACGGCCCGCTGATCGCCACGTTGCTCATGGACCTGTTGCGCCGCCAGTTACCTGATGCAGATGTCGCGAGCTTTCGCTTCAAAGCGGTGCGGCCAACCTTCGACCTGAACGCATTCCACGTCAGCGGCGATCCGCACGCCGACGGCAAGACGATCCATCTCTGGGCCTCGGACCACGACGGTTGGCTGACGATGGACGCAACCGCCGTGCTGCGTTGATTCACTTCCCCGGTCAGCCGAGGAACAGGCATGCAGCCACTCAAGGGCATCACCATCGTCACGCTGGAGCACGCGATCGCGGCGCCTTTCGCGACGCGCCAATTGGCTGACCTTGGCGCACGCGTCATCAAGATCGAACGCCCCGAGTCCGGCGATTTCGCCCGCGGCTACGATCAACGTGTTCGCGGCCTCCCGCGGCTTCCGACGGATTCAGCCCAAACCAAACAAAGTTGAATCGCGCAGACGGGCCGGTCCCGCCGAGCGGCCGCGAAACGAACGACTGCAGGCAATACGAACCGGGCTCGACGACGGACGAATCCGCGCCCAGCAAAGGGAAGATCCCGCAGACGACGATTGCCGAGTTCGATTACATGTTGGTCAGGCTGTCGGCCAATCGTTCTCCGCAGTCTGGCTCTCGTTGCGGCCTGGACAATTCGTCGCCGACAGCCGTGCCGCGAGCGGAGAATCAGCCGTCTGGCGAACGTCAATCGAGGGAGGTGCGTCGTGGCGCAAGTAAAAGGATTCGCTCCAGCAATCAGCGGGCAACTGCCTCAAGATATCAGCGGAAATCCGGTTCCGGTCGGTGTCTGGGGTGACTCCAGCACCGGCGGCGGTGTGTTCGGCACGAGCGGAGTGTTGCCGCCAGGTTCCAGCATTCCGATCGATCCGCCGGCCGGTGTGGAAGGACACGGCGTGGACGGCCCCGGCGTGGTCGGTCGCAGTATCGACGACAGCGGCGTGGTCGGTGAAAGCCCCGGCTCGCCGGGCGTGCTCGCCCGCAGTATCAACGCATCCGGCCTGCTCGGCGTGACATTCAGCGCCGACGACGGGTCGCACGGGGTCTTTGGTTCCTCCACGGCGGGCGGCAACGGAGTCACCGGTTTTGTCGGCAGCGCAACCGGCGTCATCGGCAGCAGCGTTCGCGGCACCGGCGTGCGCGGCACGACCGGCACCGGAGATGCGGGTGTCTTCGGCGAAACGTTTGGCGACGGCAGCGGCGGCGGTGCGGGACCTGGCGTTCACGGCAGTAGCGGCGACGGGATCGGCGTCAGTGGCGTCAGCGGATCCACCGACGCCACACGAGGCTTGACCTTCGGCAACGGCTACGGCCACTACTCGCTGCATTTCTCCGCGCAACCAGGTGGCGGCGTGCTGGGCGTCAGCGTGCTGGGCAGCGGTGTGGAAGGTTTCACGTTCAGCTCGATTCGTGACCACCCTGACGTGGCCGCCGTACGTGGGCAAAGCGCCAACGGGTTCGCGGGACTCTTTGTCGGCACGGTCCGTGTCACCGGTTCCTTGCAGAAGGCGGGTGGCGGATTCACCGTGGACCACCCGACGGATCCCGGGAACAAATACCTGTCGCATTCGTTCGTCGAATCGCCTGAGATGCTGAACGTGTATAGCGGCACCGTGACCACCAACCGCGACGGCATGGCACGGGTGCGGTTGCCGGCGTACTTCGAGGCACTCAACCGCGATTTCCGCTATCAGCTCACAGTGATCGGCGGGTTCGCGCGCGCGACGGTTTCCAAGGAGATCAAGAACAGCGAGTTCGTCATCAGCACGGATGCCGGAAAGGTCAAGGTGTGCTGGCAGGTCACCGGCGTCCGCAAAGACGCGTGGGCCGAAGCGAACCGCATCGCGGTCGAGGAGGCGAAGCCAAAGGCGGAGCGCGGTCGATACTTGCACCCCGAGTTGTTCGAGAAGAAGGCCAGCGCCATCCATCCCGCACCGGCCGCACGGCTGCCCGACGCGCTGCCCGAGAGGGTGCGCGGCCGGGCGGAAAAGACACTGTCCGACCTGGCCAGCGGGCGCGCGGCCGGCAAGGATCTGCGCGTGCTCCTCGACGAGGCCAAGAGGTCCTTCGTGCAGCAGGCCGCGTCTGGGCGAAGACGCCTGCACGACGGTTGGCGTGGCGTGCAGGAACAGCTGGACGCGCTGCCCGCGGTGCATCAGTCGGCGCGCAAGCGCCCCCGTTAGCCCAACGACACCAACCGACGGCCGCAAGCGTGGTCGTCGGCGGGCGCACGGCAGGCAGGCACTGACCGTCCGACGTGGAAGCGTGCGTTTTGAAGCGGCGTTCAGTACCGCAGTGTGGCGCTACTGTTGAATGGCGCTCGGTTACACGTCTTACGTACGTTGCGCCTGGTAGCGCCGCAATCGCGCTCGCTTGGCATACCCCCCTCAGTCAGCGACAATGACGATTCACGGCTCCCATGGAGCCCAACGACGGAGACGGCGATGGACAGGTTTCTCGTGCTTTACAGGGCGCCCACTGCGGTCCTCGATGAATGGATGAAGAAGCCCGAGCAGGAGCGCAAGGCTGACGAGACCGCGATGATGGACGCGTGGAACAAGTGGATGAGCGCGAACGCCAGCAAGCTCACCGACAAGGGTGGCGGCGCGGGCAAGCCGAAAGTCGTGTCTTCGTCAGGCGTGAAGGATGCCCGCAACGACATCATGCTGTATCAAATCGTGCAGGCGAACTCGGCCGACGAAGCCGCGAAGATGTTCGTGGACCATCCTCATTTCGGCATCCCGCAGGCGACCATCGAGGTGATGCCCGTCAAGGCCATGGAGCGTTAGAGGCCTCGGGAGGCTATTTTCCCGCCGCCTTGCGCTTCGCCAGATCGATATCCAGGTATTTCCACGAGAACCCGAACTGCGACGGCCAATACCCCTCGACCCACGGATAGAGCAGCGTGTTGCCGACGCCGAACGTGGAGAGCTGCATCGGCATGTAGGCCTGCGAGATGTCGGACATCTTGCGGGCGAGTGCGACGCGGCCGGGTCCGGCGGGCGTCTTCAGGAATTGCTCGTAAGCCCGGTCGTAGTCCGCGTTCTTGAACTGCGACGGGTTGGTGTCGACCGGCGATTGGCCCCATAGCGTCTGCAGGATCTGGTACCCGGACGGCTCGAGCGATCGGTAGCCGAGGTTGAACATCATGAGCTTGCCGCCGCGGCTCATGTCTACGAGCTCGGTAAAGGTCTTCTGAATGACCTGCATGCGGATGCCGACCGCATCGAGGTTCTTTTTCCACAGGGTGTCGATCTCGCGGTACCACGACTCGGGCAGCGTCCCCCGGACGAGCGTCAGCGGCTTGCCATCGGGTGTCTCGCGATAGCCGTCGCCGTCGCGATCCTTGAAGCCGAAGCGGTCGAGCAGCGCACGCGCAGCGGCCGGATCGTAGATCGACTTGGGCGGCAGCGAATCGTCGTGGCCGTCGACGCCGGGGGGCAGCAGCTGGTTGGCCGGCAGCGCCTGTCCCGCATAGAGCACGCGGATCAATTCGTCGACGTCGAAGCTCATCGCAATCGCGCGGCGCAGCGCCACCTGCGCATTCGAATAGCCGCCGACCAGCGGATCCTTCATGTTGAAGTACGTGAAGGTAACGCTCGGCGCACCGTAGCGCATGCGCACCACGCCGTTGCGCGCGAGCTCGGGCTTGAGCTGGCCGTTCACGAGGACGCTATTGAGGTCGTTGCCGCCCAGTACCAGATAGTCAAGGTTCGCCTGGGCGAACGCGAGCAGATTCGGTTGCGACTCCTCGATGATGCTGATCTCGATGCGGCCGATCTGCGGCAGCGTCTTGCCTCGCATGGACTGGACCAAAGTCCGCTGGCGCGCATTCGCGTTGTCGGGAAAATGCACGACGCGGTAATCCGGATTGGCTTCGAGCACGACGCGCGAGGCCCGCTTCCACTCCTTCAGCACGTAAGGTCCCGTCCCGACCGGCCGGCTCTTGATGTCGTTGCCGGCAGCCTCGACGACCTCACGCGCAACGGCCATGGCAGGCAGACCCGCGAGACGCTCGAGCAGCGTGTAGTCGACGCTGTTCAGGCGTATCTGCAGCGTGTATCGGTCGAGCGCCCGCAATCCGGCCATCGCTGCGTCGTAGTCCAATTTCGCCCCGGGCTTGCGCGCGGCGTCGACCACGGCGCGCGCGCCCTCGATGAGGTCGGTGAGCGCGGGATCGCCGCCGGTCAGGAGGTTGGGGTCGAGCGAGCGCTTGATCGAGTAGACGTAGTCCTCGGCGACGAGCTCCCTCGGCTTGTCCTTGAAGGACGGCGAGTCGGTGAAGTGGATACCGTGACGCAGCTTGATCGTCCAGACCTTCCCACCGTCCGTAATGACTGGCATGGCTTCGGCGGTGTCGGGTACGACCTTGGCAGGCTCGGAGAGGTAATCGAATTGATACAGCCCTTCGAAGATCGCGCTCGCCACGCGCGTCGAGGCCAGATCGGTGCCCTGTTGTGGATCGAGGCTCGCGATATCGATGGACGATATGCGCAGGGTCTTCGCGGGATCGGCGCGCGCATGCGCCACGGCCGACAGGCAGACCATCGTCGCGAACGCAGCCGCGCGCAGGAACGTCGTGATCGTCGGGGACATTCCTCTAAGATAGCAAAACGGCCCCGCGAAGGGGCCGCTTTGTTGCAGCTACCGGCAGTGTGCGCCGGGCTGACCGCGTCGAGACTATGGCTTGATCTTGATGTCGTTCTTGACGCTCTTCACGCCTTCCGTGCCCTTGGCGATCGACATGGCCTTGTCGATTTCCTGCTGGGTCTTGGCAGTGCCGCTCATCCACACCACGCCATCCTTGTCGGTGTCGACGTGGATCGTGGCCATCGACGACGGTGTGTCGGTCGCGAGCTTCGTCTTGATCTTGGTCGTGATTGCCGAGTCCTTGACGTACGTGCCGGGCTTGTTCCGGTCCGTGTCCGAGTCGGCTCCGAACGCGACAGGCGCGATCGCGGCGCCCAGGACGAAGCACAGGGTTGCGAGTTTGACGTTCATGGTTGCTCCTGTCGATGAGAGACAGCCACCATCATCCCGCTGAACGCGGCTGTCATCCATCGGCGGAACGCCTATTTGAACCGTCTCGTTGTCCTACGTCAAACGCGCGGCTCACCCTGGCCATTGACCAGGATGGTCCTCCCGGGCGGGCTCGTCATCTGGACGTGATGCTCGTACCCGCGGAAGTTGTACGTCACGTCGTAGTAGTCCAGCGCGGCACTGGGGGACACGTTGGCACAACGCTGCACATCCTGCGTATAAGCCGTTCCGCTCGTGTCGCGGCCGACGTTCGCCCCGACCACCGCGCCGCCGACCGCACCGATGCCCGTCGCCAGATCCCGCCCGCGACCGGCGCCGATCTGATGGCCCAGTACGCCGCCAACGACACCACCCACCACGGCGCCTGGAACGTTGACGCCCGACGAACCGCTGTCCACGACCTCACGCTCGACCCAGCAGCGCTGCTGCGCAGGCCCGACGATGGCGCGCACCGAGGTGACCGGCGCCTCGTACAGCACCTCGTTGTCGCGGCGCCGGTAGTCGTACGCCGTCGAAGGCGCAGCCGCGAGACGTTGCGCTTCATCGGCCTGGCGTTGAGCTTCCGCCGCTTGCAACTGGGCATTCATTGCCTGTCGCTGCGTCACGTCCGCCTGAATGCGCGCTTCGGTGGCCGTGCGCTGCGCGTTGAGCGCGGCCTGCTGGCTACGGACACGCGCGGCCTCCTGCGCCGCGGCGGCGCGCTGGTTCGCGAGCAGCGCCAGACGGTGCACTTCGTCATAGCGCCCGCCGTTTGCGGCGAGGTCGTCGGCCTGGCGAAGCGTGGCCGCCGCCTGGTCCAGCTCGACGGGGGCATACAGCGCGACCTGTGGATTGTGGCGCGCAGCATCGAGCGACAACCGGGCATCGCCGAGCGCGGGATCGCTGGCCGGAAACGTTGCACATCCTGCAGCGGCGAGGACTGCGAACGCGACAGCGAACGTTGTGGATTTTCGGGACACGGTGGCCTCCATTGGCGATACGGCGCGACGCATCGAGCCTTCGCAGGAGGCTAGGCGCTCGACGAGCGCCCGGCAATCGAGCACGATCCGAATCGGTCGTCGGAGCGCGACCTACATTTGCACGCCAGCCGATCTCGAAGAGAGGTTGACCACAGGGACAATGCGACCGGGCGACCGCGGTCAAGCGATCGCCCGGTTGGCCATTCAACCGCGACGCGAATCACTTCTTGATCTGGTTCACCGTCACAGCCTGCTCGGCCACATTCCCCGAGGCGTCATGTGCCCTCACGATGATGCTCGTCGTGATCGTGCCGTCGGGCTTGGCACCATTGAAGATGTGCTGCTTGGAGCGCCCCGTCTTGGGGTCGATGTCGCTCACGAAGAACCGGCCGATCTGGATCTCGTACTTGGTGATGTTCTTGTCGACGGTGTCGTGGATCGTTACGTCGAGATCGATATCGTCCTTCACCGTCGTGCCCGGCAACGGTTTGTTGATCACGATTACCGGCGGCGTCGTGTCGGAGACGCAAATGGACTTCGTCACGCTCCTCTGGGTGTTGTTGGTGCGATCCGTGACGGTCAGCGTAGCCACGACCGGGTTGCTGAAGGCCTCGTTCAATGGTGCCGCAAACGTGAATGTCGGTCCTGCACCGGTGTGTCCATTCGACGTCGACCAGGTGAAGCCGACCGCGTTGCCACCGGTGCTGTCGACGATGCCCAGGGCGTCGACCGTGATCTGTGCGCCGTTCGGGCCCGTCGCTTCGACGCAGCCGCGGGGATTCAGTGGGTTTTCGAGATTGATGTGGAGCGGCTTGCCCGAAAGCGGCACGCTCGAGTTGACGCGAACCTGGCCGAACAGCGCCGGCTGGAACCCTTCGCAATGTTGCTCCCAATTGGCGGCAAACTGGATGATGTTGCCGCTCGCGTCGCGAACGATTTCGAGCACATCGAAGCGTCCCGTCGACTGGTTGCAGCCGCGTCCATCGCCCGAAAAATCGAGGCCGGGGTGTCCCACCGACTCGAAAGGCCACCGCTCGCTGTTCTCGTAGGCGCCAGGCTGCAGATCGGCGCCATTGGCCGCTGCCAGATTGAGATACCACCAGTGCGAGTAGTCCGGCGTATGAAAGGCGACCGTCATGCCGTTGTTATAGGTTGGCGCGACGCTGAAAGCGCCGTCGGTATCGGTGAAGGTGGCCTCCGCGCCCTGACCGATGTAGTCGCCGGGCTCGCTGAAGTAATACAGGATCGTCTGAGCCGCGCGCGCCGATGCGGACATCGTGAGCATCAACGCGCAAACCAGTGACAGTGCGAGGCGACCGAGCTTCTCGATTGCAGATACCGATGCGCATGCGCGGTGCAGCATGGTGCCCTCCCCGTTTAGGCCACTTCGATGGCGGCGCCGCTTGATACTACGCAAGCTTGGCGGCGGGCGATCGACCGGTCGTCCGGTCGTCAGCCAGGAACGGGACGTCCGCTTTGCCGCACCCTGCAGGTATTGACAGGTACCGCCCCGCGTTGATTCTTACCGCGGGCGGCATGGCCACCCGCGCCGCGGAACGCCAGGCTCGTCCGGGCGCGCCGGCTGAACCATCAACGATAGAACGCCACCACCTTGCCCGTGAGCTTGATCAGGAGCGGGCGACCCTTGCGGTCGACCGTCTTGCCCGCCGGCACTTTGACCCAGCCTTCGCTGATGCTGTACTCCTGCACGTCGTTGCGTTCCTTGTCGTTCAGCAGAATGCCGACGTCGTGCTCGAAGATCGCAGCGACGTAATAAGCGCTGTCGGGATCCACGGAAAGGCGATCGGGCAGTGGCGGGCGTTGCGGCGGGTCGCTCATCGGGCGTTCTCGGTCGAAGTACGGGCGCACTATAGCAACGCGCGGCGCATCGAGGCTTTCTTCGGCACGTTTATCCAGCCGGAGTGCAGGTCCGCGCGGCGGCTTAAAATACCGGCATGGGCTCGCCATGCCCCCCTCGCTGGACCTTTGCCGAGCGCGCCGCGTACTTCGGCGACCGGATGTGTGCGTTCTGCGGCCACCGCAATCCGGCTGGCGCGAGGTTCTGCAACGACTGCGCCTCGCCCTTGCACCTCAAGCCGTGCAAGCAATGCGACGGGGTCAACGATCACGCCGCGACGAGCTGTCACAACTGCGGCGCAGCGTATCCGGTGTCAGCGGGCACGCTCGAATCGACGGGAGCGCTGCTGTCGGTCAACCCTGCGCCCGTGCCGGAGCCCGACGCGCCCGACCGCTCGCCCACGTCGCGCGAGCTCATCGTGGCTGCGATCGCGGCGATCGTGATCCTGGGCGCGTATGAGGCGTACCGCGTGCATGGCGCCAGGCCTGACGCCACGGAAGTGGCCGCGAAGCCGACTCCCGCTCCAGAAACCTACGCCACCACGGCGACGGCCGCGGCGCCTGCGGAGGTCGAGCCAAGATCGGCGGCGCCTGCCGAGGTCGAGCCAAGATCCGTCGAAACCGAGCGAACGGGCATCGTGGAGCCGCCGATTCCCGCTGACACCGTGGAGGCGCCGCAGCGCGCAACCGTCGCTCAACGCCAGCCGCCCGTTGCGCGCACGATCCGAGCGAGCGCACATCAACATCCGGCGCCCGCGCGGCACGCAGCGCCAGGCAAAACGACGGCGGCCCCACACCGTCCTGCCATCGCGCGCGCCGGTGCGCGCGTTGCGCAAAGCAGCAAAGCACCGCGGCCGCATCCCTCGCCGGTCATGCAGGTAAGCCTCGCGAGCTGCGACGGAGACTTCCTCGCGCGCATCGTATGCGATCAGCGCGTGCGTCGAGACCGGTGCGAAGGCCGCTGGGGCGAGGCGCCGGAATGCACGGGCGGCATCGTCAACGAACACGGACAGTGACGGGTCGAGGCTTCATCCGAGCGCGAGCGCCATCACGCCGAACGCGATGAGCGCGGCACCCGCGATGCGCGCCGCGCGGTCGCGTTCACCGAGCAAGTGCCCGCCAATCAAGGCGGCGAACAGCATGGACACTTCACGCGCCGGCGCAACGTGCGACAGCGGCGCGACCTTCATCGCGTACAGCACGAGAACGTAACCGAGCGGGCTGATCGCAGACACGATCAATGCGTGCTTCCACTGCCTGCGCCAATGCGCGGCGGCGGTCGCCCGGTCGCGCACGACGGTCGGCAACAGGAACAGCAGGCGCACGAAGTTGCCGTAGTAGTCGAGCAGGATCGGCGACATCAGCACGAACTTGACGGCATAGCCGTCCACCACGGTGTAGCTGGCGATGAATACGCCGGTTGCCAGGCCGTAGAGCATTCCGGCGCGAATGCCGGCCTGCCTCGCCGGATCGTGCGCCGCGCGGAACAGCCCGGTTCCTCCCGCGATGAAGAACACGCCTACGACCACGGCAACGATGCCGGTCACCCCGAACGCGGTGATGTGCTCGCCGAGCAGGAGGATTGCCACCGCCGAAGACAGGAGCGGACCCGCGCCGCGCGCGAGCGGATACACGACCGTGAGGTCCGCTTTGCGGTAACCGCGCAGCAGCGCGATGTAATACAGCACGTGCAGGATTCCGCTCAGCACGACGAAGCCCCATTCCACCGTGCCCCAGGTGGGCAGCACGTCCCAGCCCAGCCAGATCCCCACCGGGGCCCATATGACCGCGACCAGCACGCCAGTGAACGTGGCGAAGCGTGCGTCGCCACCGGCCTTCTTGGCTACGATGTTCCAGACCGCATGGATGAGACCGGCGAGGATGACGAGCGCGAGCGACGAGGCGGGCATCGAGCGAAGTCAGGCCGCACGGAGCTGATGGGGCGGGCGCGCGAGCATCACCCCTTTTCGTTTCAGGCGAGCGCCGCCTTGTAGAGCGCGAGCAGCTTGGCCCACGCGCGCTCGGCCTGCGTCGCGTCGTAGATGGGCGCGCCTTTCTCCACCGGCATGTCGGGCACGCACCAGCCGTGCTGCGCCGGGTACACCTCGATTTCGGCCGGAACGCCGGCTTTGGCGAACGCATCCTTCAGCACCGTCTTGGCTTCGGGCTGGCGCTGATCGTCGTTCGACGCGATGCCGAAATACATCCTGGCCTTGATGCGCGGTGCGAGGAGGTGCGGGCTGTCGGGCTTGTCGGTGACGAGTCCGCCGCCGTGAAAGGAGGCCCCGGCGCCAATGCGCCCAGGCTCCGCCGCCGCGGTTCGCACGACGAGCGGCCCCCCCATGCAGTAGCCCTGGGTGCCGATCTTGCGCGTGCGATCCACTTCGCGCTGCGCGTCCAGGAACGCGACGTACGCGTGCGCATCCTTTTCGGCCAGACCCGCTGCCGTGATCGACGCCATCAGCGGCCGCAATTTCGCCATCGTGGCCGGGTCGTTGAAGTCGAGGTTGGCAGCGGTCTCGTATTGAGGCGCCTTCGACACGCGATAAAACAGATTCGGCACGAGCACGGCATAGCCCTCCGCCGCGAGCCGCCGTCCCATCGCGCGCATGGTCGGACGCAAGCCCAAGGCGTCGGGCCAGATCAGCACGCCAGGATGTGACCCGCTCGCAGGATGCGCGAAGAACGCATCACAGGTTCCGTCCTGGGTCTTGATGTTGACATCGGTCTCGGCGACCGACTCCGCGCCAAGCGTCGACGACGCGGCGACCGCAACACCCGCGGCCACCGATCGCACGATGAACTCCCGTCGATTCGTCATTCCGTCATTCTCCTGAAGTGGTCGTTTCGCTGCGTTCTACATCCACCGCAGCGCCCTTGCAATGATCTCGCCGGCGCCTGACTGCGCGCATTCACCGTGCGCGATGAGCAGCCGGACCGGATTCCAGCGTAGCACCCGGTCGCGAGCGGCACGGGCCACGCTGCGTCGCAGGAAGCTCGCACGCCAGTCGGCGGGCGTGCCCCCATGCTTGCCGACCAGGCCACTGAGGCGCATGAGCTCTCGTTTCCAGCCGGACAGCATCGACTCGGGGAATCGCTGGATGAGGTCGCCGAAGATCGCGGTGCGCGACGCGCGGTGGAAGAACACCACTTCCGCCATCGCGAACGAACCGCGAAACACCACCTGGTCGATGTCCGCCGACCACGCGGGGTCCGGCTCGTCGGTCAACTGCGCGTCGAAATTCAGGTCCGGCTTCTTGCGCACCAGGCCCGGCGGCGCGTAGAGCCGTGCCTCGGGCCAACGGCGCGCCCAGCTCTTCAGAAAGAGATGGTGCAGCTTGTTCGGCGAGACGATGTGGCGGACCGGTCCGATTCCCTCGACCGCCGTACGCAACGAATCCGTCAACGCAATCGGCGACCATATCCAGGCGCTCCCGTCCGATAGCCGCGCCACCGCCATTCGCGTCGGATAGGGAAAGCCGAAAAACGAAACGGTCGGTCCTTCGGCCGCATACAGCGAGGGTCCGAACGATTCGAGCATTGGCAGACGAGACGGTGGACTAGCGCCCGCGCGGATTTGCTGCTCTTCTCACCAGGCTCAGCACGGCCGGCTTCTGCGCGTATGCGGTCTCGTACGTCTTCGCCTTCGCGGGTGACAAGCGGTAACCGCTCGCAATCAGCTCGTCGAGGCCGTCGTGCGCAGAGAACAGCCCCATCTCGAAGGCGCTGAGTCCCATCTTGTTGGTGGCCTCGACCTTCGCGCCGGCGCCGATCAGCGCCTTCATCACGGCACGGTCGCAGCCCTTCAACGCGGCCGCCATCAGCGGCGTGAAACCGTTCGCGTCGGCGCGGTTGGCGTCCGCCTTGCGCTCGAGCAGCAGCTGGAGGAGCGCACGCGTGTCCGCCTTGGTGGGACGTTCGGTGGGCGCGCACGCGTCGCCGGCCTGAAGCGCAACGACGAGCGGCGGGCCGCTGCCCGCGACCGGATCGGACGCCGACATGCCTGCGTCGAGGAACGCTCGCACGACTGCCACGTCGGTGGCGGCGAGCGCCTGGAAGTAGGCGCCAGTCTCCATGGCCACCTTGCGCTCGCGCAGGAAGGCCACCGCGCTCGCTTCGTCGCCGCGGCGCGGTTCACGCGCACCGGTCGGCTCGGCGCCCGCAACGCGGCCGGACGGCGCGCCCGCGGAAGCGATCTTCGCGAGCGTGGCCTTAGCTTCGGCTCGCACATCGGCATCGGGATCCGACTCGGCCAACGCGACAAGCGGCGAGCGTGCGCTTTGCGCCACGCGCGCCTTGGCTCCTGCCGTGACGGCCTGCGCCTGGTCGCCCATTTCGCCGATCGCGGCGGCGGCACGCCTGCGCATGCCCGCATCGGGGTCGGCGAGCAGCGCCACCACCGCATCGACTTGCGCGGCGGCGAGACCGCCCGCGCGTCCGAGCGCCCACACCGCCTCGCTGCGTACCGACTCGTCGCGATCGCGCAGCAGTTGCGCGGCGCGCGGCGCCCACGTCGTCACGTCGTTCTCGTGCGTTTCCTTGCTCAACAGTGCGAGCGCGGCGTAACGGACTTTCGCGTCGGGCGACTCGAGGTAGCTCACGAGAAGCACGACCCATCCATCGGGCCTGGGATCGAACAGTGCGAGCGCGTCGAGCACCGCAGGCTGACTGTACCGCGCGAGGCGCGCCGCATCCTGCATTGGCGCGATGAGCGCTCGATCGCCGGTCTTCGCAAGGCGATCGAGCGTGCGCACGGCGCCTTCGAAGCTTTCGCGCTGCGCGATGCTCTTCGCCGATGACGGCCGGGGCATCGCGGCGGCATCGAGGAACTGCACGACAGGCTGTAACAGCACGCCTGGCTGCACGTGACCGATCAGTCCGCGCGCGGCCATGTACTGGTCGACGTTGGACACGCCGGGCGTTTCGAACACGCGGCGCCGCGCGCGTACGAGCTCGCTTTCGGGCACGCCGAGCGCTTCCAACGCTCCCGCCGCCCGGATGGCCACCGATGCCGCCGGGTCATCGAGCGCGCGCAGCAGCGCCGGACGTGCCGACTCGGACGCCTTGCCGGACTCCCACAGCGCGCCCGCTGCAGCGGCCCGAACCCGGGCATCGGCGTCCTGGAGTGCCGCTGCGAGCGCGGCGATCACGTCAGGATAGGTGAAGCTGCCGAGATACTCCGCCGCTTCCGCCCGCCTGGCAGCGTCGCGATGCCTGGATAGCACCTCGACGCGCTCCGTCGCCCATGCGCGGAACTGCCGTTCGGCATCCGGGCTTTGAGCCGGCACCGGCATTGCAAGCGCCATCATTGCGACGATGACGGGCAGTCGGAGGTGCGTGACGCAGGAAATGCAGAACACGGCTTTTCTCCCGGTGACGCACGTGGCGTCGTAGACAAGCGTGCTACGGCAGTCGAGCGTGCCTACCGGTCCGGTGCGAGCGTGGTGAATACCCGAACGCGTTGCGGAAATGCTGGTAAAAGGTCGACAGATCGCCGAAGCCCGCCTCGGACGCAACCGTTACGACCGAGTCACCGCCCGCGCGCAATCGCTGTGCAGCCCGCCGCAGACGCACGCCGAGCACGTACTGGTGCGGGGTCGATGCAACGACCTTGCGGAACGTGCGCAGGAAGTGATACTTGCTCATGCGCGCGACGTCCGCGAGCCGTGCGATGTCGAGCGGCTCCTGCAAGTGCGCATCGATGAAGCGTACGGCGTCGGTGATGCGACGCACGTCGCGCGTCGAAGGCCCGCGATTGCGCGCAACGAAGGCCGACGTCGTGCGGATGACGCGCTCGGCAAGCCCGATCGCGAATTCCTCCGCCGCTTCGCCATTCGCTTCGAAAGCCTTCGACTCCACGGCGGCCAGCGAA
The DNA here is from genome assembly GCA_035475895.1 of Casimicrobiaceae bacterium. GTDB lineage: Bacteria > Pseudomonadota > Gammaproteobacteria > Burkholderiales > Casimicrobiaceae > VBCG01. Next base: position 104,878 of record DATILY010000062.1, on the reverse strand, counting down.
ACCGTCATCGCAGGTGAGACCGGCAGGCGCGCGGACCGGAAGCGGTACTTCGACGAGCCCGCTACGCTTGCGGCGATCTCGTCGAAGAGTGGCGGCGCGAATCCGAATGCGACGCACTGGTCGCCCGTGCCGTGCTCGTGACCGCACTCGAAGCATGCACCGGCATTGCCCAGAAGAAATGACCCGGGGTAGAGCAGCTCGCTACCGTGCGACGACCGGTACTGGAAGGTGCCGCGGAGCACCGCCGCGATGCTCGCATACTCGTGCCGTTCCTCGAAGGGCCGATCGCGCGGGCCCAGCGTGCAGTTCACCTCCCACACGGCCCAATCGGGCCCTTGGGCGAGCGTGCGCGTCGAAGGTGTCCGGATGGGCTCGGGCATGCGCCAAGGATAGCAATTTTCCCCAAGATCGCCGGCCGCTTCGCGCGCAAGCTGGCGCTTGTCACAACTCTCATTGCACGAGGCGAAGATGCTCAACCACGTATCGATCGGCGTTCGCGACATCGCACGCACCAAGCGTTTCTACGACGCGGCGTTGAAACCGCTCGGCTACAGCTGTCTCAGCAGTGGCGACGGCTCCCTTGGCTATGGCGGCAGCACCACGTTCCTGTGGATCAGCCAGTCGCCGAGCCCGGTGCCGGCCAACAAGGACTCGGGCCTGCATTTCTGCTTCGACGCGCCGACCCGCGCAAGTGTCGACCAGTTCCACAAGGCCGCGCTTGCGTCCGGCGGAGACGACAACGGCAAGCCCGGACTGCGCACGGATTACGGGCCGCACTATTACGCCGCGTTCGTGGTCGACCCGGACGGTTACCGGCTCGAGGCGTATTACGGCAAGGCGAAGTGACCGAAGGCTCTGCGATGGAGAGTGCGCAACGAGGCCGTTCGCAAAATGGCGAACTTCCACGTGCGCACCCCGGTTGCGCGTTTTGATCACCGCGCATTTGACCCGTGCTCTAGCCTGGGCAACGCTCACGCTTCGGCGGAGAAATCGCCCCCGTCCATCTGGCGGACCTCGCATTCGATGTCCCACTCGTCGCCATGGAGCCGCAGGAAACGCCTGGTGAGCGCCACCGCTTCCTCCATGGACGGCGCTTCGAGGATCGCGAAGCCGCCGATGACCTCCTTGCTCTCGGTGAAGGGCCCGTCCACGGTCGACTGCTTGCCGGCGCGCTGACGCACCCGCACGCCCTCGGCCGTCGGTCGCAAGCCCGCCGTCTGGACGAGGCTGCCCGTGCGGGTCAGCTCCTGGACGAGCTTGCCCATGTCCGCCATCAGCTGCGGGGTCACTTCCACGTCGCTGTGCTCGTTGATCCTGATCATCGAAAGGAACCGCATCGTTGCCTCCAGTTGAAAGGGTGGACGGACCGCCGGCGCGCCGGCGCCCGCTCCTCCTGGTCGAACCGGGGCGGGCCGAATCGACATCCGCCAGACAATGCGGCGGAAATAGTTAATATACGGCCTGCACCAACCCGGCATTCCCCATCAGCGGAGGATTCGATGATTTCGATTGGCGGCGGGCGCGCGCGCACTTCCTTGACTCGAGCGATCATGGCCGGCACCGCGCTTGCGGCGCTCGCCGGCTATGCGCACGCCGACGTGCTCGACGACGTCAAGACCCGCAACGTCCTGAAATGCGGCGTCACGCTTGCCGCGCCGGGGTTTTCGGCCGAGGACAACAGCGGCAAGCGTACCGGCTTCGACGTCGACCTGTGCAAGGCGGTCGCGGCCGCGGCGCTTGGAGACGACACCAAGATCCAACTCGTGCCGATGGACCTCAAGACCGCGTTCGCGGGGCTGCCGGGCGGCGCCGTCGACGTGCTGACGCACCGCTTCACGTGGACGCAGAGCCGCGACGTGGGCGGGCTCAAGTTCGCGAAGGTGATGTTCTTCGACGGCCAGGGCTTCGCGGTCACGAAGAAGTCGCGCGCGAACAAGCTGGGCGACCTCAACAATGCCACGATCTGCACGGCGCAAGGCAGCACGTCGGAGCTGATCGTGGCCGACTACTTCCGCGCCCACAAGATGAAATACAAGATCGTCACGTTCGCCTCGCAGGAGCAGGCATGGGATGCGTTCGTCGGCGGCCGCTGCGACGCGGCCATCAACGACCGCTCGGGACTCGCGGCGCGGCTTGCCAAGCTGCCGAACCAGAACGACTTCAAGGTGCTGCCCGAAACGGTGTCGAACGAGCCGATCGGCCCCATCGTCGCGCAGGGGCAGCCGCGCTGGGAAGACGTCGTGCGCTTCACGCTCAATGCGCTCGTGGCAGCCGAGGAGCTGGGCGTCACGCAGGCAAACGTCGACGAGATGAAGAGCTCGCCATCGCCGGACGTGCAGCGCCTGCTGGGCGCCACGGGCGACATGGGCAAGCAAATGGGCCTGGAGAACGATTACGCCTACAAGGCGATCAAGGCCGTAGGCAACTACGGTGAAGTCTGGGACCGCAACATCGGCCCAAAGACGCCGCTGCGCCTCGAGCGCGGACGCAATGCCCTCGTGGCCAACGGCGGGCTCATGATGTCGGTCCCGGTGCGCTAGTTTCCGCTTCCTCGTGAAGCTTCGCGGCGCCGTGTTCCGCGAGCGCCTGCCGGGTTACGTCGGTCAGGCGCTGCTGCTCGCGGCCGTGGCGTGGCTTGCCTTCGCGGGCGCCTCGAACTTCGTCGACAACGTCGCGCGGCTGCATATCGCGAGCGGCTTCCGCTTCCTGCGCGCGCAGGCCGGTTTCGAGATCGCGCAGTCGCTGATCCCGTTCGAAACGGGCGCGAACTACGGCCGCGCGGTCGTCGTTGCGACGCTCAATACGCTGCTGGTGGTGGCGCTCGCGTCGCTCATCAGCACCGTTTTCGCGCTGGTCATCGCGTTCGGACGGCTGGCCGACCATCCGCTGGTGCGCGGACTGTCGACCCTGTACGTCGAGACGTTCCGCAACATCCCGCTGCTGCTGCAGATCTTCTTCTGGTACTTCTCGGTGCTGGCCATCCTCCCGCCGGTGGCGGACAGTCTCGACCTCGGCGGCGTGCTGCTGAACAACCGCGGCTTGTTCCTGCCGCGCTTGCATTTCACCGGCGGCATGGGTCTCGACTGGCCGCAGGCCGAGGGCTTCAACGTCGAAGGTGGCGTTGCGCTGCTGCCCGAGCTCGTCGCCCTCACGCTGGGACTCGCGATCTACAACAGCGCGTTCCTGGCCGAGATCTTCCGCGCGGGCATCACATCCGTGCCGCGCGGCCAGTCGGAGGCCGCGGCGACGCTCGGCCTGAACCGCACGCGGGCGGCGCTGCTGATCATCCTGCCGCAGGCCATGCGCCTCGCATTGCCGCCCGCTGCCGGGCAATACCAGACGCTCGCGAAAGCGTCGTCGCTCGGTGCCGCGATCGGTTATCCCGACATCATGCAGATCGTTGGCGGCACCATCCTGAGCCAGACGAGCCAGGCGCTCGAAGCGATGACGCTCGTCGTGCTGCTCTACGCGGTCATCAATCTGACGATCGCGCTCGTGGTCAACGTCGCGAACCGCCGGACGATGAAGCCTTCGCGATGATCGCGCCGCGGCCCGCGCCCGTGACCACGCTCGCCTTGCCCGTTCGCTGGCAACGCCTGTGGTTCCCGACCCCGGCAATGGCTGTCCTGTCGACTGTATTGCTCGTCGCATCCGTGTGGTTCGGCTGGCGCTTCGTGCAGTGGGCGCTCGTGCATGCGCACTGGCTGGGCTCGAGCAGCGACGCGTGCCCCTCCGACGGCGGCGCCTGCTGGTCGTTCCTTGCGGCGCGCTGGCGGCCCTGGCTGGTGGGTCCCTATCCCGACGATCAACTGTGGCGCGCGTGGCTGGCGTTCGCGGTGTTCGTCGGGTACTGGATCTGGCTGGTGCGCCAGCCGCCCGGCATCGCAACCGCCCGCGCGCTCTGGGGTTTCGTGCTGTTGCCCTTCGTGCTGTTCGCGATCCTCCTCGGCGGCGGACCGCTGCCGTTCGTGCCGCCGACGCGCTGGGGCGGACTGCTGCTGACGCTCGTGGCGACACTTGCCACCTTCGCGACGGCCTTGCCCCTCGGCCTGCTGCTCGCGCTGGGCCGGCGCTCGCACCTGTCCGTCGTCCGTGCGGTGTGCGCCACGTTCGTCGAAGGCATGCGCAGCGTGCCGCTGCTGGTCCTGCTGTTCATCGCGGCGACGTTGCTGCCGCTGCTGCTTCCGAGCGGATGGAACGTCGATCTGTTCACCCGCGCGCTCGGCGCCTTCGCCCTGTTCAACGCGGCGCTGGCGGCCGAAGTGTTCCGTGGCGGACTGCAGACCATCGGCAAAGGTCAGAGCGAGGCAGCCACGACGGTCGGCTTGAGCGACCTCGCCGCATTGCGCCTGATCGTGCTGCCGCAGGCGATCACCGCGGTCGTGCCGGCGCTGGTCAACATCATGATTGCGGTCATCAAGGAAACGACGCTCCTGTCGGTGATCGGCGTCAACGATTTGCTGGGTGCCGTGGAGAATGGCGCCAAGTCGCCCGACTGGATGGGTGAGCCGAACATCCTGACGTCGGGCCACGTGTTCCTGGCGCTGGTGTATCTGGCCGTGTGCTACGGCTTGTCGCGTTACAGTCGGCGCCTGGAGGCACGGCGATGACCGACGACGCGGTCATCCGGATGCTGGGGATCAACAAATGGTACGGCGACTATCACGCGCTGCGCGACATCGACCTCGGCGTGCGCTCCGGCGAAAAGGTCGTCATTTGCGGCCCCTCGGGCTCGGGCAAGTCGACTCTCGTGCGCACGATCAACCTGCTCGAGCCGTTCCAACAGGGACGCTTGCGCGTGTGCGGCATCGACATCCAGGCCGACGCGATCACCCGCGCGGGGCGTCTCGCGGTGAATCGGCGGGTAGGCATGGTGTTCCAGCAATTCAATCTCTTTCCGCATCTGACGGTGCAGCACAACCTCACGGTCGGACCGGTGTGGGGACTGGGCGTGAGCCGTCGCGAGGCGGACGAACGCGCCGCGCATTACCTTGCGCGCGTGGGCCTTGCCGATTTTGCCGCGCGGTATCCGACGCAGCTCTCGGGTGGCCAGCAGCAACGCGTCGCCATCGCGCGGGCGCTGTGCACCCGGCCGCAGGTGCTGCTGTTCGACGAGCCGACGGCATCGCTCGATCCGGAGATGGTCAACGAGGTGCTGCAGACGATGGAGACGCTCGCCGCCGAAGGCATGACCATGGTGGTGGTCACCCACGAGATGGGCTTCGCCCGTCGCGTCGCCGATCACGTCGTCTTCATGGACGAGGGTCAGCTGATCGAGGGCGCCGGTCCCGACGATTTCTTCGACCGGCCGCAAAGCCCCCGGCTGCGGGCGTTCCTTGGCCAGGTGCTGTCGCACTGATCTAGAATGAGCCGCCAATCGCCGGCCCGCGCATGACGCCTTCCAACAAAGCCAACATCCTCGCCGAGGCGCTTCCCTACCTGCGCGCCTTTCATGGCAAGACGATCGTCGTGCGCTTCGGCGGCGAGGCGATGGCCGATCCGGCCCTGCGCGCGGGATTCGCGCGCGACGTCGCGCTGCTGCGGCTCGTCGGCATGAAGGTGGTCGTCGTGCATGGCGGCGGGTGGGGCATCGACGAGCTCATGCAGAAGATGGGATTGGAGACCCGCCGCTATCGCGGGCATCGCATCACCGACGAGCGCACGCTCACGGTGGTCGAGATGGCGTTGAGCGAGCTCAACCAGGACCTGACGTCGCTCATCAATCGTGAAGGCGGGCGTGCCGTCGGGCTGGACGGGCAGGACGGCGGCGCGTTCATTCACGCGCGTCCCATCGCGCCGCCCGCCGACGATCCCCAGGCGCCCGACCTCGGCTTCGTCGGTGACGTCCAGAGCATCGACACCGCGCTGATCGAGCTTCTGTTGTCGCGCGATTTCGTGCCGGTCGTCATGCCGATCGGCGTTGCGGCCGACAACACCGCGTACCACATCAATTCCGACCGCCTGGCCGGTCAGCTGGCCCGCGCGCTGCGCGCGGAGAAGCTCGTCCTGATGACCAACATCGCCGGGGTGCTCGGTCGCGACGGCAAGCTGATGCCCATCCTCAAGGCGTCGGACGCCGACACGATGTTGCGCGAGCAGGTGGTCCACGGCGGCATGGAGCCGCGCCTCGCGGCCGCCATCGGCGCGGTGCGCGAAGGCGTGCGCTCGGTGCACATCATCGACGGCAGCGTGCCGAACGCGCTGCTGCTCGAGGTGCTCACCGCCGAGGGCGTCGGCACCGCCGTGCGCTCGGACACCGACCGCGATTTCTTTGCCGACAGCAAGGCGTACCTGCTGGGCGCTGCGTAATCGCGCGAAACCCGAGGCCTTGCAGGTGCTAAGGTTGCATCGTTCATCCACTCGCTCGCCATCTCGCATGCGCCCTGCTCGTCATCCAGCCGCCCTCGCCCTTCTCGCCGCCTTCCTGTCGTACCCGACGCCACAGGCGCTTGCCGCAATCCCCGAGCTGCCGCGCTCGAGCTTCCTCGGTGTGAAGGCCGACCAGGTCACCGACGAGGTGCGATCCCGGTTGCATCTTGGCGCTGCCAAGGGCGCCCTCATCACCGGCCTGGTGGAGGGCGGATCGGCCGAAGCCGCGGGCCTGCGTCCGGACGACATCATCACCGCGGTCGACGGCCAGCCCGTGGACGATCCCGGCGAGCTCGTCGCACGCCTGGCGACGCATCGCGCGGGCGACCGCGTGTCGCTCCGCTGGATTCGCAACGGCACGCCGGGCGGCGCCGAAGTGGTCATGAAGCCGCGGCCCTACGAATCGGCACCCGACACGCGCACCGAGTACGCCGCGGTCGCCGTCAACGGCAGCCTGCGGCGCACGATCATCACCGGCCCTGCCGACGACGCCGCGCATCCGGGCGTGCTCTACATCACCGGCATCGGTTGCTTTTCGCAGGAGAGCCTGGGCGTGCAGACGACCGAAGCCCAGCTGCTGCACGGTCTCGCGCGGGCCGGCTTCATCACCATGCGCGTCGAGAAGACCGGCGTGGGCGATAGCCAGGGCCCCGCGTGCTCGTCGCCGCAAGCCGATCTGCGTGCGGAGATGGCGGCGTATGTCGAGGGGCTGAAAGCGCTCAAGTCGCTGCCTCGCGTGAAGTCCGATCGCGTGTTCATCGTCGGCCTGAGCATCGGCGGCGTTCATGCCCCGCTCGTCGCACAGCAGGTGCCCGTGCATGGCATCGTCGTCGTCAATACGGTCGCCAAGCCGTTCATGGAGTACCTGCTCGAGACGCGGCGGCGGCAGAACACGCTCAAGGGCATGCCGTTCGACGAGCTCGACGCGCATCAGCGCCTGGGCGAGCGCTGCACTCACGCGCTGCTGGTCGACAAGCAGGTACCCGACGCGCTGCTGCATGCGCGCCCGGACTGCAAGGAGTTCATCGAGTTTGCGGCGCCTTACACGTACGTGCAGCAATGGGCCGATCTCGACCTCTCCAGCGAGTGGAAGCGCATCGACGTGCCGGTGCTGATCGTGCAGGGACAAAACGATTTCGTGGCGACCGTTGCCGATGCGCCGCTGTTGCGGGACATCATCGACAGCTTCCATCCCGGGCACGCCACACTCGCGCTCATTCCGTCGATGGATCATTTCCTCACGCGGGTGCCCTCGATGAAGGCGAGCATGCAGAGCGCGGGCAACCCGAACGGCATCTTCGAGACGCAGGTGCTCGATACGATCCAGGCGTGGCTTGTGGCTAAAACGGCGGGCTGACCGGCGCAAGACCCGCGCCCGGCCGCGTGCGGACTTGTAGCGCATTTGAACGCTTGAGCAACCGGGCGATTCAACGCCGGCTGTCGCCGCGTCGCCACTGCCTGAACGATTTGTAGTAAACACGGGACCGGCTTCAACCCCTCCAAGCAGGAGGTTCCGTGATCAAGCGCTTGTTGTTCGTCCTGGCCTTTCTCGCCGCATACGACTGCGACGCTCATAACGGCGTCGTCGTCGGGAAGATCAAGGTGTATGACAACAGTTTCCTCCGGGCTCAATTGGACACTGTGCAACAGCGACTCCAGGTGCTGCAGGCATTCGACCAGGCGTCACTAACGGCGCGATTTGGCAGTATCCAAGGCGGCCAATTCAACCAGACGGCCGTCTCGGCACAAGTGTTGGGACAGGCGACCCCCGGCGTGGTGACAATCACGCCCTCCTCCGCCAGCGTCGATCCCACGGCCGCCGACACAAGAACGACCACGCAAGCCGCCCTTACTCCCTCGGCGCCTGCGACCTCCAACACATCGTCGCTGACATTTCCTTCATCGGTTGGGGGATCAGCGCTCGATATTCTGAACGAGCAACTGCAGCTTCAGTATCAACTGACGAACTTGCAGCTGCTCCTGAACGGCGCGTTGAGTGATCGCTTCCTGGCGCGGGCAGTGGCTAAGAAGCAGATAACCATTGGGCTGCCCATCACGATCGAACCGCCGAGCCGCGATCATCGAAACATGATCGCAGAGGTCGAGGTCACGATTTGCAACCACGATTCGAACGCAGCCGCGATTCCATCGATTGTCAATCTCCTGCCGCGGCAGAATACCTTCAACGTCGCCAGCCTAACGTCGAAATCGGAATCGTTCGGGCTGGGGGTCATCGCCGGCGTGTTCAGTGTCAATACGGGTCTGTTCCACTCAAACCAGACTTACTACCTCGTCAAGCAACAGGATACGGTTGCGCTGCAAAAGCCGCCATACCTCGGTCGAGTGCAGAACGAAGCGGGCCAATGTCCCGACAGCCGAGACCGCGCGGCGGTCGCAGCATCGTGGCAGTTTTTCCCGGCCGTCGGCACCGGTGTCGTACGAAGCGGGCCACGCGACGTCTTCGCGCAGTTTGCCATCCCGACGCCGCGTACTGCGGACGCATTGGATATCGTCGTTCGCACTTTTTGGAAGCATGTCAACGACGCGGGTATCGTGGACCGGGACGAATGCGATCCCGCCCCTGCACAGTGGGAGACCGTGGCGGTGCCAGCTACTGTTCCTGTAGCGACGGACTTCAGCGTAGACGACCTGGGTAACGGTTCAATACTCGTTCATGCAGATGGCGCATTTTTGCAGGGTCTACGAGCGCGCGTAGGCGCGGGCGTGCTCGATCCAAGGGATCCGACATTCGCCGCCTACCCCGAATACGTGCGCTTTGTTGCTCCTGTCTCGTCCGTGGCAACCGGCGGGTTATTTCTACTCGGCGCGGATGGCGGGGAGTGGCCTTTGCAATTCGTCGATCCGGATCGTGCGGCGCAAGCACGCGCGATCGTAACCGGATCCGGCTCGTCCAATGGCGTTCACACGGCAGGTTATCCGACCAAATCGAGCTCGGCCGAGAACTCGCCACCCGTCGGGGCAGCCTACGGATCCGAGGAATACACCTGCGGGCGTCCGACCGCCGCCGACGTTGATGCGATCGCCCAAGGAAAAGCTGATAAGCACAACCTGTTCTTGACCAATGACATCAGGGAAGCGCTTGCGAGTGAGAAGCGAATCAAAGTTCTGCATGCGGGCGTTACGCTGTATTCCTCATCCAGTTCCCTTGTGACCGCGACGGTGCAGGAGGACCTCACATACGCCGAGTGTGATTTCGTTTACCGCAAACGGTTGCCTCTCCTCGTAAAGCTCGGCTCGAAGGTCTTCGGCACACGGGACGCATCGCTCGAGCATTCCTATGCGACGATCGTGCTATCCGACGGGACGCGCCGCGTGCAGCATGAGATCAGCTTTGTCGCGGCAAATGACCTCTTGAGCGCGTCCTCGACCATGCGGGCTCAACGGTTGTTCCTCGGACCGGCGTTTGAAAGCGCGCCTCAATCCGCTCTTCCGGTTCTGCAATTCGGCGTCAGTTCCGTAGCGGTTGTAAGCGCAGGTGATCCGGTCGTCGTGGCCGTAACCGGTTTCGGTATGGTTGATGGCCCCACCGGTCCGCGGATCGAACTCGAAGTTCCTGCGCCGAACAATAGTACCGATCCAAAGGTTCATGTGGGAGTGAGGACCTTGTCGCCAGTACTCGCGCTCGTGACGATGCCTAAGAGCGTGTTTGCCGGATTGAAGCAGCTGATCTTCTCGAAGCAAGTTGCCGCAGGGGCAAAAAGCAGAATGCCGGTGTCCGTGCCGCTGCCTGATGAAGTGAAGCCGGAAAAATCGGCGAAGGTCGATCCGGCTTCGGCGACGATGAATATCGGCGAAACGGTCTTGACCCTGACCGGTTCAGACCTCGATCTCATAACGTCCGTCAGCTACATGGGAAATCGATTGGACACAGCGATATCCGGCAAGCAGGATGGCAAGACGATGACAGTGCAAGTGCCTCCTCTATTCAGTTCGAGCGCAGGCGTACGGTTTCTCGACACCAAGGATGCCGCCGACAAGCCGAACCGCATCAAAGTGGCGGTCAACGCTAAACCTTAGACCGATCGGCCGTCACGACGCTTTTCGAACTTGGCCGCAATGCCTCGAACGCGACGTGGCTCCGCACCACCCGCCATCCACATGGCCGAGCGCGCCCGAAAACGCCGGTCGTGGCGGGGTGTTGCGGGGGGTTCGTCATGGCGGTCTCCTTCGGCTGGTTGGGAACGTCTTGCGACGGTCCGGACTATCGAGCCGGGAGCCGCCCCGCGTCATTAAGCAGGCCTGAATCGTTCTGAAGACGCGGGTTTTGCGCCGCGCCGCAGAACCATTATCATATTTGGATGGACGTCCAGGCCGCACCCCGCTTTCCGTTCCACCGCACCGACCCGCTCGACCCGCCACCCGAGTACGCGCAGGCACGCGCCACGCGGCCGGTCTTCCCGGTCACCCTCTGGGACGGTCGGCGCGCGTGGCTGCTCACCCGCTACGACGACGTGCGCGCCGTCGTGACCGACCCGCGCTTCAGCGGGGACTTCGCTCATCCCGATTTCCCCGCCTACACCGAGGCGCGCGTCGTGGTCGACAAGCAGGAGCGCGCGTTCGTCGGCATGGACAATCCACGCCACGATCTTTACCGGCGCATGTTCACTCGCGAATTCGGGACGAAGCGGATCTTCGCCTTGCGTCCGAAGGTCGAGGCGATCGCCCGTCGGCTGATCGACGGCCTGATCGCGCAGGCGCAGCCGGCGGATCTCGTTGCGGCGATCGCCGTGCCGTTTCCCTCGCTCGTCATGTGCGAGCTGGTGGGCTCGCCATACGAGGATCACACGTTCATCATCGAATGCGCTGCAGGGCGTCACGGTCTGCACCAGACACCCGGGGAAGCCGAGCAGAAGGCGCGCGCGCTGGCCGACTACTTCATGCGCCTGATCCGCCACAAGGAAGCAGCGCCGGGCGACGACCTCGTCAGCCGCATCATCGACGAGCACGTGCGGCCGGGAAACCTCTCACGGGAGGACTTCGCGGAGATCGGCGCCATGATCCTGCGGGCAGGCCATGACACCACGACCAACATGATCGGGCTCGGCACGTTGGTGCTGCTCGGCCATCCCGAGCAGGCGGCGGCAATGCGCGACAATGCGGATCTCGTGCCCAATGCAATCGAGGAGCTGCTGCGTTACTTGAGCCCCGTACAGTTCTCGCCCCGCCGCGTTGCGCTGGAAGACGTGCCCATCCTTGATGTCGTCATTCGCAAGGGCGACGGCGTGTTCGCGCTCAACCCGGCGGCCAATCGCGACCCGGCGGTCTTTCCCGAGCCCGACCGGTTCGACGTGCATCGCGATGCGTCGCGCCATGTCGCGTTCGGCTTCGGCATCCACCAGTGCCTGGGCCAGATCCTTGCACGGCTGGAGCTGCAAGTCGTGCTGCCGCTGCTGCTGCAACGCCTGCCGAGGCTGCGTGTCGCAGCCAGCGACGGCGAGATCCGGTTCAAGGACGACATGCAGATCTACGGCGTCCACAATCTGCCGGTGGCATGGTGAGGCACCCGCGATGAAGGCGTTCCGGGTACGGATCGACGAGGCGAAGTGCATCGGTGCGGGCCAGTGCGTCTTGCGGGCGCCGCGGATCTTCGACCAGCGCGACGACGGCATCGTGATCCTCCTCGACGCCACGCCGCCGCCGGAGCTGCATGCGGCCGCCCGCCAGGCGGCCGACCTCTGCCCTGCCGAGGCGATCACGATCGTGGAAGACGCGGCGTGAGCGCGCCCGCGCGCAAACCGCCCAAGGCCGCCGCCAAGCTCGCGGACGAGATGCTGGCGCAGATCGTGGAGCGCCGGCTCCAACCGGGCACGCGCCTCGCTGCCGAGCGGCAGATGCTCGCCGAGACGGGCCGTGCCCGGGGCACGCTGCGCGAAGCGTTGCGGCTGCTCGAAAGCCGCGGCGTGGTCGAAGTGCGCACCGGCGCCGCCGGTGGGGCGTTCGTGCGCAAGCCGCAGCCTGCCGATCTGGGCGCCGCGATCACCGCCGTGCTCTTGATGGAAGGTGCGTCGATGGTCGACGTGCTGGCTGCGCGAGAGGACATGGAAGTGGCTGCGGTGGCGCGCGCCGTGCGGCGCATTCGCCCGCGCGACCTCGCAGTGATGCAGGATTCGGTCGATCGCCTGCGCCAGCATGTCGCGGACCAGGATCGATTCGTGCGTGAGGCCGGACGCTTCCACGCGGTCATTCACCAGGCCGCCGAAAGCCCGGTGCTGCGGATCCTGAACGAGGCGCTGCGCGCCACGCAGATGTCGTCGACGAATCACTTTTCCCTGCGCTACCGCAAGCGCGTGGCCACCGAGCATCAGGAGATCATCGATGCGCTGACGAGCATCGATCTCGACCTGGCCTGCGAGAAGATGCGCGCGCACGTGCGCACGTCCGCGCATGCGTGGGCGGTCGAAGGCGCCCGCGGACGCCGCGTGGCCGCTCAGGCGCGACGCTGAACATCGGCCCATGCAGCTCACCGGCATTCGCGTCGTGGACCTGTCGCGCATCCTGTCCGGGCCGTTCTGCTCCATGTTCCTCGCGGACATGGGCGCGGACGTGATCAAGGTCGAGGACATCCCGGAGGGCGACCCGGTGCGCCGGCAGGGCGTGCTGCGCAACGGCTACAGCCTGTACTTCGCGACGTTCAATCGCAACAAGCGGTCGTTGACCCTCGACTTGCGCACGGCGGAAGGCAAGGCCGTGCTGCGCAAGGTCATCGCCACCGCAGACGTCGTGCTCGACAACTTCCGCCCCGGCGTCATGGACAGGATCGGTCTGTCGCGCGCCGAACTCGAGGCCATCAAGCCGGACATCGTCTCCTGCCACATCACGGGCTTCGGCATGGATGGCCCATACCGCGACCGGCCGGCGTTCGACTTCATCGCGCAGGCGATGAGCGGGTTCATGAGCGTCAACGGCGCCGCGGACGAGGCGCCGGCGCGCGCTGCGCCGCCATTGTCCGACCTGATTGCCGGAGCGTATGCCGCCATGGGCATTTGCGCGTCGCTCGTCCGGCGCGAGCGCACCGGCAAGGGGGAAGAGGTGGCTACGAGCCTGGTCGACGGCATGATCGCCAACCTGGCATTCCTGGCCGCGCATTACTTCGCTACCGGCGAGCAGCCGCCTCGAACGGGGAACGATCACGCGCTGGTGTCGCCGTACGGGCTGTTCGATGCGCAGGATGGACAGGTCGCCATCGCGCCATCCAACGACGTCGTGTATGGCAAGCTCCTCGATGCGCTCGGACTGGCGCATCTGCGCGAGCACGCGGAGCTTCGCACCAATGCCGACCGCTTCGAGCACCGGGCGCAGATCAACGCGCTGGTGAACGCAGAGATCGGCAAGCGAACGATTTCGCATTGGGTGGACGTGCTCAACGCTGCAGGCGTGCCGTGCGGCCGGGTCATGAGCCTGCCCGAGGTTTTCGCCGACCCCCAGGTGCGGCACCAGCAGATGCAAGTGACGATCCAGCACCCGGTACACGGCAAGCTCGACGTGCTGGGGTTTCCGATCAAGTTCAGCGACGACCCGTGCCGCGTCCACCGGCCGCCACCTGTGCTCGGCGGCGACACCGACGCGATCCTGCGTGAGCTCGGATACAGCGCGGACGAGATCCGAGCGCTGCACGAGCGTCATGTTGCCTAGGAGATGACCATCTACGACGCCACGCCAGACGCCGAGCGACCGCACGTCGCCATCACCGAGGTCGGCACGCGCGACGGCTTCCAGGCCGAGCCGCGGTTCATCGACACCGCGATCAAGGCCGAAATCATCGACGCCATGATCGCCGCCGGCCTGCGGCGCATCGAGGCGACCTCGTTCGTGAGCCCGCGCGCCGTGCCGCAGCTTGCCGATGCGCACGACGTGCTGGCACGGCTGACGCGCCGCGCCGAGGCGCATATCGCCGCGCTGGTGCCGAATGCGCGCGGCGCGGAGCGTGCGCTCGGCGCGCACGTCGACGAGGCGGTGTGCTTCGTCTCGGCAAGCGAGTCGCACAACCGCGCCAACCTCAATGCATCGATCGGGCAGTCGCTCGCCAACGTCGCCGAAGTCGCACGGATCGTCCGCGCCAAGGTCAAGCTTCGCGGCGCCGTCGCCTGCGCGTTCGGCTGTCCATTCGAAGGCGAGGTGCCGGTCGACGCCGCCATGCGCGTGATCGACGGCTACGTCGGCCTGGGGTTCGACGCGCTGACGCTCGGCGATACGACGGGCATGGCGACGCCGCCCACCGTGGCACGCCTCGTGGAGGCCATACGCAAGCGCCATCCCGCGCTGCCGATCGCCCTGCACTTCCACAACACGCGCGGCATCGGCCTCGCGAATGTGATGGTGGGACTCGACCTCCGCGTGCGCGAATTCGAATCGTCGATCGGTGGACTGGGCGGCTGTCCGTTCGCGCCGGGGGCGACGGGCAACATCTGCACCGAGGACCTCGTTTACCTGCTCGAGGAATCGGGCTTCGACACAGGGGTGGACCTCGCGGCCCTCATCGCGGTCGCCCATCGTGTAGAGTCGGTGATCGGCCGCCCATTGCCCGGACAGGTCATGAAAGCGGGGCCCCGTCTGCGCACCTACGCGCACGCAGATGCGCGCCGGGCCGTGGGCTGATCGCCATGCGTGCAAGGAGGAACGTGATGATCCGCATCATCGTAGCGGCGCTCGCCGCGCTCGTGCTCGCGACGCCGGTCGGCGCACAGACGTATCCGTCGCGCCCCATCCGCCTCATCGTGCCGTTTCCGCCGGGAGGCGGCACCGATGCCGTCTCACGCCTGGTCGCGCAGGAGCTCGCCAAATCGACGGGCTGGACCATCGTCATCGAGAACAAGGCCGGCGCCGGCGGCATGATTGGCCTGCAGGAAGCGGCGCACGCGAAGAACGACGGCTACGACATCGTGATGGGCCAGGTCGACAACATGGTCATCGCGCCGGCGGTCCAGCGCACGGGCATCGTCGATCCCGTCAAGGAGCTCACGCCGGTGATTCAGGTGGCGAGCTCGCCGTTCCTGTTCATGGCCGCTGCCGATTCGAAATACAAGACGCTCAACGACTGGGTCGCGGAGGCACGCGCCAATCCCGGCAGGATTTCCTACGGCACGGCGGGCTACGGCACGTTCACCCACCTCGCGGTGGAGCTGCTGCAAAAGGCGGGGGACTTCAAGGCGGTGCAAGTGCCCTACAAGGGTGCGGCACCCGCGATCACCGACGTGCTCGGCGGCCATATTCCCATGGCCGCGCTGTCCATCGCGTCCGGCATGCCGCACATCCAGGGCGGCAAGATGCGCGGTCTGGCGGTGACGTCCGCCACGCGCAGCCCTGCGCTACCCGACGTGCCGACAGTCGCGGAGTCGGGCTTCCCGGGTTTCGAGGCCAACGGCTGGTTGGGCATCCTGGTGCCCAATGGCACGCCGCCCGATGCCATTGCCCGGCTCAACGGCGAGCTCGCGAAAGTGATGCAAAGCGCCGAGATGAAGAAGCAGCTGCTCGCGCAGGGCGTCGAAGCACGCACGAGCACGCCGGAGCAATTCGGCGCGCTGATCAGGAGCGAGACAGCCAAGTGGGGCAAGATCATCGCGGATGCGGGGATCAAGGAGTGATCGAGCCGGCTCCAGTCAAACCCCGCACATCACCACGAGGTCCGGCCCGTCTCCTTCCGCGAGCCAGCCACGCGCGACCATCTGATCGCGCACGGCACGATCGGTCATGTAGCGATGATTGGCGTCCGCGCGATTGCTGAACACGCGGTAGATCGGCGTGCTGCCGGCGGGACACACGCCCGCGGCCGGCAGCAAGACGTGCATGAACAGCGGATCTTCGAGCACGAACGCCGGGTGCGCGGCGCCCGTGGCATTGCATTCCACCGTGCCGCGGCCGAAGAAGTGCGAGTCGCCATACGCGGGCGGCAGATAGTAGCGGCACACCGGCGAAGTCCCTGTTTGCGCGCTCGTGTAGGCGCGAAACGTGTAGCCGGTACGCAGCCACTTCGTCGGCGTGTTGCCGGCATCGAGATTCGCCTGCTCGGCCGCAACCCACGTGATGAAGTAATGATCGAGGACGGCGTTGTAGTACTCCACCACGTTCACCGGGACCGCACTGCCCGGGACGACTGAACCCGATGCGCCGGCGAAATTGCGCGCGAGGTTCGGGACGACGTTGCCGAGCTCGTCGATGGCGTGAATGCCGTCGTTCGGCAGCGCGGTGTACGAGACACGGCTGATGGAGGCGAAGATGACGTTGCCCTGGGGTGTCTGGAGGAAGCCGTCCGGGATGACGTAGTCGGGTGTCACGAGGCCCAGCGCGGCGAAGCCTCCTGTGGCGATGAGCATGTGCTTGCCCGACGTCTTGCAGGTGGACAGGTCCGTCGGGAAGACGTAGTTCTTCTGCGGCCCGGGTCCGGTGCTCACCAGCATCTGACCGGCCCACTTGTTCTCGCCCGAATCGCAGTCGTTCTGCCCGTCGTCCCGGATGACGACGAATTGGACGCTGCCGTCGGCGCTCGAGTACACCTGGTCGATATGGAACGTGCCGGGCAATGCGGCGGCGACGCTCGTCATGGCACAAAGCGCAAGTGCGATGCACCGCGCGATCGACGTCTTCATTGTTGTTCTCCAGTGAAGCTACAGGAACGTCGTCAGGTTGTTCGCCAACAGCACCGTCTGGTCGAGGTACACCGTCCGCGTGAGGATCTTCCAGGAGGGTCCGTCCGCAAGGAGATCGTCGACCCGTTTGCCTACCAGCAGGTCGACTTCGCTTTGCAGCCGGTTGCGATAGACGAGAAAGCGCGTCTTGACCTTGACACGGCGCGCGCCGTTGTCTTCGTTGCTGTCCAGCACGCGCGTATTGCTGTAGAGATGGCACGTCCGCGACATGGGCTCCTCGGCCCAATGCAGCCCGGTCTTGAACTGCTCGACCCGCTGCGTCAGCGTGCGCTTGCCTTCGTCCATCCAGCATACCGCAAGATCGTCCGTGAGGAATTCGGCAGCCGCGTCCTTCGAGTGCACGTTCCGGCTCATCGGAATGCGATACCGGATGTCCGGATGCAGCAGATCGAGCCATTCGTCGAACCGCCGCTCATCGAGCAGGTCGGCCTCGAGCGCATAGAAGTCCTCGATTGCAAGGCGCAGGCGCACGGCATCGAGCTCGCTTGCGCTCGCCGCGTTCATGCCGGGGCTCCGACCGGTTGCGCCAGCGGAAACGGCACGTCGCCCGGAATCGCGACGCGGTGCATCAGCTCGTCCCAGCTGCGGCCTTCCATGAACTCGGCCCAGCGCTTGAGCCAGATGAGCTGATTCTGCTCGGAGTGCAATTGGCCGGCCCACACGCAGCCAGGCACGTCGGCGTAGGGCATGGAGTGCCCGAGCCCCATCTGGTAGTTGAAGCGCTGCAGGCGCGCGACCGGCGAGCGGCTCGCGGTGGTGGCCGCTGACCAGTTCTCGAGATCGTCCTGCTCGGTGAGGCCGGCCGGTCCGGAGTAGCTCATGAAATAGCGGCGCAGGACGTCTTTCACTTCATCCGGCGCGTCGCGGTCGACGAGGTAATAGCGCCAGAACTCGGTCTCGTGCGCGCCGACCGGGTGGGCGACGATGACGGTGCGCGGCTGCTCCTCGTGGAACGACATGTTGGGAAAGATCGTTCCCTTGCCCTGGAAATGGAATTCGCCGCGGCGCCGCTCGCGCCGCTCGGCCCGCGCCTTGCGGAAGTATTCCGCCACGGCGGGAAATTGTCCGAAGCTCGGCGGCTGCACGTAATCTTCCTCGCGCGCGCCCACCCATCCGGTGCCGCCGTGTCCCAGATCCGGCCAGCCGAACACCGATGCGCCTTCGACCTTGCGGTCGCGTCTGCCCTGCCCGCTCGGGCCGATGCCCACCATGTCGACGGACCGATGGCTCACGACATGCGCGACGTCGCCGATGAAGTTGGTCGGCGCGAACTTCCAGTTGCACCGGGTACGCCATTTCTGCACCCCGGCGAGCACCAGCGCGCCATTCGGACGCCCGTCACGGTAGTCGAGCGCGAAATCCAGCCACATGCGCATGCCACCCAGGTAGTCCTCGAGCGGCGGGGCATCGGGATCCCAGCTGCCCCAGATGCTTCCGGCGTAAACGCTGAGGCTCGGCACGCGGGCCAGCCCCCATTGCGACTTGTCGAGCTGCTCGTGATAGCGCTCGGTGAAGCCCGGTACGCCATGCAGGCAGCCATCGGTGGCGAAGCTCCAGGCGTGATAGGGGCAGGTGAATACGCGCGTATTGCCCTGGTCGTAGCGGCAAAGCTTCATGCCGCGATGCGTGCAGCTGTTCAGGAATGCACAGATACGTCCGTCGCCGGTGCGCGTGAGGATGACCTCGTCCTCCCCCATGCGGGTGACGTAGTAGTCGTTGGGAGCGGGGATCTGGCTCTCGTGGCCGAGGAACAGCCACGCGCGCCGGAAAATATGCTCCTGCTCACGCGCATAGACCTCCTCGTCGACGAAGACCTTGCGGCTGACGGTTCCGCCCGGCACGTCGACCAGGTCCCTCACGTCCTCTTTGGTGATCATTCCCTTGCGCCCTTCACGAAACATTCATCGGTACCGCGCGCTCCTCGCGCGGCTCGCCATCGTCGACGCCCAGCAGCGCCAGGATGCGGTCCTGCAGCACCGCCACGCGCGGGTCGTGCAACGCGCGCGGACGCGGTACGTCCACGTCGATGCGCTCGAGCACGCGCGCCGGGCGCGCCGAGACCACGACGATGGAGGTTGCGAGGGTGATGGCCTCGAGCACGTTGTGCGTGACGAAGATGATGGTCGACTGGTAATCCCGCCACGTGCGCAACAGGAACGCGCGCTGCATGCGCGCGGTCAGCTCGTCGAGCGCCGAGAACGGCTCGTCCATGAGCAGCATCGCGGGCTCGACCGCCAGTGCCCTTGCGATGGACGCGCGCTGCTGCATGCCGCCGGAGAGGGCGGCGGGGTAGAACGACCGGTATTCGCCGAGGCCGGCAGCGTTCAGATAGTCGGCCGTCGAGCGCTGGTAAGGCCGCCCGCGCTGGCGCAGCCGTGCTGCGCGCGTGATGTCCAGGTTCTGCTCGATCGTGCGCCATGGCAGCAGGCGCGCAGTCTGGAACACGTAGGCGATGTCATGCGCGGGCGGAATGCGCGCGATGCCGGCGTCCTGGCGCAGCAACCCGGACAGGATACCGAGGATGGTGGACTTGCCGCAGCCCGAAGGCCCGAGGATCGCCACGAACGCGCCCTGCTCGGCCGTGAGGGTGAGGTCGTCGAGGACATGAATCGAGCCACCCGCGCCTGCCTGGTAGGACTTCGACACGCCCTCCAGGACGGCAGCGGCCTCAGGCATTGGCCACCAGCGACGCATCTTCGGCAAGCGTGTCCGGCGCCTGCAGCGCGCCGGCCGCCCGGTCGCGCCACGCGTAGATGCGCCGCTCGATGGTCCGGATCACGAGGTATTCCACCAGGAGCACGAACGTGAGAAAGCAGATCGTCCATGCGATCACCGACTGCAGCTGGAACAGCTGGAAGCTGCGCGCCACTTCGTAGCCCACGCCGTCGGTGAGGCCCAGCATCTCGATCATCACCACGTACTTCCACGTGATGCCCAGGCCGGTGCGCACCGCCGAGAGCGCTGGCGCCGCGAGCTGCGGCATGACGACGTGACGGATGCGCGTGACGCGCGAGTAGCCGAACACCGTGGCCACTTCCTCGAGGTTGACGTCCATGCGCTTCGCACCCTGCCAGATGCTCACCGTGATGATGGGCGTGGCAAGGTAAGCCAGCGTGATCACCGCGGAGACGGAGCTCAAGCCCAGCGCGACCAGGAAGATCATCGACACGAAGAGGCCGGGCTGCGACGTTCCGATGACGATGAACATCTCGAAGAACGCTTCGACGGCCTTCGAGCGTCCCATCGCGGTGCCGATGGCCAACCCCGCGACAAAGGCGATGGCGAAGCCGAGCAGGACCCGTTGCGTGGTGACCCACAGCTGCTGGTAGAACTGCGTGCCCGTCAGGAGCTCCCACACCGTGCGCAGCGTGCCGCCGACCGTGGGAATGACCGTGGGGAACAGCACGGTGCTGGCCAGCCACCACACGAGGAGCACCGATGCGACGAAGAGCAGGCGATACAGCGCCTTGGGCGTGCGCTTCATCGTCACGTCTTCACGACGAAGTCGTTCACCTTGTGCGCCGACTTGATCAAGCCTTCCTTCAGCGCCTGGTCCATGAGCGTCTGCGCATCGCCGAGATTCTCGTCGGTGAAGCGCGTGACGATCAGCTTGGAGAAACGCTCGCGGTAGAGATCGTTGGTCTTCGCATCGAGGCCCGCGAGCTTGCCTGCCTCGGCGAACGGCTCCTTGCGCGTCTTGGCCAGCTCGGAGGCACGCCCGAAGAGCTTCAGCATCGCGCCCTTGTCCTGGCGCTCGAGCCAGTCGCGGCGCACGCCCCATGAGTTGACGGGCGTGAAGCGGCCGCCGTGACGGGACGCCTCGTACGTGCCGACCTGCAGCAGCTCGCGCGCATCGCCGCTGGCGAGCAGGATCGACACCGCCGGCTCGGACACGAGCAGCGCGTCGAACTCGCCCTTCTTGAACAACGCGACGAGCACGGGCGACTGATCCATCGGCGTGACCCGCAAGTCCCGGTCGATGCTCAGGCCCTGGGCCGACAGGGCAGCCGCGCCCTCGCTGAACACGCCGGTCGTGCGCGGAGAGCAGCCAAGGCGCTTGCCGGCCAGATCGGCCACGGTCTTGTAAGGCGAATCCGGCCGCACCAGGAACGACGCGTGCGAAGCCCACGCCGGCGCGATGGCGACTACCTGGATGCCCTGTTCCTGGTCCTGCGCGAAGTTGGCCCAGCTGTGGAACGCCGCCTGCACCGTGCCGTTGCGCACGCCGAGCAACGCAAGCGGTTGCGCCATCGCGGCGAATTCCGCGTCCGCCGTGCCAAGCTCGTGTGCCGCCAGCTTCAGCGCGGCAGCCATGACGCCCGAGCTCGCGCCTTGCGAGCCGCCGACCTTGATCAACGGGCGCGCCTCGCCGGCAACGGCAAGCGGTGACGCGGCCACGCACACCGCGGCGACCGAACGAGCGAGGAAGGTGCGGCGACTGACGGCAGGTCGATTCATTGTCGGGCTTGGGAGATGCGCTGACGAAATGGTACGACAAACGCACAAAGCGGCCGCCCGAACAGCCGCTTTGTGCGGAGCGCAGGCGGCTACACCCGCCGCTTGGCGATGGCGCCCCAGATGATCAGGACGACGATGGCGCCCAGAACAGCGCCGACCAGGCCCGCGCCTTCGCCGGGCGCGTACCATCCGAGGGCTTGCCCGAGGTAGCTCGCGACGAGCGCGCCCACGATGCCGAGGATGGTGGTCAGCACGAACCCCGAAGGCTCGTTCTTGCCCGGCATGATGAACTTCGCGATGACGCCGGCGACAAAGCCGATGATGATGGTCCAGATGATGCCCATGGCGTGCTCCTGTGGAACGCTCGGTGACGTCCGAGCCGTCGGGCAACGATACTTCAACTTGGGACACGGAGGAGAACGAAAATGAGCCGCGGAATGCCGTCGATGGTTGCGCTTCTGGGACTTCTCGCTGTCGCGGGCTACCAGAATCGGGACAAGATTGCCGAGATGCTCGGAGGGGCGAATCAAGGAGCGGGTGGCGCGGCCGGCGCCAGCCCGCAGCCGGGCCAGGGCGGCGTGCTCGGCAAGCTGGGTGGCCTCATCGGCGGTGCAAGCACCGGCAGCGTGCTGAGTGACGGGCTTGGCGCGCTCATCGACCGCTTTCGGCAGAACGGTCATGGTCAGGCGGCCGATTCCTGGGTCAAGACGGGACCCAACCAGACACTCGCGCCGGATCAACTCGAGCAGGCGATCGGCCCGGACGTGCTCAACACGCTGTCGCAACACACCGGGCTGTCGCGCGAAGACCTGCTCGCGCGGCTCACGCGCGAATTGCCCGCGGCCGTCGACCAGTTCACGCCCGAGGGCCGGCTGCCGACGCAGGACGAGGCGGCGCGCCTGGTCGGGGGCCCGGCAGCGTGAGCAGCGCAAGCGCGCCGGCAATGAGCAGCATGCCGCTCCATTCAGCCGCGCGCGGCCGCTCGCCCAGCTCGAGCCACGCCAGGAGCACGCCGAGTGCCGGCACCGCGAGCGATGCGAGCCCCGCTATGCCTGCCGGAAGATTGTCGAGGACGTACATCCACAGAACCCAGGCGAGACCAGTGCCCATGATGGCCGTGTAGGCCACGGCAAAGGCGAGATAACCGCCGTAAACGATCGGTGGCTCGGGCACCATCAGCGCGATGACGACGAGCACCAGCGCGCCGAGTGCCAATTGCCAGGTCGTGAGCGACAGGAGGTCCACGTCGGTGTCGCGGCGCAGCCGCTTCACGACGATGGCCCCGGCAGCCCACGCAAGGCCGGCCGCGACGGCCAGCAGATCGCTTTGCACCGTCCCATGCGCTCGCCAGGGCTCGAGGATCAGCGCGAGCCCTGCTGCAGCCACTGCGACAGCGAGCCATTGGACGCCACGCAGCCGCTCCCGCAACAGCGGCCAGGCCAGCAGCAACAGCCAGAACGGCATGGTGTAGGACAGCACGGCTGTCTTGCCCGCCGCGCCGCTGACGAGCGCCCATTGGCTCAGCGCGGTGAACCCGACGGTTTGCAGCAATCCGAGCACGAACGTCCACCATGGTGCCACGAGGCGCAGCGAGCGTCGCCGCCATGCGAGCACGCCGAACAACGCCAGCGCGCCCAGCACCGTGCGCAGGGCGGCGAACTGGAATGGCCCCGCGTAGTGCGACGCGTTCTTCATGATCACCCAGTTGTAGCCCCAGATCAGCGCGAGCCCCGCCATGGCGGCCGCTGCGCTCCGCCCACGTGCGTTCGATCCGGATCGGGAAGTCACGGGCGATCTTAGCGCCAAATGCTAAGGTTCGATTTCCGCTTGCGTGCCACCCAGGTCGAGATGCCGACGTACGCCCACGAGATGCGGCCCGGAGACGCGTATGCGCCGCTGCGCTTCACCATCTGCCGCGACTTGAACGAGCAGGTGCTGTTTGCCCTCGGTGATTATGCGGCGTGCTACCTGGACCGCGCCGGCGGGCGTCCGCAGGTGCATCCGGTGCTGCTGCTGCACATGTCGGCCCGCACGCGGAGCCCGTCGTTCCACCTTGCCCCGGACATGGGCTCGGTGTTCGCGCGCGACCGCGTCGTGTTCCTCGGAACCGCCGCCGTGGACGAGCCGCTCGAGGTGCGCTGGACGATCCGCGAGGTGTATGAGCGCAAGGGCCGGCTCTATCAGGCGCTCGACACCCGCGTGCTCGACCGCGACGGCCGTGAGATCGTCCGCCGCGATGCGCACTCGGTATTCTTCACCCGCTCAGCGACGCCTGCGAACGACCTCGATGGCAACTGACGCGCGCTCGCTCGAGTGGTCGCACATCGCGCTCGACACCGAATTTACCGGTTGCCCGCTCACGCTGACGCGGGCGCGCATTCTTGCGTTCTCCGGCGGGCCGCTCGACGCGGAGGGCTGGCCCGAGCGCAACCTTCACACCGACGTGGACAAGGCGCGCGAAGCAGGGCTCGACACGATCATCGCGTCCGGCACGCAGTCCGAAGGATTGCTCATCGGCCTGCTGGTCGAGCTGTTCGCCGCCCACTGGTACGCTGGCGGCGAGCTCGACGTGCGCTTTCTGCGACCCGTGCGCGCAGGTGACACGGTGACACCGGCCGTGCGCCTCACCGAGCGCATCGTCGTCGACGGCGGCTTGCGCCTCACGCTGGCATGCCGCTGCGAGACGCGCCCGGGCACGTCGGTGATCGAAGGCACGGCGTCGGTGCTGCTGCGCGGATCAATCCCTGGAGAGCAACTGTGAGAAAGCACATGACCTGGTCGTCGATGCCGCTGGCCGGCGCGCTCCTCATGGCGTGCGTCGGCGCACACGCAATGGAGCTGCGCATCGGACGCACGCCCACGCTGTCGCAGCTCCCGCTCTACGTCCTCGAAGCGGAAAAGCTGGTGGAGAAGCACACGCGTGCCGCGGGCGTGGACGACGTGATGCCGAAGTACATCGACGTGGCCGGCGGCGCCGTGCTGAACGACATGCTGATCGGCGGCAACCTGGAGATCGCAACGGGCGGACTGCCGCCGTTCCTGATCCTGTGGTCGCGCACGGCCGGCACGACGGCCGAGGTCAAGGCCATCGCCGCGATCGGCGGCACGCCGTCGACGCTTTACACGCGCAATCCCAAGGTCAAGTCCATCAAGGACCTCGGCCCGGAGGACAGGATCGCGGTAGCCGGCGTCAAGTCGAGCCAGGTGGCCATCGTGCTGCAAATGGCCGCGGCCGACGCATTCGGCGACAAGGATTACGCGAAGCTCGACCCGCTGACGGTCACGATGCGCGACGCCGATGCCGTCGCGACGCTCAAGTCAGGCAAGAGCGAGCTCTCCGGTCATTTCACCTACGACCCGTATCGCGAGACGTATGCGCAGGACCCGGCCATCCACCCGATCCTGCAGTCGCGCGACGTCCTCGGCGGGGTCGGCACCGTCGCCCTCGCGTATGCGACCAGGCGGTTCCACGACGCCAATCCCAAGATCGTGGCGGCTTACCTGGCGGCGCTCATGGAAGCCGACGACATCATTCGCAAGGAGCCCGAGCGCGCCGCACGCGACTTCAAGGCACTGACGAAGGCGCCGCAAAGCGACGCCGAGCTTGCCGCGATGATCCGTCAACCCGACGCCCAATACACCGTCACGCCGGCCGCGGTGATGAAATTCGCCACCTTCATGGCGCGCATCGGCACCCTCAAGCAGGCGCCGGCGGGCTGGAAGGACGTGTTCTTTCCCGAGGCACACGCGCTCGGCGGCAGCTGACAGCTTTGCGCGGCCCGCATGAAGGTCGTTTCGTGGAACATCGAGAACGCCCTGCCGCGCCTGCCCGACCTGCCCGCCATCGTGGAGCAGCTCGGCAGCCCCGACGTCCTGTGCCTGCAGGAATTGCGCATCCGCAGGGATGACACGGCCGCGGTCGCGGCACTTGGCTCGGCGCTGCCCGGTTACCGCTGTTACGCTTCGCTGCCGCACGATGCGCGCAACGTCACCTTTCGCGGCGGGCGCATGTACGGCGTCGCGACATTCCTGCGCGGCCGCGCGCGCGTGATGACCGCCGAGTGGGACCGGGAGGGGCGGGTGATCGTCGTGCGCAAGGGACGGTGCGCGATCGTGAACGTGTATGCGGTCAATGGCACCGGCAAGCCGTACTACGATGAAGCAGGCCGCATCGCGGGCGACCGCCACGCCTTCAAGCGCCGTTTCCAGGCGCAGGTCATCGAGCTCGGTCATGCGCTGCGGTCGGAGGGCGGCGTCATCATGGCCGGCGACTGGAACGTGTCACGGGCGGCCGAGGATACGCACCCACGCCTGCGCACCGAGGAACCGCACGCGCGGGCCCGAACGGAGCTCAACGCCGGCGTCAGCGAAGCAGGATTCGTCGACATCTGGCGCGAGCGCCATCCGGGGCAGCGCGCCTATACGTGGTTCAATCGGCGCGCGCGCGGGCTGGATGCCGCGCGCGTGGACTACATCCTGATATCGGAAGACCTCGCGCCACGCGTGCGCAGCGCCGACATCCTGCCTCGCCTGCCCTGGAGCGACCATGCTCCCGTGCAGGTCGAGCTGTGACGCCCTATAACAGGCGACCCAGGAACTCCCGCGTGCGGGCCTCGCGCGGCGCCTGGAGCACCTGTGCGGGCGGCCCGCGCTCGGCCACCACGCCGCGGTCCATGAAGACGACCTCGTCCGCCACCTCGCGAGCGAAGCCGATTTCGTGCGTGACGACCACCATGGTCATGCCGTCGCGGGCGAGCGCGCGCATGACGTCGAGCACCTCGCCGACGAGCTCGGGATCGAGTGCCGACGTGGCCTCGTCGAACAGCATGACGCGCGGCTCCATGGCCAGTGCGCGCGCGATGGCCACGCGCTGCTGCTCACCACCGGACAGGCGGCTGGGATAGCGATCCTTCTTGCTCGCGAGGCCCACCCGCTCCAGCAGTGCGAGCGCCTTGCGCCTCGCTTCCACGCCGTCCACCCGGCGCGCCAACGTGGGCGCCAGCGTGACGTTGTCGAGCACGGTCATGTTCTGGAACAGGTTGAAGCGCTGGAACACCATGCCGATCGACGCACGCGACGCGCACAGCTCGTGCTCGCGCACCTCGTGCAGGCGATCGCCGACCAGCCGGTAGCCCACGAATTCGCCGCCGACGAGGACGTACCCGGCGTCAGGTCGCTCCAGGTGATTGATGCAGCGCAGGAGCGTCGACTTGCCGGATCCGGACGGGCCGATGACGCAGACGACCTTGCCCGTGTCGACGTCGAGGTCGATGCCCTTCAGCACCTCGACGCTGCCGAAGCGCTTGTGCAGATCGCGGATCTCGATCATCGGCGCCATGCTAGTCGGGCGCTCCGGCGTCGTGCACGCTGCGGCCGAGCCGCCGCTCGATCACGCGCTGCCCCAGCGTGAGCAGGCTCGTCAACGCGACATACCAGATCGACGCGACGATGAGCAGCGGAATCGTTTCGAAGGTGCGCGTGTAGATCAGGCCCGCCGCTGCCAGCAGCTCGGTCACGGAGATGACGCTCGCCAGCGAGGAAAGCTTCAGCATGCCGATGATCTGGTTGCCCGTGGGCGGGACGATCACGCGCAACGCTTGCGGCAGGATGATCCGGCGCATCGCCTGCGCGCGCGTGAGCCCCAGCGCCACGGCCGCTTCGCGCTGTCCCGGATCGACGCTCAGGATGCCGGCGCGCACGATCTCCGCCATGTACGCGCCTTCACACAGGCCAAGGCCCAGGTTGGCCGCGACGACCGGCGTGATGATCGCGTTGGCGTCGATGGAGAACCAGTCGGGGCCGAAGAACGGAATGCCGAGCGTGATGCGGGGAAACAGCGCGGCGAGGTTGAACCAGAAGATGAGCTGCACGAGCGCAGGCGTGCCGCGAAATGCCACGATGTAGGTCTTTGCCGCCGTCGACAGCAGCGGGTTATCGGACAGGCGCATGAGCGCGGCGATGAGTCCGAGCGTCACGCCGATCGCCATCGCAGAGATGGTGAGCTCGATGGTGAGCTTGACGCCGTCGAGGATGTCCTTGCTGAAAAGGTATTTCCCGACCACCCGCCACTGGAAGTTGGGGTTCTCGAAGACGATGTACAGGAACCACGCGAGGACGAGCAGCACGAGCGCTGCCGCCGCGCGCCGACCCGGGTGCGACAGCGGCACCGGCGGCAGGTCGAGGCGCGGCGCGCGCTTGTCGGGCGAAGAGGTGGCAACCGAGCTCAAGGAATGACCCTCTCCGCCGCGCGTGTGCAATGCGCTACTGTTGCGCGATGACCGCTGCAGGCGCCCGCTCGGCGCTCAGCTGCCACTTGTCGTAGATCTTGTCGTACGTGCCGTCCTTCTGCATCGCCTTGAGCGCCGCTTCCATCGCCTGGCCCAGCTTGACGTTCGTCTTGCTGAAAGCGATGCCGCATTCCACGGTGGCACCAGGCACCGGTCCGCCAGGCGCGGCGTCGAGCTTGCCATTCGAATGCTTGGCCGCCACGATGGCCGTCGCGAAGCCTACGCCGGCCGCTTCCGCCCGCCCCGATTCCACTGCCAGCACTTGCGGGCCCTTGCCGTCGAAAACCAGCAATTCGATCTTCGGCTTGCCGGCCGCCACGCACTCATCGGATTTCTTCTGCCACACGAGCAGCGGCTGCGTGCCCTTCTCCACCGAGATCGTGTGGCCGCAGGCGTCGTCGTTGCGGATGTTGGTGGGATTGCCCTTGCGCACCACGAGACCGTTGCTGAAGTGCCCGTAGCGCACGAACGACACGAGCGGCAGGCGCGCCGGCAGGATGCCCATGGCCGACATCGCCGCATCGACGCGTCCACCGGAGACCGAGGGGATCATCGAGGCGAAGCCCATGCGCTGGATGTCCACCTTGAGCCCGAGCCGCTCGCCGATCGCCCGGATCATGTCCACGTCGAGGCCGGTCTGCTCGTTCTTCTCGTCGAGGTAGTTGAACGGCTCGAAGTCGAGCGGCATGGCGACCGTGAGCGTGCCCTTCTGCTTGAGGTCGTCGGGCAGCAGGGCGCGCGCGGCGTCGTCCACCGCCGCATACGCAATCGCGCTGACGCCGAGTGCGGCGGCCGCGAGCAGCGACGCCGCAAACCGCAGTGCGCCACCCGCGGTGCGCTGCGTGCCGGTAAGGACGTTGCAAGTCATGATGTTCCCCCTCTCTTCAACGGGCGTTCGATGGACAGGCGGTGCGCGCCAGGGGCCCGGCCGGGCGCGTTCCGTACACGAGAAAATGTTCCAGCAGGTCGCCGACGCGATCCGGCGCTTCGATCAGCAGGCTGTGCCGCAGGTGCGGCAGCACGTGCACTTCGCAATCCGCGATCCGCTCGGCCATCAGCCGGGCCATGCGCGGCGGTGCCGCGACGTCGTGCTCGCCCGCGATGACGAGCGTCGGCACGCGGATTTCTTGCAACCGGTCGACGAAGTCCGTCGTGCAGAACACGGTGAACGCGTGGAGATAGGAGTCGGCGTCGCAGGCTTTCACCTGCGCGACCCGGGCTTCCACGATGTCGGGATGCGCGTGACGGAATTCGTCGGTGAACCAGCGTTCGCGGTTGGACTCGGCGATGCCCGCCGTCCCGTGCGCCTTCATGAACTCGATCCGCGCCAGCGCACGTTCGCGCTCGGCGGGTGTGCGGCCACACACGGTGGCAATGACCGCCAGCTTGTCGACGCGGGCCGGATCGCGCAGCGTGAGCGCCTGCGCGACTGCACCGCCCAGCGACATGCCCGCGGCGGCACAGGTTGTGATACCAGCCTCGTCGAGCACCTGCAGGGCATCCTGCGCAAGGTGTTCGATGTCGATCGGGCCCGTGATGAGATCGGAGCGGCCGTGGCCGCGCAGATCCATCGCAATCACGTCGAACCGTGCCGCAAGCCGCGCGCCGATGGCGTCCCAGTGACGCGAATCCCCGCCGACACCGTGGATCAGCAGCACCGAAGGTCCGCGGCCGCGCCTGCGGTATGCAATGTTCACGATTTTCGTTGTATAACGGCGCGATGAACACGCGCATCGATGTTCATCATCATCTGTTTCCGCCGCCCTTCGTCGCGCACCTCATCGAGCACGAGCATTACCTGGCGCGTGGCGTGGCGCGCCACTGGACGCCGCAGGTTTCGCTCGACGACATGGATGCTGCCGGCATCGCGACCGCGTTCACGTCCATCACCGCCCCCGGGCTCGTCTTCGTGCCGCACGCGCGGCTGTTCGCAGCGACCCGCGCGTGCAACGAGTATGGCGCGCGCATGACCGTCGATCATGCTGGACGCTTCGGCCTGTTCGCGAGCCTGCCACTCCCCCATGTGGACGACAGCCTGCGCGAGATCGCGTACGTCCTCGACACGCTGCGGGCGGACGGCATCGGCTTGCTGACGAGCTATGGCGACCGCTGGCTTGGGGACAGCGCCTTCGCGCCCGTGATGGACGAGCTCGACCGGCGCGGCGCAGTCGTGTACGTCCATCCCACGGTAGCCGACTGTTGCCGCAACCTGCTGCCCGGCGTGGCCGACTGGGTGCTCGAGTATCCGGTCGACACGACGCGCGCCATCGCGAGCCTCATGTTCAGCGGGACGTTCGATCGTTGCGCCAACATCCGCTTCATCTTCGCGCACGCCGGCGGCATCCTGCCGCTGGTGGCCGAGCATCTCGTGCGCGCCGCGCACGTGGACCCCGCACTGGCGGCACGAGTGCCGCGCGGCGTGCGCACGCACTTGCGCGCGCTGCATTACGACACTGCGCTGCGGATGCATGCCGCCGGCATGCAAGCGGCGTTGCAGCTGGCCGATGCGTCGCAGCTGCTGCTGGGCACCGACGCGCCGTTGCGTCGCAGCGTCGACCAGTTGGCCGAGCTGCACGCGCTGCGGCTCGCGCCGGCCACGTTGCGCATGATCGAGGCCGACAACGCCAGGCGCCTGCTCCCGCGCTGCCGGTCGCTCACGGCGTGAGCTTGATGCCGCGCTTGTGCGCAACGTCCACCCACTTGTCGATCTCGCTGCGCACCTGCTTTGCCAGGACGTCCGGTGCGCCGCCGGCCGGGTCGAACGACAGCTGCGCGAAGCCCTCCTTCGCCGCCTGCGTCCGGATCGCGGCATTCGCCTTGGCGTTCAGCAGCTCGACGATGGGTCTGGGTGTCGCGGCCGGCGCGAAGAGCCCGAACCAGGTGATCACGTCGAATCCCGGCACGCCCGACTCGGCGACCGTCGGCACGTCGGGAAACTGCGACCAGCGCTCCTTGCTCGTCACGGCGAGCAGTTTGACCTTGCCGCCTTTCACCTGTCCCAGCGCCGCCGGCCCGTCGAACGTGTATTGCACGCGGCCGGCGATGAGATCGGTCATCGCAGGCGGGCTGCCGCGATACGGCACGTGCGTCACGTTGATGTCGGCCAGCGAAGCGAACAGCTCGCCGGCGAGGTGGTTGATGCTGCCGTTGCCGTACGACGCGTAGTTGATCGTGCCCGGCCTGGCCTTGGCCATGGCGACGAGGTCGCGCGCGCTCTTCGCCTCGAACGTGGGTGAGGCCAGCAGCATGAACGGCGAGGTGCCGATCAGCATGACGGGCGCGAAATCGCGCACGGGATCGTAGTCCAGGTTGCCGTAGACCGCCACATTCGACCCGTGGGTGCTCGGCGTGCCGACGAAGAGCGTGTACCCGTCGGGCGCGGCGTGCGCAGCCCGGGCGGTGCCGATGGTGCCGCCTGCACCGGAGACGTTCTCCACCACCACGCTCTGTCCGAGCTGCTCGGTCAGGCCCGCGGCGAGGATGCGCGCCGCCACGTCGGCGCCGCCGCCGGCGGGAAAGGCGACGATCAGCTTGATGGTCTGGCTCGGATACGTTTGCGCACCGGCGGGCAGCGCGAACAGTGCGATCAGGGCGAAGGCGACGAAGCGGTGCATGAGCGGCGGCATCGCGTCAGAACCCGAGGATGCGGCGTGGATTGTCGACCAGGATCGTCTCGAGGTCGCGCGCACGAAAGCCCTTCTGCTCGAGCCTCGGCGCGAAGCTGTCGAACAGGTGCGCGAGGCCGACCTTCTGGTTGAGCAGCTGCGGATTGTCCGCCGTGGCCGGACCACGCGGGTTGAAGAACCAGCGATCGTACGTGATGGTCATCTGCGACAGGTAGCCGCGGTCCGCGACCTCGCACATCATGTCGATCATCGTGCCGTCGAGGTCGTCGCCGGTATCGTGCCGCCACGGAATGCCGAGATGGTCCACCTGCACGTTGGCCCCGCGCTTGCAGATGTCGATGATCTGCTCGACGCTTTGCGGCTCGACGAAGGCGTGGCCGATGATCACCTTGGAGAGATCCCCGCCCTCCTCCTCGATCACCTCCAGCTGCTCGATACCCGGGTTCGTCACGGTGTAGTCCATCGGGTCGGTGTGCGTGTTGATGCACACGCCCAGGCGCTTCTGGGCGCGGCCCGCGGCGCGGATGAGGCGGTCCTCGTGCACGCTGAAGCGCCGGCCATGCGCGCCCACCGGGCTCGGCTTGGGGTTCACGCCTTCCTGCCCGGTGGCGATCTTGATCGCGCCCGCCTTGATGTCGGTCTGCGTCCCGGCGAATACCATGCCCTGCGTGATGTCGCGCGCGTAGAAGTCCGCCAGCTCGTCGACGGTCTGGCGCTTGAACCAGTACGGCAGCCCCATGCTCTCCGGAAAGAAACCCGTGACGGCGATCACGTTGCACCCCGTACGCTCGGCGACGCGCTTCATGAGCTCCGGGTGGCGGCCCACTTCGCACGGCGTCATGTCGACGATGGTGCGGTAACCGCACTGCTCCATGCCGTCCTCGAGCTCCCGCGCGATGCGGTCCACCGCGTCGTCGAGCCGGAATGCCGACTGGTGGTCGTACTCGCCGCCGGGATACGTGTACAGCAGATGCTCGTGCGTGAGCGTGCGGCCGATGTTCTCGGCCGGCACGTCGCCGGTGACCGTGCGGATCTTCATCGCGTCTTCGCTTCCTTGGATGCGGGCTCGGCAAAGCTGCGCTCGGCCGCCGCGAGATGGGCTTCCATCGCAAGCGCCGCGGCGTCGGGATCGCGGTCGACGATCGCATGGTAGATCGCCCGGTGCTCCTCCGATGCAGCGCGACGCCGATACGGCGCGCGTGCAGCGGCGAGCGAATGCTCCTCGAGCACGCTGCGCAGGTCCTCGACCAGCTTGACGATGAGTGGATTGCCCGCCGAGCGCGCAATGGCGATGTGAAAGCTCGCGTCGAGCTGGTTGCGGCGCGCCGGATTGTCGGCGTCGTCCATGCGCGCCATGATGGCCGCGATCTCCCCGACGTCGCGATCGGCGCGCCGCTCCGCGGCCAGCCGCGCCGCCGGGATTTCGATGCAGCGCCGGACTTCCCGCACGTCGGCCGGAGAGTAGCGCCCGAGCAGCAGCGGCACGCTCACGCGGTCGGACAGCACGAAGGTGCCGATGCCCGCCTGCGACGTCGTCAGCCCGAGCGCCTGCAGTCGCATGAGCGCCTCGCGCACGACCGGGCGGCTCACCCCGAACGTCTTGCACAGCTCGCTCTCGGACGGCAGCCGCTCGTTCGGCTTGTACTCGCCGGCCAGGATGCGCGCCTGCAGCCGATCCTGGATGTCGGCAACGGCGTTGCGCCGGGGAAGGACGTGCAGCTTCATGTAAGACAGGCGATCAAGAGCAGACCTCGCGTCGTGACGCGGCACTGTTCACGTCGGCCCGATCTCCCTGTACGATAGCAGGTGGGCAAGACGTTCGCGACTTGTCAGACAGCTTACTGCAAACCGCCTCGGGTGGGCAACAACATGAGCAACGAGGGCAACAGCATGGGCAAGGTTGGCGTGTTCCTTTACGACGGATTCCAGGAGATGGAATTCTGGTATCCGGTGCTGCGCCTGCGCGAGATCGGTGCCGACGTCGTGGTGATCGGCGTGGACGGCGTCGGCGCCGCGACGAGCGTGCTCGGCTATCCCGTCGTACCCAACGTCGCGATGACGGACACGTCGCCAGGCGACTACGTCGCACTGATCGTGCCGGGCGGCGACACCGGGAAGCTCGCCGCCAACGCGGCGTTTCGCGCCTTCCTGCGCGACGCCGGCGAGCGGCAGGTGCGCGTCGCGGCGGCAACGCAAGCCGCGGCGCTCGCGCCCGCCGCGCTGATCGCCCGCACGACCGACGACGTACCGCAATGGACGCGCACTCTTCTCACGGAGCTTTCACGATGAACCTCGCCGACGCGCAGATCGCCGTCCTCGCCGAGAACCTCTACCAGGAGCTGGAGCTGTGGTATCCGCTCATGCGCCTGCGCGAGGAAGGCTGCAACATCGTGGTGGTCGGCCCGACCGAGCAGACGTATGCCAGCAAGCTCGGCTATCCCGTGACGCCGGACATCGCGATCGCGGATGCCGATCCGGCCGCATTCGACGCGGTCGTCATTCCCGGCGGATTCGCGCCCGAGAACATGCGCCGCCACAAGGCCATGATCGAATTCGTGCGCAAGGTGCACGACCAGGGCTCGCTCGTCGCGGCGGTGTGCCACGCCGGGCTCGTGCTGGCGTCGGCGGGCATTGCGCGCGACCGCGACCTCACGTGCGTTGCGCTGGTCAAGGACGACGTCATCCACGCCGGCGGCAAGTATCGCGACCAGGCCGTCGTGCGCGACCGCAATCTCATCACCTCGCGGCTGCCGAGCGACCTGCACCTGTTCTGCAAGGAGATCGTGGCGTACCTGCGCGAGGCGCCGCGCACCGCGACCAGGCCGCTCGACGTGCGCAAGCCGCGCGCATCGGCCGCCTACACGCACGTCGCGGAGCTGTCGCAGGGTCCGCGCGGCGTCGCGTCCGCCGATTACACGACGCTCGTCAAGAGCGGCCCCCGCGTCCTCTGATGGACCGCGTCGCGGTCCACGGCGCGCCGCTCGAGCGTGGCCGGCAATACGGGCGCCTGGCCGCACCGCGCATCGGACGCAGCCTCGCTGCCTATCGCGATGTGTTCCAGCACCGCGTCGGCCTCGAATGGGAGGTTGCCGTGGCGCATGCGCGCTCGTTCCTGCCCGCCATCGAGGCGTTTGCACCCGAGTCGCTGCACGAGATGCAGGGCATCGCACACGGCGCGAGCGTTCCGTTCGACGCGATCCTGGCGCTCAACTGCCGCAGCGAGCTCATGTTCGCAGCGGCCCACCGCAAGGGCGAAGCGCCGCCGGGCGAATGCACGTCGTTTGCCGCGACGCCGGCCGCAAGCGACGAGGGTCACATGCTGCTTGGCCAGAACTGGGACTGGGTGCCCTTCGCACGCGAGGTGAGCGTGCTGCTCGAGGTGCAGCGCGACGATGCGCCCTCGTTCGCCACGATCGTCGAGGCCGGCATGCTGGCCAAGGTCGGGATGAATGCCGCAGGTTTCGGCCTCTGCACCAACACGCTGGTCAGCGCGCGCGATGCCGAACGCACAGGCGTGCCCTATCACGTCATGCTGCGCAAGCTGCTCGATGCGCGAACCGTCGACGACGCCGCGCGGATCCTCGGGTCGGTGGAGCGCGCGCTGTCGGCCAACTATCTGGTGGCCGATCACACGGGCGCGGCCATCAACTTCGAGACGATCGCGGGCGGCAAGTCGGACATGCGCGCAACGCGCCCGCAGGCAGGCCTCATCGCGCACTCCAACCACTTCCTCGCACCTGAGTTCGCGGCCATCGACGCATACGTGGCCAACAGCCCCCACAGCGTGACGCGGCTCGCCGACATGCGACAGGGCCTGGCGGATTCCGAGCGCCTGACCGTCACGCGCCTGCAGGCCGTGCTGCGCAGCCACGCGCATGCGCCCAACGGGATCTGCTCGCATCCCGATCCCGCCGCCCATCCCCTGTATGCGCGCACCACCGTGGCGTCGTTCGTGGCCGACGTGACGGCGGGTGAATTCTGGTTCACCGACGGCCCGCCCTGCGAGACGACCTACCAGCCCTACCGCTTCCAACCCGCGATCGCTCACTCATGACACGCTTTCGGCTCGTTGGAGCGGCGCTGCTCGCGCTGCTGACCGGCGTCGCGTCGGCGCAAGGTTATCCAGCCCGGCCGATCCATCTCGTTGTAGGGTTCGCGCCCGGCGGATCGACCGACGTATTCGCGCGCGCCCTCGCCATTCCCCTTGCCAGGGAGCTCGGCCAACCCGTGATCGTGGAGAACAAGCCCGGCGCCGGATCCAGCATCGCCGCGGACCAGGTCTCGAAGGCCGCACCCGACGGCTACGCGATGCTGCTGAGCCCGCCGTCCGGTTACTCGGTCAATCCCGCGCTCAACGCCAAGCTCGACTACCAGAAGAACCTGCTGCCGGTCACGCTGCTCGGCAATTCGCCGCTCGTGGTGGTGGTCAACGCGAGCTCGCCGATCAAGTCCATCAAGGACCTGATCGACGCGGCCAGGGCGGCGCCGGGCAAGCTCAATTACGCCACGTCGGGCAACGGCTCGGCGCCGCATTTCTGCGCCGCGCTGTTCATGCAGCTGGCCAACGTCGATCTCGTGCACATCCCGTACAAGGGCGGCGCCGAATCGGTTCAGTCCGTGCTCGCAGGCGACGCGCAAGTGACGTTCGCGACGCCACCGACGGTGCTCGGTCTCGTGCAATCCGGGCGCTTGCGCGCGCTGGCGGTGACGAGCCGCAACCGCTCGCCGTTCATGGCGGACATTCCCGGCATGGCCGAGGCAGGGCTGCCCGACTACGACCTGTCGTCGTGGTATGGGCTGTTCCTTCCGGCCGGTACGCCGCCTGCAATCGTCAAGACGGTGTTCGACGCGGCGACCAAGGCGGTTCAGCAACCCGACGTCAAGACCGTGCTGCAGAAGGAAGGCACCGAAGTGGTGCTGTCGAAATCGCCGCAGGACTTTGCCCACTTCCTTGCGGACGACGCGCAGTTCTGGGTCAAGCTGGTGAAGCAGTCGGGCATCACGACGAACTGATGAGCACCCGGCGGGCGCTGCGGCAACAGGGCGAGGCCCTGCGCGCCAAGCTGTTCGGCGGCAGCGTCAAGACCCACGCGCACGCCGACTTCGATGCGCTGATCCTCGAGACGACGTATGGCGCGGTCTGGAGCCGGCCCGGCCTGGCGCTGCACGATCGCATGATCTGCACCCTCGCCGCGCTGTGCGCGGTGCAGCAGCTGCAGCAGTTGCGCGAGTACGTCGGCGCGGCGATCAACATCGGCCTGCCGCACGACGCGCCGTTCACCATCTTCACGCAGATCGGCATCTACGCCGGCTTCGCGGCCACGGAAAGCGCGATCAACGTCGCCGACGACGTCTACCGCGAGCGCGGCATCGATTTCGCGCGGCCGCCACCGCCCGACGAGGCGCTGGCGGTGCTGGAGCAGCGCGGTCGCGCCGTCATGGCGGCACTGCACGGCGAGCGCGGTACGCAAGGCTACGCCGCGCCCGATAACCCGCTGACGAGCCGCCTCTATCCGATGACGATTCCCTACGGCTACGGCGAGATCTGGCAGCGGCCCGGCCTGACGCTGCCGCAGCGTGCGATGGTGTCGCTGGCCGGCTTCACGGCGCTGCAACTGCAGGACCAGCTGCGCAAGTTCGGCCCGTCCGCCCTGAACATCGGCTTGAGCCTCGACGCCGTGTGCGAGGCGATCATCCAGACGTCGCCCTACAGCGGCTACGCACCTGCGCTCAACGCGCTGCGCTGGCTGAGCGAGGTCGTGCCATCGAGCGCCGTCGCTACAGCGTGAACGTCGTGCCTTCGCGCCCCGGCGTGACGCGATAGCTCGGCTTCGCCTCGGCGATCGCCGCCCCGAGCAGCCGATCGAGCTCGGCGTCGCAATGGCCAGGATCATGGTGGAACGGCACGACGTGCCGCGCGCCGGTCAGCTTGCCGAAGTCCAGCGCATGGCGCATCGAGCTGTGACCCCAGCCGATGCGCCCGGGATACTCGTCCGCCGTGTACTGGCTGTCGTGGATGAGCAGGTCGGAGCCTTCGGCGAGCGCGGCGCCCGACGTCCATTCGGGCGTGCGGGACGGGAACGTCGCATCGCCGAGCGCCGGCTCGTGATCGGGCAGGTACGTCAGCACCTTGCCGCGCAGGTCGGTGATGCGATAACCGACGGTGGCGCCTGGATGGCACACCAGTGCCGCGTCGATGCGGAACTCGCCGATGCGCAGGTCGTCGGCTGGCACTTCGTGCAGGTGCAGCTCGCTCGGAAGCTCGCGCAAGCCCACGGGGAACAGCGGCGGCGAGAGATAGCGCATGAGGCGCGTGCGCAGGCTGAGCTTCGTGCTCACGGGTCCCCAGATGTGGACCTCGACGCCCGGCCGGTACAGCGGCGGGAAGAAGCCCAGGCCCTGGATGTGATCCATGTGCAGGTGTGACAAGAGCACGTCGACCCGACGCACCTCGGCGCCGATCGTCGCGCCCATCGTGCGGATCCCGGTGCCCGCATCGAGCACGAGCAGCGTTCCTTCGTAGCCTTGCACTGCCACGCATGAAGTGTTGCCGCCGTACGCGAACGTGTCCGTTCCGGGCGTGGGCAGCGACCCGCGCGTGCCCCACAGCGTGACCCTCATCGAACTTCCCAGAAGATATTCATCGCGCCCAGGAGCCGGTCCTCCGCGCCGACGAGCGGGAACGCGGTGACCTGGACCTGGCGCCACGGCCGGTCGCCACGGCGGGTCCAGATGCGGCGCGAGACGGGGCGACGCTGCAGGAGCGCGGCGCGCATGGGCCGCTCGTCGTCGGCGAGCGGTACGCGGTTCTCGTCGGCCACGGTGACCATGCGATTCCATTCCTCCGCCGGGATCTCGCCGGTTTCCTCGAAGCGTTGCCCCATCAACGTCTCCGCAGCCTCGTTGTAGAAGATGAGGTTGCCCTCGACGTCGACGAGCAGGATCGGCATGGCGACGCAACTGGCGAGCTGGCGCGCCAGGATGATCGGGATGGCCTTCGCGCCTGACATGACGCCCTCCTTGCCCGCGGTGGAAGCGGCGACGGACACATTGATCCCGGAACCGCATGGCGTCAACTCGACCCCACCCGCCGCCGCGCGCGCTGCCTCGCCGGCACACCCGCCTGGAATAGTGTTGCCTCGCCTGGCGTTCGTTGCGACACTCCGCCGCTGCCCACCATGCCCTCTTTCCAGCGCTTCCTCCTCCGTTCGCTGATTGCCCCGCTGATGCTGCCGGGTGCCGCGGCACTCGCCGCGGACCCCGCCCCCCGGTCCGCCGTGATCGAGTTCTACGATGCCGCGCGCGATCATTACTTCGTCACGTCCGATGCGCACGAGATCGAGGATCTCGACACCGGCGTGCACGCAGGATGGCAGCGCACCGGGTGGTCGTTCGGCGCCTATGCCGCGCCGGGCGAAGGCACGACCCCGGTGTGCCGGTTCTACCTTCCGCCCGGGGCCGGCGATTCGCACTTCTTCTCTGCGTCCCCGGCGGAATGCGCGGAAACCGTTGCGCGCTTTCCGCGCTTCACGCTGGAGTCGCAGGAAGCGTTCGATGTCGTGCTGCCCGATACGCTCACGGGCGCATGCCCCGCGCCCGGCGTACCGGTCTACCGCCTGTGGAATGGCCGCAGCGATACGAACCACCGTTACACGCCGGATCGCCGCGTCTGGGACCAGATGAGAACGCTGGGCTGGACACCCGAGGGCTACGGGCCCGCACAGGTCGCGCTATGCGCCCCGCCGGTCGCGCTGGCGCCTGCCGACGTCGCGGTTCACGGTCGGGCGGTCGTCAAGGCACGCGTGGGCGGCCGCGTCGTGGCGCTGCTGGAGGAACGGCTGACGTCCTTGCTGGAGGACGGCCCCGATCGCGTCGTGGCGCTGCTGCAGCCCGATGGCCGCGCCACGCGCACTATCGCGCCGCCGCCCGGCTGGTCGCTGGCCGACTTCGCGGTCCACCCCTCAGGTGACGTCTCGCTGGTGCTCACCACCTCGGCCGCCGTGCGCCTGCTTCGCCTCGATGCAAGCGGCCAGGTGCGCGTCGACCAGGCGTTCCTCGACCCGGCCGCCGCGCGCGATCCGTACATCGCGTTCGACACGGCGCCCAAGAACGACGATGCGCTGCAGCCGACGCTCATGCACGACGCCGCGCGCATCGTGCCGCTCGGCGAAGGCGCCGCGCTGGTGCTGCGCACCGGTCGCAACGCCGTCGTCGCGTACCGCCTCGAACAGGATGCGCGCGGCGCGTACACGACGGCGTGGCGTACGCTCGTCGAGCCGGGCAGCTCGCTCGATGGCGTGGGCCTCACCAGCGGATCGTTCGACACGTTCGGGCAGCTGGTCGACCACGTCGGCTTGCACGTCGATGTCGACGCACGCGGCGTGCTGGCCGTGGCCCTCGTCGAATGGCCCTTCCGCAGCTACGTATTTGCCGCGCACGCGGCGTATTTCGGCGAGCCCGTCGCCGCACAGGCCGGCGTCCTGGTCACGCGCGTCGCTGCCGCGGACGGCAAGCGCCTGGGCAGCACGGTGATCGATACGCAACAGCCGGGCGAGCTGCATGGGCTTCGGGCCACCGACGGTGGCTTCGTGTTGACCGGCCGGGTGCGCACCGCCGTGCGGCCGGACGGCGGCGGCTGGGATGCGTGGTTTGCGGCGATCGCAAGCAGCGGGAACGTCGATGCCTATCGCGTGGTCGATGTGGATCGGGGCGACGTGCTGTTCGACGCGGTCGCGCTCGGCGACGGCCGTCACGTTGCGCTGGGCACGACCGGCTATGTGCAGAATCCCGGCGGCGCGAGCATCTCCGAGGACACGCAACCGTTGCTGGTGCTGCTCGACCGCGACGGTGCGCTGTTGCAGCGCGTGAGCCTTCCCGATGGGCCGCGGCAGGATCAGCTGCGCACGATCGTGGCATTCGAAGGCCGCTGGTTCGTGGGCGGCATGCGCAACGGACCGGGCACGCATTCGGGCGACGGCCAGCCGCAACTCATCAGCGCGGACGGCTACCTGAAGGAAATGAACGAGCTGCCGAACCAATGACTCCCGCCGAAATCGCGCATTACCACAGCGAAGGCTATGTCGTGCCGCGCTTTCGCCTGCCCGCCGACGAGATCGCCCGCATGCGCGACGCGCTCGACGCGCTCATTCGCGCCAATCCCGGCGTGCGGCCGGAAAAGCTCGTGTCCGCGCATGTCGACGGGGACAACGGCGAAGGCGTGCGCGGCGACGCGCGTTTCCTCGCGCTGGCACGCGATCCGCGCATCGTCGACGTCGTCGCGGGCGTGCTCGGCGACGACATCATCCTGTGGGGCTGTCACGTGTTCTGCAAGCCCGCCGGTGACGGCTACGAGACGCCCTGGCACCAGGACGGTCACTACTGGCCGATCCGGCCGCTGGCCAATTGCACGGTGTGGGTGGCGCTCGAGGAGTCGACCGCGGAAAACGGCTGCCTGCGCGTGATTCCGCGGTCGCATCGCGCCCGCACGCTGCACGACCACCTGCACGAGGAGCGGACCGATCTCACGCTCAACCAGCGCCTGGCTGCAGGCAGCTTCGATGAAGCGCAAGCGGTGGACATCGAGCTTGCGCCCGGCCAGATGTCGTTGCACGACGTCTACATGATCCACGGCGCGGCGCCGAACCGCTCGGGCAAGCGCCGCACCGGCGTGGCGCTGCGCTACATGCCCGCGACGTCGGTGTTCGACCGCACACTGCGTCCGGTGGACGGCAAGAGCGGCGTGCCGGTCGATTTCGCGCACCGGCCGCTATGGCTGGTGCGTGGCGTGGATCGCAGCGGACGCAACGACGTGCGGACGGGACATCCGCCACGCCGTTGAGCGCGGCTCGGTCGCGGCCTACAGCTCCCAGCCGAGCTTGCGATCGACCGACCACGGGCCGCCGCCGCGCAGCGCGATGGCGACCATGATGAGGCACCACATCAGCGGATATTCGTAGCCCGGCCTCGTCCAGCCGAATGCCGGGAAGTATTGCCAGGCGATCACGCCCATCTCGATGGCAATGCCGAGCGCCCAGAAGCGGGTGAAGAGGCCGATCGCGACGCACAGGCCGCCGACGGTTTCGAGCGCCATGAGGACCACGGCAAGCGGCTCCGCCGGCTGGATGCCGCGCTTCGCAAGCGCCGCCGCGGCGGTGGCCGCGACGCCCGCCTGGATCTTGGGCCAACCGTGCGGGATGATCATCAGGCCGACGGTGAGCCGGACGAGCAGCCACGAGAACGGCGCCGCTGCGGCGTAGAACGAGCGCAGCGCGGGTATGACCAGCCGCGGCTCACGCGCAGTGGACGGTGTCACGACATTCCTTTCGCAGGCAACGATGGTCGACGCACGATCCTCATCCCTTCAGGTGCTCGTCGAAGAATGCCATCGTGCGCGACCATGCGAGCCTGGCTGCGGCTTCGTCGTACCGCGGCGTGCTGTCGTTGTGGAAGCCGTGGTTGGTGTTCGGGTACATGAACATCCGGTACTTCACGTGGTTGGCCTTGAGCGCGGCCTCGTACGCGGGCCAGCCGGCGTTGATGCGCTCGTCCAGCCCCGCGTAATGCAGCATCAGCGGGGCCTTGATCTGCGCGACATCCGCTGCAGCCGGCTGGCCCCCATAGAACGGCACCGCCGCCGCCAGATCGGGCAGGCGCGTGGCGAACAGGTTGACCACCGTTCCGCCGAAGCAGAATCCCACCGCGCCAACCTTGCCGGTGCATTCGGGTCGCGCCTCCAGCATGGGATACGCGGCGAGCAGATCGGCGGTGCGCTTGGCTCCGTCCAGTTGATTGAACAGCTGCGCCGCTTTTTCCTCGTCGCCGGGATAGCCGCCCAACGGCGCGAGCGCGTCGGGCGCGAACGCGACGTAATCGGCGAGCGCAAGACGGCGCGCGACGTCCTCGATGTACGGATTGAGCCCGCGGTTCTCATGGATCACGACCACGCCGGGCAGCTTGCCGGATGCATTGGCCGGACGCGCGAAGTAGCCGCGCATCGTGCCCGAGCCGTGCGGCGACGCATAGCTCAGGTATTCCGTCCTGATGCGCGCATCGTCCTTCGCAACCTGCTGGGCGAAGGCATAGTTCGGACGCAGGCTTTCGAGCATCGCTGCGGCGGTGAAGCCGCCGACCGCGTACTTGCCGGCGCGATCGAGGAAATCACGGCGGTTCATCCAGCCGTGGACGTACTGGTCGAACAGCTTCAGGACCTCGGGCGGGAAATCATCGGCACGCTTGCGTTCCACGCAGACCGCTCCATGGAGAAGAACATCGACCGGCGTGATTCTAGCGCGGGACCGAGGCCGCTTGCGCGTGGGAGATTCGTCTGCGGCGCGCCCGGCTTCGTGCAGGAATAAGCTACTCCGGCGTGATGTTCGCGTCCTTCACCGTCTGCTGCCACGTCGCGATATCGGCATGGATGCGATCGGCGTACGCTTTCGGCGGTCCACCCGACAAGCGCATGCCACCCGCGTTGCCCAGGCGCGCGATGACGTCCGGATCCTTGAGCGACTCGTTCAGCGTGGCGTTGAGCTTTTGCACCACGTCGGGCGGCAGCTTCGCCGGGCCCAGCACGCCGAAATACGCCTCCGCCTGGAATTGCGGCAGCCCGGCTTCCGTGAACGTCGGGACATTGGGCAGCGCGGGCGAACGCTGCGGACCCGTGATGGCGATCGGCAGGATGTTCGGTTCCTTGAGAATCGGCAGCGCGAGGATCAGCGTCTCGAACAGGAAGTCCACTTCGCCCGTGCGCAGCGCCGTCACGTCCTGCGAGCCGCCCTTGTACGGAATGTGGCGCATCCTGGTCCCCGTGAGGTGCTGGAACAGCTCGGTGAAGAGATGCGTGGATCCGCCGACACCCGATGAGCCGAACTTGAGCGTGTCCGGCCGCGCCTTGACGAATGCGATGAACTCCGCGAGCGTCCGGGCGGGCACCGCCTGGGTGTTCACCAGGAGCACGGTCGGCAGCGCGCCGATGTAGCCGATGGGCGTGAGGTCGGCTTCCGTGTCGTAGGGAAGCTTCTTGTACATGCCGGGGCTGATCGCGATGGAGCTCGACGCGGTGAGCAGCGTGTAGCCGTCGGGCCGCGACTTGGCCACCAGGTCGGTGGCGATCGTCCCGCCGGCGCCGGCATGATTTTCGACCACGATCGATTGCGCGAGGCGGTCGCCCATCGCCTTGGCAACCACGCGCGCAACCGAGTCGGTGCCGCTGCCGGGCGAAAAGCCGACCATCATCTTGATCGGCCGCGCGGGATAGGCCTCGTCGGCTGCGTGCGCGACGCACGGGCCAAGCAGCGCGACTGCGAGGCTGACAAGGCAGAGCGCGCGCCTGATCG
The DNA here is from genome assembly GCA_035475895.1 of Casimicrobiaceae bacterium. Lineage (GTDB taxonomy): Bacteria > Pseudomonadota > Gammaproteobacteria > Burkholderiales > Casimicrobiaceae > VBCG01. The sequence continues at coordinate 61,139 of DATILY010000062.1, read as the reverse complement.
CATGGTTCATCGTTGTCTCCGTTGACTCGATCCTGCCTGCTCAGTCCTGCGCGCATGCCGGCGCGACGTCGCGCACGAGCGCGGGCAGGTCCGCCCATCGCCGCGCGACATGCACGCCAGCCGCGCGCAACCGTTCGCGCTTGCCCGACGGCGAGCCGGATCCGCTCCCGATCACCGCGCCGGCGTGGCCGAACGAGCGGCCGGTGCCGAGCTGCTCGACGAAGTCGCCGGTGATATACGCGAACACCGGCTTGCGGATCGCGCCGCTCGCCACGTCCTGCGCGAGCATCTCCTCCTGCTCGGTGCCCGGCTCGCCGAAGCACACGATCGCGTCGGTTTCGTCATCGGCGTCGAACAGGCGCGCGATGTCCGGGAAGCGCGCGCCGGTGATCGCCTCGCCGCCGATGGACACGTAGGTCGACTGACCGATGCCCGCGCGGCTCAGCAGCCAGCACGTCTCCGCGCCCATGCCGCCGCTGCGCGACACGACCCCGACGCGGCCCGGACGGAACATGCGCTGCGGCGTCTTGCCCCCGGACGCGCCGACCTTGGCACGGCCCGGACTGATGATGCCCTGGCAGTTCGGGCCGATGATCCGCAACCCTCGCTCCGCGGCCATGCTCGTCAATTCGATGCTGTCGCGAAACGGCACGCCTTCGGCGAGCACGACCGTGGTCGCGATGCCGTTGCCGATGGTTTCCGCGGCGGCGCTCAACGCGTGCGGCGCGGGCACGAAGAGCACCGCGAGGTCGATGCCGCCGACCCTGCCGATCGCCTGCGCCACCGAGTCGAAGATCGGATAGCCGGCCTCGACATCGGTCCTGCGGCCCGGTGCGACGCCGGCGACCACGCGCGTGCCGTACGCGCGCATGAACGGCACGTGCCGCTGCGCCTGCCGGCCCGACGCGCCCACCACCAGCACGCGCGTACGCTCGTCGAGCAGGACGCTCATCCGCGGGCCACGTCGCGCATGAGGAGGTCGACCGCTTCCTCGAGCGTGACCTCGTCGCGCAGATACTTGATGTCCAGACCTTCGATGATCGGTGCCACCTGGTCGTCGTCCAGGCCTGCAAGACGGATCACGACCGGGAATCCGGGGCGTGAAGGCAGCATCTCGCGCAGCGCGCGCGCAATGCCGCGCATGCGGATCGGCACCGGCAGGAAGGCGCCGATGTTGCCGCCCGCCATCAGGCCGCGCAGATGGCGCTTGCCGAGGAACAGCTTGGTGAGGCGATACAGCTTTTCCTCCGCCTGGCCGGGGGAGGACGTCATGTCCAGGAAATTGGCTGGCTTGCCGCCTGCGCGCGCGACGGCGTCGAGCGCCATGAGGCCCGCGCCGCCGCCCATCACCATCATGCCGATGTCACCGTCGTCGAATTCGCCGAAGCGGATTTCGCCGCCGTCGGGCAGCGCGCAGTTGAGCGCGTCGATTTCGCGCTCCCATGCCGTGGACGGGCGCAGCAGCTGGTCGACCTTCCGCAACGCGCGTGGCGCGAGATCGGGCTGGCGCGCAAGCGCGCTGTCGTCGAGCGACGCGAGCACACCGATGGCGATCGCCGTGCCGTCGCCGGTGAGGCCGACCGGATTGACCTCCAGCAGCGTGGCATCCGCGGCGATCGCGGCGCCGCAGATCGCGGCGATCGCGTCGGGCGCGTAGCGCAGCGCTTCGCTCGGCAAGCCGGACGCGATGAGGAGGTCGCGCACTTGCCATGCATACGGCGCGCGCCGGGGATGGAATGGCAGCGAGGCGCCCGCGCCCCCGGCGAGCCGCTGCTCGACATCGGCGCCGCCATGCGCGGCGACGGTGAGCCGGTAGCCGCGCGCCGACGCATCCAGGTTCACCGAGGCGTAGAGCTCGCGCGCGATGTGCTCGCGTGCTTCGACGAGCAGCTCGCGCACCTCGAAGCCGGCGATCGTCGTGCCGAGCAGCGCGACGCCGGCATCCAGCGCCTCGGCGCGCGACTGCGCAAAACGAATGCCACCCGCGAGCTGCTTGCCTTTCGCGGGAACGAGCGCCTTCACGACGACGTCACGCGGCAGGTCGTCGAGCGCGCGCTCCACCTCGCCGGGCGACGTGCACACGAATCCGCGCGGAACGGCGACGCCGTGGGCCGCGAGCAGCCGCTTGGCGTCCGACTCGAGCAGCGCGGCCATCGATGCGCCGCGGCTAGCGGTTGGCGGAGCGCTCGGCGAACGCCTGGTGGCTCGCCTTGCGCGCGTCGTTCTGATACATGCAGAACTCTTTCCAGGCGTCCACGCGCGTGAGCTGCTCCCACGCGAGCTCCATGCCCTGCAGGAAGGATTCCTTGGTGACCTGGATCGACAGCTGCGGCACCTTCGCCATGTCCGCCGCGATGTCCCTGGCCGCGTCGAGCAGCTGCTCGGGCGCGACGACCTCGCAGGCCAGGCCGACCCGCGCTGCGGTTTCGCCATTCATGCGCCGCCCCGTGAGGGCCATCTGCATCACGCGCTGCTGGCCCATGAAGCGCGCCATGCGCACCATGGTGGGCACGTGCGGCGCGAGCCCGAGGCCGGCCTGCGGCATCCAGAACGCCGCGTTGGTGGACGCGACGACCACGTCGGCCGCCATGGCGAGCTGCAGGCCGGATCCCGCGCAGTAGCCGTTGACCGCGCTGACCACGCCCTTCGGGAAACAGATGAGCTTGTCGTACCACTGGCTCTTCTGCCGCTTGCCCGGGAGGTAGTGGCCGAAGTCGGACACCGAATGGTTGCTCTCCGGACTCTTGAGATCGGCGCCGACCGAGAACGACTTGGCCCCGGCGCCGGTGATCACCAGCGCGCCGATCCCGTCGTCGGCCACGACCCGGTCGAGCGCTGCATCGATCTCGTAGCGAATGTCGGCGTTCAGGGCGTTGTGCACTTCCGGCCGGTTCAGCGTAAGCACCGCGACGCGCCGGGCCACGTCGCGCTCGAGCAGGATGAGCTTGTAGTCAGTCATGGCTGTTCCTTGCATTGGCGCGCCCGGCGGCGGCGCTGCGCGAGGGCTTCTTGGCGGCGCGCGCCGTGCGCCGCGCAGCGCGTGGAAATGCGGCATCGGCGCCGTCGTCACGCCGCAACGACAAGCGGCGCGTCTGGCCGGACTCGGCGCTGCGGCGCGACGAGAACGTGAGGCTCACCATCCTCGGGTTGTAGAAAGAGCGGCTGTATTCGACCGCGATGCCGCCGCGTGAATACACCACGCGCTCGATCAGGAGCAGCGGCGTGCGCAGCTTCACCCCGAGCCGCTGCGCGCGATAGCGGTCGGCGTCGACCACGTCCACGGCTTCCTGCGCTTCCTCGATGGTGTCGCCCAGCGCGCGCTCGAGCCGCGCGTACAGCGACCGCGGCTCGAAGCCGTCCGCCTCGAGCTGACCGAGCAGCGCTTGCGGCACGTAGGTCACCTGGTAGCAGACCGGCCGCGCGTCGTTGAGTCGCCGGCTGCGGATGCGATACACCGGCGTGCCCGGCACGAGATCGAGGCGCCCGGCGATGCGCAGGTCGGCATCGAGGACCTCGCAGCTGATGATTTCGCCGACACCGTCGAGGTCGTGCGCACCCGAGCCGTGGCGTGCGGATCCGAAGTACGCTGCGGGCTCGCGCGGACGCGGATCGGCGACGTAGGTGCCCCTGCCCTGCCGGCGCACGATCACGCCCTCGGCTTCGAGCACCTGCATCGCCTCGCGCACGGTGATGCGGCTCACGCCGTAGCTTTCGCACAGCTCGGCTTCGGTCGGCAGCTGGTCGCCGGCCTTCATGCCGGCCGCGATCAGTTGCCGGAGCGCGATCTTGAGCCGCGCATACAGGGGCTCGGTGGGCGAGTACGGCAGGCGCCTGCGCGAGGGTGTTGTCATAAGTCATCATGATGTTATAGTACTTTTAGCCATGTCAAGCGGCAGCGCACCACGCGTTGCGCACCACCAGGAGCACGCCATGAACGCCGACGCCGTGACCCAGCTGGGCCAGGGACTGTATTTCGAGGACTACGCGCTGGGCCGCCGCTTCCGCTCGAACGGGCGCACCATCCAGGACGCGGACGTCTGCAACTTCATCAACGTGACGCACATGAACGAGGTGCTGTTCACCGACATGGAGTACGTGCGCACGGAGTCGGCGATCAAGGGCCGCGTCGTGCCGGCCGCCCTCACCTATTGCTTCGCCGAGGGCCTCGTCATGGCCGACTCGGTGCAGCGCACCGGGCTCGCGTTCCTGCACATGGAGGTGGACGTCAAGGCCCCCGCGTTCGCCGGTGACACGATCCACGTCGAGATGGAAGTGGTCGAAGCGCGGCTCACGAGCGCGCGCACGGACCGCGGACTCGTGCGCACGCGCAACGAGGTGCGCCGGCAGGACGGCACGCTGCTGCTCGTGTACACGCCGCTGCGGCTGCTGAAGGCGCGCGGGGCATAGAACACGGCGCTTGCGCTATGCTCCGGCCTTCACGGAGGCGCGGATGAACGTCCTTGCGATGTGCGGCGGCTTGCCGGAGCGCGACTTCGCGCGCGGAGAGACGCTGATCGAAGAAGGGATCCGCACCGACCGCCTCTACGTGCTGAAGCGCGGGGCGTTCGAGATCGTGCGCGGCGGCGTGCGCGTGGTGACGATCGACCAGCCGGGCGCATTCCTGGGCGAGATCTCCGCCGTGCTCGGATCGGCGCCGACGGCCAGCGTGGTGGCCACGGCGGACAGCGCCGTGCACGTGCTCGAGGCTGCCGTGGCTTCGGTGCGCAACCATCCCGACCTGCTCTACGCGATCGCGCAGCTGCTCGCGCAGCGCCTGTCGGCCGTGACCGGCTATCTCGTCGACATCAAGCGCCAGTACGCGGGCACCGACACGCACCTGGCGCTCATGGACCAGGTGCTGGCCAACCTGATGGCGATGCAGCCGGGCGGCACGCAACCCGGCTCGCAACGCAACGACGTGCCCGACTACTGAAGCGATCGGTCGTCGATGCCCGCGAGCGAGACCCAGCGGGCCGTCTCGCGCGTGAAGTCGATCTCCACCCGTGCCGGCACGTCGCCGATCTGCCGGCCCGCATTGAACAGCCAGGTGTCGCCCATGCGATCGACCCAGGAGCCGTCCGCCTTGAACGGCGCTTCGTGGATGTGCCCGCACAGCACGGCGCTCGGCGCGTAGCGCTCGATGAGCGCGGGCAGCACGGCGTCGCCGTAGTGCCGCTTGCCGGTCCAGCTGAGCGGCCCGGTCGGCGGCGCATGGTAGATCCACACCCAGCGCCCGGTGCGCCGATGCGAGGCGTCGTCGAGCAGCTGCTCCACGCGCGCCCGGGCGAATGGCCCATCCCACCACGGGCACACCGTGAACAGCGTATCGCCGATGGCAACGGTGTCGCCATCCACCGCCAGTGCCTTGCCGCGCGCGGCGTCGAGCCAGTCGGCGGTCTTCTCCCCTTCGGGGCTCCACGCGTTGAGATCGTGGTTGCCGGAGCAGACGAGCAGATGCGTCTTGCCCGCCACCGCACCGAAGCTGGCCGACAACGCCGCAATCTGCACGCTTGCCGGGACCGCAAGCGCCGCATCGAGGTGATCGCCCGCGATGACCACTGCATCGAAATGGGGCGCGGCACCGATGAGCCAGTCGTACTGCCGCAGCTTGTAGTGCAAGTCGGACGTCAGCAGCACGCGCATCCGCGCGACGATAACAGAACGAGCGTCGTCCGCCCGGCCTTCGTGCCGCTGCGACGTGCGCGCGCGTGACGCTACACCACCAGCCGCTTGCCGATCATGTGATCGACGCAGTCGTTCACGTGGCGGGTGAGCGTGCCCTGCGCGGTCTTCCAGTCGCGCTCGAGCGCGCATTCGAGCAGGCGCCGGTGCTCGCCGGCCGCGACGTCGCCGCGATACACCGCGGCGACCATCTGGTAGCGCAGGTAGCGGTCGTAGATGATGGCGTGCGTCTCGAGCAGCACCGTCGAGCCGCACGCGCCGATCAGGGCGTGGTGGAATTCCCAGTCGTAGCGCTTCCACGCCTCGGCCATCGACCGCTCGCCGGCGCTCATGCGCCGCTCCATCGAGGCGAGCTTGTGATGCGCAGCCACCACGGCGCCTTCCCAGTCCATGTCGCCCGCGGCAAACGACTCGCGCAGGGCATGCGTCTCGAGCAGGCAGCGCATGGCGCCCACTTCACGCAGGTTGCCGGCCGAGATGGGCGTCACCTCGAAGCCGCGCGAGCCCTCCGCGATGATGAGACCCTCGGACGACAGCCGGTTGAGCACCTCGCGCAGCGTGCTCACGCTGGCCGCGTAGGTGTCGCGCATGCGGTCGAGCGTCAGGCGCTCGCCGGGCGCGAGGCGCCCGAACACGATGTCCGAGCGGATGCGGCGATACGCCTTCTCGCCGACGGTTGTGGTTTCGAGTGTCGCCTCGATCATGGTGCAGCCAGGGTGCGCGCCCGGCAATGGCCCCGAGCACCTGTCGATGATACCGAAGCGCACGCCAGCGGGCCATACCTGATGGAATTGCAATCCTCGGACAAACCGTCTATCGTCCGATGCACAAACAGCGCCCGGCGAAGGCCGCGGCGTGACGCGTCCAATCCGATCGGAGGATCGACCATGTCGACGTTTTCCCGCCGCACGATGCTGCGCGCCGGCGCCTCGGCGCTCGCGCTCGCCGCCTCTCCCCGCCTGCTCGCCCAGGACAAGCCGAAGCTGCGCTTCAGCGGCGCGTTCACCGAGCAGGATCTGCGCGCCGAGGCGTACAAGTCGTTCGCCGCTGCGATGAAGAACGACTTCGAGTTCCAGCCCTATTGGGCCAACACGCTGTTCAAGCAAGGCACCGAGCTCGTCGCGCTCCAGCGCGGCAACCTCGAGATGTGCAATCTTGCGCCGCAGGACATCTCGAAGCAGGTGCCCGCGTGGTCGCTGATGACGTCCGCGTACCTCTTCCGCGACGTCGACCATCTCAAGAAGACGTTCAAGAGCGATGTCGGCCGCGACTTCATCAAGATGGCACGCGACCAGCTGCAGATCGAGGTGATCACGCCGGTGTACTTCGGCTCGCGCCACGTGAACCTCAAGCCCGACAAGCAGATCCGCACGCCCGCCGACCTCGCGGGCATCAAGCTGCGCATGCCACCGGGCGAATTCTGGCAGTTCCTCGGCGAGTCGATCGGCGTCAATCCCACGCCCGTGGCGTTCGCCGAGGTGTACACGGCCCTGCAGACCGGTGCCATCGACGGACAGGACAATCCGCTCGTGCTGAGCAAGCTCATGAAGTTCGACGAGGTCACGACGCAATTCGTCCTGACCTCGCACGTCGTGGGCTACGACGTCATGGCCGTCGCCTCGAAGGTGTGGGACGCCATGAAGCCGGACCAGCAGGCGCGCTTCCGCGCCGCGGCCGAAAAGGCGATCGACGACTACACCGTCAAGTTCGAGGGCCAGGAGAAGGACGTCGTCACCTACCTCAAGGGCGAAGGCAAGAAGGTCTACACGCCCGACGTCGCCGCCTTCCGCACGTTCGCGCAGAAGCGCTACGTCGACAAGTACGGCAAGGACTGGCCGAAGGGCGCGCTCGAGCGCATCAACGCGCTGTAACGGCAGCGTTGCGTGGCTAGCGCCGATACGCCGCCGCCCGCCCGGCGGCGGCTGGTCCGCCGCCTGCAGCGCGGCGCCGAGCACGTCGCGGTGGCGCTCATCGCGACGATGTTCGTCTCGTTCCTGCTGCAGATCGTCTTCCGCTACGTGCTGAACCGTCCGCTCGGCTGGACCGAGGAAGTGACGGTGCTGTGCTGGGTGTGGGTGGTGCTGTGGGGCGCCTCGTTCATCGTCGCCGATGAAGAGGAGGTGCGCTTCGACATCCTCTACAACCTCGTGCCTGCGCAGGTGCGCCGGGTGTTCACCGTCGTCGCCGCCGTGGCGCTGATCGTCCTGCTCGCGCTGTCGCTGCCCGCGACCTGGCGCTACGTCGCGTTCATGAAGCGCGAGCACTCGGCATACCTCAAGATGCCGTTCGACTACCTGTACTCGATCTATCTGATCTTCGCGGTGGTCATCATCCTGCGCCAGGTCCGCCTGATCTGGCTCGCCTGGCGCGGCCGGCACGGTGGTGATCCGGCACCGCACACGGACCTGTCGGCATGATGGGCGTGTCGCCGTTCGTGCTGTGCGTGATCGTGCTGGTCGCGCTGGCCTCGATCGGGCTGCCGATCGGGCTGTCGATGATCGGCGCGTCGATCCTGTATCTCTTCGTCGCGCACCTCGATCCGGGCACGGCAGCCGAGCAGATCCTCAACGGCCTGTTCAACAGCTACGTGCTGCTGGCGGTGCCGTTGTTCATCCTCGCCGCCGACCTCATGAACACCGGCAGCCTCACCGACCGGCTGCTCAAGTTCTGCCTCGTCCTGGTCGGGCGCTTTCGCGGCGGATTGGGCCACGTCAACGTGGTGTCGAACGTGATCTTCGCGGGCATGTCCGGTTCGGCCATCGCCGATGCCGTGGGGATCGGCCGGATCATCATCGGCATGATGACCCGCGACGGCAAGTATCCCGTCGCGTATGCGGCCGCGATCACCGCGTCGTCGGCCATCATCGGCCCGATCATCCCGCCGTCGATCCCGATGGTGATCTACGCGCTCGTCTCCGATGCCTCGATCGGGTACTTGTTCCTCGGCGGCGTGATTCCCGGCCTGCTGCTCGGCGTTGCCTTCATGGTCATGAACGGGGTCATCGCACGCCGGCGCAACTACCCGGTCGAGCCGCCCGTGCCGTTGCGCGACATCCCGCGCGCGACGGTGAGCGCATTCCCGGCGCTGCTGCTGCCCGTCATCCTGCTGGTCGGCATCTACGGCGGCGTGATGACACCCACCGAAGGCGCCGCGGCGGCCGCCGCCTACGCCCTGCTTGCGGCCACCCTGATCTATCGCGCGATGACGTGGCGGCAGCTGTACAACGTGCTGCTCTCGAGCGCGCGGGCGACCACGTCGGTCGGCATGCTGATCGCCGGCGCGCTCGTGTTCAACTACGTCGTCACGATCGAGAACGTGCCGGCGTCGGTCGCAACCTTCGTCGCCGGGTTCCACCTGTCCAAGGTCGGCTTCCTGCTGCTCGTCAACGCCATCCTGCTGGTGCTCGGCTGCCTGCTCGAAGGCACGACCATCCTCCTGATCATCGTGCCGATCCTGATCCCTACGGCCAAGGCGCTGGGGATCGACGTCGTGCACTTCGGCGTGGTCGTCGTGGTGAACATCATGATCGGCCTGCTGACGCCGCCCTTCGGGCTGCTGCTGTTCATCGTGGCGAACATGACCAAGCAGCCACTGGTCGCCATCGTGCGCGAGTCGGCGCCGTTCATCGCCGCCGCGGTCGTCGTGCTCGCCGTCATCACGTTCGTTCCGGAGACCGTCCTGTGGCTGCCGCGCGTCATGGGTTACAAAGGATGAGCGCCCCCAACCGACCGCCCCTCTTCATGAACAAGCCGCTCTACGTCCTCAACGGTCCCAACCTCAACCGCCTGGGCCAGCGGGAGCCGGAGGTGTACGGCAGGATGACCCTGGCCGACATCGAAGCAGTGTGCCGCGAGGCGGCGGGAGCGCGCGCGCTCGCGTTCCGGCAGTCCAATCACGAGGGCCAGATCGTCGAATGGATCCACGAAGCGATCGAGCAGGGCGCCGGCATCGTGATCAACCCGGCCGGCTACTCGTTCACGTCGGTGGCGATCGTGGATGCGCTCAAGATGTTTCCCGGACCGATCATCGAGCTGCACATCACCAACATCCACCGGCGCGACGCGATGTACCAGCATTCGCTGGTGTCCAAGGTCGCTACGGCGGTGATTGCCGGACTCGGTGGCGCTGGCTACGGCGTTGCCGTGCGGGCGCTGGCCGGCCTCGTCGAGGCGGCCGCGCCCGCATCCTAGCGCTGATTACGCGCGCCCTGCCACCTGCTCCAGCGCAGCGATGAACCGCTGCCAGCCGTAGCTGGCGCCCTGGTAGTTCTGCTCTTCGTGCGGCCGGAAGCCCGACTGCTCCATGCGCACGAGCACGCCGTTCGCGGTCGGCGTGAGCGTCCATGTGACGATGGTCTTGAGGCCGTTGCGCGCTTCGTCGCCCGACGCGTTCCACGTATAGGCGAGCCGGCGCTTCGGCTCGACCGCGAGCACCTCGCAGTCCGTCACGCCGTTCCAGTGCGGCATCGGCTGGGCGCGCAGCGTGAACCGATGCCCTACCACGGGCTGGAAGTCGTTCTTCATCAGCCATTCCTCGATCAGCGCGCCCTGCGTGAGCGCGCGCCATACCTTGTCGGGCGAATGCGGCATCTCGCGCTCGACGACGAGGGAGCGCGTCGCGGTGGATCCGGCGGTTGCCGTTGCGGATTGCGTCATGTGTCCATCCTGTTCAAGAGGTTCTCGAGACGATCGAAGTGCTCACGCCAGAAGACGGCGTAGTGCCCCATCCAGTCGATCAGCGGCTTGAGGCCGCGCGGCTGCGCGCGGTAATGCACGAGGCGGCCGTCCGGCCGGTCGCGCACGAGCCCCGCTTGCTTCAACAGCGCAAGATGCTTGGAGACCGCGGGCTGCGACACACCGGCGTGATCGGTCAGCTCGCGTACCGTGTGCTCGCCCTCCTGCAGGAGCCGTTCGAGCAGCGCTCGCCGGGTGGGATCGGCAAGCGCCCGGAAGACGTCGTCCATGGCCGCGCGCATGGACGAATCATAACCATGTGGTTATGGATCAGTCAAGCGGTTCGTGGCCTCGGGCGTGGAAGATGACCCACAGGGTCTGCGACCGCGGTGAGCGGATCAGCGGGAAGATGCTCGACCGGGGTCGCGAACGCGGCGAGCGGATCAGCGTGAGGCGGCCGGTGCAGGAATGGACAACGGCGGCAACCCGGCACGCGCCAGGAACGCATGCCACCGCGGATCGTCATGCAGCCGCAGCAGGAAAGGGTCGCCGGCCGCGAACATCACGCCCGGATCGCGCTCCACGAAAGCGCGCTCGAGCCACTTGAACGCGGCATCGACCTCATTGCGAAAGGCGTGCACCGCGGCGACCTGGTAGGCCGCGGTCCAGCCGTAACCAGTCGCGAGCGCGTGCAGCTCGGCGTCGGCCTCAGCGGTGGCACCCATCGCGTGCTGAATGATGGCTCCGGCGAGGTGACGGAAGACCGCATGGGTTTCGCGTTGCGCGATGGCGAGCCCTTCCTCGGCGCGCCCCTGCAACAGTCGGGTCAGTCCCAGGAACGCATGGCCGAGGCTCGCTCCGGGGGCGATGTCCATCGCAAGGGAAAGCGACGTCGCTGCGTCGTCCAGCCGCCCGGCGACGATGTGGACCAGCGCGGCCTGGCGGTGCACCCGCGCGGACAGCGGATCGAGCGCGATCGCGCGCCGGATCAGCTGCGATGCTTCCTCCATCCGGCCGACGATCCGCGCCAGCTGTGCTGCGGACATCACTGCCGTCGCATTCCCGGGAGCGAGCTCCAGCGCCCGCCGGAACGACGCGTCGGCGGCGGGCCAGTCCCAGTCGTGGCTCTGCTGGATGGCGCCCATGGCGATGTGCGCCTCCGCAAGCTGCGGGCCATGCTGCAGTGCCGATCGCGCAGCGACGCGCGCGCGCTCGTAACCCTGCGCGATCGTGTCGAAGCCGTATCCAGCCTGGAGCTGGTGGACCCGTGAAAGCTCCGCCCACGCGAGCGCGAAGGAGGCGTCGAGCTCGATCGCCTGCGTGAGCAGCGCAATGCCGCGGTCGGTGTCCGCTTGCGTCACCCGCTCGCCGAAGAACTTCCCCTGCAGATACAGCTGGAATGCCTGCGGATTGTCCGTGCGGCCCTGCGCGGCCTCGTGGACCGCCGCCACCGCCGTGCCGGCAACGGATTCCGCTGGCTGCCTCATGAGCGCTGCGCGCAGCTCCTTCACCACCGACTGTGCGATGTCGTCCTGCACGGCGAAGATGTCGTCGAGCTCGCGTTCGTAGGTCTCCGACCACAGGTGCGAATCGGTCGCGACCTCGATCAACTGCGCCGTGATGCGCACCCGCTTGCCCGACTTGCGGACGCTGCCCTCCAGCACGGTCGCGACGTTGAGCTTCTGCGCGACCGTCGGGATGTCGACGTCCTTGCCCTTGAACGAGAACGCCGACGTGCGCGAGGCGACGCGCAGGCCGCGGATCTTGGCAAGCACGTTGAGGAGCTCCTCGCTCAGGCCATCGGCGAAATACTCGTTCTCTTCATCCTTGCTCATGTTGACGAAGGGCAGCACGGCGATGGACGGCGCGTCCTTCTCGCCGGGTGGCACCGACTGCGACCTGAGCGGCGGGAAGGCATGCGGCAGGTCCGGATGGCCGAGCTGGAACACGGCTTCGGGGCGGCCGAGATCCTTGAGCGCATGCGCGCCGAGCGGCTTCACGGTGGCCAGCGGCGGCAGGTGATCGCGGCACAGGTCGTGCGTCGACTCGGAGAGCAGCGACTGTCCGCCATGGGCGGCGCCGAGGAGACGGGCGACGCGGTTGAGCGGCGCGCCGAAATAGTCGCCGTCGCGCAGCTCCACTGCACCGCTGTGCAGCGCCATGCGCACCCGCAGCTTCGCGTCCTGCGGCCACGGCTCCCGCTGGAGCGCCCGTTGCGCGTCGAGCGCAGCGCAAACGGCATCCGCAGCGGTGCGAAAGGCGGCGCAGAACGCGTCGCCGCCCGTCTTGAACACGTAGCCCGCGTGCCCGTCGATGCACTGGCGCACCAGCGCATCGTGGCGGGACAGCGCTGCGCGCATCGCGGCCGCATGCGCTTCCCACAGGCGCGTGCTGCCTTCGATGTCGGTGAACAGCAGCGTGACCGTGCCGGTCGGAAGGTCTGCCATCGGTCCAGGGTGGCCGGCCCGGGAGGCGCGGCCCGCAGGCGATGATACCGGCAGAACCCCTACCCGCCCAGCGCCGCCGCCGCGCGGTTCGCCACGTCGATGCGGTCAGCGAGCGCGCGCATGATGAATTCGTCGAAGGCGGCGGCGAGATCCGGCCGCTCGGCGCGCATGCGCGCGAAGCTCGCCCGCGTGAGCGTGAACACCGTCGCCGGTCCGGCCGACGATACGGTAGCCGAGCGCACCGACCGGCGCACGAAGCCCATCTCGCCGAGCACGGTGTGCTTGCTGAAGCGCCGTACGCGCAGGCGCTCGCCATCGTCGCGCGTGATGTCCACGGCGAGATTGCCGACCGCGACGAGGTCGATCGTGTCCGCCGGCTCGCCCTCGTGGTAGAGCACCTGCGCGCCGGTGGTGTCCTTGCGCTCCAGGTAGACGAGCAGATCGCTCGCCCGTATTCCATCTCCGAGCTGCTGCTGCAGCCACTGCTCGAAGCCTTGCAGGTCCATCCCGCCGTGCAGGTTCGCGCTGGCGATGACCTGGTCTTCGCACCAGGCGAGCGCATGATTGAGGTCGATGAATGCCTTGTGGCGGCTGCGGCCGCCGACCAGGCCACCCTGCTCGAGCACGGAGTGATTGGCGCGCGACATGGCGCAATAGACGAGCGTGGTGCCGTGGCGGTTGCAGAAGTTGCGCAGCTTGGTGAGGCTCGCGATGGCCGAAGAGTCCGTGCCCGAGACGAGACCGAAATCGAGGATCGCGAAATGCACCGTGCGCGGCGGCAGCGCTTCGATGTCGTCCCGGATGCGCTCGAACACGCCCTCGGAAGAGCCGAAGAAGATGTAGCCGCTCAGCCAGTAGATCTGGATCGCATTGCCTGCCGCGCGCAGATGCGCCGAGGCTTCCGCGGACCGGTCGACGAAGCTTGCGAACCCGGCGCGCGTCACATGGCGGCGCACCGCGCCGAGGCGCGCGTAGTTGAGCGCGAACAGCACGCATGCGCCGATGAGGCCGGCGAGCACGCCGACGAGATAGCCGTAGCGCACGCAGACCGCCATGATGACGAGCGCCAGGACGAGGTCCATCCACGCGCGCTGGCTGTAGGGACGCCCGAGCGCGTCGATGATGAACGTGTAGCCCAGATAGAACACGAGCCCGGCCACGATCGGAATGGGAATGAGCCCCGGCAGGTCGAGGTGCGCGAGCGCAACCAGGCCCAGGACCAGCGCCGCGAAGACGCCGCTTGCGCGCGTGGCGCCGCCGGCATGCTCGAGCAGCCGGCTGGTGCCGGTCTGCAGGCTGCACGCGATGCCACCGAGCGGGGCGATGACGAGGTTGCCAATCCCGTGCGCACGGAATTCGCGATCGAGGTCGCCCGATGCCTGCCGCGCCACCTCGATGCTGGACACCTTGGTGACCAGCGAGATGAGGGCAACGATCGCCACGGCCACGAATTCCGGTGTGAGGGCCAGCACCATGGACCAGGTCAGGTGCGTGGAATGCGCCGCGGCGAACGGATGCCATGGCGACAGCGTGCCGAGCGACGGCAGGTACCAGCCGTGTTGCGCACCGGCGAGGTCGAGCGCGCGGAGCACCACGACGCCGACGACCCACATCGCGAGGAGCGCAACCGGCATCGCCAGCGCGGATCGGCTCCAGCGTCGTACGGCGAGCAGGATGCACAGCACGGCGACCGCGCTGACCAGCTTCTCCGTCGACATCACGGTCCATCGCGTCGCGACGGCGTCGAAGGTCAACGCGAAGCCCGTCGTCATGCGAATGCCGCCTGCGACGAGGAACCAGCCGGTGGCAGCCAGGAAGCCGCCGACGACGAAGTACGGCACGAAGCGGAAATACGAGCCCCACCGGAAGATACCGATCACGTAGAGCAGCGCGCCGGACATCACGGTGGCCGCCGTGAAGATGAGCATGACCGTGGTGATGGCCATGTCGGGCGTGCCCCCGGCGGTGGTGACCGCGGCGCCCGCGCTGGCGCTCAACAGCACGAGGAAGGCGCCGGTCGGCGAATCGATGCCGGTGGCAATGGGCGGCAGCGACGTGGCCCACGCGATCCACACGCCGCCGATGCAGCTGCCGATCAGCATGCCCCAGATGGCCACCGGGATGCCGGCACCAAGGTCGCCCGGAAACATCAGCGCAGCGAACGACACAATGTTGGCGACGAGCACGATCGACGCGACGATACCGGCGATGCCGTCCTTGATCGCGTTCCGCGCGAGGTGACTGACCGTCGTGATGCGGCGCGACGGCTGCGCAGAGCCGTGTGCCGTGGGAGCAAGCACCGAAGGCGCGTTGGCGCCGGGCGCATGTTGCGAAGGTTCGACCTGCACTTCCGGCATCGACCGTCCAGCTTCTACGAAACTGGCGGCAGTTTAGGTGCGCGCGCACGGACTGTCCACGGAACATTCCGCGCCACGCGGACCGTTGGGGCGCCCGATTATGGTACGGTGCTCGCCGCAGGTCCCAAGCCCAGGAGAAACGGCTCATGGTCGAGCGCGATTTCGTCGTCCGGTCCACCGCCCCGGTGGAGGCGCGCGTCGATGCGATCCAGGCCGCGCTCGACGCGCGCGGCCTCGACGCGACGCGCGGCGTGGCAGAGCTGGGTCACCTGGCGCAGGACGTGTGGAATCCGCGCAACGGTGCACGGGCAGTGGCGAAGGCCTGGACCGATCCGGCGTTCCGCCAGCGTTTGCTCGCCAACGGTCGCAGCGCGGTTGCCGAGCTCGGCTTGACCATGCCGGCGCATCACCGCCATCTGGTGGTGCTGGAGAACACGCCCGCGGTGCACAACGTCATCTGCTGCACGCAGTGCTCGTGCACGGCCTTCACGCTCATCGGCTTGCCGCCCGACTGGTACAAGGACCTCGAATATCGCGCCCGCGTCGTGCGCGAGTCGCGCACCGTGCTGCGCGAGATGGGGCTCGACCTCGCGCCGCAGATCGATATCCGCGTCTGGGACACCACGGCCGACACGCGCTACATGGTGTTGCCCGTGCAGCCTCCGGATACCCTCGGGTGGCCGGAGGAACGGCTCGCCGCCCTGGTGACGCGTGACGGCCTCATCGGCGTCGCCCACCTCTAGCAGGTCAGCGCCATGGACGGCACGCACGATCTCGGCGGCAGGCAAGGCTTCGGCGCGGTGCGCCATACCCCCGATGCGCGCGCGTTCCACGCGGCGTGGGAAGTGCGTGCCAACGCGCTGTACGGCTTTGCCGTGCGCCTCGGGCTGTTCAACATGGACGAGTATCGCCACGCGATCGAGCGCATGGAGCCGCGGCATTACCTCACCGCCAGCTACTACGAGCGCTCGCTCACGAGCCTTGCCACGCTGCTCGTCGAAAAAGGCTTGGTGACGCATGCCGAGCTCGAAGCGCGCGCGGGCGGCGCATTTCCGCTCGCCGCACCCAATGGCGCAGGTCGCTCGAATCGACCGGGACGCGAGGCTTTCGCGGTGGGTGACCGCGTGCGCGTGCGCGATGACCACGTGCCGGGCCACGTCCGCATGCCGGGCTACGTTCGCGGCAGGATCGGCATCGTCGTCGGCGAATCGCCGGCGTATCCGTTTCCCGATGCCCACGCGCATGGCGTGCAGGCAGTCGACGAGCCGACGTACGACGTGCGCTTCGACAGCGCCGAGTTGTGGCCGGGCTCGGCCGATGCAGCGTCGGTGTACCTCGCGGTGTTCCAGAGCTACCTCGAGCGCGCCGGCTAGCCGCAACGGCCGCGCGCGCCGGCTGTTTCTGGCACGATAGACGCGGGCCGCCGCCGCTTTCGCGGCATCGCTTCAAACGGAGGCGTCATGCGCACCACGGTTCGGCTCGTCGTCACGCTCGGCCTGCTCGCCACCTGTGCCGGCGCCGGCGCACAGAACGTGAAGGTCACGCCGCTCGGCACGCATCCGGGCGAGCTGTGCAGCCGCGACCGCGCCACCCTGTTCGAAGACCCGAGCGGCGTGCGCATCCTGTACGACGCGGGGCAATCGGTGCTCGGCGGAGACGATGCGCGCCTCGGCAGCGTCCACGCCGTGCTGCTCAGTCACGCCCACGGCGATCACATCGGTGACCAGCGGCTCAAGGCCATCGGCGCCGGCACCTGCGAAGCATCGCAAGTGACCTCGGCCGCGCCGAGCTCCACGACCGCGGAGATCGTCGCGTCGAAGAATGCCGCGATCGTGATGATCGTGCCACTGGCCAACTTCATCGGGACGAAGGTCGCGGCGATCAAGGGCAAGCCGACGGCCGCGTGCGCGCAAACCGGCAACGACATCGTGGTGCCGCCGAGCGCACCGTGCCTCGCTACGGTGCAGACGGGCGGCACGCGCGCGCTTCGCACGACGGAGGCGAAGCAGGCGGTCGAGATCATCGCCGTGCCCGCCGTGCACGACAGCACCGTGCCGCGCGAGCTCCTCGGCGCCGAGGCGCGCAAAGCGCTCGACACCGACAACGTGAGCGTGCAGCTCGGGCCGCCCAGCGGGTACGTGATTCGCTTCACCAACGGGCTGGTGCTGTATCTGTCCGGCGACACCGGCATGCACGCGGAGATGCGCTCGGTGGTGCACGACTACTATCACGCGAACCTGATGCAGCTCAATCTCGGCTCCAGCGCGGTCAGCTCGACCGACGCCGCGTACATCGTCAACGAGCTGGTGCAGCCAGCCTCCGTGATCGCTTCGCATGTCAACGAGGCCGCCACGGCGGACGGAAAGCTGCGTCCCGCGTCGCGCACGGCCGCGTTCGTCGCGCTCGTCAAGGGTCGGCCGGTGCATCCGGCGCTCAGCGGCAAGACCATGGAGTTCAACGGCGAAGGCAAGTGCGTGGCAGGCTGCTGACCAGCCGGCTGCCCCGCGCCTTTTACCAACCTGAGGAAACGCATGATCAAGTTCTATTTCAACCTGGCGCCCAATCCCACCAAGGTCGCCCTGATGCTCGAGGAAACAGGCCTGCCTTACGAGATCGTGCCGGTGGATACGCGCAAGGGCGAGCAGCACACGCCCGCCTTTCGCGCGGTCAATCCCAACGGCAAGGTGCCGGCCATCGTGGATGGCGATGCAATCGTGTTCGACAGCAACGCGATCCTGCTCTACCTCGCGGAGAAGACCGGCCAGTTCCTGCCGCCCGCGTCCTCGGCGTCGCGCGGGCGCCTGCTGTCGTGGCTGATGTTCGTCGGCACGGGTGTCGGGCCCTACTCCGGCCAGGCCGTGCACTTCCAGCATCACGCGCCCGAGAAGCTGTCCTACGCGATCAACCGCTATCGCTTCGAGGCGCAACGCCATTTCGGCATCCTCGATGCGCAGCTCGCCAAGTCACCCTACCTGCTCGGCGACGCGTACACGATCGTCGACATGGACGCGTGGGGATGGGCGCGGCTCGTGCCGATGGTGCTCGGCGAGGAGGCATGGGCTGGGTTGACCAACGTCAAGCGCCTGGTCGACGAGATCAACGCGCGTCCGGCCGCGGCGCGCGTGGCTGCGCTGCGCGACCGCTACAGGTTCAAGACGGAGATGGACGACGAGGCGCGGCGCAATCTTTTCCCGGGCAATGTGCAGCCGGCCAGCGTGGCGTGAAGCCGCTGCAGTGACGCTGCGCACCTTCGCCGCACGGCTGCGCCGACGGCGGCGTCGCGCGCCCAAGTGATCGCCTGCGGCCTGGATTTCGGGACGTCGAACTCCGGCGTCGCGCTGCCGGCGCGCGGCGGCGTGCGCCTCGTGCCGCTCGAGGACGGCGCCACCTCGATGCCGACCGCGGTGTTCTTCGGCACCGAGGAGCCGCTCGTCACGCTGTATGGGCGCGCCGCGGTGAGCGAGTACCTCGATGGCACGCCCGGGCGCCTCATGCGCTCGCTCAAGAGCCTGCTCGGGAGCGGCCTCATGGAGGAGACGACGGCGGTCGGCGATCGCAACATCCGCTACACCGACATCGTGACGCTCTACCTGCGCACGCTGCGCACGCGGGCAAGCGAAGCGGCTGATGCGACGCTCGATACGGTCGTCCTCGGGCGCCCCGTGCGCTTCGTCGACGACGATGCGGCCGCCGACGGCCTCGCGCAGGACACGCTCGCCGCATGCGCGCGTGAAGCGGGGTTTCGGCACATCGAGTTCCAGCTGGAGCCCATCGCCGCGGCGCTCGACTACGAGCGGACGATCGCGCGCGAAGAGGTGGTGCTCGTGATCGACGTCGGCGGCGGCACGGCGGATTTCTCGTTGCTCCGCGTGGCGCCCGAGCGCGGTGCGCGCATCGACCGCACAGCGGACGTGCTCGCCAACGACGGCATCCACATCGCGGGCACCGACTTCGACACGCGCCTCAACCTCGCCTGGATCATGCCTGCGCTCGGCTATGGCGCCACCGGGCCCCACGGCAAGCCCGTGCCCAGCCTCGTCTACTTCGACCTGTCGACCTGGCATCGCATCAACTTCCTCTACACGCCCAGGTTCTCGGGCGCGCTGCGCGAGCTGCAAGCGTTCTTCGACGATCCGCTGCCCTACCGGCGCCTGGCGCGCGTGATCGAGCGCAAGCTTGGCCATCAGCTGCTCGGCCAGACCGAGCAGGCGAAGATCGAGCTCTCCGCTGCGCCGCGCACGCTCATCGACCTGCGCGAGATCGAGCGCGGGCTCGCCGTGCCGGCGCGCCAATCCGAGCTTCTCGCGCTGCTCGAGCGCCTGCTCGCGCGGCTCGTCGAAGTCGGCCGTGCGACCGTGCGCGCGGCCGGCTTGCGCGAGCGGGATGTCGCGACGCTGTACTTCACCGGCGGCTCGAGCGGCATGACCGCGCTGCGGGCCGCGTTCGAGAAGGCGTTCCCGGCGAGCGCCGTGACTGTAGGCGACCTGTTCGGCAGTGTCGTGAGCGGGCTCGGCCTCGATGCGGGACGTCGCTTCGGACCCGGCGGCACGGCGGCGGCCTGATCTAGAAGCGTGCGGTCAACCGGCACCATCCGCGCGGCCCGGTCGCGCGGCCAGTTGCGCGAACGCTGCGACGCCACGCGCAACGCCATGCTCGTGCGCCATTGCGCGGCCGATCGCGGCTGCACGTTCGGCGAAGGATGCGCCCAGCGCTTCATCGATCCGCTGCGCCAGCACGGCGGCGTCCAATGCGCGCTGCCGGATCGGCGCAGGCGCGATGCCGAGCCGGCGTGCCCGCTCGGCCCAGAACGGCTGATCACCCGCAAAGGGCACCACCACGGAGGGCTTGCCGGCATGTGCAGCGGCGTGCGTCGTTCCCGCGCCGCCGTGGTGAACCACCAGACGCACGCGGGGAAACAGCCAGCCGTGCGGTAGCGGTCCGATCCGCAGGACCGAGGCCGGAAGAGCGCCGGCGCCGAGGCCTGCAGCGCCCATGAACAGCAGCGCGCGTCGTCCACCGAGCGCGTCGACGACCACGCGCGTGAGCGCAGCTGGATCGAAGCCGAGCATGCTGCCGAAGCCGACGTACACCGGTGGCTCACCTGCCGTGAGAAAAGCGCGCAGCGCTGCATCCGGCTGCCAGTCCGGATCGTCCGGCGTGCGCCACTCGCCGGTGATCAGGTAATGCGGCGGCCAGTCCGCGGGCGGCGCGACGAGCGTAGGCGAGATGCCGAACAGGCAGGGATAGCCGGTCCACGCGTCGCGCCGCGGCGCCTGCCCGGTGATTTCGCGGCGCGCCCGGTTGATGGAGCCGCGAAACGCCTTCCACAGCATGGCGAGCACCAGGCGATGCGACACGCGATTGGCCCATGCGGGCAGGCGCAGCGGCGGCAGGAATGGCGATGCGAAGGCGCCGGTCGGCATGACCGGCTGCAAACCCGCGCCGATCACCGGCTTGTCCAGCGCTTCGGCGCACGAAAGGCCCACATAGATCGCGAGCCCGGCGCAAAGGATCGCATCGACCTCGTCACCGTGTCGCATCATGGCGCGCGTCCACTCGCCGATGTTGCGCACCGCGAGCCCGCTGAAGACGCGGGCGAGCGCCGCGGCATTGCCGCCCCGCCGGGTGAGCATCGGCATGGCCGCCTCGAGCTCGCGCGCCATGTCGCCTGCCAGCGCTTCGAAGCGCACGCCCAGGCGCGCGGCAAGGTCCGCCGCTGGCGCCGGCGCCAGGAGGAGCACGTCGTGACCGGCCGACTGTAGGCCACCGCATAGCGCGGTCAGCGGCCGCCAGTCGCCTTCGGTGCCGAACGTGATGGCGAGGATGCGCATGACCGCATGCTAGCCGAGCGCTCGACCGGACCGGCGCGCAGCGCAGTGAGGCGGCAGCTCGCCGTGCGCCACGCCGGTTACATCCTGAAACGTTTTAGCCGGCATCGATTCCTCGCCGGCGCCCCGCCCGGTGGAGGGCAATAACGCAACCGTCTGCGCTACCATTGAGGGTTCCGGCTTCGGTAGTTTCCAGAGGGTCTTTCCTCGATGTCGCTCGTGCAGATCGCGCTGCGTCGCCCCTACACGTTCATCGTGATGGCGATGCTCATCGTCCTCGCGACGCCGCTCGTGCTCGCGCGCATGGCGATCGACATCTTCCCCGAGATCAACATCCCGGTCGTCAGCATCATCTGGAACTACAACGGGCTCAACGCCCAGGAGATGGGCCAGCGCATCGCGGCGCAGAACGAGCGCGGGCTCACGACGACGGTCAGCGACATCGAGCACATCGAGTCGACCTCGCTCGCGGGGAACACGATCATCAAGGTGTTCTTCCAGCCCAATGCCAACATCCAGATGGGCATTGCGCAGGTCGTCGCCGCCGAGCAGACGCAGGTGCGGCAGCTGCCGCCCGGCATCACGCCGCCGCTCGTCATCAAGTATTCCGCCTCCAGCATTCCCGTCGTGCAGCTCGGCCTGTCGTCGTCCACGCTGCCCGAGGCGACGCTGTTCGACCTCGCCGTGCAGACGTTGCGCCCGCAGCTCATCACGATTCCGGGCGTCGCGATTCCGTTTCCGTACGGCGGCAAGAACCGGCTCATCTCGGTCGACCTGGACATGCCGGCGCTGCAGGCGCGCGGCCTCGCGCCGTCGGACGTCGTCAACGCGATCAACCTGCAGAACCTCATCCTGCCGTCCGGCACGGCCAAGGTGGGCACGACCGAATACGCGGTGCGCATGAACGGGTCGCCCGAGGCGATCGCGGGGCTCAACGAGCTGCCGATCCGCACCGCCAACGGTGCGACGACGTACCTGAAAGACGTCGCCTACGTGCGCGACGGCTTCACCAACCAGACGAACATCGTGCGCCAGGACGGCGTGCGGGGCGTCATGATCTCGATCCTGAAGAACGGGGGCGCGTCGACGCTCGACATCGTCGCGAACCTCAAGCAGATGTTGCCGCGGGCCTCGGCGACGATCCCGGCGGACGTCAAGATCACCTCGCTGTTCGATCAGTCGGTGTTCGTGAAGGCGGCGATCAAGGGCGTGGTGAGCGAAGCCCTCATCGCCGCGGCGCTCACCGCCGCGATGGTGCTGGTGTTCCTGGGCAACTGGCGCACGACGCTGATCATCGCGCTGACCATTCCGCTGTCGATCCTGGTGTCGATCATCACGCTGCAGCTGCTCGGCGAGACGCTCAACCTGATGACGCTCGGCGGCCTCGCGCTGTCGGTCGGCATCCTGGTCGACCAGGCGATCGTCACCATCGAGAACATCGAGCGTCACCTGCACATGGGCACTCCGCTCAACGAGGCGATCCTGGTCGGCGCCGGCGAGATCGGCGTGCCGGCGTTCGTCTCCACGCTGTGCATCTGCATCGTCTTCGTGCCGATGTTCTTCCTGAGCGGCGTCGCGCGCTTCCTCTTCGTGCCGATGGCCGAAGCGGTCGTGTTCGCGATGATCGCGTCGTATCTCCTGTCGCGCACCCTGGTGCCCACGCTGGTCATGCTGCTGATGAGCCGCGCAAAGCCGCACGACGATGCGCGCCTCAGCCTCCTGCAGCGGCTCTACCGGCAGTTCGATCGCCGCTTCGAACGCGTCCGCCGGGGCTACACGCTGGCGCTGTCGGGGCTGCTCGCCCATCGGCGCGGGTTCGCGCTCGGCTTCATGGCGTTCACGCTGCTCTCGTGCCTCCTCTACCCGGTGCTGGGCCGCGATTTCTTCCCCAGCGTGGATGCCGGCCAGATCCGGCTGCACATGCGCGCCGCCACGGGCACGCGGATCGAGGAAACCGCACGCCTGGCGGACGACGTCGAAGCGGTGATCCGCCAGATCGTGCCGCCCACCGAGCTCGAGACGGTCCTCGACAACCTCGGCGTGCCGAACAGCGGCATCAACCTGTCGTACAGCAACGCCGGCACGATCGGCACGCTCGACGGCGAAATCCTGCTCTCGCTCAAGTCCGGCCATCGCCCGACCGAACAATTCGTGTCGCAGCTGCGCGCGGAGCTGCCCCGGCGCTTCCCGGGCGTGGAGTTCTTCTTCCAGCCGGCCGACATCATCACGCAGATCCTGAACTTCGGCTTGCCGGCCGCCATCGACGTGCAGTTCAGCGGCAACAACCTGCGCGAGAACGCACGGCTCGCCGCCGAGATCGCGCGCCAGATCAAGCAGATCCCCGGCGCAGTCGACACGCACGTGCACCAGCGCATGGACTTGCCGGCGATCGACCTGCAGATGGACCGCACGCGCTTGCAGCAGCTCGGTCTCACCGCGTTCAACGTCGGTCAGAACGTGCTGATCTCCCTGTCCGGCAGCTCGCAGACCTCGCCCGCGTTCTGGCTCAACCCGCAAAGCGGCATCGTCTACCAGATCCAGGTGCAGGCGCCGCAATACCGCATCGATTCGATGGACGCGCTCATGAACATGCCCGTGGCCGGCACGGGCAATGCGGCAGGCGGCGTGACTGCGCCCACTACGCCTGCCGCCGGCGCAAGCCCCGCCAGCACGCAGCTGCTCGGCAACATCGTGCAGGCGCGGCCCGACCGCATGCTCGCCGTGGCGTCGCGCTACGACATCATGCCGGCGGTGGATGTGTACGTCAGCGTGCAGGGCACCGACCTCGCGAGCGTTGCGGCCAGGGTCAATGCGCTGGTCGACGACATGCGCCCGAAGCTGCCACGCGGCAGCCAGATCAACCTGCGCGGCCAGGTCGAGACGATGCAGGCGTCGTTCATCGGGCTCGGTGTCGGGCTGGTCGGCGCCATCATCCTCGTATATCTGCTGGTGGTCGTGAACTTCCAGGCGTGGATCGACGCCCTGATCATCATCGCCGCATTGCCCGCCGCGCTGGCAGGCATCGCGTGGATGCTCTTCATCACCGGGACGACGCTCAGCGTCCCGGCGCTCACCGGGGCGATCATGACGATGGGCGTGGCTACGGCCAACAGCATCCTGCTCGTCTCGTTCGCCCGCCAGCGCCTCGCCGATGGCGTGCCACCCGCCTCGGCGGCGCTCGAGGCCGGCGCTACACGGATCCGGCCGGTGCTCATGACGGCGCTCGCGATGATCATCGGCATGATCCCGATGGCGCTCGGGCTCGGCGAAGGCGCCGAGCAGAACGCGCCGCTGGGGCGCGCGGTGATCGGCGGTCTCGTGTTCGCCACCGTGTCGACGCTGCTCTTCGTGCCCGTCGTCTTCGCCGGGGTGCACCGGCGCCTGGCCCGCCGGCGCGAAGCGCGCGAGGGCTCGTCCGGCGCTGCACAGGCAGTCGCAGTTTCCGGGGATTGATGCCATGACCGAACAACGCCATCACGCGCTCGGCATCACCCCCGTGCAGCCGGACGAAGGCGAAACGCTGATCAAGCGCGGCCAGGTCATGCGCCGCGCCAAGATCGCGGCGGTGGTCGTGATCGTGCTGCTCGCCGTGGGTGCAGGTCGTACGGTGATCGGTCGCATGGCCAGCCATCGCGCGCTCGAATCGTCCGTCGCGGAGCAAGCCAGGCAATACGTGCGCGTGGCGAGCCCGCATGCGCTCGATACCGGTCCCACCGTTTCGTTGCCCGGCACGCTGCAAGGCTACGTGCAGGCGCCCATCGGCGCGCGCGCGAGCGGCTACGTGCTGCGCTGGTACAAGGACATCGGTAGTACCGTGAAGAAAGGCGAGCTGCTGGCCGAGATCGAGGCGCCCGAGCTCGACCAGCAGCTGACGCAGGCGATCGCCGCCCGCGCGCAGACCGCATCGAGCCTCGATCTTGCGCAGAGCACGATGGAGCGCTGGGAAGCGCTGCGCAAGAAGGACGCCGTGTCGCAGCAGGAGCTGGACGAGCGGCGCAGCGCGAACGCGCAGGCGCACGCCAACCTGGCGGCCGCCGATGCCAACGTCGCGCGCCTGCGCCAGCTCGAAGGCTACAAGCGCGTGATCGCGCCGTTCGCCGGCGTGATCACCAAGCGCAACGTGGACGTGGGCGACCTCATCGACGCCGGTGCCGCCGCGCGAGCGCTGTTCGTGCTGTCGCAGACGGATCCGCTGCGTGTGTACGTGAACGTGCCGCAATCGTACGCGCAGCTCATCAAGCAGGGGCAGAAGGTCACCGTCACGCAAGCGGAGCTGCCCGGCCGGAAATTCGCTGGCGAGATCGTGCGCACCGCTGCGTCGATCGACACAGCCACGCGAACGATGCAGGTGGAGGTCAACCTGCCGAACAAGGACGGCACGCTGCTCCCGGGCGCGTTCGTGCAGGTCGCGCTGCCGCTGCCGGCCAGCACCACGCTCGTCATCCCCGCCAATGCGCTGCTGTTCGGCACCGACGGGCTGCGCGTCGCGGCGGTGGATGCGAACGGACGCGTGCACATGCGTCCGGTGCAGATCGGCCGCAATCTCGGTCCCAGCGTCGAGGTCCTCGAAGGCGTGTCGCCGTCCGATCGGCTGGTCCTCAATCCACCCGACTCGATGGCCGAAGGCGATCAGGTGGTCGTGGCGACGAACGGCAAGGACACGCCCTGATGGGCCGCAGCGCGCGGTGCGGACGTATCGCTGCGTGCGCAGTCGCCACCCTGCTTGCCGCTTGTGCCGCAGGTCCGGACTACCGGCGGCCGGCTGCCCAAATGCCCGCTGCGTGGACCGTCGAAGCGCCCTTTCGTGCGAGCGCGCCGGCCGATGCGCTGCCCAAGACCCCGTGGTGGGAGCGCTTCGCCGATCCGACGCTCACCGCGCTCGAAACGCAGGCGGTCGCCGCGAGCCCCACGCTCGCCGCGGCCAGTGCGCGGCTCACGCAGGCGCGCGCGCAGGTCGCCGCGGCCGAGTCGGGACTGCTGCCGTCGGTCGGCCTCGCGGGCCGCGCGGCGCGGGTCAAGATCTCGAAGGATCGTCCGCTCACCAACTACCAGTCGCCCAACTTCTCGACGGTCCAGAACGACTTCGCAGCGCAGCTGACCGCAAGCTACGAGGTGGACCTCGCCGGCCGCGTGCGCCGCACGATCGAAGGCGCGCGCGCGTCCGCGGAGCAGACCGCGGCCGACCTGGAGAACACGCGTCTCGTGCTCACGGCTGAGCTGGCCACCGATTACTACACGCTGCGCGAGCTCGACATCGAGCTCGACGTGCTGGCGCGCTCCATCGCCCTGCAGCGCCGCTCGCTCGACCTCGCCACCGCGCGGCACGACCTCGGCGCCACCTCGGGGCTCGACGTGGCCGGCCAGCAGGCCCTGCTCGACAGCACGCTCACGCAGGTGGACGTGCTGCACCGCCAGCGCACGCAGTTCGAGCACGCCATCGCGACGCTCACCGGCACGCCGGCGCCGGTATTCTCGATCGCGCCGAACGTGCGCGAGCTGCTGCCGCCTGCCGTGCCGATCGGCGTGCCGTCCGACGTGCTGGAGCGCCGACCCGACGTCGCGTCCGCCGAGCGCGCGATGGCGGCGGCCAACGCGCAGATCGGCGTTGCGACCGCCGCGTTCTATCCCAGCATCACGCTCGGACCTGCCTACGGCCTGGAGGCGACCTCACTGGCCTCGCTGTTCACCGCGTCGAGCCTGCTGTGGTCGATCGGTGTGTCGATCGCGCAGCCGCTGATCGATTCCGGCCGTCTGGCCGCCAATCTCGATTTCGCGCGTGGCGGGTATGAGCTCGCGCTCGCCAATTACCAGCGCGTCGTGCTCACCGCGATGCAGGAAGTGGAGGACGGCATCACGGGCCTCGCCGCGCTCGAACGCGCATCGGACCAGGCGAACGCCGCCATCGCGAGCGCTGCGCGCGTGCTCGACCTCGCGACCGCACGCTACGAAGGCGGTGTCGCGACCTATCTCGACGTCATTACCGCGCAGCAGAGCCTGCTCAACAGCGAGCGGCTCGCGGCACAGCTGCGCGGCCAGCGACTGCTCACCGCGGTGTCTCTCGTGAAGGCGCTGGGCGGCGACTGGGGCGGCGCGTCGTCGCTGGCGGCCAACGCAGCCGCGCCCGCCGCGCGCTAGGGCTTGCCGTTGCGCCGGTCGGCCGGTGCAGCGAGCCTCAGCTTGGTCTGGTGGCCGTCGACCGGCGAGCCATCCGGCATGCGCCCCACGAAATAGTCGCGCTGCCAGGCGTCCTTGAGCGGCCGCGGCGCACGGTAGAGCTCGCGCGCGAACTCGACCCGGCGCCGCTGCCATGCCATCAATTGCGCATGCGCGTCGGGATGGTCCTCCAGCGCGACGATCTCGGGGTCGACGTCCTGCAGCATCCCGCGGCGCACGGGAAAGACGGTGCAGAACGGCTCGTCCTGCTCGAAGCGCACGGCCCCGGGCCGCGTGAGCTTCCAGTTCATGGTGAACGGATACGGCAGCCAGTCGGCCTCCATGACGCCCGACAGCGCCGCCACGCCATCCTTCGGCTCGTTGGCGGGACCGCTCGCGAACAGGTCCCAGCCCGGCTCGGTGCGAAACAGGTAGCCGAGCTGGAACGTGACGATGCCGTAGCCGAAGTGGCTGTCGACGTGGTGCGTTGGCGGTGGCGTGCCGTCGTCGCGCGCGAGGACGAGCCCGCGCGGATGCGGATCACCGTCCCAGCGCGCCGTGAATGCATACGGCGTCAGCACGTCCCAGCCGTACGCGTTCGCAATCGTGAGCGGCAGGCAGCGATAGGCGTGGTTGTCCATCACGCCGTCCATCCATGCCCGGGTCGACGACGCGGCACGGATGGACGGCGCGTCGGGACGCAGGGCGTAGCAGGTGAGCTTCATGGCACGCGCGCCGACAGGATGAGCCGCGCATTCTAGCTGTCCCAGCGGTTGCTTCGCGTCGTCGCGCGGGTTGCGCAACGGCCACGCACGACGGCTGTGGACGAACGCAAGCGGCCGCCCGCGGGCGGCCACTTGCGCTGCGCGACGAGGCTTTACTGCGCTTTCTGGTTGCCCGGACCCATGTTGCCGCCCTGCACACCCGAGCCCGTGCGCGCCGGTGCGGCGGCCGAGTCGACGTTGCCGTACATGCGGCTCACTTCAGCGGGCGTGAGACCCTGCTGGTTGCGGTCCATCGCCTCCCAGCGGCGGCTCATCTCGTCCATGTAGGCCTTGCGCGAGATGCGGCCGTTGTTCTTGGCTGCATAGTCGTTCGCCCACGAGTCGCCCGTCTTGTCGAACGACTGGCCGCCCGCCGCCATGCCGGTCGCGCTGCGCGACATCGTCCCCGTGCCCGTCGTCGCGCTCGTGCCGCTGCGCATGGTCGAGCCGTTCGACATCGAGCCGTTCGACGACGAGCCGGTGGAGTTGGTCGTGCCCGACTGCGAAGGAACGCCCGCTTGCGCCGCGGCGTTCGTGTTGGTCTTGCTGTTGGTGTTGTCGCCCGAGTCCGCGGCAAAGCTCGGGACCGCGGCGGCAAGGCCGATCGTGCCGGCAACTGCCAGCGCCATCGCGACAGGTTTACGTTGCATGTGACGTCCTTTCATGGATTCGGTTCGCGCGGCACGGGGGCCACGCTCGGTGCCCTGCTGGCCGGCGAGGGCGCAGCGACGGGCGCGAACGGAAGCATCGACATCGCCTCGATGTCTGTTGCGCAGTGTAGGACGCAAGCAATTCGAAAGCTGTAGTCACAGGGCCGATTGCAGCGTAGGAACGTTCTGGTGGGAACAGCGCCACACCACGATGCCGCACACCGCGGAACCAGTGCGACGGAAAGCTTTCCTAGCGGGATGGTGCCGGCGTATGACTCGCCTACGCGAGCGGCCCACATGTCGACGAGGTCCCGCATGAGCGAATCCGATGCCGCTCCCCCGCCCGATTTGCATCAGGGCATGACGCTCACCGAATCGGCGGCTGACGCACTGTCGCCATCAGGCGCCGCGCGCCGGCGGTTTCTGCTCAACACCGGCGCCTTGACCGGCACGCTTGCCGCAACGCAGATCCATGCGGGCGCAGCCGCCGCCGATGCGCCCGGCAGCGTGCCGCCCGTGGCACCCGGCGCGCCTCCGATGAACCGCGTGCGCCTCGACGTCAACGGCCGCGCATACGACCTCGTGCTGGACGCGCGCGTCACGCTGCTCGACGCATTGCGTGAGCACCTGCTGCTCACCGGCAGCAAGAAAGGCTGCGATCGCGGCCAGTGCGGGGCATGCACGGTGCTGGTGAACGGACGGCGCGTGAACGCATGCCTGACGCTGGCTGCATCGGTCGCCGGTGACCGCATCGTGACGATCGAAGGCCTCGCGCAAACTACGGGCCTGCATCCGATGCAGCAGGCGTTCCTGCGCCACGACGGCTTCCAGTGCGGCTACTGCACGCCAGGACAGATCTGCTCGGCCGTGGCGCTGGTGGACGAAGCGCGCGCCGGGGCCGCGAGCGCCGTGACGGCCGACGTGCGCAACACCGGCAGCGTGGAGCTCACCGACGAGGAGATCCGGGAGCGCATGAGCGGCAACGTCTGCCGGTGTGGCGCATACGTCAACATCGTTGCCGCGGTGCGCGAGGCGGCCGGGCGGCGCGGCTAGCGCAGACGGAGGAATCGACCATGCAGGCGTTCACCTACCTTCGCGCTGAGCGCATCGACGATGCGGTGGCGGCGCTGCAGCGGCCCGGCACCAAGCTGCTGGGCGGCGGGACGAACCTGCTCGACCTCATGAAAGGCGATGTCGAGCATCCTGCGGTGCTCGTGGACATCACGCGGCTCCCGCTGGCCGACGTGCGCGAGACCGCGGAGGGCGGCGTGCGCATCGGCGCGCTGGCGCGCAACAGCGACGCTGCGAACCATCCGCTCATCCGCTCGCGCTACCCGCTGCTCACGCAGGCGTTCCTTGCCGGCGCATCCCCGCAGCTGCGCAACATGGCAACCGTGGGCGGCAACCTGCTGCAGCGCACCCGCTGTCATTACTTCTACGATGTCGCGTATCCCGAGTGCAACAAGCGCAACCCGGGCTCCGGCTGCGCGGCCCGCGGCGGGCACACGCGACAGCACGCGATCCTCGGCGCGAGCGAGCAGTGCATCGCCACGCATCCTTCGGACATGGCGGTCGCGCTCGCGGCGCTCGACGCGGTGGTGCTCGTGCGCAATCGCGCCGGGGACCGCCGCATCCCCATGACCGACTTCCATCGCCTGCCTGGCACGACGCCCGAGCGCGACACCAACCTCGCACCCGACGAGATGATCCTCGCCGTGGAGCTGCCGCCCTCGCCGTTCGCCTCCCATGCGCATTACCTGAAGGTACGCGATCGGGCGAGCTACGCGTTTGCCCTCGTCTCGGTGGCCGCAGCGCTCGACCGCGCGGAAGACGGCAGCGTGCGCGCCGCGCGCATCGCGCTGGGCGGCGTCGCGCACAAGCCTTGGCGCGCTGGCGAGGCCGAGCGGCGCCTGGTCGGCACGCGGCTTGCGCGCGACGCGATCGACGACGCAGCGCGCATGGCCGTCGCAGGTGCGCAGCCGGTGCGCGACAACGCGTTCAAGGTGCCGTTGGCGCAGCGTGCGATCGCGCGCGCGCTCCAGGTCGCAGGAGGCGTCGCATGAACGACGATTCGCTGGCGCTCATCGGCGCCCCGCTCGATCGCGTCGATGGCGTCGCCAAGGTCACGGGAGGCGCCAGGTACGCGGCCGAATTCGAGCCGAGCGGCACGGCGTATGCGGTGATGATCCAGAGCACGGTCGCGCGCGGGCGCATCGTGCGGCTCGACACGGGGGACGCCGAGCGTGCACCCGGTGTCCTGCTCGTCATGACGCATCGCAACGCGCCCCGGTTGCCCAATGGCGGCAAGACGGAACTCAATCCGCCGGCGGGGCGCACGCTGTCGCTGCTGCAGGACGACGCGATCCATTACAACGGCGAGCCCGTGGCCCTGGTCGTGGCCGACGCATTCGAGCGCGCGGTGGACGCTGCGCGGCTCGTGCACATCGGTTACCAGGTCGAGCAGGCGCAGCTGCGCTTCGACGACGCCAAGCGAACGGCGCGCAAGCCCAAGAAGGAAGGCCGCTCGCCTACCGATCTTGCCTGGGGCAGCTTCGACGCCGGGCTCGCGCAGGGCGAGGTGCGCCTCGACGCCGTCTATGCCACGCCGATGGAGCATCACAATCCGATGGAGCCGCATGCCACCGTCGCCCGGTGGGACGGGGATCGGCTGACGCTCTACGATGCGACCCAGTATGTGTCGGGCGTCAAGGAAACCGTCGCGAAGACGCTCGGCATTGCGGCCGACAACGTGCGCGTGATCGATCCTTATGTCGGCGGCGGCTTCGGCTGCAAGGGCTCGACCTGGTCGCATGTCGTGCTTGCCGCCATGGCCGCGCGCGCCGTCGAGCGCCCGGTCAAGCTCGTGCTCGCGCGACCGCAGATGTTCGGTCCGGTCGGCGGCCGCCCGCAGACCGAGCAGCATCTGGTGCTCGTCGCACGGCGCGATGGCACGCTGACGGCAGTGCGGCATGCGGTGATCTGCCACACGGCGGAGATCGAGGACTTTCCCGAGACTGCTGCGGCACCCACGCGCGCCCTGTATGCCTGTCCCAACGGCGACACGACGCACCGGCTCGCGCCGATGAGCCTCGGCGTGCCAACCTTCCAGCGCGCGCCCGGCGAATCGACCGGAACGTTCGCCCTCGAATGTGCCATGGACGAGCTCGCCTGGTCGCTCGGCATGGATGCGGTTGCGCTGCGCCTTGCCAACCACGCGGACAAGGAGCCATCGACGGGCAAGCCGTGGTCGAGCAAGCGGCTGCGCGAGTGCTACGCGCAGGCGGCCGAGCGGTTCGGCTGGGCGCGACGCACGCCCGCGCCGCGCTCCATGCGTGATGGAGCGTGGCTCGTCGGCTACGGCATGGCCACTGCGACTTATCCGGCGCATCGCCAGGAAGCGAACGCGCTCGCGCGTCTCGAGCGGGACGGGTCGATCGTCGTGCAGACGGGCTCGCAGGATCTCGGCACGGGCACGTACACCATCATGACGCAGATCGCTGCCGAGACCCTCGGCGTGCCGGTCGGGCGCGTGCGCTTCGAGCTCGGCGACACCGCGATGCCGAAGGCGCCGGTGTCAGGTGGATCGACCACCGCAGCAAGCGTCGGTCCCGCGGTGCAGTCCGCGTGCAAGGCGCTGCGCGACAAGCTCGTCGCGCAGGCGGTGCAGGACACCGCATCGCCGCTCCACGGCGCGAGCGTCGACGACGTCGCGCTCGAAGCGGGCACGCTGTTCATCAGGACCTCGCCCCGACGACGGGAAGGTCTTGCTGCCATTGCGGGTCGAACCGCCGAACCGCTCGAAGCACGCGCGCAGGCCAAGCCGGGCGCCGAGGAAAAGCAGTACGCGAGCCGCTCGTTCGGCGCGGTGTTTGCCGAAGTGCGCGTCGACGCCGCGCTCGGGATCATCCGGGTGCCGCGCATCGTGGCGACCTACAGCGTCGGGCGCGTGCTCAATGCCAAGACCGGCCGCAGCCAGCTCGAAGGCGGCATCGTCTGGGGTGTGAGCATGGCGCTCTTCGAGCACAGCCTGCTCGACGAGCGCTACGGACGCTACGTCAACAACAACCTCGCCGAGTACCACGTGCCCGTGAACGCGGACGTCGGCCGCATCGACGTGACGTTCATCGACGAGCGCGACACGATCTTCAACCCGCTGGGCGCGCGCGGCATCGGCGAGATCGGGATCACCGGGGTGCCGGCGGCCATTGCCAATGCCGTGTACCACGCGACGGGCAAGCGCGTGCGCGAGCTGCCCATCACCCTCGACAAAGTCCTCGCCTGATTCACCGCAATCAACAGCGCACGCATTCAACCAGGAGCAGCAATGGGATCGACTTCGAACGACGGGAGCACGCGCGGCGGCAAGCGCGGCGCAGGAAAGCAGCAGGATGAGCACGATGCCCGTGCCGAGAACCGCGAGCGCCCTGCTCCGGGCGATCCGGGCGAAGGACCGGCGACGCACGGCACGCTGGCCAGCGGCTATTCGTCGCGCTCGTCCAGCGGCGGCACGGGCGGCGACGTGCTGCAACAGCGCGGATCGGGCTATTCGCCGGGCGCTGCCTCGCGCGTCGGTGCATCGCCGAACGACGCCGATCCACTCGCGCGGGAAGGCGACGCCGCGGGTGCGGCCGGCATGGGTCCCGACGATTCAACGCCCGCACGGCCTGAGCGACGCGGGCGCGTGGAGGATACCGAGGACTACGATGCATCGGACGGCGCGCGCGCGGTTGGCGGCGTAGCCGGCACCAGCGGCGGCGGCAGCGGCACGACGCCGAGCGACAACTCGCGCCGCTGATTCCTCGAGCGATAACTGGCGCCGCTGATTCGACTCGCCGAGCGACAACCGCCGCGCTGATTCGACGCACCGCCCGGCGCTGCGGCCGGGCGGCTTCGTGCGACAGTCGCGTCAGCCGCGCGGCTCGCCGCGCTCGTTCACCGTGATCGTCGGTCCCGGCGGCGCGCCGAGCTGAACGTGGTGGAACATGCCGCGGAACTCGTATGTCACGTCCCAATAGTCCGGACGAGCCGAGCCGGGCACCGTGGCACAGCGCTGCACGTCGTGGCCGTACACCGCGTTTCCTCCGCGATTCACGTTCGCGCCGATGGCCCCGCCGGCCACGGCGCCGCCGACCGTTGCAACGTCGCGTCCGCGGCCGGCGCCCACTTGATGACCGAGGACGCCGCCGATGATGGCACCGACGACCGCGCCGGGAACGTTCGGCGCGTCCGGCCGCGACTCGACCACCTGTTGCCGCTCGACCCAGCAGCGCTGCTCGGGCGGACCCACGACCGCATGCACCTCCTGCACGTTGGCCTGGTAGAGCCGCTCTTCCGGCCGCACGCGGTATTCGTACACGGGCGCCGGCGCGGGCGGCGGCGCGACCTGGTTTTCGTAGCGCACGTCATGGGTTATCGGACGTATCGATGAGACACGGTTGTTCATGCCCATGGGTCCCAGCGAGGGATACGAGCCGCGCGTGAGGATCACGCAGCGCCCGCCGAAGCGCGCGTCTTCGCACAGCTGCCAGCGGCCGCGCTCGACGATGACCGAGGATGCCCGATCGTTGAAGCCCGTGCGGTCGAAATTCCAGACGGGCCCGTTGACGCGGAACGCGTGGCCTCGGAAGCCTTCGCCTTCGTAGAACGTCACCTGCGCAGCCGCCTGGGTAGCCGCGGCAAGGCCCGCGGCGCAGGCCACGAGCTTGATTGCATTGAGCATGTTTCTCCTCGACGACAGCCGGACGGGGGCCGGCCTCGCAGGAGTAACGTGCCACAGCACGCCGCGGTTGTCACCGGGCGGCAGGCGTCTGCAACGGCGTGTCGCCTGCCCGATGAACGGCGCCGGCGTCGCGCATGCGGATGCGCGCACGGACGGCTTCACGTGTCGCCGTCGGGCGCGTTGCGTTTCGGGGCAGCCGCCCGAGGCCCAGCGCACGATTGGCCTCACAAGGCAACAATGGCCTTGACAATGATTGCCTAGGCATCTATACTGCGAAGCGTGACGCCTCCCAAAGCCGCCGCCCTTCGTGCCAGCCCCGAGTCGAGCCTTGCGCCGGCGGCCGCCCGGCACGGCATCACGCGCCTGATCAATCGGGTGCGCGTGGAGCTGATCGACGCGCTCGACCGCGAGCTCGCGCCCTACGACATTTCGGCGCCGCAGCTCATCGTGCTCGCGTCGGTCGCCAGCGGCGAGGCCGACTCGGCGGCGGGGCTGTGCAAGTCCATCTCGTACGACCCGGGCGCGATGACCCGGATGATCGACCGCCTGGAGCAAAAGGGGCTCGTACGCCGTATCCCCCACCCCGAAGACCGACGCGCGACGAACCTCGAGCTGACCGTGGCCGGCAAGGCGCTCTACCCGCGCCTCATCGGTGCGAAGGAAGCCGTCACGGCGCAATTCCTGCGCGGCTTCAGCAAGGACGAGATCGCGATGCTCGAAGGCTTCCTGCTGAGGATGATCGCCAACCGTTGACCCCTTTTTTTTGGCCTAATAGTTGCCTAGGCATCAGTCGCTTCGGCAAACAATCGCACAAACGACATCGGATTTCCATGACGACCCGCTCCATCACTGCCGCCCTCGTCGCCGTCGCCCTCCTCGCGGGGTGCGCGAGCCCGCGCGGGCTGGCGCCCACCGCAACGTTGCGCGACGCGAACAGCCTCGCCGCATCGCACACGCTGGCAGGCGCGACCGCGTCGAAGGCCGCTTGGCCTGCAACCGATTGGTGGAAGGCTTACGGCGATCCTCAGCTGGATGCGCTGATGGACGAAGCGCTGGCGCACAGCCCCACGCTCGCGATTGCGGCAGCCCGCACGCGCCGCGCCCTCGCGGCAGTCGACGTCGCGCGCGCTCCGCTCGCGCCGCGCGTGGACGCGACTGCTTCCACGTCACGCGAGCGGTTTTCGGAGCACGGCACGACACCGCCGCCATACGCCGGGACCACGCAAAGCATCAACGAGCTGCAGGCGACGCTCTCTTGGGAGATCGACTTCTGGGGCAAGAATCGCGAAGCCTACGAAGCCGCGCTGGGCGCTGCGCGCGCCGCGGAGGTGGACGCCGCCGCCGCGCGCCTCGCGCTCTCGACGAGCATCGCGCAAGCGTATGTGCAGCTCGAGCGTGCCTATCTGCTGCTCGACGTGGCCAACGCGACGCTCGCCGAGCGTGAGCAGCTGTACAACCTCACGCGCGACCGCAATGCGGCCGGCATCGACTCGAAAGTGGAGTTGAAGCAGGCGGAATCGGCGTTGCCGGTGACCCGCGAAGCGATCGCGCAGCTCGACGAACGCATTGCGTTGACCCGCAACCAGATCGCCGCGCTCATGGGCGCAGGACCGGATCGCGGAGCGGCGATCTCGCGGCCGACTGCGGCTGCGTTGACGCCGGTGGCGCTGCCTTCGACGGTGCCCGCGCAGCTGCTCGGCCGGCGGCCGGACATCGTCGCCCAGCGCTGGCGGGTCGAAGCTGCGCAGCACGCGATCGCGTCGGCGAAGGCGGAGTTCTATCCCAACGTGAACCTGCTCGCATTCGTGGGCCTGCAATCGATCGGCGGCGGCGGTTTCCTCACTGCGGCAAGCCGCATGCTCGGCGTGACGCCGGCGGCATCGCTGCCGATCTTCGACGCGGGCCGGCTGCGCGGCAACCTCGCGGAGCGCGACGCGGACTACGACATCGCGGTGGAGCAGTACAACCAGACGCTTGCGGACGCGATGCGCGAAGTCGTCGACCAGCTCGCATCGTTCCGCAGCGTGGACGTGCAGCGGAGCGAGCAGCGCCACGCGCTCGCCACGACGCGGGAGGCGTACGACCTGGCGCTGCTGCGCTATCGCGAGGGCCTCGGCAACTACCTGCAGGTGCTGTCCGCAGAAGCGCCGCTGCTCGACCAGCAGAGCCTGGACGCGGACCTGCGGGCGCGCGAGCTGGAGCTATCGATCAACCTGGTGCGCGCGCTCGGTGGCGGCTATGCCGCCCCGGACAGCGTCGCGAGCCTTCAATGAGTACCTGTGCCATGGGAACCCACGTTCTGATGCATTGCCGGATGGACATGACGGGCTGCGCGCGAGCGCGCCGCCGCCGGCCGCTCCTGCGCGAGCGGCTCGCGTTGATCGTGCTGGTCGTCGCCGCGCTGATGCTGGGATTCACCGGTGAGCGTTGGCTGCTCGAGACCGCGCCGGTGGCGGCGAACGAGCTGACGCTCGCCACGTGCGTGGTGGACGACGTAGTCGGCGCGGTGCATCCCGCGGCCGCGTGCACCAGCGCGAGCCTGGACCATCCTCAGGGGAACACGCTATGAGCAACCAAGACGACACGAGCAACCCTCAACCGCAAGCGACGCCGGCGCGCCGCGCGCGCAAGCGGTGGCTGGCCATCGTCGTCGGTGCATTCGTGCTGATCGGCGCAGGCTACGGCGCGTACTGGGCCCTGGCGCTGCGCTACGAGCAGTCCACCGACGACGCCTACGTCAGCGGCAACGTCGTGCAGGTCACACCGCAGATCGCGGGCACGGTCGTCAGCGTCGGCGCCGACGACACGCAGTTCGCCAAGGCCGGGCAGACGCTCGTGCAGCTCGACCCTGCCGATGCGCGCATCGCGCTCGAGCAGGCGGATGCAAAGCTCGGCAAGACCGTGCGCGAGGTGCGCGGCCTGTTCGCGACGACTGCGCAGCTCAAGGCCGCGCTCGACGTGCGCAGCGCGGAAGTGGCGCGCGCCTCCGAAGACCTCGCGCGCCGGGAGCGGCTCGCCGCGTCGGGCGCGGTGTCCGGTGAAGAGCTGCAGCATGCGCGGGCCGCGTACGCATCCGCCAAGGCCGCCGAGGCGGCGGCGCAGCAGGAGCTCGTCGCCAACCAGGCGCGCATCGACCGCACGACGATCGAGAATCATCCGGACGTGCTCGCTGCCGCCGCGCAGGTGCACGACGCGTACCTCGAGGTCGCGCGCACG
This sequence comes from Casimicrobiaceae bacterium, assembly GCA_035475895.1. Lineage (GTDB taxonomy): Bacteria > Pseudomonadota > Gammaproteobacteria > Burkholderiales > Casimicrobiaceae > VBCG01. Next base: position 23,649 of record DATILY010000062.1, on the reverse strand, counting down.
CAGCTGCAGGCTCCGGTATCGGGGTACGTCGCCAAGCGCACCGTGCAGCTTGGCCAGCGCGTGGCACCCGGCGCGCCGCTGATGGCGATCGTGCCGCTCGACCAGGTATGGGTCGACGCGAACTTCAAGGAGCCGCAGCTGGCGAGCATCCGCCTCGGCCAGCCCGTCACGCTCAAGGCCGACCTGTACGGCGGCAAGGTGACCTATCACGGCAAGGTGGCCGGGTTCGGCGCCGGCACGGGCTCGGCATTCTCGCTGCTGCCCGCGCAGAACGCGACGGGCAACTGGATCAAGATCGTGCAGCGCGTGCCGGTGCGCATCGCGCTCGACGCGCAGGAGCTGCAGCAGCATCCGCTGCAGATCGGCCTGTCGATGCAGGTGGATGTGGACACGCACGAGCGCGACGGCAATCGCCTGCCGCAGGTCGCGGCGTCGGCGCCGGCCGTTGCCACGGCCACCAGCGAAGCGGCCGATCGCGCCGCCGCCGAGCGGATCCACGCGATCATCGCCGCCAACGCGCGCACGGGCGAGGCGGCCGCGGCGACCGCCGCGCGCGCGACGACGCCGGGCTCGGCGCGCATCGCAAGCTCGTCGGTCAATGCGCGGCGCGCACAACAGCCGCTGTAGCAAACGTGGCGGAAGAACCGTCCATGGCGTCGTCCTCCCCTGCCCCTGCCGCGCAAGCCCCGGCCCCGTTGACCGGCGCCACGCTGGCGCTCGGCACCGTTGCGCTGTCGCTCGCCACGTTCATGAACGTGCTCGACACGTCGATCGCCAACGTGTCGATCCCCGCCATGGCGGGCGACCTCGGCGTGTCACCCGACCAGGGCACGTGGGTCATCACGTCGTTCGGCGTGGCGAACGCGATCTCGTTGCCGCTCACCGGCTGGCTCACCCAGCGCTATGGACAGGTCAAGCTGTTCGTCGGCTCCGTGCTCCTGTTCGTCCTCGCCTCGTTCCTGTGCGGGCTCGCGCCCACACTGCCCGTGCTCATCGCCTGCCGCGTGCTGCAGGGCGCGGTGGCAGGCCCGATGATCCCGCTGTCGCAGTCGCTGCTGTTGTCGAGCTATCCGAAGGCCAAGGCCGGCACGGCACTGGCGCTGTGGGGCATCACCACGCTCGTGGCACCCGTGGTCGGGCCCGTGCTCGGCGGATGGATCACCGACAACGTCGCGTGGCCGTGGATCTTCTACATCAACCTGCCGGTCGGGCTGGCCGCCGCGGCGGTCACCTGGATGATCTACGCGAAGCGCGAGACGCCCACGCGGCAGCTGCCCATCGACGGCGTCGGCCTCGGGCTGCTCGTGATCTGGGTCGGCGCGCTGCAGATCATGCTCGACAAGGGCAAGGACCTCGACTGGTTCGGCTCGGGCCAGATCTGGGTGCTCGCCATCGCGGCCGTGGTCGGCTTTGCGCTCTTCGTCGTGTGGGAGCTCACCGAGGATCACCCGGTCGTCGACCTCCGGCTGTTCACCCGCCGCAACTTCTGGACGAGCTCGCTCGCGATGTCGCTCGCCTACGGCACGTTCTTCGGCAACGTCGTGCTGCTGCCGCTGTGGCTGCAGCAATACATGGGCTATACCGCGACGCAGGCCGGCATGCTGCTCGCGCCCGTCGGCCTGCTCGCGATCCTGCTCACGCCCTTCGTCGGACGCACCGTGCACAAGGTCGATCCCCGCCTGTTCGCCACCGGCGCGTTCGTCATCTTCGCCGTGGTGCTCTACATGCGCTCGCTCTTCAACACCCAGGCCGACTTCGCCACGCTGATGGTGCCGACCATCATCCAGGGCGCCGCCATGGCGATCTTCTTCATCCCGCTGGTGACGCTGAGCCTTTCCGGCCTTGCACCCGAGCGCATCCCATCGGCATCGGGGTTGTTCAACTTCGCACGCATCACCGCCGGCTCGTTCGGCACGTCGATCGCGACCACGTTCTGGGATCATCGCGCCACGCTGCATCACGCGCAGCTCGCCGAGCACCTCACGGGCAGCGATCCGGCATCGGCGCAGGCGCTCGCCAACCTGCAGGCGAGCGGCTTCACCGAGCCGCAGGCTTACGCGATGCTCAATCGGCTCGTCGACCAGCAGGCGTTCATGCTGTCGGCCAACGACGTCTTCTACGCGTCGGCCGTGCTGTTCCTGGCGCTCATCGTCGTGGTGTGGTTCGCGCGACCGGTCAAGGCATCGCAAGCGGCGGGCGCAGCGGCGGCAGGCGCGCACTGAGCGTCGGCGCGCTCGTCCGCACGTTGCCAGGATGAGCGTTCGTCCTACGGACCTCGCGCATGCGATCGCCCATACTGCGACCTCACTCCTGCAGGACACGCCCATGCCCACGCGCCGCCGCAGCACGCCGCTCGATCCGTTCACCGCGTGGACCCGCCTCGCCTTCCAGGCTGGCGAGACGATGCTCGCCGCAGCGCAGGTGATCGCGCATCGGACGTCGCGCATGTCCGCCGCGGCGACGCATCCGCATCCGCACGACCCGCGCGAATTCGCGCTCATGGGACAGGAGAAGCTCGACGCCGCGGTCGAATGCGCGGGCGCGCTGGCGCGGCACGCCGCGGCGCACAACTGGCAGGATGCCGCGCGCATGATGCAGGCGTCGTGGCGCGTCGGCATGGATCTCGGCTGGCTGATGACGAGCAGCACGCCCGCGCAGGCCCTGCAGCGCCAGGCGCGCCTCATGCAAGGCATTGCGCGCTCGGCGGGCACGGCGCAGCAGGCAAGCGCATCGGCGCTGACGCTGTCCCGGCAGCTGCTCGCTCCGCTGCACCGGCGCACCACCGCCAACCGGCGACGCCTCGCGCGCGTGCGCCGCTAGCCGGCGCGGCCTATCGGCCGGGCGCGTGCGGCGCGCCGTCGATCGGCCCGCGCTGCCACCACGCGTGCGCGCACCGCCCGCGCAGCACGGCGCAACGCGCTCCGCCGGTCGCCTGCCGAATAATCGCGATGGATTTTGGAGGGACCTTGCGATAACCTTCGCGGTTGTCCGACCTCGTCCGGCGCCGCCTTTGTTCATCACAAGCCGATCGTTTCGTCCTCGTGCCGCCGCAGGCCTGCTCGCGCTGCTGTTCGTCGCCAGCGCCAGCGTCGCCGACGCGCAGGGCTTCAAGTTCGGCAATCCGGACGCGGTCGACGAGCAGGAGCGCCAGGACAAGGATGCCGTCGACGCCCGCATCGCCGACCAGCTGTCCACGCCCTGCCGCGCGGATCTGAAGGACCGCAAGATCATGGTGGTGATCGGGGAGCGCCAGTCCAACGGCTTCATCGCAGCAGAGCAGCAGAACTACGGCCCGCATTACCAGGCGATCAACCGGCGCTTGCGCGCGCTCGGCCTGCGCACGTTCACGCCCGAGGAGATCCGGCGCCAGATCGCGCAGGCGGAGATCGACGCGTATTTCCGCAACGATCCCGATGCCGCCCTCTCGGCCAGCAAGCGGCTGGGCGCAAGCTTCATCCTGCGCGGCCTCATCTCGTCGCAGGCGGGACAGAACCCGATGATCGCCGTGAACCAGGTCTCCGTCGACATGGATTTCACGCTCACGGGAAGCAACGGCAAGCCGATTTCCGACGCGCAGGCGAGCTCCGCCTCGTTTGCCGGTCAGAACGTATCCAAGATGGCGCTCACGCTCGTCAACGAGAAGGCCGACGAGGTGGTCGCCAAGCTGTATTCCGACTACTGCCGCAGTGCCGGCAGGAACGCGGGCGCGCGGCCAGCGCAGAAATAGCGGCCGTCCCGCGATTCGCATGCACCCAATGGAGACTCAGCCATGACCCGCCATCCCGTTCTCGCGCGTCCCGCTCTGGTCGTCGGCGCCGCGTTCCTGCTCACCTCGTCGCTCGCGCTCGCGCAGCCGAAGTTCGGCAATCCGTCGCCCACTGCGGGCAGCGAAACGTCGCGCAAGGCCAACGAGTCGGCCGACAAGGGCATGTACGAGGCGGTCACGTACACCAATGCAAGCAAGAAGGGCCCGGCGCTGATCGTCATCCCGGGTGAGATCAAGAGCAACAACGCCACCTTCATGCAGAAGTTCACCACCAACAACATCGCCGATTTCGGCGAGCTCGAGCTGTCGAACGCCAACTTCACGGTGCTCGAGCGCAGCAATCTCGGGCCGGCCCTGCACGAGTTCGAGCTCGCCTACAACCTCGGCGATCCCGACCAGGCGCGCAAGTTCCTGCGCATGGGCAAGCTCAAGACGACCAAGTACGTGGTCAAGTTCGACATCCTCAAGGCCGAGCAGGTGGCAGCGGCGCAGCAGGGCTTCGACGGCCGCGCGATCGGCAACGTGATCGGCATCTTCGGCGGCATGAGCGGCTCGCGCGGCGGCTACACGGCCGGCGCAGTCGGCCAGACCGCCGTCGGATCGGTGCAGACCGGCGAGTCGACGGGCGTGTGGGTGATCGGCATGCGCTACAAGATCATCAACGCCGAGACCACCGAGCAACTTGCGCAGGGCTACACCGAAGAGAAGATGGAAGTGGGCGCCAAGAGGGAGTCGGTGATGGGCGTGTCGCAATCGCAGCAGGGTGGCGTGTCGCTCGACACGATGGTCCAGCGGCTCGTGCAGAAGTCGGTCTGGGAGATCGACAACAAGTACAAGTGATGCACGTCCGCCGCTAGCGTCGCGCGACGCCGGCCCGCGCCGGCGTCGCCGTTTTCGGCCACGGGAAAGGCGCAGGGATGATCCAGAAGCTCGGCAAGTACGACGTGCGTGGCCTGCTCGGCCGCGGCGCCATGGGTGTCGTGTACGAGGGCTACGACCCGCTGATCAAGCGCAGCGTGGCGCTCAAGGTCATCCGCTCGGACCAGCTGCAGGGCGACGCCGCAGAAGGCGTGCTCGCCCGCTTCCGCCGCGAAGCCGAAGCCGCGGGACGGCTCAATCACCCCAACATCGTCGCGATCTACGACTTCGCCGAAGACGCCGGCACCTGGTACATCGCCATGGAGCTCGTCAAGGGCCGCGAGCTCAAGGAAGCGTTCGAGGGCAACGAGCGGTTCCGCCTGCCCGACGTCGTGCGCATCATGGACCAGATCCTCGCCGCGCTCGACTACTCCCACCGGCAAGGCGTGGTACATCGCGACATCAAGCCGGCCAACATCTTCCTGTTGCCGGACGGCAGTGCGAAGGTGGCCGACTTCGGCATCGCGCATCTCGAGTCGTCGAACCTCACGCAGGTCGGCACCACGATCGGCACGCCGAGCTACATGTCGCCCGAGCAGATCATGGGCCTGCCCGTCGACGGGCGCTCGGACATCTTCTCCGCCGGCGTGATCCTGTATCAATTCCTCACCGGTGAGCGTCCATTCGCGGGCTCGTCGAACACGACGATGCAGAAGGTGCTGAAGCAGGATCCACTGCCGCCCTCGGAGCTCAACCTGCAGCTGCCCGCCGCGATGGACGCCATCGTGCGCAAGGCGCTCGCCAAGAAAGCCGACGAGCGCTACGGGTCGGCGCGCGAATTCGCCGATGCTTTGCGCGCGGTCGCGCAACCGCGGCCCATCGACCCGGAAGCGACCGTGCTCGCGCCGGTGGCGCCCGTCGTTTCGCCGGCTGCGGCCGTTGCCGTCGCCAGCACCACCGGCATGATGGCGTCGGCGAGCGCAGCGCCTGCTCCTGCGGCAACTGCAACCGCGGCGCGCGCGGGCACCCCGCCCGGCGCGCCGCCGCTTGCTGCCGCCCTGCCGCCTTCGGCGCGCAAGCCCTCCCTGCTCGTGCCGGTGATGATCCTCGGCGGCCTGCTGGTCGTCGCGGCGGGTGCGTGGTTCGTCTCGCAACGCATGAGCGGCGACACGACGCAGGCTGCGTCCACCTCGCCTGCGCCGCCGCCGGTTGCAGCCGCGGCGCCGGCCGTCACGCCAACGGTCGCCGCACCATCGCCGGCGAGCACGGCGTCGCCGCCCCCGGTCGCCAGGCGCGATCCCGGCACCCTCGTCATCTCGGCGCTCGGCGTCGCCGACCCCGCCAATCCGCGCTACCAGACGGACAAGTCCACGCTCCAGGGCGATGCCCGCGCCGATTCGAAGAGCCAGCTGATCGAGAAGGCGCTCGGGCTCATGGTCGAGCGCAAGTCGCTCGCGGCCAATTACAACGTGCTGCAGGACCGCCTCCTGTCGAAGAGCGGCGACTACATCGACACCGTGGTCAAGGAAAGCGAACCGGCGATCGGCAAGGATGGGCTCATGACGGTCACGACGCAGGCCGTCGTGAACGTGAAGGCGCTGCAGAAGTCGCTCAACCAGATGTCGCGCGACGACCGGCTCCAGCTCATCCGGGCCAAGGGCGATCCGCGCATCGCGTTGCGGGTCGGTGTGCGCGACGCCGACGCGCCGCCCGACGCGCCGCCGCAGCCTTCGGCGGTCGCGGAGAACATCGTCAAGGCGCGCATCAAGTCATTCGGATTTCGCACCTGGTCCGGCGAAGCGGGCGGCGAGCCGCCCGACTTCCTCATCGACGCCGAAGCGAAGATCAGGCGTCTGTCGATGCGGCTCGCAGCGTCCGGCCTCACGGTCACCAAGTACGCGTTGACGTCATGGACGGTCAAGTGCACCGACCGCGTGAGCGGCGAAGAGGTCTATTACAACACCACGCTGCCCGCCGGCCTCGGCAGCTGGGCGAGCGAAGATGAGGCGCTGAAGGCGATCGGCACGCGCATGGCCGACGAATTCTCGCGCGACTTCTTCCTGCAGCACGTCGCGTCCACGGGCCAGACGATCGCGCTGGCCTTTGCGGGCCTTCCCGCCGCGGCCGAGGGCCTCGTTGCGCGCGAGCTGATCGGACTTCCCGCCGTGATCAGCGTGCGCCCGCACGAGCCTGCCACGGCACACACGCTCGATGTGCAGCTCGCCTCGAACGGCGCGGCAGGCGACGTCGTCGCTGCGGAAGTGCTCGGCCCGCTCAACGCCAAGCTCGGTCAGGCCTGCTTTGCGCTGGGCGCCAGCGCCGGCGACACGGTGAACGTGAAGTTCGACGCAGCATGCACCGACGCCGCGGTGCTCGGACGCCTGGAGACCAATCCGCCGGCCGGCCTCTACGGCGCACCGCCCGCACGGCAAAAGCAGATCGTGGCCAATCCGGAAACGCGCCGCAAGCTCATGCTGTAGCGCCCGCGACCCGCTATCATCGCGGGTCATGCAGCTTCGCGTCATCACGGCAACGCGTTACGTCACGCCCCTGCGCGAAGGCGGCTCGCTGCCCGCCATCGTCGAAGGCGACGACGATGGCCTGTACGTGCTCAAGTTCCGCGGCGCAGGCCAGGGTGCACGTGCGCTCGTGGCCGAGCTTCTCGCCGGCGAGATCGCGCGCACGCTCGGCCTGCCGGTGCCCGAGATCGTGCTGGCCAATCTCGACGCCGATCTCGCGCGCACCGAGCCCGACCCGGAGATCCAGGCGCTGATCCGCGCCAGCGCCGGCTGCAACCTCGCGCTCGATTACCTGCCCGGCGCGACGATGTTCGACCCTCTGGTGGACCGACCCGACGCCGCGCTCGCGTCGTCCATCGTGTGGTTCGACGCTCTCGTGTCCAACGTCGATCGTACGGCGCGCAACCCGAACCTCCTCATGTGGCATCGACGCCTGCGGCTGATCGATCACGGCGCGGCGCTGTACTTTCATCACGCCGACGGCGATTTCCAGGGTCGCAGCGGCGATCCGTTCACGCGCATCGCCGATCACGTGCTCCTGCCGTTGGCCAGTGACCTCGCCGGCGTCGACGCGGAGCTGGCCGAACATCTGCCGCCCGCGGTCCTGCGCGACATCGCCGCCGCCGTGCCCGACGATTGGCTGCGTGATGGCGCGGCGGGCGGCAACCAGGCCGAGGCATCGTCGCGCCGTGCAGCGTATGTCGATTACCTGTGCGCTCGCATTGCCGCACGACGCACGTTCATCGCGGAGGCGCAGCGTGCGCGAGCCCTGCACGTATGACTACGCGGTGATCCGCGTCGTCCCGCGCGTCGAGCGCGAGGAGTTCGTCAACGTCGGCGTGATCCTGTCGTGTCCCGCACGCGGGTTCCTGGCCGCGCACATCGAGCTCGATGCCCGACGCGTCGCAGCGCTGGACCCGGGCCTCGACCTTGCAACGCTGCGCGAGCACCTGGCCGTGATCCCGCGCATCTGCCGCGGCGGCGCCGACGCCGGTCCCATCGGCCTCATGCCGCCGCGCGAGCGCTTCCACTGGCTCACCGCGCCGCGCAGCACCGTCATTCAATGCTCGGCCGTGCACACCGGGCAATGCGGCGAGCCGTCGGTGGTCCTCGATCGGCTGGTTGCAACGATGGTCCGCGCACCCTCCGCCGCCTGACCGCGCAAAAGCAAAGCGGCCCCGCAGGGCCGCTCGCTGGTCAAACCCAGCACGATCACATGCGCGGATTGCCCTCGGGGTCCACCGTGATGGTCGCTCCCGGCGGCGTGCTGGTCTGGATATGATGCTCCATGCCGCGGAAGTTGTACGTCACGTCCCAGTAATCGGGCGCGGCATTGCGCGGCGCATACGCGCAGCGCTGCACGTCCTGGCTGTACACGCCGCCGTTGTTGTCGCGGCCGACGTTCGAGCCGATGGCCGCGCCTGCGACCGCACCACCGATGGTCGCCGCCGTGTTGCCGCGGCCGGCGCCCACCTGGTGGCCGAGGAGCCCGCCGATCACGCCGCCCACCACCGCACCCGGCACGTTGTGGTTGTCCTGCGCCACCTCCTGGCGTTCCACCCAGCAGCGCTGCTCGGGCGGGCCGACGACCGCATGCACGGACGTCACGGGAACTTCGAACGTGCCGTTCGCCGCATAGCGGTCACGGTCGCGCCAATCGTCGCGCCGGTCGTAATCGTTGCTGGCGATGCGCGGCGCATACTGGTCGTTGCTCGAGTAGCTGTCGACGGGCCGCACCGACGAGATCGCATTGTTCAGCCCCATCGCACGCAGCGAGTCGTAGTTGCCCGGCTGCAGCACGACGCAATTGCCGTTGAAGCGCGCGTCCTCGCACACTTGCCACGTGCCTGCCTCGACGCGCGCCGACGACGCGCGGTCGTTGAAGCCGAACCGTTCCAGGTTGCCGATCCGGTGATCGGCGGTGAACGAGCGGCCGCGGAAATCCTGGCGCTCGTAGAAGGTGACCTGCGCCGCGGCTTGCGTGGCGACGACCAGGCCGGCGATGCCGAGCGCTGTTTGCAACGTCCTGTTCATGAAGCCTCCAAAGATGAAATGGCGCCCGCGCTTCACCCTGCGCGGTTCCGCCATTGGTGGCCTCTACGTTAGAGCACGGTGCGCCCGCTGACTGTCGGCCCGGGCCGGCACCCGGTGTAAGACGATGCCGCGATGGCAGTCTCACGAGGAAACAGGTTGTTACACGTCGAAGGAATCCCCGCCCCCGTCGAAGCCACCACCGGCATCGAAATCACTTGCACCGTGATCGAGGTCGCTATCTCCCGAGTTCCAGTCGCTCGGTTGCGTGCCCTCATGGCCCGGGTCCTGGGGCGACGCGCCGGCATCCGCGAACGGGTCGTGGATGAGGCCCGCCGTCGATGCATCGGGTTGCACGCCGGCCGCGTGCGCGCTCGGATCGAACGCCGCATCGTTGCCGAACAGGTGGCTCGCACCCGGATGGGCGCTGAAGAACTGCTGCGCGATCATGCTCCCGAGCACCGCGCCCGCCATGCTGCTGAAGAAGGTGCCCGCGAGCACGCCACCCATGCCCGGCTGGCCGAAGCCGCCGGCACCCGTGCCACCGACGCCGCCGAATGCGCGCTCGAGCACACCGGGGTTGCGGATCTCCGCGCGCGTGGCGAGCTGCGCCAGCATGCGCGGATCGTCGCCGGCGCGCGCGGCGGCCATGCGCTCGCCGGCCGACATGTCACTGGCCAGCTCGGCGAGCACGCGCCGCCGCTGCGCGGGCGTGAGCTGCGTGAACGCTTCGGCATGCGCCTGCTCGATCGTCTCGGGTGGCGCGGTGCGCAGCATGTAGCGGTAGCGCGCGATGGCCTGATCGTCGGACGACACAGCGTCGCGCTCGATGGGACGCTGCACGCCAAGCCCGCTGCGAAGCCGATCCAGGATGCCCATGTCACCTCCAAAGCGCCGGGTTGCGCACCTAGCATCGGGGCGGCACCCGGCCGTTTCAAGCCGACCGTGCCAGCGGTCAGTGCCACGAGTCGTGCAAGTTCTCGAACATCGTACGCGATGCTCCGGGAATGTCGCGCAGGAAGTCGTGGACGGCGGGCACTTCCTGATAGACGAACCACAGGCACAGCAGGCCGAACGCGAAGCCCACCACGCCTTCGAGCCCAAGCCGCGGCGCGGATCCGCGCGCCAGCACCATGTGGGTTGCACGGCGTGCCGCATGCAGCGGCCACGCGAGGAGCTGGTAGAACAGGAACAGGATCAGCACGCCAGCCCAGAGGGGCAAGTCGGACGGGGGCGACCATTGCAGCACGCGCCCGGTCAGCAGCAGCGAAATCGTCGCGGTCGCAAACGCGAAGAACAGCGCGACGCCCAGCACGATCAGCACAGGCGTGAACGCACCGGCGAGCACGTGGGCGCCATAGCTCGGCGGCGGGGCCGCGTCGGCGGACCATGGTGCGCCGCCCGCAACTGCACCGCGCCATTGCGCACGCCAGGCACGCCGCTGCAGCCGCCACGCGCGGCGGTGGCGCTTCCATTCGCGCCGGATGCCGCGCTGCTCGTAGATCTCGGCGTACTTCGCCTTGGCCCGCCGCACGAGCTCGTGCGCGTTGAACGGTATCCCGTGCGCGGCTGCGTGCTCCTCCGGTGTGCGTGCCACGGGCAGGATGAACATCAGGGCGACGTACACGAGGATCCAGAACCCGCCCGTGGCAAACGCGAGCACCACGAAGATGACGCGCACGATGATCGGATCCACGTCGAAGTACGCGCCGATGCCGTTGCAGATGCCGAAGAGCCATGCGCCGTCGTAGACGGCATACAGGCGCTTGCGCGAGAAGGGATGCTCTTCATGCTGCGCAGCAGCCGCGGCGCCCGACACAGGCTGCGCATCGCCTGCAGGTGCCGCGGCCGCGCCGTCCACGGGACCCATCTCCGCCAGGATGTGCCCGACTTCGGCGGCAGTGACCACCGTCTTGTGCGCGGCGAGCGTGCGGCCGCATTTGTCGGCGATCGCCTGCTCCAGGTCCGCGACGATCTCCGCACGATCCGGGTTGTCCGCAAGCGTGGCGTTCGCATGGTCGAGATATGCGCGCAATGCGTGATAGCCGGGCTCCTCGACCTGGTATGCGTTGCCGTTGAGGTTGACCGCGATGACTTTGTGCATGGCTATCGTCCGAGGCGATCGATCGTCGCGTTGAGGTTGCTCCAGTACTGCGCGAGCTCGGCCATCTGCGCGCGCCCTTTGGCCGTGAGCGCGTAGTACTTGCGCGGCGGCCCGGCGCTCGATTCCTGCCATTCGTAGTCGACCAGGCCTTCGCGGCGCATGCGGCTCAGCAACGGATACAGCGTCCCTTCCTGCGTCGCGAACGGCGTGGGGCGCAAGCGCTCGAGGATGTCGGCCACGTAGACCTTGTCGCCGGCCACGATCCGCAAGAGCACGAACTCCAGGAGTCCCTTGCGGATCGAGCTGAATTTGTCGTCGAGGCTCATGGGTTCCGACTGGGCGGCGTGCCTATCGCTGACACAGCTAGCTTGTTCATACAAGGTACCGGAATAAAAAAAGGGCGTCAAGCCTCGCAAAGATCCCACCACAGCCCGGCCATCAGCCCCAGTGCCTCGCGCGCCACCGGGGCCAGCAGGTGCTCGTCAGGCGCGTGCTGCGAACAGCCGGCGTACGAATGCGGGACCCAGACGGTCGGCAGTCCCAGCACGTCCGCGAACACATCGTTGGGCAGCGACCCTCCCAGGTTCGGCAGCACCGCCACGCGCTTGCCGCAGGTGCGCTCCAGGCTCGTCGTCACCCGCGTGACCCACGGGTGCGCAGGATCCAGGCGGGTTGCGGCGAAGAAGCCCTCGCGGGCCGGGGTGACGGTGACCTGCCCGAACCCTTCGCGCGCCAGGTGGCGCCGCAGCGCAGGCACGATGTCGGCCGGATCGGTGCCGACGACGAAGCGCAGCTGGCAATGCGCGCTCGCCCGGCCCGGAATCGCGTTGACGGGATGCTCGGGATTGCCGGCGCTGCACGCGAGCACCTCGAAGCTGTTCCAGCCGTACACCCGCTCGGCGGGCGTCAGCGCCGGCTCGCCCCAATGCGCGTCGATGCCCGGGCCGTCCGCACCGCCGTCGACGCGGAGGTCGCCCAATGCGCGCTTCACCGACGGCGTGAGCGAGTCGGGCCGCCACTCCGCCACCCTGATCTCGCCGCGCGCTCCCGTGATGGTCGCCAGCGCGTGCGCGAGCACGATCGCCGGGTTGGCGATCAATCCGCCCCAATTGCCCGAATGGTGGGCGCCCGGGCGCAGATCGACCGTCACGTCGAAATTTTGCGCGCCACGCGAGCCCAGGAACACCGTCGGCCGGTCGGGCGCGACGCGTGGACCGTCCGACGCGATGAGGACATCAGCGGCGAGCGCAGCGCGTTCGTGGAGACACAATTCGCGCAGGCCTGGCGAGCCGGTCTCCTCGCCGGTCTCGATCAGCCACTTGACGTTGAAGCCGAGGCGCTCGCGGCCTGCGAGCACGGCGGCCAGCGCGACCTCGTTGATCGTGTGCTGGCCCTTGTTGTCCGCCGTGCCGCGCCCATACAGGCGATCGCCGTCGCGACGCAGCAGCCACGGTGAGCCCGCGCGCCAACGCGCATCCTGGCCGCGGATGACGTCGCCGTGACCATACCCGAGCACCGTGGTGGCAGCGCCTTCTTCCAGCCGCGTCGCAAGCAGGAACGGTCCGCCGCCGGCGACGGGATTGTCGAGGATGCGGCACGCGAAGCCGAGTCGCCCCAGCGACGGCGCGAGCTCGTCGGCCACGTAGGCGCGGAGCTGTGCGGCCCTGGCGGGGTCCTGGCTCTCCGAGCGAATCGCGACGCGGCGCGCGAGCAGCGCTTCGAAGCGGCCGTCGTCGAACGCGCGTTGTGCGGCCGCGACCGCGTGCGCACGGGTCATCGTCACACCGCGATGAACGCCGCGATCTTAGGCGAGGCACGCAGGCGTGCGAGGTCGTCGGGCGCGGGCAGCTGCGGCCGATCGCGCTCCGCGTTGACCATGCAAAGGAACCCGAGCGGCGTGCCCGGATCGGCCTTGAACTGATGCCACGTCATGGCCGGGATGTGCACGAGGTCGAACGGCGCCACGCGATGGATGCGATCGCCTACCAGGCAAGCGCCGGCGCCGCGCTGGATCACCACCGCGTGCGCGTGCACGTGCCGCTCGAGCGTCGTGTGGCCGCCGGGCGCCATCTCGAAGTAGCGCAGCTGGCAGCCGAGCGCAGGGTCGTCGAACAGCACCTGGCGCGTGACCGCGCGAAACGGCGCGCTGCCTTCTTCCTTGTAGGCGAGCACGTCGACGTCGCGCCAGCGCAGCGCGCCGGTTTGCGGACGATGCGGAGGAATGCGCGAGGTCACGCGCGTCAGGCCGGCATGGACGTCTGCTGCGCGCAGCCGTGCACGAGCTGCACGAATTCGCGTGTGCGCGCCGGCAGCTCGTCGCCGGCGGCGAGCAGCGCGCCGCCGATCAGCAGCATCACGTCGTTGCCGTAGAAGCGCACCACCTCGGCCACGCGCTCGACCGACAAGCCGCCTGCCGGCACCGGCAGCATCGGCCGCAGGTGTGACCACGGCTCGCGCGCCGCCTGCGCCAGCGCATGGCACGTCGCCTCCGAATAGGCGAAGCGGCCACCGGCGTTGGGATAGATGACGGCATCGGCCCCCAGCCAGCGGAACAGCTTGCCAAGCAGCAACGGCGGCGCCACGCGCGCAGCACCCGCGTACGCCGGATGCGCGAGCACGGGCACATCGAGATGCTCGGCGACGATCTCGGCGAACGCCGGCATGCCGAGCAGCGCAGGAGCGAGCAGCACCATGCCGACACCCGCGTCACGGGCGATGCGCGCCTGGGTGGCGAGCGCACGCGGCGAGCCGACGAGGCTCGGCGCGTACACCGCGTGGCCCCCGGTTGCGTCGTTGACCCGCCGGATCGCGCGCTGGCATGCATCGACGCGTTCGGCAAACGGCGCATAGGTCTGATCGGCGAGGCCGTGGTCGTCCTTGACGATGTCGACCCCTGCAGCGGCAAACGTCTCGCACAGCGCGGCCAGCCGCGTGGCCGATTGCCCCTGCGGCTTGAGCGCCGCGCAGGTGAGTGGCCGATCGTACGCGCGCACCAGGCGGCGGATGCCGTCGATGCCATGGCGCGGCCCCGGAAAGCGGGCCATGAAATCGTGCGGGAAGTCCACGTCGACGAGCTCGACGTGCGCGTGCAGCGAGCTGTTGCCGAACAGCATGTTGATGGTCTGCGCCACGTCGTACCCCGTCGTGGCGGTCGCAAGGCCGAGCGTCACGGCATACCGGCCGTCGGAGAGCGATCGGATGACCTCCACCCGACCTGCGACATGCTCGGCGACGAACGCGTCGGTGACCACCTCGCGGGGCACTTCGACGCTCTGCTCGAGCGCGAGCGCCTGCGCGATCGGCTCGATCCGCTCCGCCGAAGCGCTGACGTGGTAGGTGACGGAAAGACGGGACATGACGGACCTCTGGACGCGATTGTGCACGGATCGGCACGCGCGGGCTAAGGTTGGGCGCGATCGTCCGACGAGCGCACGGCGCCGCAGGCCCATGCGCTGGCCACCCGGCCGCATAAGCGGGCTTGACTGCGCACCGGGTGCCTGGTTATGCTTAGTTGAATGATCAACCAAGACGAACCTTCGACGCGGGACCGCCTGGTCGGCGCGGCACTGCAGCTCTTCGCCGAGAAGGGCTACGCCGCCACCAGCATCGCCGAGGTGCTGCGCGCGGCGGACGCCAACAGCGGCAGCCTCTATTACTTCTTCCCGGCCAAGCAGGACCTGCTTCTCGCCGTGCTGGACGCGTACCGCCAGGGCATCGGACCGATGCTGCTCGAGCCCGCGTGGCGCGACGTCCCGGATCCCGTCGAGCGCATCTTTGCGCTTCTCGCCCGCTATCGGCAGGCGCTCGACGCGTCGCGGTGCACCTACGGCTGTCCGATCGGGAGCCTCGCGCTCGAGCTCCACGAGCCGGATCCTGCGGTGCGCGAGGCATTGGCTGCGAACTTCACGGCATGGGTCGATGCGATCGTCGGCTGCCTCACGCAGGCGCGCGATCGGCTGCCGGCCGACGTCGACGTGCGAGGTTTGGCCGAGCTCGTGCTGACCGTCATGGAAGGCGGCGTCATGCTCGCGCGCACGCAGCGTGACATCGCCTGCTTCGACCGGGCGGTCGCGCAACTGCGTGAGCACTTTGCCGCGCTCGTGCACCCCGCCGCGACATCCCCGTCGCCGCGCGCCCCGCGTACCGGCGCGCGCAAGGAGCGGCCGTGACTGCGTCCAACGTCCACCTGCCTTCGCGCCCGCGCAGCGCGGCGGAGTTCATCATTCCAGCGCGTCCAAAGGACAACCCATGAACCGCGTGCTGCTGGCCTTGCTCGTTCCCTTGTCGTCCCCCGCCTTTGCCGAGCCCGTCGATGCGCTGAAGCCGATGGCGTACCTCGCCGGCCATTGCTGGAAAGGCACCTTCGCAGACGGCAAGCAGACGGACGAGCATTGCTTCTCGTGGCTCTACGACGGCAAGGCGCTCAGGGACGTGCATACGGTGCGCGCGCCCGGCCGGCCCGATTACGTGGGCGAGACCACGTACTATCCCGACGCCGCGACGCGCGCGGTGCAGTTCCTCTACATCGAGAACCTGGGTGGAGTCAGCCGTGGCACGATGCAGCCGGAAGGCAACGCGCTCGTGTTTCCGCCCACGCAATACGTGGCCGACGGCCAATCGATGACCTACCGCGTGCGCTGGACGCGCGTCGACGACACCGCGTACGAGGCGTGGAGCGAAGCGCAGGGCAAGGACGGATGGTCGACGATGTTCAGGATGACGCTGCGGCGCGGGTCGTGACGCGGGCGCGCTACTTGAGCCACGCGGCAAGGCTGCGGTCGTAATCGCCCGTGGCCTTGGCCAGGTGCAGCCACTGGTCCACCCACGCCTTGAACACGACGTCGCCGCGCGGCAGCAGGTAGCCCATCTCGCCGTACTGCAGCGGCTTGTCGGGATTCACCGCGCACAGCCCGGGATGCACCTTCTGCTGCACGAGCGTCTCGACCGATTCGGAGATCATCACGTCGGCGTTGCCCTTCAGGAGCTCGTCGAAGATCTTCGTGTTGTCGTCGAAGATCACGATCCTGGCCTGCCTGAAATTGGCGCGCGCGAACTTCTCGTTGCTGCCGCCCGGATTCTCGACCACCGTCACGCCAGGCTTGTCGATGTCCGCCACGGTCTGGAACTTCTTCACGTTTTCGCAGCGGGTGATCGGCGCCTTCCCGTTGACCATGTACGGGTCGCTGAAGAACGCGCGCTTCTGGCGCTCGAGCGTGACCGAGATGCCACCCACCGCCATGTCGCACTTGTCGATGAAGTCGTCCATGAGCTTCGGCCAGCTCGTCTTGACGAACTTCGCTTCCACGCCGAGCGACTTCGCCATCGCTTGCGCGAGGTCGACATCGAGGCCCTCGTAGGTGCCGTCCGGCTTCGCGAGGCTGAACGGCTTGTAGTCACCCGGCGTGCAGACGCGCAGCGCACCGCTCTTCTGCACGGCGTCCAGCCGCGAGTCGTCGGCCTGCGCAGTCGCAGCGCACAGCAGCAGCACGAGGGCGAGAACGTTCGGCGCACGCATGACCAGCCTCTTCGCAAGCAGTCGGGGAAGCGGCGATTATCCGCCATCACGTGCCCGACCGCTCGCGGCGGCGCGGTGCCCGTCGGTTCGACGTGCTTTACTATGGCTCTGCCGGCCCGTTGCTGCGAGGGCTGGCGATCCGCGGGCCCTCGCCACGGTCGCGGGGCATGCCGGCGCCTTCGCTGGCGGTCGCCCTCGCCCGCTGGTGCGCCGCCGCCAGTCAGCACCCTAACGTCGTGGAGCTCCGATGATCCAACGCATGGTCTTCCTTGCCGCCCTCCTGGGCGTCGCCACGCTTACGGCGTGCACGAGCATGACGAGCAGCGACGCGGCGCGGTTCGACGCGATCGTCGCGAGCCCCGTGCGCATCGACGCCGACCGGCGCACCGACGCTGCGCGGCATCCGACGCAGTTCCTGCCGTTCACGCAGGTGAAGCCGGGCATGCGCGCCCTCGATGTGTCCGCCGGCGGCGGTTATACGTCGCAGCTCATGGCGCTGGCCGTCGGGCCGAGCGGCGTGCTCTATGCGCAGGCGCCCAACCCTGGGGCGACGCTGACGCGCCGGCTGGCCGACCATCCGCAAGCCAACTTCGTCGTCGTCGCCCGACCGTTCGACGATCCGGTCCCGCCGGAAGCGCATGACCTCGACGTGATCACGCTGATCCAGAACTATCACGACATCGCGAACCTTCCGGTCGATCGTGTGCGGATGAACCGGCAGCTGTTCGCCGCGCTCAAGCCCGGCGGCCACTACATCGTCGTCGACCACGCGGCGCGCGCAGGCACGGGCACGGCCGACACGCGCACGCTGCATCGCATCGACGAGGCCGTCGTGCGCAACGAGGTCACCCAGGCCGGCTTCGTGCTCGAGGCCGAGGGCAGCTTCCTGCGCAATCCGGACGACCCGCGCGACAAGACGTCGGGCGACTCGCCGTTCTTCACGGACAAGTTCGCGCTGCGCTTCGTCAAGCCGCGCTAGGCATGCCGACCGACACGGGCATCATCGCGCACGCGATCCAGCTCGCGATCGCGCCCGTCTTCCTGCTCACCGGCGTCGCGGGGCTGCTCGGCGTCATGGCCAACCGCCTGGCGCGCGTGATCGACCGCGCACGCAGCTTCGAGGAGAAGTGGCAGCGTCTGGACGAGGCCGAGCGCGCGGCCGTCCGGATCGAAAGCGCCCATCTCGAGCGTCGCTATCACCTCGCCAGCTGGGCCATCAATTTCTGCACCGCGGCCGCGCTGATCGTGTGCCTCGTCATCGTGACGCTGTTCGTCGAGGAGTTCTTCGGGCGCAACCTCAAGTGGCTCGCCGGCATGCTGTTCGTGTGCGCCATGATCGCGCTGATCGGCGGTCTCACCTGCTTCCTGCGCGAGGTGTACCTCGCCACCCACACCGTGCGCATCGACGCGCGGCGCTTCGGCTAGGCAGCCTCCCCGGCGCGCCTCGCGGGCGGCCAGTTGTGCCCTTGCGGGTCCCAATGCGCCGGCATCGCGCGCGGGCGGGTGCATGCGCTGCGCATTGCGGCGCCTGCGTCATGCCCGCTTCGCGTGGCGCTCGAGCCGTCGGGCGGCCTCGCGGCGGCCGGATCGCATGCAAATGCCAGGCGAATTGGCACGGCAAATTCCCGCTATTCACACCTGGCGCTGGCGCATGCCGTGGCGACGGGGAAAACGGGCGCAATTCGAAGGATGGGTGCTCGGGTCCTGGCACGACGCGTGCTGCACAAGCTGTCATCAGCATAGCGGGGCACCAGCGATGCCGTCGAAAGAACGATTGAAGTCGGACCTCAAGGAGCACCTGCTCTATCGCGGCTTGCGGCCGTTGCATGGGCAGCTCGCCTTCGTCCACAAGGGGCAGGTCGTCCAGCTCGCAGTCGACGAAAGCCTCTATCGTGGCCGCTTCGTGGCCGTGCTCGATGCCGGCCGGCCGGTGCGCGAATTTCGCGCGCAGGCCGGCCACTACGACTGGGACGCGATCGCGCAAGCGGTGATCGAGGTGGCCGAAGGCCGTGTGACGCACGGCCGCTCGGGCAGCCGGGCGCCCGTCATCGACGCGGCCAACCAGAAGCTCGCCAACGACCTGAAGTCGATGCTCGGGCCGGGCTCGTCGCAGCTGACCATCGAGCCGTCGCCTGCAACGCCGGGGCGCGTACGGGTCAAGCTGCAGGAGATCGAGCTCGATCCGCTTGCGGTGCTGCAGCTCTTCGCAGCGCTCGCGCGCGCCTTGCCACCGGTCACGCCGGCCCACTGATCGGCTGCGTCCCGGCCGCCGTCCGGGGCCACGCCGCACCTACTCCGCCGCCACGCCCAGATACGCGCGGCGCAGCGCAGGATCGGCGGCGATGACGTCGGGCGCGCCGGACGTCACGATGCGGCCTTCGTCGAGCACGTAGGCGCGGGTGGCGAGGTCCAGCGCCATCGTCACGTTCTGCTCGACCAGCAGCACGGCGGTGCCCGCCGCATGGATCGACCGGATCGCGCGAAACAGATCGCCCACGATGACCGGCGCCAGGCCGAGCGACGGCTCGTCGAGCAGCAGCAGGCGCGGGCACGCCATCAACGCGCGCCCGATCGCGACCATCTGCTGCTGCCCGCCGGAGAGCGTCCCCGCGATGCGGTCGAGCCGCTCGCCGACCGCCGGGAACATCGTGCACACCTGTGCCAGGGATCGCGCACGCGCTGCGCGCGCCTGGCGGCCGAACGCGCCGAGCTCGAGGTTCTCGCGCACGGTCATCGTGCCGAACAGGCGCCGCCCTTCGGGCACGAGCGCAATGCCGGCGCTGCAGTAGCGATGCGGCGGCAAGCGCGCGATGTCGCGCCCGTCGAGCGTCATGCGGCCGCTCTTCACGCGATGCAGGCCGGCGATCGCGTTGATGAGCGTCGTCTTGCCCGCGCCATTGGGGCCGACCACGCAAACGAGCTCGCCGGCGCCGATGACAAGCGTGATGTGCGACAGCGCAGCCGCGGCGCCGTAGTCGACGCGCACGTCGGACAGCTCAAGCATGCGCGGCACCGAGATAGGCCGTCACCACGTCGCCACGCGCCATCACCTCGCGGGCGCTGCCCTGTGCGAGCACGCGTCCCTGGTCGATGACCACGATGCGATCGGGCAGCGTGGTCATGACACGCATGAGATGCTCGACCAGGATGATCGTCGTGCCCTGGTCACGGATGCGCCGGATGAGCGCGATCGCTTCGTCGATCTCGGCCGGTGCGAGGCCGGACAGCACTTCGTCGAGCAGCACCAGCCGGGGGCGCGAGGCGAGCGCGCGGGCGAGCTCCAGGAACTTGGTTTGATGCAGGTTGAGCTCACCGGGGAGCACGTGCGCGCGCGCCGCGAGGCCGGTGAATTGCAGCCAGCGCAGCCCTTGCGCTTCGGCGACTTCGCGTGACAGCCGCGCTTC
Source organism: Casimicrobiaceae bacterium (assembly GCA_035475895.1). GTDB lineage: Bacteria > Pseudomonadota > Gammaproteobacteria > Burkholderiales > Casimicrobiaceae > VBCG01. The sequence continues at coordinate 3,452 of DATILY010000062.1, read as the reverse complement.
GCCGAAGCGCGCCGTGAGCGCGACGTTGTCGAGCACGGACAAGTGCGCGAACGGGCGCGGGATCTGATAGGTGCGCGCGATGCCGCCACGCGCGATCCGGTGCGCCGGCAGGTGCGCGAGCTCGCGGCCGGCGAACTGGATGCTTCCCGCGTCGGCACGGTAATGCCCGCTGACGACGTTGATGAGCGTCGACTTGCCCGATCCGTTGGGACCGACGATGCCCAGGATCTCGCCCTGGTGCACGACGAGGTCGAGCCCATCGAGGGCGCGCACGCCCCGGAACGATTTGCGCAGGCCCGTCACGCGCAGCAGCGGCGCACCGGCAGGCAGCGCATGGGGCACCGCCACGATGTCGGCGGTCACTTCCGCAACCGGGCGCTTGCGCGGCCGCAGGCGCCCGAGCAGCCCGTCGGGCACGAACAGGATGGCAGCGAGCAGCACGGCGCCGACGGCGGCCTTGCCGACGATCGCCTGGTCGGCCGCGGTGAACGCGTAGAGCAGCACGGTGATCACCAGCGCGCCGAGCGCCGGCCCCGCCCAGTGGCGCGTGCCGCCGAGCACGCTCATCAGGACCACGGTGAGCGGCACCGTGATGTTGAAGACGCTGCCGGTGGTCACGTACGAGACGAACAGCGCCTGCACGCCGCCGGCCGCGCCGGCGAGGCCGCACGACAGCGCGAACGCCGCGAGCTTGCAGCGATACGTCGGCACGCCCATCACTTCGGCCGCATCCTCGTCGTCGTGGATGGCAAAGAGCGCGAGGCCCAGGCGCGCGCGGCGGATGGCGTAGGCGAGCGCGATGGTGAGCGTGGCCAGCGCCAATGCGAGGAGATAGAACGTGCCGGCGGGATCGGGTGCGAGCGTCGGCAGCGGCACGGCGCTCAGGTACACGCCCGGCCCGCCATCGATCGGGGTGTTGGCGATGACGGTCGCCAGCACGAAGGTCACGGCGAGCGTGAGCAGCGCGAACAGCTCGCCGCGCACGCGGCGCACGCGGAACACGACCGCGCCGAGCGCGACGCCGAGCAGCGCGGCCACGGCCGCCGCGGCAGGCAGCGTCCAGAGGAACGGCACGTCCCAGGTGCCGGCGAGCGTTGCCGTCGTGTACACGCCCGCGCCGAAGAAGGCCCCGTGTCCGAACGAGAAGTACCCCGAATAGCCGCAGAGCAGGTTCCACGACGTCGCCAGCACGACCCAGTGCAGGACGAGATACAGGAACGAGGCATAGAACGGCGGCAGCCCGAGCCACGGCACCGCGGCGAGCAGGATGCCCGCGGCGACGATGCCTGCGAGCGTGCGATCGACGTTCAGGCCTTCCCCGGGCGCAGCAGGAGCAGCAGGATCAGCAGCGTGAACGACACGATCGGCGACCACGACGGCGACGCGACGGCGGCGGTGAGCGCCTCGCTGACGCCGATCACGATGCCGGCCACGAGCGGTCCGATGGCGCTGCCGAGCCCACCCAGCATGACGGCCGCGAAGACCACGCCCACCCAGGCGTACATCTGCGCCGGCGTGAGCGTGAAGCCGATCGCGAGGCAGACGCCGGCCACGCCCGCGAGCGCCGCGCACACGCCGGAGAGCAGCAGCGCGGACGCCTTGGCGTTGACGCCGAAGGCGGAAGCGATCGGCGCATCCTCCGCAAGCGCGCGCAGCGCCTTGCCCCAGTCGGTGTGGCGCAGCACCGCATAGACCATGAACGACAGCGCGAGCGCGAGCACCAGCGTGACGAGCTCGGGCACCGGAACGAACAACGCACCGACGCGGATCTTCTCACCGGCGTAGCTCGACTCCAGCCGCCGGAAATCGGCGGTCCAGATCCACTGGATGAACGCCTCGATGATGGCCGTGAGGCCGAACGTCGCGAGCAGCGAATTGAGCGGCGTCACGCGAAAGCGGCCGAGGAGCCATTGCACGAGCACGCCGAGGGCGAAGAACGTCGGCACGATCAGCGCGAGCGTCAGCAACGGATCGACGTGACCCGTGCCAGCCAGCTGGTAGCAAAGGTAGGCCGCGAGGAAGGCGAACCCGAAATGCGCGAGGTTGATGACGTGGAGCAGCCCCCACGACAGGCTGACGCCGAGGCCGAGCAGGCCGTACAGGGCGCCGATGAACAGGCCGGAGAGCGCGGATTGGGCGAGAAGCGTCGCGCTCGGGAAGGTCATCTCGTCGGCTTCGCGACGGCGGAAACCCAGTGTCCCGTGTGGCAACGAAGCTTGGCCCCCGCCTGCGCGGGGGCGCCGATGCCGCGTGTCATTGCACCGACAGCGTCGCGCCCGGCGCGGCGTACTCCTTGGGCCACACGGTCACCCAATGGCCGTTCTGCACTTGCTTGACGCGCATCAGGTCGTCGCCGTAGTTGCTCGGACCGTCGAAGCGCAGCTTGCCCTGGATGGTGTCGATGCGGTGCGACTTGATGTACGCGGCGATGGCCTTGTCGTCGAGGCTGCCGGCGCCTTTGACCCCGGCCTCGAGGATCTGCCACGCGGTGTACGACGCGGCGGCCTGCACCTCGACCGACGTGTCCGGAATGCCGGCCTTGGCGGCACGCTCGTGATACAGCTGCACGAACTCCTTGGCGCCCGGGTTGTTGATGAACGGCACGTGCTCCTCGAAGATCGTCATCGACAGGGCGTTGCGCGCCAGCGGTGACGTCGACATCGGGGCGGGCGCCGGGTACATGTAGAAGTGCTCCTGCGGCTTGTAGTCGATCTTGTTCAGCGCGTCGAGCAGCTGGTTGCCCTCGAGGCCGATGGCGCCGACCCAGATGAAGTCCGGCTTGGCGTCCTTGATGCGCGCCGCGATGGGGCCGTAGTCGAGGTTGCCGAAATCCCACTCGAGGAACAGCACTTCGTTGAGGCCGCGCTTCTTGGCCACTTCGCGTGCACCGAGCGACATGAAGTGCACCGAGGGAAACTTGCTCGTCACCACCGCGATCGTCTTCGGTGGCTTGGGCGAGGCCGCGAGCGCGTCGAACACCGTGTTGGGCACCGTGTTGCCGGGATCGGGCCCGAGCGACCACGCGGGGAACTGCATGTCGTACTTCGCAAGCGACGGAATGCCGAACGTGTGATGCACGAGCACCTTGTTGTAGCGCTGCGCCACGCCCATCGCCGAGAGGATCGCGCCGGTGGCGTAGGGCCCCATCAGCAGGTCGACCTTGTCGGTGGTGATGAGCTGCTCGTAGAGCGTGCGCGCGAGGTCGGGCTTGGACTGGTCATCCTTGACGATCCATTCCACCTTGCGGCCGAGCAGGCCGCCGCGGGCATTCAGCTGCTCGACGTAGATTTCGCCGACGAGCTTATGCGTGAGCGCGGTGGCGGCCAGCGGCCCGGTGAGCGCCAGCGTGCTGCCGATGCGCACCGGTGGCTGCTGCGCGGCCGCGGGTCCCGCGAACAATCCCATTGCGCCCGCGGCGAGCGCTACGGTGCACAGCAAACGGCTCAGTGATG